>NZ_BOPH01000082.1 GCF_016863655.1 Virgisporangium ochraceum
GGCGGGTGCGGCCCGCCGGCAGGGCGGACGACGATGGCCGTGCCGTCGTTCCCGGGCGGGTCGACGGTCAGGCCCGCGGCGCGCAGGACGTCGACCGGTTCGTCGGGACCTCCGTCTGCGTGCCAGTACAGGCACAGCGGTGCGCGCAGGGTGTGCCAGCGGTGTTCGCGCTCGTAGGCCAGGCCCTCGTCGAGCCACCGCCGGTCGGGGGTGGTGGCCAGCCACGCGGTGCGCAACGCGTGGGCGAGCTGGTCCCGCTCGGCGTCGGTCAGGTCGTCGCGGTCGGCGAGCGCCGCGTCGGCGTCGCGCAGGTGGGGCAGCAGATGCGGACGGGCCGCGTCGACCTCGGCCACCACCACGTCCGGCCACGGCTGGCCCGACGGCCCGCTCCAGAAGGCGCTGCCGTAGGACTGCTGGTGGGGTGACCACGTAGCCCTTCGGTCCCCGGTCGGCTTCGGCATGCGCACACGACGTGCAGCAGATGCCCCACCCGGACGCCCGGTTGTCCCCGTAGCCGCGGGCCTCCAACACGTCGAACGCGGTCTGCAGGCGGGTGAAGTCCGATTCCACGGCGGTCAATCTACGCGTCGGTGAACGGGGGAAACCGACCTCGACGTTTGGATTCGTTTGTGATCCGGACCCGCTGCGATCCGCCCGGGCACGATCGTGGTCCGACTCTCGAAGGGAATGATGTGCGTAGAAGTGTGCTCGCCCGGTTCGCGACCGCCGTCGTCGCGCTGGTGCTGGCCCCGTCGACGATCGTCCAACCGGCCCGCGCCGCGGCGCCCGCGGAGGGCGTCTGGCTGAAGAACGGCAGCAGTTCGACGCTCTGCCTGGACGGCAGTGTCTCCCAGGGCGTCCGCATGATGAGGTGCAACACCGCCAGCCGTTACCAGCAATGGGCCCAGATCTGGATCGGCCTGCACTCGTTCGAGCTCAGGAACGTCGGCAGCGACTTCCGGTACTGCCTGGACGGCAGCGTCTCGTCCGGTGCGCGGCTGCTGCCGTGCAACGAGAACGACTGGCAGGAGTGGATAGAGGACGAATCGGGGAACCACCTGTCGAACCTGGCGTACGGCGTCCGCCGTTCCCTGGACGGCAGTGTCAGCCAGGGCGTTCGGATGAACGCGACCTCGTCGTCCAGCCTCTACCAGAAGTGGCGGTTCGTGGTGGTCCGCTGACCCCGCGGGGAAGGCTGCCCGTCACGGGATGAGGTACCGCTCGGCGAGGTCGCTGATCGCCAGGGAGCCCCAGACTCTGGCGACCGCTCCGACGTGGACGCCGTCGTACAGGATCGGCACCAGGCCGTCGAGTTCGAGTGGCCTGGTGCCGAGCACGTCGCCGCCCGTGCGGGTGATCGCGTCGAACCGGGACTTGGCCTGTTCGAGGACCTGGTGACCGGCGATCCGGTCGGCGGTGGGCGGATCGTCGCCGACCCAGTCCATCAACCCGATGACGGCACCGACCCGGTCCTTGGGGCCGAAGGCCGGCACCGCCATGACCCGTCCGCACGCGAAGCGTCCGTTCGACAGTGGGACCGCCCAGTATTGACCGGCTTCGAGGTACCTGTTGGATCGTGGAACGAAGGGGTAGCGACGCTCGTCGGCCATGATGCCGATCGTGCCAGCTCGCACGTGGCGTCGAGGTCCGCTCATCCGGATCCGGTAGCCGCGCGACGAGCCCGCCGGATACGCCAGCGTGTCCGGCACCTGGGCGGCGCCGGACACGCTGGGTCGGTCGGGCTTTTCCTAGCGTTGCAGGGTCAGTACACCGGGCCGCCACGGCAGCCGGTTGTAGTCGCCTCCGGCGCTGGGGTCCTTCCCCTGGTAGAGGAGCTGGAGGTTGCACGCGTCGACGGTCTTGGTCTGGTCGGGGTTGGTGCGGACCAGGTCACCGTGGCTGATGTCGTTGGTCCAGGTGGCGCCCGCGTTGACCCTACCGGCGAACGGGTTGTTCTCGGTGGCGGCCTGCGGGGTCCACGACCCGCTGAGGCTGGTGGACGTGAACGAGCGGAAGTAGCGCTGCTCGGAGCTGCTCCGCGCCTCGACGATCATCAGGTACTGGTTCTGGCCCTGCACCTTGTAGACCTCGACCCCTTCGAACAGGTTCTGCACGGTGTCGGTCATGATCGTCGTGTAGTTCGAGCCGAAACTGCCGGGGAAGTTCCCGATCGGCATGCTCTGCCGGTAGATCTTGCCGTTGTCACCGGCGAAGAACAGGTAGATGTTCTGGTCGTCGGCGATGACGGTCTGGTCGATCACGCCGTACGGGGCGTCGGGAAGGCTGGCGGTGGACAGCGTCTGTGCCGAGGACCAGCCGTTGGGGTTGGTCGGGTCGCTCGACGTCTTGTAGCTGAACGAGGTCGGGCCCCACTGGTACGCCAGGATCCACACGTTCCGTGGCGCGAAGTAGAACAGCGTGGGTGCCACGGTGCCCTGGCTCATGGCGTTCTGGCTGGCTGAGGCCATGTCCGACCAGTTCGTGAACAGACCGAAGTTCATCGAGCCGTAGTTGCCGGAGCTGTTGACGTTCGTCGCGTAGACCAGGTGCTTGCCCTGGTAGACGACGTTGGTGAAGTCCTTGAGCGACAGCCACCCGTTCTGCGGGTTCGTCAGCGGCCCGGTCGACGACCAGCGGTACGTCGAGGGAAGCGCGCAGCCGGTCTGGGGCGGGGCCGACGAGGACTGCGACCCCGACGGCCCGGAGGACGGGCCACCCGAGAAGTTGGTCCGCCACTGCTGGTTGGTCTGCCCGTGGCAGTCGTACAGCTGGACCTGCTGCCCGTTGGCAGTGCCCCACACGTCCAGGCACCGGCCCGACGCCACACCGCTGATCGTGCCGTTGGCGTTGATGTTCCACTGCTGGTTGGCCTGGCCGTTGCAGTCGTAGATGATGATGCCGGTGCCGTTGGCCGTCGCGCCGCCGCTGGCGTCGAGACACTTGTTGGCGTAGACCCGCAGCTGCTTACCCGAGGTGTAGGTCCACTGCTGGTTGGTCTGTCCGTGGCAGTCGTAGAGCTGTACCCGCGTGTTGTTGGTCTGCGACGCGTTCGGCACGTCGATGCACCGGCCCGACGCCACTCCGGCGATCGTGCCCGAGCCACCCGGCTGGCCGGGCGACGAACTCGAGGACGGGCCCGAGCTCGGCGTGGTGGGGGCGGCGGAGTTGAGGGCGTTCAGCACCGACGTGTACGCGGCCTTCTTGTTTCCGTTGCCGTCGAACAGCAGCGGGCTCTCGCCGGACCGCCACGAGTCGCTGTCACGCACGCCCCACACCGTGATCCCGATGCAGCGCGGCACGTTCAGGCACGCCTGGGTCAGGCCGGCGTACTGCGATGTCGAGGAGTTGGTGACGTCGACCTCGGTCAGGGCCACGTCCACGCCGAGGGCGGCGAAGCTCGACAGCGTCGTCTGGAAGTTGCTCGGCAGCGAGCTGCCGCCGGTGAAGTGGGTCTGCAGCCCGACGCAGTCGATCGGCACGCCCCGTGACTTGAAGTCCTGGATCATGCGGTAGACGCCCTGGGTCTTGCCGTACGACCAGTTCTCGATGTTGTAGTCGTTGTAGCAGAGCTTCGTGGTCGGGTCGGCGGCACGGGCGGTGCGGAACGCCACCTCGATCCAGTCGTTGCCGGTCCCCTGAAGGTTCGACGAGCGGCGGCTGCCGTCCTCGTTGAACGCCTCGTTGACCACGTCCCACGAGTGCAACTTGCCCCGGTAGTGGGCCATCACCCCGTTGATGTGGTCGATCATCGCCTGGCGGAGGGCGGAGCCGGACAGGCTCTGCATCCACCCGGGCTGCTGCGCGTGCCAGGCGAGGGTGTGGCCGCGTACCTTCAGCCCGCGCTGGGTGGCCCAGTTGTAGATCTGGTCGCCGGAGTTGAAGTTGAACTGCCCCCGCTGGGGTTGGGTGGCGTCCGGCTTCATCTCGTTCTCGGCCGTGATCATGTTGAACTCGCGACCGGCGATCGTGCTGTACTGCGAGTTGCTGAGCCGGCTGGCGGCGATCGCCGTGCCGAAGTAGCGGCCCGACTGCGCGGCCGCCGCACCCAGGGTGCTCTCCGCCGCGTTCGCCGACGTCATGGCCACCACGGCCGTGGCCGCCGCCAGGACGCCGACCACACCGGCGGTCAGCACTCTGCTGACCTGCGATCTCTTCCGCCGGGGCCCGCCCGGTGGGGCGGAAGGGCTTGTGACCACCGTGATCTCCTTTTCAGGCCAGCGCCCGGCAGTGGCGGGGACCGATGTTGGGGGTGAGAAATTAAGCATCGTCGATGCTGCCATCCGCCCTGCTCACGGGCAACACCTTTCAGAAATATTTCGGAAACATATTTCTCGACCCGGGGTGTGTAAAGCGTGATGGGACCGAGGTCAGCGCCGGTGTGGGCACCGAATGAGTGAGCGCTTCGTCAGTCGTGCGACGCGTGCATCACGAAAGTTTCGGTCCCGGCGGGACCCGATCGTCGCTGGCGCCGGATCCATCCTCTGTCCGGGTGGGGCGATCTGCCTGGAGCACCTCGGCTGCGCCCAGCGCACGTGGCTCGTGGTGAGCGGGCCCGCCCGGGGGCAGATGTGGGACGATCCGCGGGCCGACTGTCTCGACCTGCGCCCGGTGGTCGGTCCGGGCGGCTCGACGTCCGTAAACTTCGCGGCGTGGTACCTGCGGTGGCTCGACGATGCCGAGCACGCCGCGGGCTGACCGGCGTCCGACCGGTCATCGCGGGTCGTCGGCGCGGGGGAGTGGATGACGGAGTTCGAAGAGCGGGTGCGGGCGACCCTGGCGGAGGTGCGGTCGCATCCCGCGTTCCGGGTGGACCTGGCCGTGGAGGGATCGGTCACCGCCTGGCTGACCGGACCCGGGCACATGCTCGACACGATCCGGACCGTTGCGGGCATCGACTTCGGCGTGGGGATGGGTCGTAACTTCCACCGGTTCGACGGCCTGGGGTTGGCGTGGTCGGCGGTCGGGGACCGGTCGATCGGTGGCGAGTTCTGGCTGACCAACCTGGCCATGGTGTGCGTCGGCCGGGTCCCGGACCACGTGACCGCGGCGCAGTGGCCGGGCAGCCGCAGGCCCGCCTCGAGTCGGCTCGACGCCTACGACCCGGTGGACTGCGGGGAGCACACGCTCTACGGCTTCGACGGCGCCGGATACCGCGGTTATCTCGACGCCATGCTCCGCACCCGCGGTTTCCTGCACTGGCAGTACCTCTACGCCGACCCGGCCGATCCCTGGTTCTCCGGACCCCACCGGCCCGACCTTCGTCGGCATGTCGACTTCCTCGCCGCGGCGTTCCCGGACGAGGACTTCTCCGACCTGGCGACGCGGGCGCGCAACCTGGCGACGTTCAGCGCCGCGCTCTGACGTCGACGCGGGTGGTTGGCGCGCCACGGGATCGTCCGCACGCGGTGCTAGGTTGGCATCTCCGCGTGTCGATGGGGGACCGATGAGCCGGACACCGGGGGTCCAGCCCGGTCGTGTCCGTTCCGGTCCCGCCCACCGGTCCACCGATGGACACGGCGATTCTCGGCAGGCGTGCGTCGACGCGCTCCGCTACGTTCGGGCCAGTGCAGAGCGGACGTCGAACGCACAGGATCCGCTCCACGCCGGCTGTCGCGGCACGTGGCGGTACGAGCCCGACGGCGATCCACCGACCGACTACGAGCTCGGCATCGATCTCCGCCTACGGCCCGACGGGACCTCGAGCCCGACCGCCGGCACTCCGGACCGGTGCGACACGGCCACCATTCCGCTCGAGTCGGGGCTGACGCTGCGCGTGCGACGGTCCACCAGTCACGTCCTGGGGTGGGACGGGGTGCTCGACACCCGCGGTGTCGACGTGGAACTGCGGCTGATCCTCAGAATGAGCCCCTACGCCAGTGACGACGAACGGTTCGACCGGCGCGTCCGCCCGGTTCTCGGAGGTGTCGCGACGGTCCTGGGCGACGCCATTCTGGGCCGGTACGTGCCCGGGGTCAGGGTGCCAACGCCATCGGGAAGCGGCGGGTGACCCCCGCAGGTATTCAGTCGGTGACAGGCGTCCGGCGGGCCGGCGTGATCCGGTAGCCGACGCCGCGGATGGTCTCCAGGCGGACGGCATCGCCCAGTTTGGTCCGTAGCCGGGCCATGTGCACGTCGAGCGAGCGGGAGACGCCCGGCCCCGACGCCAACCACACCTCGGCGATGAGACGGTCGCGGTTGACCACCACACCCGGTTCGGCGGCCAGCAGAGCCAGAAGGTGGAACTCCTTGCGGGTCAACGGAACCGGCACCTCGTCGACGGTGGCCGCGCGGCCGTCGAGGTCGACGCGGAGCGGGCCGAGGTCCCGCACGCCGGCCGCGCGGGGTCGGGCGCGCCGCAGCACCGCGTCCATCCGTGCCCGCATCTCACCGAGGCTGAACGGCTTGACCATGTAGTCGTCGGCGCCGCTGTGGAGGCCGGCGATGCGGGCGTTCTCGTCGCCGCGCGCGGTCAGCACGATGATCGGCACGTCGCTGTCGCGGCGCAGCCGGCGGCACAGCGCGAGCCCGTCGCCGTCGGGCAGGTTGAGGTCGAGCAGGATGAGGTCGCAGGTCGGCGCCGTCAGGGCATCGGCGACCGTCGGCACGTGGGTGACCTCGTAGCCGGCGCGCCTGAGGGTCGACACGACGACGCTGGAGAGCCGGAAGTCATCTTCGACGAGAAGAATCCGCACGCAGCCCCCAAAGCAGATACCTCGCGGTCGATGTTATCACCGCGAAGGATCATGACCGGGTGGCGGCGCCCAACAGGGCTGCGAGCTGCAGGTACGCGACCCTGGTGGCCGTGCGTACGGGGCCACCGGGGACCTCCACGACGCGGTCGGCCGTCACGTCGAACCCGCGCAGGCGCTCGACGGTGCGGTGCCGGTCGACGCCGCGACCACCGACGATGGCGGCGGCGGTCGTTCCGCCGACGCCCGGAGCGGCGCGCAGGATCCGGTCGAGCGCCGGCTCGACCTGGTCGGCGGAGTCGGTGACCAGCACGACCGCGTCGACACAGGCGAGCGCGGCCTGCCCGACGTCGGACCGGTCGTCGCCGATGTCGAACAGCAGGTAGCGGTGGCCGAAGGTCAGCACGTCGACGGCGTTGTGCAGTTCGGCGTCGAGCATCGGGTGGCCGGCCGCCGGTCCGCCCACGACCAGGACGCCGGCCGCCGTCGGCACGTCGCCGGGCACGCTGGCACCCAGGTCGGACAGCCGCCGGGTGGGTGGGTGGCCGATCGGGGTGGTCAGGCGCGCGTCCGCGGCCCGGATGCCGGCCACCGCGACACCGTCGTCGCGCAGGGCGGCGAGAACGGTGGCGGTACCGAGCGCGGTGGTCGTCGCGCCGACCCCGGGCCGGCTGGCGACCACGCCGACCACCCACGGATGCTCCTGCGGAGTGCGCACCGCGGCGACGACGTCGCGCTCGCCGTTCAGGGCGGCGAGCGCGGCCGGGTCGAGCAGGTTCGTGGTCAGTCGGGTCATCTCGGCGAACCAACCGGGTCCTGTCGTCGGCACGTGGTCGAGACCGTCGGGTGTCGGGTCTACTCGGACCCGGCGCTGCTGGCCCGCAGCCGACCGATCCACCCCTGCGCGGTGTGCCTCGGCACGCCGTAGTGTTTCGCGACGGCAACGACGGTGCCGTGCTCGGCGTAGACCTCCGCGAGGTCGTCGGGCATGCGGCGGTAGACGCGCCCGGCCCGGACGGGTGGCTGCTGCGTCCCGGCCTTCGACTTCGCCTTCGCGTTCGCCGGTGCCGTGCGCGGCGTGGTCGCCGCCGGCTTCCGGCCGCTGGACCGTCTGGGCGCGGCCCTGGTGGGCGGCGCGTCGTCGGGTTCGCCCGACGGCCACAGCGCGCGCAGGAGCAGCTGCAGGTCGATGTCGGGCATCGGGTGCAGGGCGATGTCGGCTCCCTCGCGCGACCGGACCGCCACCTGCGTCACCCGCGGTTCACCGGCCACCGAGTCGACCGACACGACGGTCTCCGCCTGGTTGTCGGCAGACGAAATGATGACCGTGTACTGGGCCATGTCGAGTCCTCCCGCGCCGGTGTGAACGCAAGACAGAGTATCGCCCCCGAACGGTTTCGTGTGTAGCTAGTCGCTTGTCTTTTCCGCGCTTCCGGCCCGGGCCGGCGGGATCACCGGGGGTCACCGAGAAGCGCCGCGACCGTCAGGTACGCGCGGCGCGTGCGCCGGCTCAACCGCGACATGTCGATCGGGCCGCCGGACGCGAGGGCCCGGTCGTACGGCACCGTCACGATGCGGGCCACGTCGGCGCTGAGCTCACCGCGCAGCATGCGGCCGATGCGGGCGTGTGACCCGGGACGCGTGCACACGATCACGACGACCGCGTCGCCGAGCCGGGTGCCGTCGGCCCCCGGCCGGATCCGGTCGAAGGCGATCCGGGTCGCGTCCATCGACGTCTGGTCGGTTCCGGTGACCACCACCAGCTGGTCGGCCGCGGCGAGCGCCGACCCCGCCCCGCCGGACATGTCGTTGCCGAGGTCCACGACGGTGAACCCGTGCCGGCCGGTCAACGGCTCCAGCACGGTGACCAGATCCTCGCCGGCCGCGTCGAACCACGGTGTGCCGTCGAGGACACGCAGGCCGCCCGTCGTGGCGAGCGGCGTGAGATACGGGTCCCGGATCAGGTCCGCGACGTTGGGCGCCACGCGGCCGGCCAGCCGGGTGGCCAGGGACGCGCTGCCACTGCGGGCGTCGACCAGCAACGTGTCGTCGTCGCGCAACGCGGCCAGGGTGAGCGCGATCCCGGCGGCTGTCGTGGTGGCGCCGGTCCCGCCCTTGCCGGAGAGCACTCCGATCACGCGGGGCCGCGGCTGGGTGAGGCAGACGGCCTCGACCAGCGCGCGGTCCAGGCCCTGTGCCTCCAGCGCGCCCGGGTCGGCCAGCCCGCCGGTGGCGGTCCGCACCATCGTGAGGAGACGACCGCCGATCCCGTTGTCACCATCGGCGTCGGCGAGGTCGCGCAGCCGGTCGGCGATGGCCGGGCGGGACGTCCCCCGGTGCGCAGGCGGCGGCGCGGGTGCCGGAGGCGTCAGCGTCCGCGGAGGTGCGGGCGGCGGGGGAGCGACTGTCACCGCGGCCGGGCCCCACGGCTCGGGGGATGTTGTCACCGCGGCGGGGCCCCACGGCTCGAGAGCGGCTGTCACGGTTCCGGGGAGCGGTGGCCGGTCGGCGTGTGCGGGAAGCGTCGGGGGCGGGGCCGGTGTCGGGGCCGGTGTCGGGGCCGGTGTCGGTGTCGGTTCCAGCGTCGGGGCCAACGTCGGCAGCGCGTCGGTGCCGATCTCGATTCCGACCGGGTCCGGACCGTACGGGTGTGCGGGTGTGGCGACGGGTCCGCGTTCCTCGAGGGGTGCGCGCTCCGTGGCGGGTCCAGGCTCCGTGGCGGGTCCGCGTTCCGCGGCGAACCGGGGGCGGGACGGGGCGGCCCACGGGCTCGCCCGGCCCGGGTCCGGTCGGGCGGGGGCGGCCCACGGGCGCTCCCCGCCTGTGCGGCCTGTGCGTTCCGTCGCGTCCGGGCGGGCTTCGGTGCCGAGGTCGGTGGTTCCGCCGTCCGTGGGGGTCGGTGCGGGAGCGCCGACCCGGCCCAGGCCGTCGCCGGGCGGGTCGTCGACCCAGGCCAGGTCGTCGCGCCACGCGAGGCCTTCGATCGGTCCGGGACCGTCGAGCGGCACGTCGCGGTCGTCGGTTGCCTCGGTAGCGGGCGCGGGGACGGGCTCGGCCATCTCCGTCGGCGCCTGCGCACCACCGTGTCGGACCGGATCGAGTGGAGCCGACCGGAACGGCGGCCGCCACGGGGACGGCGGTGCGGCCATGCCGATGTCGGCCATCGCGGCCAGCGCCACCAGCTCGGGATCCGCCGGCCCGGTCGTCGGCTCCACCGCGGGGGAGCCGCCACCGACCTCGGTGGCGGTGTCGCCGAGATACACCCGCTCGGGCCAGTGCTTCACGGCGTGACCCGGCCGGCCAGGTCCAGCGCGGCCGCGCTGTCCCCGGTCCAATCGGGGGCGAAAGCGTTCGCGAGCGCGCAGATCATCGCGATCATCGCCGTGGTCTCACCCCAGTAGAGCAGGCGGCGACCGGGTCCGCTCGGCACCGTGCGGGTCGGAAGTCCCTTGAGGACGGCGAGCAGCGCGCCGAACGCCAACGCGACCGCCACCGGGGTGAGCCACATCACCCCCGTGGGCCGTTCGGTGACCAGGTGGTACCCGGCGACGCCGACGCCGCCGGCGCCCAGGACGGCGAGCGGGACCGCGGGCCATGTCTGCTCGAACAGGCGCGACCGCAGCACCAGGCAGACGCCGACGAGCGCGGCCACGAGCCGGTCGGCGGTTTCACCGTAGGAGGTCAGCCACCAGCCGCTGCCCGTCGCGACGACGCCGAGGGTGAGCACGATGCCGGCGAGCCGCACCTCGGCCGCGCGCAGCCGGCTGCCGATCGCGTCGGCGCCGATCACGCCGCTGTTGCGCACGATGAAGTCGGCCGTGGCGAAGCCACCCTGCGCGATCGACACCCGCGACACCAGCCCCAGCAGGACGACGGCGACGGCCGCCGCGATCCGCGGGCCGGTCAGGTGCTCCGGGTCGTAGCCGGTCGTGACGTACAGGAACGCGGCGGCGACGCCGAACACGGCGGCGACCGCGGCCCCGAAATGACCTATGACGACTGGCATACGCTCCCCCTCCGAACGGTTCACGACGGCCGCGCCCCTAGATGGTAGGGAGGGCGTCGACCTTCACGTAGTGCGGATCTTCGATCTCGTGCCCGGGTGCCCAGGCGCGGTGGAGCCGGCAGTGCTGGCCGTGGGCGTCGGAGAGCCGCTCCAGGCGCAGCCATCCATTGTGGACGCCCACGACCGCGTAGTCGTCGCCGCGCCAGCGGCACCACGCCTGCCGGTAGGACAGCGACCGCACGTCGTTCCAGGCCACCAGGCGGTGCCCGCCGTCCGAACGGAGATGGACGCCGTCCGGGCCGGGCAGGGCCGGGTGGTGCGCGTCGCCGTGCCCGGCCGACCATCCGTCGTCGAGCTCGCCGCGGTACGGGTCCACGGTGGACGGATGGTCGGCCCGCCACCGGCGGGCGACGGCGTCGAACTCGCCGGCGACGCTCTCCGTGCCGTCGGGCCCGATCCGGACCAGCCGGGCGCCGTGTGGCAGGCGCGCGCCGGTCACCGCGTGCCGGGGCATCGGTCCACCGGGGACCGGCTTGTACGCGTCCGCGCCGAAGGCAAGCCACCGGATGACGTGGACGGCACCGTCCTCCGCGGCCAGGACGTGCGGCGGCGGACCGCCGGGAAGGGTGGCCAGCTCCGCCGGATCCAGCCCGGCGGTGTCGGTCTCCCGGTACGCGATCCCGCTGACCCGGTCGTGGCCGTCCTCGAGGTAGCGCGCCACGTGGGCGCCGTGCAGCACGACCTGGAAGCCGTTGCGCGGGCCCGAATCCGGGACCGGCGCGACCGGTGCCGGGGACGCGGCCGGCGCGACCGGTGCCGCCGGCGCGGGCGGAACCGGCGGGCCGGCCGGACCCGCGCCCAGCGCGGCGAGCTGGCGCACCATGTGCTGCGGCAGCCGGCTGCCGATCGGCAGGCCCGGGTCGACCGCGAGTCCCCAGGCGGGGTCCGGCCAGTCGGTCGCCAGCCCGCCGATGTCCAGCAGCAGGTGCGGTTGGACCTGACCGATGACGATGCGCATCGCCTCGCGCGAGGTGAACGCGACCATGAAGACGCGGTTCTGCTCCACCGCGGTACGCCAGCGCGGCGGGCCGACGTCCGCTCCGTGCACCAGCACCCGCAGCGACGCGGCGGCGAGCACCGCCAGATAGGCGTCACGGTTCCTGCCGGCGATCGCCTGTGCCATGGCGTCCTCGGTGTCGTTGGCGGGCCGCCATGGCGCGTCCCTGCCCCTGGTGTCGACTGTCATGGCGTTCCGGCTCTACGAAGGACTGCTCACGGAGGGGCCTCCTGTGGGGTGGCCGCGGTGTCCGGCCTGTGCGGACGGTATGCCAACGGCCGGTCGTACCGGCCTGCGTCGCCGGTTAGTTAACGTGCCGTTGATCCGCCGCGCTGTGCTATGTCGGTTCTATTGACGAGCTGTGGGGTCGTCCCCATACTGCACATGCAACATACGACAAAGGTGGATGGTGGTGTGATGTCCGTGCTGGCCGAACAGGCGGGGCCGTCCCGCCGCCCGACGGCGCCGCCGGGTGGCGGCCCGTTCGACCCGGCCGAGCTGGGGCTGGGAGTGGTGGTGCCGGTGCTGGGGGCGCACTCCCAGGCGGGGACGTCGGGTGTGGCGCTGGCCGTCGCCGACGCCGCCGCGGCGACCGGCCGGCGCGTGCTTCTGGTCGACTGCGCCGATCCGGCCCGCTCCGGGCTGGCCGGCGTCTGCGCGGTCGAGGGCCGGTCGGTGCGCGGTGACCGTCGTGCGGCGGTCCGGTTGGCGAGCCGGCGGTTGCCGAAGGGCGTCGTGGACGTGCGCCGACCGGTCGGCACGGGTGAGCCGGTCCGGCCGGAGCACGTGCCGTCGATCGGGTCGTGGGTGACCGCCGACGCCAACGGCTTCGACCTCACCGTGGTCGACGTCGGCTGGGATGTGTGGGCGCTCACCGCGTCCGACGCGTCGCCGGGTCCGCTGGCGTGGGCCACGGGCTCGGCCGCGCGCACGTTCCCGGTCCTCGTCATGCGGCCGACGGCCGCGTCGGTCGCGCTCGCCGAGGGGGTGCTGACCCGCTACCACGACGGTGTGCGGCGTCTGGGTCTCGCCGACCTGCATTGCCTCGCTGTCGTGGGCGGCACGTCATGGCCGGCACGCACCAGAGCGGTCATGGGCCTGCACCTGGCCCGCCTGGCGCGCCGGACCCTGTTCGTACCGGCATCCCCCGACGCGGCGGTGAACGGGTGGACAACGGAGCCCGCCCCGACGGGTTCGGTCCGCGCGGGGGCCGCGTTGCTCAAGACGCTCACCCGGACGGCCAAACGCCGACCGTGAGGGCGCGGGTGGAAGGAAGAACCGGTGGTACTTCACCATATTGTCAGCGAGCTGTTCCCGTGGACGTCGACCGTCGTCGCCGGGCTGACCATGGATGGTCTCGACCCGACGCCGTCCGCTCCACCGGGAATGGACAGGGTCGCGGGGACCGTCATCAGCTGGGTGAAGTGGATCGCGATCACGTGCGTCTTCGCGTTGGGCTTCACGGGCATCCTGGCCATGGCGGCCGGGCGGGTGACGGGCAACGTCGACTGGAGCAAGTACGGCCAGCGGGGACTGCTGCTCGGCGGGTTCCTGGCCGCGTTGTTCGGCGTGATCTACCAGGTCTACGGCAGCCTGTCCACCACTCCCGGCCCGTAGCCGGGGAGAAGGAAGGCGGACGCCCGCGTGATCAGCGACTTCCAGGACTTCATCGACTTCGTGTACGGGGTGGTCATCTACATCGCCCTCGCCATCGGTTTCACCGGCATGGCGGTGATCGCCGTGGGATACGCGCTGCGGCTGGACGGCTGGCTCCGACTCGGCAAGCTCTACCTGCTCCGTCCGGCGGGCGCTCTGGTCGCGTTCGGCTTCATCGTGTCGTACCTCAACGCGCTGGCACAGCGCAACGGGGAGCAGCCGAGACACCTCAACCCGTTCGTCCTGACCGTGCTCGAGCCCTACCAGGCGATGGTTCTGGGCTGGATCAAGTGGATGGCGCTCGCGTGCATCGTCGCACTGGGCTTCGCGGGCATCACCTGTGTGGCCGTCGGTCGCGTGACCGGAAACCTCGACTGGAGCCAGTACGGCCAGCGGGGGCTGTTGCTCGGCGGGTTTCTGGCCGGCCTGCTCGGCACCATGTACGGGCTTTTCAGAGCCCTGTTCGAGACCGTCTGACCGGAGGAGGGGAACCGGTGTCCGCGGTGGGAGCGAGTCGCGAGGTGACGGTGGCCGGTTCCCGGATCTCGGCCGGCGTCGCGGTGGTGTCGCTCACCATCGCCGTCGTGGTGCTGGTCGCCGGCGCCGGATACGCGCTCCTCGCGTCGCTTCGGGGAGAACGCGACGGGACCGGCCGCGCTGACGCGGTCCCCTCCTCCGCCGCCGCGACGTCGGACGGCGCGGACGCGCCGACGGCGGGCGCGGAGGCCGCGGGGTCCAGGGAGGACGCACTGGCCGCCGCGCCGATGACGCCGCTCCCGCCGTCGGCGGTGTTTCCGAGGCCGCTGGCCACGACCGAGGTGGGACCGCCGATCGAGGTGCCCTGGCCGGGCGCTGGCACCGCACCGGACGGACACCCCTTCGTGACCGGGTTTCCACGCACCCCGGAGGGAGCGCTCGGACAGCTGGTGGCGATCGACGAGGCGGCGCTGAACCGGATCGACCTCGACCGGGTGTACGAGGTCTACGCGTGGGCCGCGAGGCCGGGCGCCGTCGCGAAAGCCGAGTGGGAGCCCGCCAAGGGCGTCGCCGGGCTCATCAGGAGGCTCGGCGGCGCCGACCGCGTCGGGTCGGCCCGGATGGCGTTCCAGGTCGTCCAGGGACAGGTCAAGGGAAGTGTCGGGCCGGACTTCGTGGTGGCCTGCGTGCTCGGCGTCGCGACCGTGTCGACCGAGCGGGTCGGACAGGGCGGCGTCGGCGACTGCCAGCGGATGGTCTGGTCGGAGGGGCGGTGGTGGATCGGCCCGGGCGCGCAGCCCGCGCCGGCACCGTCGGCGTGGCCGGGTAGCGCGGACGCGGCCCGGGCGGGGTGGCGGGTGATCACCCGTGCGCGGTGAATCGCCGTTCCAGGCTGGAGGAGACAGTGGAGTTCATATGGTCGTGGTTGGTGGGTCCGTTGGATGAGTTCTTCCTCTGGATCGCGGAAAGGTGCACCGGAGCACTCACCGCCGCGTTCGAACTCATCGACACCGGCCGGATCGAGGTCACGCCGTTCGAGGGCGTGGTCGGCAACACGACGTCGATCGGCGTCACCCTGGCGTTCCTGATGGCGCTGGTCCAGATCGGCCGGTCCCTGATCCAGGTCGGCGGTGGGTTCGGCCGCCTGGCCATCGGTCTCGTCGAGTACACGTTCGCGGTCGTGGGCGGGGTCGCCATCCTCGAGCTCGCGATGGACGCCAGCGACGCGCTGGCCAACGAGCTTCTCAAGGCGGGCGGGGCCGACGGGTGGCCCGACCTGCCCGGGCGGTTGCGGACGCCGCCGGGCGCCACGGAAGCGTCCACGTTGAACGAGCAGCTGCGGGCGGCCGTGGACGCCGGCGCGGACCCGGGCATGCTGGCCCTGGGCGGCGTGCTGTTCGATCTGCCCGCCGCGTTGCTGTACCTGCTGATGTATCTGGCCCTCCAGTTCGTCCTTCCGTTGGGCGCCTGCGTGATCGTCATCGCGGCCGCCGGCCGGCTGTCCGAGTTCGGCCGCGCCTGGTTGCCGATGCTGGCCCGGGTGCTGGGCACGGCGGCGTTGGCACCGTTGGGCTCCGCGCTGGTACTGCTCATCGGCATCGGCCTGCAGACGTCGACGTTCGAGGCCGTCAACGCGCGGGAGGGCGGTACGGAGAAAGGGTTCGAGGACCTCGTAGCCTTCGTCACCCTGTTCCTCAGCGGGCTGATCATCCTGCTGTCGCCGTTCGCGTTCGTGGTCATCTACAAGATGCTCGGCTTCACCGACAGGGCTGCGGGCGGGGTGAGCAGTGTCCAGGTGTCCACCGGCACGAGCCGTTCCGACGTCAACGCGGGAGGAACCGCGGGCATCGCCGCCGCCGGGTCGACCGCGGAACGCCGGTTCGCCGGTACGCTCGCCAGCCTCACCCGGGTGGGCGGCGGAACCCTGACGGGCGGCCTCGCCGCGGCCGGCGGCGGCCTGAGCAAGGTCGCCGGCGGCGGCCTGACGAGGGCCGCGGGCGACCTGACCGCGACGAGGTCGACGGAGACCGACGGAGGCTCGACGCGGTCGGTCGAGCCCGGAGGCACACGTGGCCCGGGCGCGGGTAGCTCGGGCGGAGGTAGCTCAGGCGGCGGCAGCGGCTCCGGTGGTTCCGGCTGGAGCTTCATCAGCGCCGACGACGTCAGAGGCAGCGACGGCGCCTCCACGCCGATCAGTACCAGCCGCGTGCAGCAGCTCCGCGACCTCCCGCAGGCGAGTGCGCCGCGCGTACCGGAAGGGGTGGGCAGTGGCTACGACCACGCCTGATGACGACCGGGTCTACAGCGGCTGGCGCCGCGAGAGGTACGGCTGGTTCATGGGCCTCACCGGCTGGCAGACGGTGCTGTCGGCGGTGGCGCTGCTCCCGCTGCTCCTCGCCGTGTCGCAGAGCCGGTGGATGGCGGCGATCCAGGTACTGCCGGTCTCGGCGACGGCGGTCGCGCTGATCGCCGTGCCGGTGCGGGGCCGCCCGGCGGCCCGATGGTTGGCGGATGTCTACATGTTTCTCTGGGGGCGGTTCATGGGTTGGTCACGATGGCGGTCGGCGGCGTCGACGGGCACCGCGACATTGAAGGAGCTCCGGACGGCCGACCTGCCCGGTGTCGCCGCCGCGCTGCGGTTGCACGACGGTCCGCCGTTCGGGCCGACCCTGCAACGCGTCTGCGTGATCCAGGACCCGCGTGCCGGACGCTGGTCGGCGGTCGCGCAGGTGACGCACCCGGGCCTCGCGGCGGTCGACGACGCGACCCGCAACGCCTACGCCGACCAGCTCGGCTCGATGCTCGCCGCCGCCTCGCGCGGCGAGCAGGTGTCGCGGATCTCCATCATGATCCGTACCGTTCCGGACGACGGCGCGGAGCGGGCGGCCTGGATCGCCGACAACATGTCGCCGTCGGCTCCCGACATCGCCCGTCAGGTCAGCGCACAACTGGAGCACGCGGTGGTCGCGGCGGCCGTGCGGCACGAGGTGTTCGTGACGGTCGGCGTGTCGGAGGCACGGATCCGTCGCAACGCGGCGCAGGCCGGCAGCGGGGTGGCGGGACGGGCCCGCGTGCTGTACCGGCACCTGCAGGAGATCGAGAACCACCTGCGCGCGTTGGGTGCCACCCAGCTGCGGTGGCTGCACACCGAGGACGTGGCGGCCGCCGTCCGGACCGGATACAACATGGCGGAGGCCCCCGTTCTGGAGCGGGCGAAGCAGGAGGCGGCCCGCGGCCGTCCGACCGTGACCGGCCTGCCGGTCGGCGCCGCCGGGCCGGTCAACGCGCCGAGCCCGTCGGCGCGCAGCTACACCCACGACGCCTTCGCCACGGTCAGCTACGCGTTGCTGCTTCCGGACCTGCCGACCCGCGTCGGTGCGCTGGCGCGCCTGCTCGAGCCGTCGGAGCCGGGCGAGCGCCGCACGCTCGCGTTGCACTACGAGCCGCAGGACCCGTCGAAGGCGGCCCGCCAGGTGGAGCGCGACATCTGGACCGCCGAGATGGCGGCCGAGGTCAAACGGTCGCGGGGATTCCGGGTCGGCATGGCGCAACGGCGGCGGGCGACGGAGACAGCCGTCCACGAGAACCAGGTGGTGGCCGGTCACACGATGGTCCGGGTGGCCGGTGCGGCGTCGGTCACGGTGCCGGTGAACTGGCCCGTCGAGGATCACGCCGCCAACTTCGAGGCGACGGCGCGAGCCTGCCACTACCGCCTGCTGCGGCTGGAACTGGCGCAGGACTCCGGGTTCGTCGCGGCCTGCCTGCCCCTGGGCGTCGGGCTTCCCAGCAGGGTGATGGGCTGATGGCCGGTCGACGCCCGGTGAACGGCCGGTCCCTGCCGGACCTCGTGACCGACTACGGCGGCCGCCTGCCGGACGCGCCGCCGCCCCCGGACCGCGGGAACGGCCGCCGCGATGCCGCGCTGCTGCGGGCGTCCGCGCCGGCCCGGGGGCATGCCCGTGCCGGCCACGGCTGGTCGCCGGTGCCGGCGCCGCTGGTCGTCTACCGCGCGTCGACGGCCGAGATCGGTGGCATCTTCCCGCTTCTGACCGCCGAGGGACTTCCACCGACGGGCGCGTTGATGGGGTACGACTCGGTGACCGCCGGCGGGTTCTACGTCGACCCGGTCGGCTGGGTGCTCAAACAGATCGTGACCAACCCCAACCTGATCTTCTTCGGCAAGCCCGGTCAGGGCAAGTCGACGACGGTCAAGGCGTTCCTGCTGAGGATGATGCTGTTCAACGCCCGCGTGCTCGTCGCCGGGGACGTCAAGGGGGAGTACGAGCCGCTGTGCCGGGCGGTCGGCGTGGAGCCGATCGCGTTGGGACTCGGGCTGCCGGCCCGCATCAACCCGCTCGACCTGGGTCCGCTCGCACAGGGCTGGGACCGGTTGGCCGCCGCGGAACGCGGCACGCGGGCGGCGCTCATCTTCGCCCGGTGGGTCGTGCTGTTGAAGGCGCTCATCGGCGTGCGCGGCGTCCGGGCCACGCCGTCGGACGAGAACGCGATCGCCACGGTGCTCGCGGAGCTGTCCGGGTGGTCGCGCGGCGACGGCCGTCTGCGCACGGTCACCATTCCCGAGGTGCACCACGCGTTGTCGCGGCCGACGCCCGAACTCGCCGACGCCTGCCGGTATTCCGGCGTGCGGGAGATGGTGGACGCGACACGCCAGAGCACCGATGCGCTCGGCACCCTGGTGCGAGGCGCTCTCGCCGGTCTCTTCGACTCCGCGACGACGATCCGGCTGGACTGGCGGGCCCCGATCCAGTCGCTGTCGTTGCGGCGCCTCGACGACCTGGGGGACGAGGTGGTCGGCGTCGCACTCGCGTGTGTCAACTCGTGGTCGCGGGCGATGACCGACCTGCGCCGACCGGGCGAGATCACCATCGTCGTGCGCGACGAGGTGTGGCGCCAGATGCGGCTCGGGGTCGGCGCGGTGCAGTCGCTCGACTCCGACCTGCGCCTGTCCCGCAACGACGGCGAGATCCAGATCATCGTGGCGCACAAGCCCAGCGACCTGCTCAGCGTCGGCGCGGCCGGCAGCCAGGAGGTCGCGATCGCCAAGGACATGATGGCGTTGTGCGACACCAAGGTGATGTTCGCGCAGGACCCGAAGATCGCCGACGAGCTGCGTGAGCTCGTCGGGTTGAACGACGTCTCCCGTGACTGGGTGTGCGGCTGGGCCCGGCAACGGACCGGCCGCGCCGTCTGGATGGTCGGTGACCGGCTCTTCAAGGTGACCACGGTGCGTACCCCCGTCGAGGCGCCCATCTTCGACACCAACACCGCTCTCGTCGCCGAGTCCCCGCCGTGACGAAGTGGGTCCTCGTGCCGGCCGCCGGGATCTACGTGCTGCTGGTCGGGCTGCTGTGCGCCTTCGGGGTCGTCGTGGGTGTCTCCGGCGGCGCGGCCGCTCCGGCGTGCGGTCCGAACGGGTCGACGCTCACGGTGCCGAAGCCCTGGAAGGACCTGAACCGACCCCGGGAGGAGGACCTGGACTACCTGACCCCGGAGGAGCTGACGAACGCGACGGTTGTCGTATCCACGATCCGGACGGTGACCGAGGGGTCCAACGGTGGCCCACCGGAGGTGCCGCTCGCTCCGGGCGCCGGCCGTCGCGCGGCGGAGATCGCGCTCGTGGTGACCTGGGTGGAGTCGAACCTGCGGAACCTCAACTACGGCGACGCGGACTCGTTGGGGCTGTTCCAGCAGCGGCAGGAGTACTACCCGGTCACGGTCTCGACCGACCCGGTCAGGGCGACCAGAGCGTTCCTGGTCGGACTGCCCGGCGTGAAAGGGCTCGTCCACGTGCCCGAGTGGCCGGGCATGGAGATCGGTGCGGCGGCCGTCCGGGTCCAGCGACCCGCGCAACGGTACGAGTTCCGGTACCACGAGTTCGACGAATGGGCGGCCGCCGCGACGCAGCTGCTGTGGGCGGGTGTCCCGGTCTGCCCGCCCGACAGTGTCGCCCCGCAGCCGGCGCTGCACTCCGCCGCGTTGCCGTTGGCCCGCGACCTGCTGCCCCGGGACGAGTACGACGACCCGCACCACGACTACCCGGCGGTCGACCTGGCGGTGCCGACCGGCACGCCGGCCTACGCGATGGTTCCCGGCACGGTGTCCCTGGTCGACGACGACCGGTGCGGCACGGGCATCGTCATCGCCGCCGGTGACGGCGGCAGCTACGTCTACTGCCACCTCAGTGCCGTGGACGTGGGTGAGGGGGCGTCGGTCGTCGCCGGGCAGTACGTCGGTGCCACGGGCAACACCGGCCGCTCGACCGGGCCGCACCTGCACATCGGGATCAAGGTCGGCGAGACCTCCCGGTGCCCGCAGACGTGGCTGCTGTCGGTCTACGACGGGCTGGCCGCGCCGAACCCGCTCCTGCTCCCCACGGTCGGGTGCAGCTACTAGAACCGTGCTAGCGTTGACGAAAGCAACATACGACATACGGCACTCCAGGGGGCCCGATGAGCGCGAAGTCCGGTAGCCGGCCCGAGTTCCTGCTCGTCGCCGCCGGCATGACCCTCTTCGTCGCCGGCTGGATGTTCTGGCTCGCCGGTCAGCTGTCCGCGGTCGTGACCGGGCGGGGCTGGCCGGACGCGTCGCCCACGGAGGTGTTCGCCGAGTGGCTGCGCGAGCCCGGCGACCCCGTCCTGGCGTGGCCCGGTGTCGTCGGTCCGGCGTGGCTGGTGTACCTCATCTTCGTCCCGCTGATGGTGCTGCTCGTCGCCGGCGGCGTGCTGGTCGTCCGGAGCGAGTGGGAGTGGCGCCGCCGCCGGGGCTTCCGGTGGGGGCGGCTCGGTTTCGCCTCCAGCGACGAGGTCCGGCGCCAGCTCGGTCGCCGGGCCCTCCTGCGGAAGATCCCGACCATCCGGCCCGCCCTCGCCGGCCGGCGACGGGTCGCTCCGGAGGATGTCGGGTTCTGTCTCGGCCGCGACGTCCGCTCGTGGCGGCGGGTGTACAGCTCGGTCGCCGACCCCCTCCTGGTGGTCGCGCCGCCCCGGCAGGGCAAGGACGCGCACTTCGTCGCGCCGTTCACCATCGACGCACCGGGCGCCTGCATCGTGCTGACGACCGAGCTCGAGACGTTCACCACGACCTACGCGATGCGCGCGCGGCGGGGCCGCGTCATGGTCTTCGACCCCAACGACCTGACCCGGTGGCCCGACCGGATCCGCATGTGCCTGGTCCGGGGATCGGAGAACCCGAACGTCGCCGACGACCGGGCCACGACCATGGCCAAGTACGCCGGGTACCACATGGGCAGGGAGACCAAGGCCGGCCACGACGCCAGTCACTTCTCGGCCACGGCCGCGGTCGTCATCCTCCGCTGCTACCTGCACGCCGCCGCCCTGCACGGCCGGACCATCACCGATGTCATGCGATGGACGCGTGACCCCAGCGATCCCGAGCCGCTGATGCTGCTGCGTCGCGCCGAGGCCGCGGGTGTGGCCGTACCGGGCTGGGCGGCGGAGCTGGCCGCACTCCTCGCCACCAACCCGGAGAGCCGCACCGCGATGTGGTCGACCGCGGCCCAGTGCCTGCGGTTCCTGTCCGAGCCGTCCGTGCTCGCGCACTTCTCACCCGGTCCCGACGAGAGCTTCGACCTCGAGGAGTTCGCCTCCGGCCGCAACACCCTCTACGTCCTGGTGAAGGAGACCGGGTCCAACCCGGTCACGCCGGGCGTCCACCTGCTGATGCAGTCGATGTGGACGCAGCTGCGCGGAATCGGCGCGAAGATGCCGGGCGGACGCGTCGAACCACCCGTCACCGTCGAGATCAACGAGGCGATCTACGCGGCGCCGATGGGCAACCTGGCCCGGTTCATGGCGCTGATGGGCAGGTCGTCGGTCGCGCTGCACGTCTACCTGCGGTCGGTCTCCCAGGCCAAGGACGCCTACGGCGACTCTGTCGTCCGCATGATGTGGGACAACGCCGCGGTCAAGGTCGTCGCCGGCGGTCTCGGCAATGTCGACGACCTGGAGGACCTGTCCGAGCTGATCGGCAACGTACGGCACCCGTCGGCGATGTTCAGCGCCGGCAACCGGGAGGTGCTCAGCCCGGTGCTGACTCCCGAGGAGCTGCGGACGATGGAGTTCGGTACCGCGATCGTCATCGGCCGCGACGTGCGGCCGGTCGAGGTCAGGCTGACGCCGTGGTGGAAGCGCAAGGACAGCGCGCAGATCCGCGCCGGCAGGGACAGGGTCGACCGGCTGCTGCTGCGCTACGCCGAGTCGGCCGGCGTGGACCGGCGGATCACGGACTACATCGCGTCGGCGGGCCGGGTGCCGCCGGTGCTGCGCGGCCGGAAGTCCGCGACGGTCACCGACCGCGGCAACGGAACGCGGGGGCGGTAGATGCGGTACCGGACCTTGAACGGCCACAGTGGACGGTGGAAGCGGCTGGACGGGCTTCCGGGCGGGCTCCCCACCGCGGTGACGGCCGTCGCCACGCTCGTCGCGGCCGTCATCAGCGTCGTCGCCTTCGCGCCGGACCGGACGGTGCCGGACACGGTGCCCGTCGCGTGGTTGTTCAGCAGCCCGTCCGGCGAGCTCGGGCGGGTCAACGGCGGCACGGCGAGCGTCGACACCCGGGTCGACGTCGACGGTTCGGCCGGGCACCGGGTCACCGTCGAACAGACCGACCGGTACCTCGTCATCCGCGACGTGGACACCGGCCGCACGAGCACGCTCGACCTGGTGACCCTGCAGATCTCGGCGTACCTGGACACCGCTCCCGGCGAGGGCGTCGAGGTGCTGGTGCACGAGCGGACCGCCTACGTCGTCGACCGTGTCCGTGGCCGGGTCGGCCCGGTGGACCCGCGGACCCTCGCGCCGACCGGCCCGGTGCTGGAGCTTCCGCCCGGCCTGCGCGGCGGAGGCTTCGACACCGACGGCCGGCTGTGGCTGGCGTTGCCCGGCGACGGCACCGTGGTGGCGGTGACGCCGGACGCGTCCCGGGGCGCCCCACCCACCACGTCGACGGTGCCGGTGACCGAGCCCGGCCACGACCTCACGGTTTCGGTGCTGGACAAGGGGATCGCCGTGCTCGACCGCACCGCCGGACAGCTCGTCACCGTCCGCGGCGAGGATGTCAGGCGGACGGCACTGCAGCTGTCCGGCCCGGCCGAGGTGGCACCACGCACCGGCGGCGACCGGGTCGCGGTGACCGTTCCGACCGACCGCACGCTCGTCGTCGTCGACGGCAACGGCGCGACGGCCAGCTTCCCCGTACCCGGTAAGGGAAGCGACCTGCGCGCGGCGGTGCCGTGGCAGGGCCGGTTCTACGTCGCCGACGACGCCGCCGGTGTCGTCTACGTCCTCGGACCGACGGGGACGCCGACCGGGCAGATCGCCGTCCGCGGCAGCAACCACATCGAGCTGAGCGTGCGCGGGAACCATCTGTACATCAACGCCGTCGACGGGTCGGGCGCGCAGGTGGTCGACCGCGAGCACAAGGTGTCCGCGGTCGACAAGTACCGCGAGGATGTGGCCGGCGACGACACGCCGCCGCCGTCGCCGGCACCGAGCGCGTCGGCGTCCGGCTCGGCCCGCCCGGGCACGTCGGATCCGCCGCGGTCGAGCGCGCCGCCGTCGGTCCGGCCGTCGAGCGCGCCACCGACGGCGCGGCCACCGACCACCGCGCCACCGACGGCGCGGCCACCGACCACCGCGCCACCGACGGCCCGGCCGCCGTCGATCGTGCCGCCGGCTCCGCCGCGCTCGACCGCGCCAGCGTCGACGAAGCCCGCGTCGACGAGGCCCCCGTCGTCGAACGCGCCGCCGGCTACCGCGCCGTCGTCGCCTGTCGCGCCGTCGTCCGTCGCGCCCGCGTCGCCGGTTCCGCCCGCGTCGGGGGTGCCGTCCTCGATGGGACCGCCGTCAGCGGGCCCACCGTCGGCCAGTGCCCCGCCCACGAACCGGGTGCCGACCGCGGTGACCGCCCAGCCGCTGCCCGACGGCACCGTGCGGGTCGGGTGGACCGCACCGGCCGCGCCGGCGGCCGGCTACCAGGTCGGCGCCATCCGCGCCAACGGTCCCCAGCTGACCTGGCGGCCCGACGGCGGGCAGACCGCGTTCACCGTCCCGGCCGGCACCCTGACCTACGGCGACCAGGTGGCCTTCACCGTGGCCGCGATCGACGCCCAGGGCGGCAGTTCCGCGGCGTCGCAGCCGTCGGCGCCGGTGACGCCGTTCACCCGACCCGGCGCACCGCTGAACCTGCGGGTGAAGGCGACCGCCGACGCGGTCGACGTGGCCTGGGACCCGCCGACCAACACCAACGGACGGCCGGTCACCGGATACGTCGTCGCGTTCGACGGCGGCACCAGGGAGGTGACCGGCGGCACCACCGCCCGGCTCGCCGCGCTGCCCACCGGTACCGCCGTCACCGTCGCGGCGTACAACGAGGCGGGCGCCGGCGAGCCCACCGCGCCGGTGACCGTCACCCCGCCGGCCGAGCCGACCGTCACCGTCACCGGCCAGACGCCGGGCTACACGTTCGTCACCGTGACGTTCACCGTCGACGGCGGTGGCGGCGGAACACCGTTGTGCGGCCTGGCGATCGCCGGGATGACGCGGGTCGTCGAGGCCGACTGTGCCGGACAGAGCCTGACCTACGACGGACTCGCGCCCGGCGTCGCCTACAACGCCACGTTGACCGTCACCAACACGCAGGGCCGCCGCCGGGAGACACCCGTGCCGGCCACGACGAAGGAGCTGTTCGGGACCGTCGCCTGCAAGGGCACCGACGGCTACTGCGAGCGCGGCGTCGGCCTGTACTCGCAGCCCATGCAGGACACCACGGTGCGGACCGGCAGGGCCGGGCTGGACGGGCAGCGGTACCGGGCGACCTGCAAGGTCGTGGGCCGCGACGGCAACCTGTCCGCCGACGCCGAGCTGTTCGCCGCGCAGTACAACGCCAACAAGCGCAGCGACCTCTGGATCAGGATCACCGTCGACGGCGCCGACCTGTACATCCCGTACGTCTGGTTCAACCTCGACGACAACGACAACCGGGCCAACCTCCCGGACTGCCGCTGATGGCAGGCGTCAACGGCGCGGTCCTGCGGCCGCCGGCGCGGGAGAGCACCAGCGTGGTGCGGCAGATCGCCGACAGCGTGTCGTCGGTCGTGCTCGGCAAGCCCGATGTCGTCCGGCTGACGCTGGCCGCGTTGCTGGCCGAGGGTCACCTGCTGGTCGAGGACGTGCCCGGGGTCGGCAAGACCACCCTGGCCCGCGCGGTCGCGGCGGTCGTACGCGGTGCCTGCAAACGGATCCAGTTCACGCCCGACCTGCAGCCGTCCGACGTCGTCGGCGTGACCGTCTACCACCGCACGCGTGGCGACTTCGAGTTCCATCCCGGGCCGGTGTTCGCCAACGTCGTCATCGCCGACGAGATCAACCGCGCCTCGCCGCGCACCCAGTCGGCCCTGCTCGAGGTGATGGAGGAGCGGCACGTCACCGTCGACGGTGTCCGGCGCGAGGTGCCGCGCCCGTTCCTCGTCGTGGCCACCCAGAACCCGGTGGAGATGGACGGCACCTACCGGCTGCCCGAGGCGCAGCTCGACCGGTTCCTTCTCCGGCTGTCGGTCGGCTATCCCGACGAAGACGTCGAGGTGGAGGTGGCGCGTGCCGCGGCGGCCGGCCGCTCGCCGGAGGACCTGTCACCGTTGACCGACACCCGGACGCTGCGCGAGCTCATCCGGCTCACGGGACGGATCCACCTCGCCGACCCGCTGTACCGGTACGCGGTCCGCCTCGCCGCCGCCACCCGCACGCATCCCGACGTGCGGGTCGGGGTGAGCCCGCGCGGCGTCATCGCGTTGACCCGCGCGGCCCGCGGTCTCGCGCACGTGTCCGGACGCGGCTACGTCCTGCCCGAGGATCTGAAGGAGCTCGTCGGACCGGTGTTCGCCCACCGGCTCGTGCTCGTACCCGACGCGCAGCTGCGTGCGGTCACGCCCCAGGACGTGCTGGGATCCGTCCTGCGGGGCGTCCCCGCACCGGTTCCGGTCCGCACATGAGGATGACGGGACGCGGGCGCGGCGTGCTCGCGGCCGGTGCCGTGCTGCTGGTGGCGGGCGGGTGGCTCGGCTACCCGGAGGCGGCCGCGGTGGGCGCGGCGGCGGCGGTGTCGGTGCTGCTGTCGCTGGCGTCGGCCCGGCGGCTGCCACGGCTGACCGTGACCCGGACCGTCGAGCCCGCTCTCGTGACGCGCGGCGGGTCGTGCCACGCGGTGCTGGAGGTGCGCCACGACTCGACCCGCACGGTGCGACTGGCCGCCGAGGACGGGCGCATCCCGGTCCCATCGATGTTCCTGCGCCCAGGGGAGGTCGCGACCGTGCGGTACGACGTGCCGACCACACGGCGCGGGCCGGTGCGGTTGGGCCCGTTGTGGGTCGGCCGCCGCGATCCCCTGGGACTGGCCGGCGCCGGGCGCGTGATCGGCGACCGCGCGGTGGTGCTGGTCCATCCGACGCTGCACCCCCTCGGCGGCCTGCCGGCCGCGCTGCGCCGCGGGACCGACGACGACTGCGGTACGCGGCCCGGCGGGGGCGCCGTGTCGGACCAGTTGCGCCGGTACGCGACCGGCGACGACCTGCGGCAGGTGCACTGGCGGTCGAGCGCGCGCCTCGGCGACCTCATGGTGCGCGGGCGGACGGACGCCGGCCGGCCGGGACTGGTGGTGCTGCTCGACGACCGCGCCGGCGCGCACGGGGACGACACGTTCGAGTCGGCGTGCGAGGCCGCGGGTTCGATCGTGGCGGCGGCGCTGCGCGCGGACATCGCGGTGCGACTGGTCACCACCGGTGGCGCGGAGCTGACGGGTCGGCCCGGGCTGGCCGGATTCCTGCACCTGCTCGCCGAGGTGGCACTGCGCGGCGCGGCCCAGCCGGAGCACGGGCTGGCGCTGGCCGTGACCGGCCGGCTCGCCGGGTCCGGTGACGTCCTCGTGTGCCTCACCGGGCCGTCCGGAGCCGGTGCGCTGTCGGGCCTGCGGCGACGGTATCCGTCGACGCGGGTCGTGGTCTTCGGCGGGCCGGCGGCTCCCTTCAGCGCACGGAACGGCGCGGACTTCGCCGCGCGATGGCCGGCGGCGTGGGCCCGGTGACCCGTCGGATGCTCACGGCCGTGCCGTTCGCGGCGGCGCTCGCGGTGGGTGCCGGTGCCGCGGGCAGGATCTACCACGGGCCGGTGTTCGCCCTCCTGGTGGCAGGCGCCGCCGCCGGCGCGACGGGTGTCGGCGTCGCCCTGCTGCGGCGTCCACAGTGGACGGTTCCGCTCGTGTCGACGACCGCGCTCATCGCCTACGCCGCCGTCGTGCTCCAGTGGCTGGACCCCGGGCCGGACACGTGGACCCGCGCGGTCCGCGACGGCGGCCCGCGGCTGCTCACCTCGCTGGTGCCGGTGGAGGTGCGGCCCGCGACCGTGCTGCTGCCCATCGTCGTGGTGTGGGTGGCGGGCCTGGTCGGCGCCGAGGTCGCGGTGCGCGCCGGGCGACCGGCCGTCGCACTGTCGGCGCCGGTGGCGGTGTACGCGGCGGCCCTGGCCCTCGCCGGTCCCGACGGGGGAGTCCAGCCGTGGCGGGCGGTGACGTTCGTGGCGCTCTGCGCCGGCCTGCTGGCCGCGAACGCGTCACCTGCCGGGGCGCCCCTCGCGTCGCGACCGGGCGCCGCGAACGACGGTGCGCCTCCCACGTCGCGGCCGGGCGCCGCGAACGCCGGGACGCCTCTCGCGTCGCGGCTGCTCGCCGCGGCGCCGTCCGCCCTTGCGGTCGTCCTGGCCGTGGTGGCGGTCGCGGTGACGGTGCCGCACCGGCCGCCGGACCTACGGGCCGCGGCCGACCCGCCGACCACCGACCCGCTCGACGGGAACCCCCTCGCCCGCATCTCCGGGTGGACGCAGGACCCCGACCGGCCCCTGTTCGACGTCGACCTGCCGCTGTTCGACGTCGACCCGCCCGCGCCGGCACGGCTCACCCTCGCGGCGCTCGGCGACTTCGACGGAGTGACGTGGCGGATCGGCGCCGCCCACCGACCGGCGGGCCGCTGGCTGCCGGAACCTCCGGCCGGCGGCACGCGGGTGCACACGCGGTTCACCGTCCGCGGGCTGGGGGGCAGGCTGGCACCCGCGGTCGCCGCGCCGGTACAGGTGCGGGGGATCGCCGTCGCCTACGACCCGGACAGCGGCTCCCTGCTCAGCGAGGACGCGCTGGCACCGGGCACCACGTACACGGTCACGTCGGTGGTGCCCCGTCCCGACCGGGAGGCGGCCACGGCGGGCGTGCCGGGCGGCCCGGAGGTGAGCCGCTACCTGGAGGCCGGTGACCCGTTACCGGGCGACCTCGCCGCGCTCGCGCGCACGGTCGCCGGCGGGGAGGTCAACCCGTACCGCAAGGCGCAGACGCTCGAGCGGTTCCTCGCCGACCACTACACCTACGACCTTGGCGCGCCCGGCGGTCACGCCTACCCGAACCTGCGGTTCTTCCTGCTCGGGGCGCAGCGCGGCACGTCGGAGCAGTTCGCCGCGGCGTACGCGGTGCTCGGTCGGCTCATGGGACTTCCGACGCGCGTCGTGGTCGGCTTCACCGGCGCGCCCGGGCGCGGCACGGTGCGGGGCACGGTGCGCGGCGCCGATGCCCTCGCCTGGCCGGAGGTGTTGTTCGCCGGGGTCGGCTGGGTGCCGTTCGACCCGATGCCCGAGCCGGGCGCGGAGGCCCGTCCGCTCGGGGCGTACCGGCCGGGCCCGGCACCGTCGACGGCGTCCCCGTCGACGGTCGCTCCGCCGCCGGTGCCGTCGACGTCACCTCCGCTCCCGGTGGCGGCACCCGGTGGATCCGGATCCGGTCGGTGGCCCACGGAAGCGGTCGTCGCGGTGGCGGCCGTGCTGGCGCTGCTGGGCGCCGGGGCCACCGCGGTGGCGGCCCGCTGGCGGCTGTCCCGCCGTCGGCTGCTCCACGGCGATCCGTCCGACCGGGTGACCGGTGCCTGGCTGGAACTGCTCGACGCGCTGCGCCTGGCCGGACATCCCGCACCCGCCGGCCTCACGGTGACGGAGGTGGCGCGGTGGGCGGCAGACCGGGCCGACGGCCTGCCCCCGCTGGACGACCTCGCCGACGCGGCGAACCGGGCCGGTTTCGGGTCCGCGCCGCTGACCGACCGCGACGCGGTGGTGGCGCGCGACCAGGCCCGCGCATACGTCGACGCGCGACGTCGTACCGCGCCGGCGTGGCGGCGGGTGTCCTGGCGCCTGCACCCCGGACCGCTGTGGTGGAGCCGCGCCATGCACGGGTCTCCGCCGCCGCGGGCTCGACGAGCCGGCCTTCCCCTACCGGCCGGTCGTTCCGCCGGACTCCGGCGCCCGCACCGGTCGTAGTGGCTGGCCGGGTGAGGCCAGCCGCCGGCGGCGTGAGCCCCGCGCCGGAACGGGTCGGCCGGGCCGCTCCGGTCCGGTCGTGGCGGGTCGCTGCGGCGCGGAGAGGGCGCGCAGGAGCAGGTCGAGGTCGACCGCGGGGGACCCGCTCACGCGCGCCTCGTTGGTGGAGGTGTCGACCGTGACGTGGGTCAGCTCGGTGCTGTCGTGGTCGTTGCGGATGACGCGGATGGTGTACGCGGCCACGACTGTCCCTTCGGCGGTGGAGACCGGGCGGAACCCGGTGCTGCGGCTCGATGCTAGGGCGCCGTCGAGGTGGGGGAACCGGACCGTTGCCGTTGTTAACGTCCCGTTGACCCGCGCGGCGGGGACGTCGACCGCTCTTTGTTGCTATGTTGTATGAAGCTTATTGTGTGTTGGATCGACTTACGGGGAGCGGGTGGGGCGATGACGGCGGTGGAACGCGGTCCGGGCCTTGCCGGCTACCGCGACCTGGTGACGATCAGCCGCACCGACACGGCCCTGGTGTTCGAGGCGGTGCGCGACAGCGACGCCCGGCGCGTCGCCGTGAAGGTGCTGCTGGTCGACCACGAGGTGGCCGAGCGGGCCCGCGCGTGGCGCGAGCTGACGACGACGGTGCTCCTGTCGGGCCATCCGCACATCGTCGAGATCCTCGACACCGGCGTCACCGCCCGGGGGAACCCGTATGTCGTCATGGAGCACTGTCCCGACGGCAGCTACGAGCGGATCGTCGACCGGCTCGGGCCGCTGTCGGTCGAGGAGACGGTTCTGGTCGGGTGGCGGATCGCCGAGGCCCTGCAGGCGGCGCACGACGTCGGGGTGGTGCACGGCGCGGTCAGGCCGTCGAACATCCTGCGGGCCGCGACCGGGCCGGCGCTGAGCGACTTCGGCATCGCGCGGGTGCCGGTGGCCAACCGGCTGGTCGAGGCGGAGGAGAGCCCGTCGTCCGACCTGTTCGACCTGGCGGCCACGATGGGACATCTGCTGGTCGGGCAGCCGGTGTCCGCCGGGTCGGTCGGCCAGGCGCGGCGTCCCGGGACGCCGGGCGACGACGTCCCCGAATGGTTGTGGTTCGAACTGGACCGCGGGCTGGCGCCGGACCCGGACGACAGGCATCCCAGCGCGTACGCCTTCGCCGAGATCCTGCGCGCCCACGGCGAGTACGTGGCGGGGGCGCCGGCGCGGCCGGAGCCACCGCCGTTCGCGGACGACGCCATCGAGGGGTCGCTGGTGCTGCCGGCGGGCGTGCGGGCCGCTCCCGGATACGCCGAGCCCGCACGGGAGGAGCCGCGCCCGCCGGACGGTCCGCGCGCGACGATCCGACCGCCCAGCCCGCCGGCCGACGACACCGGTTATCCGGACACCGGCGGCTCCTACCGCTGGGGAGGTGACGACCCCGACGGCGACGGCCCCCACGGCGGCGCCGCCGGGCCCGACGACGGCGAACGGCGGGGGACCGACAGCACCGACCCCGCGTACCCGGAGCCGGACCGTGCGCGGGACGGGTACCCCGATGCCTTCGGCGACGACCCGCCGTGGCTCGACGAGCCGCCCCGGCACCGGTCCTGGAGGACGCTGCTGCTCGGGCTCGCGGTGGCCGCGATGGTGGGCTTCGCCGGGTTCCTGTTCTGGCCGACCGGCGACGGTGGCGACCCGGGCGGCGCGGTACCCGCGAACTCGTTGGCCGCCGTCCCCCCGATGCGGGTGACGGGCGAGGGCGCGCCGACCGACGTCAAGCTCGCCGACGACGGATCGACGATCACCGTGACCTGGTCGGACGCCACCGGCAAGCGCGCGCAGTTCGCGGTCGTCGGCGGCCCGCGTGGCACCCCGTTGACGCTGCAGAAGGTGCTCGACCCGGGCGCGACGTCGCTGACGTTGCAGGGCCTGAACACCGGGCAGGACTACTGCTTCCAGGTTCTGGCGATCCTGCGCGTCGACGAGTACGCCCGATCCGCGCTGGTATGCACCAATCGATCATGACGATGTTCTTACGCTTCCGTGACGCTTCGCCCGGATGACGCCCGGTCGGCGAGCGCGCCATCGGAACTCGCCTATGGTAGGTGGATGATCCGGCGAGGTGTCCGTCGATAATGTCCACAGTAGACAGTTGGTCCGGCGGGCCCCGGTCCGGGACCGGCGATCACCCGTCGAGCACCCTGTCGGGCTGGTCCTCCTACCGTCGGCGGGCCATGCTCCGCGTGTCCGTGCTGCTGGCGGCGGTCGTGGTCACGGTGGCGGCCTACTGGCTGCCCGGCGCCCTCGACGGACGGGCCGACTCGACGGGCGGCGACCGGCCGGCCACCCCGCCGGCGGCCGCCGGAGGGGCGACCGCGTCGCCGGCCCCGCCCGCCGGGTCCCCGAGCGGCGTGCCGTCGGCGCCGCCGTCGACGACTGCGGCCACGCCGAGCGGTCAGCCGGGCGGCCAGCCGACGGTGCCCGGAACCACGGCGACCCCGCCGGGACGGTCCTACGCCAACACCGCCGCGTTCACCGGTATCAGCGACGGTGCCGCCGTCGACCACTGCGAGCGGGTGTCGGGGCGGTCGAGCGTCGCGCCCACCAAGACCCTGCTCACCGCGCACCGGCGCACCAGCCCGAGCGACGGGACCTACTACTTCTTCTACGTCGACGGCGCGCAGAACGGCAACACGCCGTCGACGTGGACGACCCGGATCTGGTTCGGCTCGTCCGCGGACGGGCACCTCTACACCGTCTATCTGCTGATCATGGACGTCGAGGAGGCACGCCGGTTCTGGGGCGGCAACAAGGTCGCGAACGGCTCCTACGCCGACGCGGCGGCCATCCCGCCGTCGGCGGTCGTCGCCGACGAACTGCGGGTCGAGCAGCGGGGACTCGCGGACTGCTAGGCCGGGGTCGCGCGGGCCGCTAGTTCTTCGCGGCCGGGGTCGTGACGGCGACCCGGGCCGCCAGGGCCAGGTAGGCCCGCGACGTCGCCGGCCGCAGCCGCTGCGCCGCGATGCCGGTGCGTCCGGCCAGTCCCGGGTCGTGCGGCACCGCGACGGCCCGCCGTGACGCCCCGCGCGGAAGCGGCGACCGGTCGCCGACCACGGCCACCGCGACCGTGCCGAGCCGGCCGGGACCGCCGGTAGCGAGCCGGTCGAGTGCGGCCAGGGCGGCGGGCCGGGCCGTCGGCCCGGGGCGGACCACCAGCACGACCTGGTCGGCGTCGTCGAGCGCGGCCTGCGCCGGCGCCGACAGGTCGTTTCCGACATCGACGAGGACGAACGTGTACGTGGCCGTGAGCACGCCGAGCGCGTCGCGCATGTCGCGCGGGTCCAGCGGCGCCGCCCAGGGGAGGCCGTCGACGACGTACAGACCGTCCGGAGTGGACAGTGCGGCCGCGCCCCACGGATCCCGGGCGATCTCGGCCGGCGTCGGCGCGAGCCGCTGCGCCAGTGCGGTTCCGAGCGACGGCGTACCCGCGTGCGCGTCGACGAGCACGGTCTTGTCGGCGCGGTTACGGGCCAGCGCCAGGCCCAGCCCGATCGCGGTGGCGGTGGTGCCGGTGCCACCGCTGCCCGACAGGACGGCCACGATGCGGGGTTGGGCCTGCTCGGTCCGGGTCGCCGCGACGAGCGGGCCCTCGCCCACGTCGCCGCCACGGTAGGCGAAGCCCGGCGCCACGACCGGCCTACGCCCCCACGCCGGAGCGGCCCGCCGGGACGGCGCGTAGCCGGATCCGGGCGGTGAGACCGTGCGGACGGGCCTGGCTCAGGTGCAGCCGGCCACCGGCCGTCGCGACAAGCGCCGTGGCGATGGTGAGGCCCAGACCGGAACCGGCCGTGGGCCCGTCCTGGCGGCGTTGCCAGAACGCCCGGCCGGCGCGGGCGAGGTCGACGGGCGACATGCCCGGCCCGTCGTCGGTCACCTGGATGTCGACGTGGCTGACGAACGGCTGCCGCACCTGCACGGTGACGGTGCTGCCGGCGCCCGCGTACTTGATGGAGTTCTCGATCAGCGCGTCGAGGGCCTGGTCCAGCACCTCCGCGGCGGTGAACGCGCGCACGCCGGCGGCCCCCTCGCGCACCAGCGTCACCCCGCGCGCCGCGGCGGCCTGTTGCCACCCCGAGCAGCGGTTGTCGACCAGCGCCGACACGTCGACGGCCCGGGGACGGGCGAGCCGTTCGGCCCGCGCGTAGGCGAGCAGCGAGTCGCAGATGCGGGTGAGCCGCCCGATCTCGTGGGCGAGCATGCGGTGGTCGGCCCGGCCCTCCTCACGCACGGCCGGCTCCAGGTTGTCGGCGCACAGCCGGAGCGTGGCCAACGGGGTGCGGATCTGGTGGCTGGCGTAGGAGGCGAAGGTGCGTTGGCGCTGCACGAGTTCGGCGAGGTGCTCGGTCATCGTGTTGAGCGACCGGCCGGCGTACAGGACCTCGGCCGGACCCGCTCCGATCGGCACGCGGGCGTCCAACTGCCCGTCGCCGACGGCGCGCGCCACGTCACCGAGAACCCGCACCGGGACGGCGATCCACCGGTACAGGGCGACCGCGACGCCACCGGACATGCTCGCCACGACGAGTGCCCCGACGCCCAGGGCCACCGCCGTCGAGGGGGTGCCGACCACGAACGCCAGCGGGATGGCGAGTCCACTGTAGACAACGACGACCAAGCCGACGACGGTGACGACGAGCCTGCGCCGCATGGACGGATCCTATACCCGACTTATAAACTGCTGCCGATGGCCGGCGAGAGCGCGGGCGGGGCCGGCGCGCCACACCCAGAGGCACAGGCCAAAAAGGTACAGGCCAAAAAGGTACAGGCTACAGCGGCACAGGCCACAGCGGCGCTGGTCGACGAGGTGCTCGTGCCGACCCGGCGCCCTGACCTCCGGTGGGTCCGCCTCGCGGCCGCACTGCGTGGCCTCGCGGCCGGCGTCACCGAGACCGGCAGCATCGAAGCTCTCCACGTGCAACGGTGGATCACGAGCGGGGTGCGGCATCCGCAGGCGCGGCACCGCATCGTCGCCGTGGTGGCGGGCAAGGGTGGTGTCGGTGCCTCGACCACCGCCCGGGCGACGGCGACGATTCTCGCCACGTTGCGCGCCGACACCGCGGCGGTGGTGTCGGTGCACCCCGATCCGGCGTTCGGCCGGTACGCCGGCGTAAACGGACTCGAAGCCGTGGACCTGCGTTCCCGGCAGGCGGACCCGACCGTCGACGACCTGTTCGACCTCGTCGACCGGCTCTCCAACCGGCACACGTTCACGGTGCTCGATGTGGGCAACGACGCGTCGGCGGTCGCGCAGGCCGCCATCTCGAGCGCCGATCGGGTGATCGTGGTGACCGGAACGGGGCCGGAGTCCGTCGAACACGTCCGCCTGGGCCTGCGCCGCGCCCGCTACGGACGACCCGACGACGCCCCCGTCGAGCCGGTCGTCGCGGCGGTGCGCACCGCGTCGGGATCGGCGGGTAGGGCGGTGCGCGACCTGACCGAGCAGCTCGGCCTGCGCGCGGACAACCTCGTGACCGTCCCGTACGACCGGGAGCTGGCCCACTCGGCCCGGGTGGGTCCGGCCGTACCCGGCCGGTCGACGCAGTCGGCGTTCCTGACGCTCGCCGCTCTCGTGGCCGCCGGCCCGACCGGTCAGCCCAGCCGGTAACCGACTCCGCGCACGGTGTCGAGGGCGACGCGGTCGCCGAGCTTGGCGCGCAGGGCCGCGACGTGCGTGTCCAGCGTGCGAAACCGGACCCGCCGGCCTGTCGGCCACACCTCGGCCAGCAGGCGCTCCCGCGTCACCACCGCGCCGGGCTCGGCCAGCAGGAGCGCCAACAGCTGGAACTCCGTACCCGTCAAACCGACCGGCACGCCGTCGACGAACGCCTCGCGCGTGTGCGGGTCCACCCGAACGGCCCCGACCACCGGTGGACGCGACGGTCGCCGCGCGACCGCGTCGAGACGGGCCCGGAGCGTCGCGACGTCGACCGGCTTCACGAGGTAGTCGTCGGCACCCGCGCGCAACGCGGCGGCCCGGTCCGGCTCACCGTCGCGTGCCGTCAGCACGACGATGCCCACGGCGCCGCGCTCACGGAACCGCCGGCACAGCGCGAAGCCGTCGCCGTCGGGCAGGCCCAGATCCAGCAGGACCAGGTCGACCTCCGGCGCGGCCAGGGCCGATGCGACGGTGGCGGCGTGCGTGACGTCGTGTCCGAGCCGGCGGAGCACACCGGTGAGGACCCCGGCGAACCGGTCGTCGTCCTCCACCAGCAGGATCCGCACGACGCTAATTCTTCATCACATCAGCGGCGCTATCGCGTTGTCGTCGGCCGCCCGGTCCTAGTTTCGCCCGATGGACCTGTTTCTCGACCTCGGGCAAGAGCCACAGTTCGAGCTGCCGCGGCGTCCCCGGCCCGGCAACCGGCGAAAGGTGTTCGTCGCCGCGGCCCTCGTCGTGGTCGTCGTGTCGGCGGTCGGACTCGCGACGTGGGACCGTCAGCCCGCCGGCGCCTACCCGACGGCCGCGCCCTCCGCCTCCGGGTCGCCCGGTCCCGCACCGGGCCCCGGCAGCGCCCCGGCGTCCGCGTCGGCGGCAGCGCGCCTGTACGGCCTGACGGCGACGGTGCTCAATCCCGATCAGGTCAGAATCGACTGGACCGGCGGCAGCGCCGACGCCACCGGCTGGACCGTCGCCCGCGACGGCACCGACGACAACGGCTTCGGCCCGTGGAGCACCGTCCTTCCGGCGACCGCCCGCACCCACACGTTCAACATCCTGGTGGCCGGGTTCGACTACACGTTCACCCTCACGCCCCGCACCGCGACGGGAGCCGGCGAGGCGGCCCGCGTGACGGCCAACACCAACGGCACCTCGACCGGACCGGTGGCGTCCCCGTCGGGTCCCACCGATCCGCCGTCGAGCGGCGGAGGCACCCCGCCCGGCGACGGTGCGACGGCCGCGGCGACGCAGAACTGGGGAACGCCCGCCTGGAGCGAGGACTTCGACGGCACGGCGCTCGGTCCGGACTGGGGGGCCTACGACGATCCCACCAACCAGCACGGCAACCGGCAGCCCGGGCAGTGCCGGGTGTCGGGCGGCATGCTGCGGCTGGTCTCCGAACCGGACAACCGGACCTGCGGCGTGGCCCACAGGAAGAACCAGACCTACGGACGGTGGGAGGGCCGGGTCCGGTCCAGCGGCTCGGGATGGATGAGCCTGTTCATCATCTGGCCGCACGTGGAGGAACCGAAGTGGCCGGCGCTGGGCGAGTACGACTGGCGCGAGCACGAGGCCGGTGCCCGTTGTTTCACGGGGTTCCACCACTATCCCGACCACACTCCGAAGCGCCAGGAACAGCTGCCGGAGCGATGCGCCCCCGGCGGGACCTCGGAGTGGCACAACGTCGCCTTCGAATGGACGGCGACCCGGATGGCCGGATGGATCGACGGTGCCCTCTGGTACGAGTTCGACTGCGCCTCGTTGGCGGACCTGTGTCGCATGCCGGCCGGCCACGTCACCATCCAGAACGACAACCAGGGCCAGGCAAACGGAAGGAGTGCCATCACCGAAGTCGCGTGGATCCGAGGTTGGGAACTCTAGGAAAGAGACGTGTGATGACCATGATGCGACGCTGGACCCGGCGGGTCCTTGTCTCGACGCTCCTCGTGCCGGCGGCTGTCGTCGTCGGAGCCGCACCCGCGCACGCGGACCCGAGATGCACGGGGCGGGTGGAGGTGCTCGGCACCAGTGAACCGGGCACGAGGGTGGTGGCCTCGTTCGCCCGCGGCGGCGCCAGCAACGTGTACCCGGGCAGAGGTGTCAGCGGGACCGAGTTGAGTCCCGTCGTCCGGTTCGGGATCGTGGCCGACCAGGCCGCCTTCGTCGAATACTTCGACCTGCGCGACAACCGGCGCCTGGGCTCGGACGTCGTGGGGGTCGGCAGCTATGCCGTCAACCAGTGCCACAAGGCGGTGTTCTGGGTCGAACAGCTGGCCGGCTGACGCCGTCCAGCGGCGAGGACCGTCCACATGCGACAGTGCTTGCGGGCCGGTCCCCGCCGCGTAGGCGTGTACGTCAGTCCCAGCCGTGTGTCAGTCCTCGGCGCGGTAGTCGCGGAGCTCGCGACGGATCCGTTGGCGGTCCTGGCGGTTGGCCGTCCGGCGCCAGATCTGCCGTTCGCGGCTGCAGCTACCTCCGTCGCACTTCAGTACGTGGTAGCCGCCGCCGACCCAGTAGCAGCGGCCACGCGGCGCGGCACCGGCGACAGCCTCGGCGCTGATCTCCTCGGGAAGGGTGCACGGCCCGAACCGGTGATCGTGCACGGGAACGCTCGTCAGGCCGGGTGTCTCGGCCATCCGGACCCATCGCGGCCGGGTCTTGTCGGTCCTGCTCATACGGGCACCTTTCGGCTCCGTGAAGCCCCGGGATGGGGCCGTCACAAGACCGGGTGCACCGCGATCACCTCCGAGTCGGGGCCAGGCATGGATGACACTGTACCGCGCGCACCACGTCAGCCGGCTCGACGTGGAGGATGGTCGGATGAGTAGCGGACCGCCGCGGCGGCTTGCCATAGAGCACGACGACCACCATGCCGAGCATGTGGGACACACGGCCGACGGACGGCAGTTCTTCCTGACGCGGCCGTTCGAACCGGGCACCCACGACGGCAACGACGGCCAGGAGTTCGTCGCGCTGTTCCTGTTCGACGCCGACGGCCGCTTCCTCGAAGCGAGGATCGACGCCTTCGGGCCCCGCGACACGATGGACCGGGCCGCGGCCCGGGCGGCGTTCGACGGCAGGCTGCGGGACCTCGGTGACGTCACGTTCGCGCGCATCGAGGTCGAGCCGTTTGCGGTCGAGCGGTTCGGCACGACCTTCGGTCTCGTCCCGCGGGCGCCGGAGGACGACGACGACCGGTGGTGGGTCACCATCGAGCCCGGTGACTACATGGCGTTCACCGAGCCCTGGGACAGCGGCTACTACGACACCTGACCGGATCGGCCACCCCGCCTTGACGACGAGGGGTATGGTCGCGGCCCGTGGGTTACGACACGAGTTTCCATCCGGTCGACGTCGCGCTCCTCCACGACCGCGTCCTGCCGTACATCGCCGGGCACGGAGCCGACGACGACATCGACGACCTGGTGCAGCGTGCGGTGAGGCTCCGGCGGGTCCGGTTCCGGGCCAAGAGCTGGGCGCTCGGCGTCGCGCGGGCGACGCGTGACACCGGGGTCGACGCGTTCGACAGCATGCTGCACGTGTGGGGGCGGCCCTTCTTCATCGTGGCCGACGAGCCCGACGAGGTCGCCGACCTCGCGGTGCGTTACCTGAACACGCCGCTCGACGGCGTCGACGACCTGGCCCGCGAGATGGTGGCCCGGCTCGATCCCGCCCTCGTCGCGGCCGTGCGTCCCGACACCAGCGGCACCCTGCCCGACGACGCCGGTCTCACCGGGTCGTTCAGCTGGCGGCCGCGGGTCCTCCGGTCGTCGGTCGCGGCGCTGCGGGCCGGTGAGACCACGCTGACCTGGAACGGCGAGGAGCTCAAGCCGGCCGACGTCCTGGCGCAGGAGACGGTGTACATGCTCCTGCATGTCGCGTCCTTCCTCGTTCCCGGCTGGATGTCGCGCGGCAGGACCTGGCCGACCTACCTGCTCGACGCGGGCGGCCTCCCGGAAGCCGGCTTCGGGCCACCCGACGACCTCCTGGGACCGCTCGCCGCCGAGTTCCCCCAGCTGCCGTGGACCAGCGAGGCCACGATCATCGGGAACTACATGGTCGGTGGCTACGTCGCGCCGGCCGGGGTCCCCGCCACCCGCACCGCCCTCCGCGACGGCCGCGACGCGATCATCAGCGGAGCCGAGGCCAAGCTGGGCGCGTCGAACTGGGCGTTGGAGCTTCGGAAGATCGACGAGGCGCTGGCGCTGGCGCAGCGCCTCGGTGTCGGCTTCTGCGAGGCGACCGAGGTCTACAGCGGCATGACGGGCTCGCTCAACTGACGGTGGTCGCCTCCCGGACCTAATTGTCGGTCAGTTGTCGAACGCTTGTCAGGTCGGTCGAATCGCGATGCCAGATCATCGAACGAGCGGCACACCTCGAGGAGGGTGAGATGGCCGACTCGTATGAGGTCTACGCCCGGGCGATGCGTGATCCGTGGCGCGGCTGGTGGGTGACCTGGCCGCTGTCGACAGCGGTCCGCGTGGGCCACGTCCTCGGGCTGACCGCCGGTGTCGTGCGCAGCGCGGGAACGCTGTCCGAACGCGGAATCGATGTGCGGTGCGAAGCGGGATCGCCGCCGAGCGAGTTCACCTATGACGCCAACGGCTCCGCGGTGGTCAGGTTCAAGGCCGCCGGCGGGAGCGCGCAGGGCTTCTCGGCACTCGCCGAAGCCGATGCCGGCGCATCCATCGAGTTCCACCGTGACTCGACGGCTCTCGTGGTCTTTCACGGCTTGACCCAGACCGGTGTGAGCGACACGGTGGGGCTCGCGGGCGCACTCGTCCGACGCTACTGGGCCGGTGGCTGGGACGACGGACTTCTCGCCGTCACCGACGTCGTCGCGGCGCGGAGCGGCACGGTGCTGGCGGCGGCACGGCACGGGGCGTCGGCGGAGCTGCGTGTGTCGGCCACGCTCGGCGCCCCCCTCCGGCTCGCCGATCTGGCGACGGATGCGGCGGTGGTGCGGCGGAGCTTCCTGGGCCTGGAGTGGGTCGGCCGCGACGTGACGCCGTTCTACCGGGTGGTGCGGTTGCGCAAGAGCTGGCTCGGCCGTCTCAGGGAGGACTACGGGCCACGTGCACCCGGCCGGGGAGCGGCTCCGGTGCCGGTGCCGCCGCTTCTGTTGGAGCAGGCGCATGACGATCCGGACCTGGTCGTGGAGACCATGTCCGCCGCCGAACAGGCACCGTTCCCGCCCGGTCCCGCCGGTTGAGGACCGTCGGAGACCACATGCGCACACTGACCGTTCGGATCGTGACACCGGAGGACACCCCCGGCTGGCACGTCCAGCTGTGGTCGCAGCCGGACGGCCACCACGCCGAACTCGTGGCGACCGCGCCGCTCGGGGAGGACCTCGTGCGCGTCGCGGCGGGCGAACACGGGCAGTGGGCCCTGGCACCGAGCCTGTTCGGTGCCGGCACCGACACCGCTGATCGGCGTGCCATGGGGGAGCGGCTGTTCATGGCGACATTCCGTGGTGAGGTGGCCCGGCGGTGGTCGGTGGAGCGCGCGGCCGCGACCCCCGCGCATCCGGTGCGGGTGCGCCTGGACGTCGCGTCACCAGTGCTCAGGGCCCTTCCCTGGGAGCTCGTCCGCGAAGGGACGCAGTGGTTGTACCGGCGCGACGAGCTGATCTGGAGCCGGGGTCCGATGCGGGGACCAGAACCCGCGCCGCCGGCCGAGCACGGTCCCTTGCGTGTCCTGGTCGTCGTGTGCAGCCCGGACGACCCCCAGTTCCGTGCCGATGACGAAATCGCCCACATCGAGGCGGCGCTGGCGGGGATCAACGGCCTGGCCCATACCGAGGTACTCGACGGGCCCAGCCGGTACCGCCTGGCCGAGACGATCGATGATCTGCGTCCGCACGTGCTGCACGTCATCGGACACGGAATGCCCCGGCCGGGCACCGGCGGCGCGGCTCTCCACTTCAACTGGATGCGGCCCAACCGGCACCCGGTCGACCATCCGGAGCCGTGGGAACTCATGGCCGAGCATGTCGACGAGTTGTCGATGAAGTGGAAACCGCGGCTGGTCGTACTCAACGCATGCCGCACCGCCGGGGATCCGATGGAGGTGATCGGCGGCCTCGCCGCGGCATTCCTGGACTCGGGAGTGCGCGCCGTGGTGTCGATGCAGGCCGACATCGACTCGCCGGCCGCCGTCATCTTCTCCTCGGCGTTGTACCGGGCCATCGCCGACAGCTGCCGGATCGACAAGGCGGTCGCGCTCGCCCGTCGGGCAATCGCGCTCCAGGTCGCGGACACCGACTGCTGGGCCCTTCCGGTCCTGGACCTGACGCATCCGCCGGGGTGTGTTCTTCCCCGGTCCTTCGTGGCCGACCCGCACCTGGTCGCCGACGTTCGCGCCCGACGCGGCTACGCCGACCTGCGCCGGTTCCTCGACCGCTCCACGGAACGTAGGACGGCCTGGTGGACGCTCGATCCGCCGATGGAGCCGGAGCCGGTCCGGGAGCCAGGACGGTCGCTGCTGGTGATCGGCGGGTCGGCGGACCCGAAGACGAGGAGCGGCAAGACCTGGCTCGTCTATTGGAGCCTGCTGGCCTGCTTCCTGCGTGGGAACCGAGTCACCTACGTCGACCTGTCAAGCCCCGTCGCCTACGGTGACCCGACACGTCGGGCCGTCGCGGGTGGCGTCAAGGACTGGACCACCGCGCTGCGGATGATCCGGGACGCCTGTCAGGACCCACGACAGCCCGAACCTCTTCCCTGCAAAGCGTTCTACGGGTTCAACGCGGTCCTGAACGCCCTGCTGCGGGGCGCGGCGCCACCGACGGCGGACATCGGGGAGCCGGTGCGGGATGAGGGCCTCGGCTTCGACGACGACGTGAGCCGACCCGACGGGCGGAAGGCCGAGATCTTCGCGACCTTCTTCGACGCGTTGGCCGCCGTGTCCCCTGACCGGCTGCATGTGATCGCGCTCGACAACGTGCACCGCATCATGGAGGGCGCGTTCGACGACGTGTTCTATCCCCTGTTCCTGGGCCCGGTCGCGGCGCGGCGTCACCGCGGGCTGCGTGTGGTGGTGACCGGCCAGAACGAATGGCTGGACAACCATCTGCCGAGCGGGGACCACCACCTGTGTCAGCGGATAGAGGTGGGCGGGTTTGCGGCCGGCGACTACATGCGCCTGGCCCGGGACTACTGCCGGCGCAACGGGCTGGCTTTCGAGAGGCTGGAAATCTTGTTCCAGAAGATCCAGGAGCTCCTGTACGGCGGCGGCTACGCGCCGGTGACCTCCTTCGACGAGATCAAGGCGATGGCCACGAGGCTGGGTCTCGACGGGTTACGGACATGACCACGTCGATCGATCAGGTGGTTCACCGGCTGGAGGCGGGGGAGTCCGTCGAGGCGATCAGGCGCTCGTCCCTTCCGCGTGCGCTCCAGCGGCTGCTACGGGCCTGTGCGCTCGCTTATGTGTTCACCGAGACGCAGTTCGAATCGGCACTGCGGCAGCACGGTGGCCCGGATGCCCCCGATCTGGCGGCTCTGCTCGCGGACGGGCTGATCGAGATCGCCGTCGACCGACCGCCATTGTTCCGCGTTCCGGCGGTCGACCGGACGGCGTACGTGCGGGCCTGGTTGGCGGGGAGCGGGTCCGACCGGTCGCCCGAGGATGTCATCGCACTGGAGCGGCGGCTGGCGGCCTCCTGGGACGGTGCCGGCAACCGACTCGAGACGTTGCGACACCTCCTGCTCTCCGACCCTGATCGGGCCGCATCGATGTTCGAGTCGATGTTCGTCGAGGCCGACGGTCTCCGCGACTTCGCCTGGTGCCAGGACCTGGTCGACGTGCTCAGCGACCCGGACCGGACGCCATCGGCCGGAGACGATCTCGCGGCCCTGGGTCTCGACCGGAAGGGCTACCTGCGGTGCCGGTCGTACTGGGCGGCCGACTACGCGCGGTCCGCGCAGTTCCTCGAACTCCCGCGGTTCCGCGAACACGCCGAGGCGCTGCTGTCCGGGTCGGGCCCGCGGGTGTGGCAAATGTACGCCCCCGGCGGAGCGGGCAAGACGACGCAGCTGCGGTGGCTGATAGCCCGGTACTGCGTGCCACGACCCAGGGACGTCCCCTGCGCGCGGATCGACTTCGACGTCGTCGATCCGGTCAACGCGGCGCGGCACCCGTGGCTGCTGCTCCTGGAGATCGCCGGCCAGATCGGAAGACGCCTTCCGCCCCGAACCTTCGGGGCGCTCGACCGGTACGCGCCGTACCGCGGCCTGCTGAGCCGCCGCCCGTCGGACCTGGTCCGCGACGTCGCGCGAAGTCTGGACAGCCTCGATCTCGACGCGGTCGAACGCGAGGTCGTCGAGACGTTTGTGACCCGGTTCGATCTGGCGCTCAAGAAGCGTCCCACGCTGGTGGTCCTCGACACGACCGAGGAGCTGGTCCTCCGCGGGGAGTCCGGGGTCGCCGCGCTGCTGCGGATGCTCGGGGGCGTTCTCGCCCGGTGCCAGAGCCTGCGGCTGATCCTCGCCGGACGCTTCGACCTGCGGGAGAAGGCGCCGGGCGCCTGGGCGGAACTCGGCGCTGTCCGGCACGTGCGGGTGCGGCGGTTCACGGCGCGGCAGTCCGACGCCTACCTCGGCGGGTTGCGTGGCATAGGTGATGCCGACCTCCGCTCCGCGATTGTCGAGCGGGCCCACGGACTGCCGTTCGCACTCGCGGCGTTCGCGGACGCCGTCGACCTCGATCCCGCCTTCACCGCCGACGACGCGCGTACGTCCGTCGAACCGAATGTCAGGTACCTGATCGAGCGGGTCGTCCAGCGTATCGACGACCGGGACGTCCGGTGGCTGCTCCGGTACGGGGTGGTGCCGCGGCGGCTGCGTTACGACGACGTCAGGTCGGTGATAGGTTTGTTCCTGGCCCGCGGCATGCGTGGGCCGGGCGAGGGCGACGATCCGCGAACGGACCGGCACTACCTCAGCGGCGGTGACGAGGTCTTCCCGTTCGCTGGAGCACCGGACGGAAAGCGGTTGCGTGACGCGTGGCACCGGCTGATCGCGTATGCCGGCCGGTCGTCGTGGGTGTCCCGGGCCGACGACGACGGATCCAGCGTGACCTTCCTACCGGAGGTGCTCGCGCCGATGCGGCAGCTCATCTCCGCTAGACCCGTCTACGTCCAGTTGCACCGGGCCTTCGCCAACCACTACGAGAACCTCGCCGGGGGCGATCCCGACCTGAGCCTGTGGTACACGCGCGAAGCGCTCTACCACCGGTTCCAGTCGGCGGACCCTCTGGCGTACCAGCTATGGCACGGTGCGATCGGGCAGGCCCGGGATTCCGGCCGGTACGACGACGTACGCGCGCTCGCCGAGGAGGTGCTCGGTCCGGAGTATCTGGACGGCGGTCGGCCGCGGCAGGGACTGCTCGGACGTCCGTTGATCACCGACGCGATCGTCGCCGAGGCTTACGGGCACCTCGCCTACGCCACGTTCCGTTCCGCCCAGCGGGAGAACGCGGGGGCGTCGGATCCACTGTGGACGGAGGTGCTGCACCGGCTCGACCACGCGGAGGAGATCCGGAGGCGGTCGCGGAACGTGCCACCGGCGACCGGTCGGGAAATGGCCATCCGCGCGGCTCACGCGCGGGCGGACGGGGCGGCCGCCGAGGCACTGGAGATGCTGCGGTCGGGGGTCGCTGACGCCGGCGTCGACGAGCGGGTGGACCTGCTGCGGATTCTCGGCGACTGCCAGGCCGACACGGGCGATCCGGCCGCTGTCGGCACCTACGGGGCAGCGTTCACCGACGCCGAGGCGTCGGGCCGCTGGGACCAGTGCGTGGACATCGCGCTCGCGGCGGCCTCCGAACGGCAGCGGCACGGGCGGCTGGACGAGGCGCTGCGCTGGTGTGCCGCCGCGGAACAGACCGGCGACAGGATTCCGGGCGCGCCGGTGATGACGCTGCTGTCCCGAGCCGCACTGCTGATGCGCTGCTACGAGCCGGCGGCGGCGAAGAACGTTCTGCGCGGGCTCGACGGAGCGACGGTGACGCAGCGCGCCGAGGCGGCCGTCCTGACCGCGCGGGCCGATCTTCTCCTGGGCCGGGCGAACTCCGCCCTCGAACGCCTCCATGAGGCGCTGGACGCCGCCGGACGGATTCCGGACCTCGGCCGGTACCGCCTGCTGGCCCGGATCCATCAGCTTCGTGGCGTCACCTACGGCGAGCTGCTCGCACTCGACGAGGCGGAGGTGAGTTTCCAGAAGGCCACGGGCCTGTGGCGGGAGCTGGGATTCCTCGGCGGGCACCCGGAAACGGCGTATCTGCACGTCCGATTCCTGATCCGCGACGTCGGCGACCTCGCCGACGCGTCCAGGAAGCTGGCCGCGATGCCCGAGCCGGTCGGCGACCTCCGTGTGCGGACCGCCCTGATCACCCGGGAGCTGGCGGTGGCCCGGCACGAGCCGGTGGATCCGGACGACCGGCTGAACGGGCTGTCGCCGGTGCTGTCGGCTCTCGCGGCGGCACAGCGGCTCACCGAGCCACGGTCGGACGTCGCCGCCGACGTGGACGTCCTCCAGACGATGGTCGGGCAGATCCAGCCGCCCCAGGCGCGCCTGGTCGTCCTTGCCGAACTGCGCCGTCGGGCCGACCGGGCGGCCCCCTTCGCCGGTTTGCGGTCGGCCTTCAGCGGGGTCCTCGGCGCCGACGTCGATCCGGACGACGGGGCACTGCACCGCAGCCTGCTCGCGGAGCTCGAACGGCTGGCCGGACAGCCGACGGCCGCGCACGACGCGCTCGCCAACGCCCGTGAACGCCTGAACGTCGCCATGCGGCGCGACCGGGCGCTCGCCGTCTGGCGGGAGATGCAGGCCCGCGCCCGGTTGGGTGAGGACATCCGGCCGGCCGACGTCGAGGTGCTCGACCGGTCGCGACCGTACCGGTCCCCGCTGCTCCATGCCGCCGGACTGCTCCTGGTGGCGTCGTCGCCGTCAGTCGATCCCGAGGCGGCGCGGGTGATGCTCCTCCGGGCGGCGCACGGTGCCCGGTCGGTGCGTCGGCCGTCGTTGTGGTCGGCCCGGATCCTGCAGCGCTACTCGGAGGTCACCGGTGATCCCGCGGGTCGGGCGGAAGCGGACCGGGTCTTCCAGGTACTCGGGCATCCGTCGTACCGGGGCCACGGCGCGCACCCGCCGGTGCTGCCGGACCGGGCGGATGAGGCCCGGCTGCTGCTGCGCATGCCGGAGGAACTGCACGCCCTCGACCTGCCCGCGACGGCCCGGGAACTGTTCCGCGACTGGCGGGCGGTGGCCGGGGCGATGCGTGAGCACCTGCGGCCCGGCCGCGGTTGGCGGCGCGGGATCACCACATTGCGGCTGGAGTCGAGCAGCGCCGAGGTACACGCGATGCCCTGGGAACTGGCACTCGACCCGGGCGTGGACCCGGTCGCCTACCGCTGCCTGCCCGACGCCGGGGAGGCGTACGACGTGGGCTGGGTCCAGGAGCGTCTGAACCGGGCGTTCGACGCGGGCCTGAGGGCCGACGGCGTACCCGGTCCCCGCACCATGTTCGCGTTGAGCAAGGTCCAGCCCGACAGCGGTGGGAGCCGTCCGCTCGTGCACGCCGAGACCCGGGACAGGCTGGGGGGCGTGGCCCGCCGGTCGCGGTCGGGCCGGCCGGGCGTCGTCATCGTCGGGCTGGGGCGGGGCCACGGACCGGGCGGCTCGCTCTCGGACGGGTGGGGGGTCGACGTGGCCGAACCGTACGAGCGGGCCGGCTTCGCGGTGCGGATCGCGGCCACGGCGGATGCGTTCGGCACATGCGCCGTTCCGGCCCGACCGGGCTCCGTCCTGCACATCAGCGCCCGGCTCGCGCGGACCGGAGGCATGCCCTACTTCGACCTGTCCGGGCACGGGCGGGCGGGTCGGTTGGCCTCGACGTCGTCCGGCGGGGACCTGCACGTGAAGGACATCGCCGCCTGGCTGCGCGGCGGCGACCGGGCGGCCCCGGCACCGCTGGTTGTGCTCGACCCGCCGTTCCCCGGTTCACCCGCCGACGTACCCGGCCAGCTGCTCCTTCGGAACATGTTCGCCGCCCTGCTGTTCGCCGAGGAGGTCGCACCGGTGATCCTGGGGACCGGCCTGACCGTTGCCGGGTCCTGGGACGTGTCCCGCCTGATGGTCGAGGCGCTGTCCGCCGGATGGCCGCTGGCATCCCTGGTCCGCCGGCTCAGGGGGGCCCGAATGTCGGCGAACACGAACTGGCAGACCGAACCGGACCGCATCGCGGCGCGCGCCACCGCGGTCTTCGCGGCTCCGTCGGCGTTCGCGTGAGCACCGCCGACGCCCGTCGGACGGCCCGCGACCGTCACCTGATCGCGAGCCTGCGCGTAGACCTGACCGCCTGGAGGGAGGCGGTGGAACCGGGCGGGCCGATCGAGAAGCACCGGAGCCAGGTCACCAGCATCACCACCCGGCTGCTGGCCGGCGTGGACCGGTTGGAGCACTGGGCGGCGTGCGGCGACCCGCCCGCCGGCGTCCAGGTGGCGGACCTCGTCCTCGACCTGCACCACGTGTGGGACTTCTTCCGGGCGAAGCTGGTACTGCGCTACGTCGACGCCTACCGCGACTTCCTCGACGCGGCCGACGAACTGGCGTGGGCCTGCTACCGGCCGGCGGTGGAAGCCGTCGTGCGCGACGACGTCCGGCTTGACGAGCCTCCGCTGGTCTTCTTCTACCGGTCGGCCGTGCCGTTCGCGATCGCCCGGGGCAGCGACTTCGCGGACATGCTGCCCCGTGGGGGTCTGAGTACGCGGGCGGGCTCGTCGGCGGCCGCGGACCTGCCGTTCCCGGTCATCGGTGTGCCCTGGCACCTGCCCGGGCATCCGCCCGCCATGCTCGCGATCGCGCACGAGGTCGGTCACCACATCGAGGACGACGTGGGGCTGACGGCGGAGCTGACGGCCCGGCTCGACCGGTCCGGCGTCGACACACGCTGGTCCCGTTGGGTCGGCGAGGTGTTCGCCGATCTCTGCGCCGGCGTGGCCTGCGGGCCGCCCTACCTGTGGACGCTCGCCGACGCGCTCGCCGGAACCGACGGCGACGGCGCGGGTGCGGGGCTGTACCCGCCGGCCCGGTTGCGGGTGCTGCTGTGCCGGGAGGTCGTCGAGCGCGCCGGCTTCACCGACGTGCCGTCGACGGCAGCGCTCCCGCCAGGACCGTCCGGCCCCCTGGACGTGGAGGTGGAGGCGGTCGTCACCGCGCTGACCGGGGATCCGTACCCCCACCTGGGCGACGCGACACTGATCAGCGTCCTGCGACCGGGGCGTGCGTGCCAGTTGACGGACAGCATCGACCGGTTCCGCCGAGGGCTCGCGATCGACACCAGCGACGTCCGGCTCGTAGCCGCGGCGGCGGCCGGGGTGTTCGCCGCCGATCCGGACCGGTACGACGACGCGGCGGTGGGCGAGCGGATGATCCGCGAGATCCTGCGCCGGCGTCCGTCCGGGTTACGCCGGTCGGAGCCGGGGGACGACCGGTTGCGTCGCGAACGCGACGAGGCGGCGGGCCGTTCCCTCCTCGACCGTCTCGCCGCGAACAGGCGGTCAGACTCGGCCGGGCGGTCCGGCGCCGTCGTTCGTGTCCCGTGACCGGGCCGATCGACGCGAGCGGACCACGGAGAGCAGGCCCTCGACGATGTCCGCCGGTTCCGGCGGGTCCCCGGGGACGTGTGCGGCGATGGCGGCGATCATCTCGGGCGGCAGGTCGACCGTCGCGTAGGACGACTCGTACAACCGGGTGACCTTCTCGGTGACCGCGTCGGAATGCCGGTGCAGACGGGCGAAATCGGCGAAGTCGCCGACCGTGATGATTGTCCGGGGCGCCGTCATCACCTCGAACGCCTGCCGTACCGCACCGAGCATGTTGTACGTGAGCGGCCCGGTCAGCAGCAGGAGGTCCGCGTGTCGCGGGGAGGCGACGAAGCGGATGCCGTACTGGCCCACGTCGAAGATCGGATTGCCGAGCGCCACGAGTTCCGACTCGACCGCATTGCTCGATCCGCCGTCGAGATGGCGGATGAAGACGGAGGTCCTCACCGCCCGCCGGGACGTCTCGACGTACGAGGGCCGGCGCAGCAGTCCGGCGACGGTCCGTAGCCAGTTGGAGCGCATGGGCCACCTCACAGGTCGTTGCCGGCGTAGGACAGGTTGAAGCTCTTGTTCACGAGCGGGAAGTCGGCCACCATCGTCTCCACGGACCGCCCGTGCTCGACCCGCGGGCGCACCGACTCGGTAAGAGCCGGCCAGTTCACGATCGACGGATCGCGGATCTTGCAGCGGTAGATGCGTGTCATCTTGTCCTGCATCAGCCAGTACACGACGTCGCCCCGGAACCCCTCGGCGTACCCCACCGCGAACGTGTAGTTGTTCTCCGGCAGGACCTTCGGCTGGTCCAGCAGCCGGAGGCGTTCCCGTTTCCGTAGCCCGCCCCAGAGCTGGAGGATTCGCCGGATGATCGCGTGGGACTCGTTGACCTCCTCCACCCGGGTGAGGAACCGCGCGTAGACATCGCCGGCCTCCGCCTCGGCGCGGTCGGTGCGCCGCGACTCGTTGGTCCGGTCACGTCCGAGGCCGCGGTCGTCGTACACCCCGTACGGATGGTCCCATCGGCAGTCGCGGGGCACGCCCGAGGCACGTGCGACCAGACCGGTGACGCCGAGCCTGACCGCCTGGTCCCGCGTGAGCTGGCCGACGCCGATCGTGCGGGCGCGGAATGCGACCCGCCCCTGGAGCCGCTTCGCGATGGCGTAGAACCGGCCGAGCGAGTCGTCGAGGGTCTCCCGTATGTCCCTGACGTCGAGCTCTCCGGGTAGGACGACACCACCGGGACGGTTGACCCGCCGCAGATACCGGTGGCCTGCGATGCGTTTGTTCAGGCGGAGCAACTGTTCACGGACGATCGACAGCCGTGCCGCGTACGGGCCGAGGGCGACGTCCTCGGCAAGCATGCCGATGTCGGCGACGTGGTTGTGGATGCGTTCGAGTTCGAGGAACAGGCCGCGGATCCGTTCGGCGGCCAGCGGCGCCGGCCGTTCGGTGAGGGTCTCGGCCGCTCGGCAGTACGCGAGCGAGTGCGCGAACGAGCTGTCACCGGAAGCCTGCTCCGCCAGCCACCAGCCGTCCAGCAGCGGGACGCCCGACTGGAACAGCCGCTCCAGGCCCCGGTGGGTGTATCCCAGCTGGATTCCGAGTCGATTGACCGCCTCGCCGGCCATCGAGAAACGGAACTGTCCGGGTTCGATGATTCCCGCGTGTACCGGGCCGACCGGAAGGATCGGGGCGCCCGGACCGCCGCGGACCGCCGCGGCGGTCCGGTCGTGGTCGAGAACGTCCTGCCGCAGCCGGCTCGTGGTCTTGTCCCGACGTAGCGGATGTAGGCCCTCTGGGTAGCGGTTGTGCAACCAGGATCCGGTCGCCACGTCGTGGGACCGCGGACCGTTCGGGCGTAGTCCCAGCATGTCGCAGATCTCGTGCTCGAAGCAGCTCACCACCTCGAACCAGGTATGCAGCGACGGATACGTCTCGGGCTGCGGTGGCAGCAGAAGGTACTCGACGAGGACGAACAGGTCGGTGGTGGGGTGGGAGAACAGGTAGTAGAGCTTGAAACACCGGTCCTCCAGTTCGCGTTCGTCGTTTCCGACGAGCGTCACGAGGTAGAACCTCTCGTCGAACAGGTACTGGGCGAGCCATTCCAGCAGTTCTGCGTCGCGGACCTGCACCAGCACCTGGTCCTCGGAGTGCGAATGCAGCAGCTCGGCACGCTCGGCGAGTGCCTCGGCGAGCCGGTCGCGTACCGCGTCGATGGTGAGGTTCACGGGCATGCGCCTCCGCAGACGATGGTGACACTGTCGTCGAGCAGCTGCCGAAGGTCGAGCGGCCCGATGGCGGGCACGTCGAACCCCAGCCACACGATCACGGCGAGGAGAAACAGGAGCGGGACGATCTGCCGCCACGTCTCGCGGACGACGCCGCTCGGGGGATCACCGATCAGGATGCGGCCGAGATGACGAACCAGCCCGCCGAAGATCAAGGTCACCGACAGGACGAACACGACCAGCGACGCGATCAGCCCTGCACTGGGTTTTTCCAGCACCTGCTGCACGCCACCCCACAGGATCAGGAACTCGCTGAGGAAAATGCTGAACGGTGGGGACCCGACGAGGGCCAGCCCTCCGAATCCCAGCAACGCACCGGTGACCGGCATCGCCCGGAGGACCCCACCGTAGGGCTCCACGCTCGGGTCGGCCCCGCGGACATCCGTCGGAGACCTCGAGGCGGCCTCCCGGTTCTCGGGGGCCTGCTCGGTGCCGGCGTAGCTGTCCTGGACGTTGCCGTACGCCAGGAACATCAAAGACTTGGTCAGGCCGTGGTTGAGGACGTGGAGCAGGGCGCCGAACAGGGCGACGGGCCCTCCGATGCCGAGACCGAGCGTGATGATTCCCATGTGCTCGAGGCTGTGGTAGGCGAGGATGCGCTTGAACCGGTTGGACTTCAGGATGAACGGAACCGACACGACGAGCGAGAGCAGACCGGCGCCGAGAAGCATCTGCGAGGTGAACGCGCCGTGGTCCGGCAGCGCGAGGTTGGTGATCGTGTAGAACCTGAGGATCGCGTAGAGCGCCGACTTGAGGAGCACGCCGGACAGCAACGCGCTGACGGGGTACGGCGCCTCACCGTGCGCGTCTGGTAGCCAGGTGTGCATCGGCGCGAAGCCGGCCTTGGTTCCGTACCCGACAAGGATGAACAGAAACGACAGGCGGACAAGGTCGTCGTTGAGTTCACCGGCCGAGCCGACCAGGTCGGGCCAGTCCATGGACGGATGCTGGTCCGACGGGATCGCCCTCGCCAGAAACAGCGTGCCGAGAAGCGCGAAGATGATCCCGGTCGACGTGATGACGATGTACTTCCACGCCGCTTCGAACGCCTCCCGTCGGCGTTCGGCGGCGACAAGGAGCGTCGAGGTCACTGTCGTCAGCTCGATGCCGATCCACAACACGACGAGGTTCGCCACCAGGGGAACGAGGACCATCGTGAAGTGGAACGCGTTGAACAGCGAGTAGAACGCGGTTCGGCTCAACGTGCTCCGGCCGGTCCGCCGGGCCCAGCTACGGCCGGCGTAGAACGACGCGACGAGCGCCACGGCGTTGACCAGGAGCACGAAGTAGAGGCTCAACGCGTCGACGTACAGGTGCAGCATCCATAGCCGGACGTGCAGCGTCTGTGTCATGGTTCCCGCCAACGCGAAGACCAGCGCGAGCGACACCAGCGAGGCGCCGACGGTGACGATGTCCTGGAACCGGTGGGTGACCCGTTCGGAGATCCAACGATGAACCCATGGCAGCCGCGTCAGTGGCTCCGGGACCAGCACGAGGATCGCCGCGGCCAGCGGCGAGACCAGCAGCATCGTCGCGAGGGAGCCGGCCGAAGGCATGCTAGCCCCGCAGCAATCGGTTGTCGCTGACCTGGATGCTGGCGGAGACGCGATGGATCTCCGGCAGGATCCACAGCAGGATCGTGAGCGTGACCGCCACGTAGAAGAACAGACTCAACATGAAAAGGGAGGCGAGCGCCGGCGGCGAGACCCTGACGGCCGCGAGAAACAGGCCGTGTTCCATCACGAGCAGGCCGATGATCTGCGCAACGATGTCGTGCTTGTTGATCATGGTAAACAGGCCCTGGAGCAGAAGCGCTATCGCGACCGCGAGGCTCATCACGACGTCACCCGCGGCGTCCTCACCGGCTTCCACGCCGCGTAGCAGCCGCGCCGCGACAAGCACCGCCGTGGCTATCAGAACGAGGTCCACTCCAGCGGAGACGCCGCCGCTCAACCGGGACAGTCCGTTTTGGAGCAGGCTGAGTTCGGCATCGGCCGACGCGCCGCGCAGGTCGCGCCACCAGGCGGCGAGACGGGTCCGGAGCCGGCGCCGGTCGGATCGGCCGAACGCCGGTTCGGGCGCCATTTCCGGAGCGAGTGACGCTTGCGCCAGTAGCGGCGGCACGTAGACGGCCAGGGCGGCGGGCAGAACGGCGAGCAGCATGACGGCGTACTCGGGCGGATCGGGAAGGACACTCGCGAGCAGCACCACCACCGTCAGCGTCATCGCCTGCGCCCGGTAGAGCCGGATCATCTCCTTGAGCGTGATCGAGGCCGAAATAGCGAGGGCCAGGATCACCAGCACGTACGAGAGCAGCGTCGCCAGCTGCTCGACCGCCTCCGACCGGATCATGAATTCACGCGCCCGGTGGTATGCGGCTGACCACGAGCGAGATCACCACGAAGAGCAGGACACCGGCCGCGAGCATGAGACGGGTGTACAGCGCCCGCAGGCGGACCTTGCCGCGGCTCACCTCCCACACCGCGAGTCCGAGAAGCAGCGCGCAGACCTTGGCGAGGTATACGACGGTGGCCACGAGCAGCGGTACGGGCGCCGCCGAGACCGCGATGCCCCACGGCCAGGCCAGAAGGGCGACCAGCGAGATCCCGAACGTCAGCTTCATCGCGTCCGCCCAGGTCACGAGCGCGAGCAGACGCCCGCTGTACTCCAGGTGGGTACCACGTTCGATCATGGTCAGTTCCAGGTTCGTGTCGGGGTTGTCGAACGGAAGGCGACCTGCCTCGCCGAGCAGGACGTAGGCGAGCGCGCCGATCACCAGGGGAATCGCCGCGTCGTCGACGAGCGACTCGGTGGTCAGGCCGATCCGGGCCGGCGCCGGCAGGTTGGTCGTCAGCCGGCTCATCGCGTACACGTAGATGGCGATGAGAAATGCCGGTTCGGCGAGGATGTGCACGAACCACTGCCGGCCGCTGCTCAGCGGGCCGAACGGCGCACCGGCGTCGAACGCGGCGAGCCCCGTCGCGAACTTCGCCAGTCCGAGGACGGCCACCACGAACAGGAGGTCGATGCCCGGCCGGGCCGGGAGGAACACCGTCGGCAGGGCGAAGCCGAGGAGCAGGAAGCACGTGAACACCACCGACGGCGCCATCTGGAAGACCCCCGACGCCGACGCGGGTACGCTGGGCCGCCGTCTCAGAAGCTTGATCAGGTCGCGGTACCGCTGGAGCGGGTCGCTCCCGCGCCGGCCGGACAGGCGCGCCTTGAACCACTCCAACAGCCCGTCGAAGAGGGGCGCCACGAGCGCGTATCCGGCGGTCTGTGCGATCGTCAGCCACAGCGCCATCACGTCTCCGCGTTCATGACAACGCCAGCACGATCAGCACCATGACGACGGCGGCGAAGATGTACAGCAGGTAGGCGCGGACGTCGCCGCTCTGCAGGCGATCGCCGATCCATCCGGACACCGCCTTCGTCCGCATCACCATGATGTTGAAGGCGCGGTTGGACACCTCGGCGACGCGTTGGCCCGGAGAGATCTCGAAGGACTCGGGTAGCGGCCCGGTGGCCGGCTCCGAACTCTTCCTGGCGATCGGGCCCCAGATGAGACCCGACATGGCGGCGCCGGTGTACTGCATGGTCTGCGGCTCGAACGGTTCGCCACCCACCCACACCGGCCGCCTCGACCACCGGGACGCCGCCACGCCCAGGGTGATGACGGCCGGCACCACCGCGAGGACGAGCAGTGGCCACGTGGGCAGCACCGTGCGATAGGAGTCGTCGTCGAGCACCCCGGGAATGTGGATGGTCAGGGCCGTCGGGTCCGCGTCGAGCACGGCGGGGTCGAGGCCGGACGGCGGTAGTGCCTTCGACAACGACGGCACCAGCAGCCAGGGTTGCAGACCGACCAGCACGCAGCACCCCGCGAGAGCACCCAGGGCCACGCGCATCGACCAGGTGACGCCGCCGCCGGGCGACCGGTCGCGCGGCTCTCCCAGGAGCGACTCACCGGCGATCTTGATGAACGCGAGCGCCGTCGTGGCGAACGCGATCGCGAGCGTGATGAGCGCGCCGACGAGCGCGACCATGGCGAGGAGCGCGACCGCGGCACCCGAGCGGTAGATCGCCTGACCGCTGAAGAGGGTCTGCAGGGTCAGCCACTCGCTGACAAAGCCGTTGAGCGGCGGCAGCCCCGCGATCGCCGTGGCGCCGATCAGGAACGTGCCGCCGACCCAGGGGGAGCGTCGCAGGAGACCTCCCAGCCGACGCGTCTCGAGCGTGCCGGTCAGCTTCTCGATCGAGCTCGCGCCGAGGAAGAGCAGCGTCTTGAACACCGCGTGGTTGACCACGTGGTACAGGCTCGCCAGCAGCGCGAGCGCGGCGGCGCCCCGGATCGCCGGGTTGCCGCTGAACCGGGCGTCGCTGAACATGAGCGCCATCCCGATCCCGGCGAAGATGATCCCGATGTTCTCGACGCTGTGGTACGCCAACGCGACCTTCAGGTTCTTGCTGAGGAGGGCGTAGAACACCGTGACAAGCGCGGTGATCCCGGCGAGCAGCAGTACCACGGTGCCCCACCACCAGGCGACCGGTCCGATGACCCCTTCGAGAATGAGCCTGATGGCGAGGTAGACGGGCACCTTCAGCATGACCGCGGACATCATGGCGTGGACATTCGTCGGCAGATGCGTATGGACCACCGGAACCCAGAAGTGGAACGGTACGACGCCCGATCGGATGGCGATACCGGTGATCACCAGCGCGAAGCTGAGGTGCGGCACCGGTGATTCGCCGCCCTTCCGTAGGACATCGAAGTCCAGCGTGGACCCGCCCACGACGACCGGCAGCAGCCCGGCCAGGAGAAACATCAGGCCGACGTGGCTGACCAGCACGTACGTTTGCACAGCGGTGCGGCTCCGGCCGGGCTCCTGCCGGATGCGACCGCGGTAGCGCACCAGGTCGGCCGAGCACAACGTGATCAGCTCCAGCGCGACCAGCAGCCAGAACACGTTGTTGACCAGGAGTGTGAGGAGGAGGCTCGCGACGAACAGGTTGAAGGAACCGGCGACGCTGTGGCGCAGGGGGTCGTCCCGGAGCCACCCGAACGAGTACACCGCGACACAGGCGGCGCAGAATCCGACCAGCGAGATGAACACGTCGGCCAGTCCGTCGTGGTGGAAGGTCAGGTCCAACGCCGGAACGTCCGCGACGGGTGCCCGCACCGACAAGACCCGGACCGTCCGGACACAGTCGCCGGCGGCGCAGTTGATGAGGCTGACGGAGATGATGACCGCGGCCGTGCTGCCGACCGCCGCGAACGCGAGCGCGGCGCGCATCGACCAGGTCTTCGCCGACTCGATGCCGAGCAGTCGCAGCCGGGCCAGCAGCACCCCGCCGTGACCGCACAGCCCCCCGGCCGCGAACAGGAACGCCACGAGGGCGAACGGGCCCGGTCCCGGAATGACGTCAGGCACGCTGCGCCTCCGGAGGATCCTGGGCGAGGTCCTGGTCGGCCACCGCCTCCAGGTCCTCCCGCTCACCGCGGTGCATCAGCAGGCGGCGGAACAGCGGTATGCCGAACCCGTACCCGCCCCCGGGGATCTCCCGCACCGCGTCGACGACAACGAGTCGCAGCAGGCTCTCGTCGTAGTCGCCGAGCGGGTCGGCGTCGCCGCGGACGGCCCGCTCGACGACGTGCCGTCGGACGGTCGCCTTCAACTGGGCGCCGTCCATCGCGCCGGGGTGGCTGAGCAGGGTGAGCAGGATCAGCTTTCCGACGCCGCTCGCACGGTCCCACATGTACGCGAAGTGCTCCCAGGCGGCGCTTCCCGGGATCATCATCTGCCGTTCGATGACCTGCAGAACCGTCTTGAACTGCACGTAGCGGGTGTGGGTCGTGTTGACGTAGTCGACGATTTCGCTGCACAGGAGCTGGATGAAGTACGGGTACCGACCCGCCTCCTCGATGATCGTCTCGACCGCGTCGTCGGCGAAGCGCAGCCGTGAGCGTGGGGAGACGGCCTCCCAGGGCGTCAGGATCAGACGGCGGGCGGCCTCGGGATCCAGCACGCTCAGCGGAACTATCTTGAACACGTTGAACAGCGGTGACTCGTAGTCACGCGCTTCCTTGTACAGGCCGAGCGCGCTGGCGACGACCCAGGTCACACCCTGGACGGTGGAGATGGCGTGCCGCAGCGGAGCGTAGAACTCCGACTTCTCGGCGATCCTGTCGAGAATGTCGAACTCGTCGACGAGCACCACCGGTCGTTGACCGCGCGCGTTTCGCAGGATGGCGCGGAGCGCGACGACGAACTGGGTTCCGGTGACCGACGGCTCGCCGAGCAGCCGGTCGCTTTCGTCGCTGCGCAACCGCGCGTCGCTCATGGTGCCGAGGACCGCCTGGTAGAACGTGGTCGCCGTCGGGGTCCCGTGCGGCCAGTCGATCGACTGCAGGTCGAGCACGACCGGGCGGGTCGAGTCCAGCGCGTCGTGCCAGGAACGCTGGATGCCGAACCACTTCCGCACACCCGACCTGCCGTTGGTGTCGGTCAGAACGGCCTGGACCATGTAGAGCAGCGACGTCTTACCGGTGCGCCGCGCACCGCGCAGCAGGACGTTCTGCGGCCTGCGGTCGGCCAGGTGGCTGAGGAGCTGCTGCAGCTCCGACCGGCGGCCGTAGAACCGTCGGTGCTCCATCAGCGGCAGGCCGAACACGTACGGGTTCGGGCGCTGGTGGAACTGTCCACTGTCGACGCCGGTGACCCGCATGACGAACTCGAAGGTCCGCTCCTGGCGGTCGTGCTCGCCCGCGCACGAGACGGTGCAACGGACCGGAAAGGTCTCGGTGTCGGACACCGACCGGACCGCGAAGCGGAATCGATGGTCGCTGCCCGGACCGAGGTGCGGCAGAGTCTGCTTGAAGCTGCTGTCGAGAAGCTCGAAGGCCTCCGACACGAACAGTTCCACCTCCACGTCGCGGGCGGCGACGCTCCCGACGTTCGCCACCGCGAAGACGATGCCGCTGCCGTCCCGGTCCGGTGCGATGCTGCTGGTGCGTAGCTCGACCTCCAGCGCCGCGCCGCCCCGGAGCTGGCTGACCAGGTCCCGGGTGTCGAGGATGGTGCGTTCGTACAGGCAGCTGAGGATGTTGGCCTGGTGCAACGGCGCGAAGATCAGGCGGAAGCCGCGGTTGAGCTGGTCGATGCCGCTGATCAGTTGGTCGATCTTGTCACGCACCGGTATCGGGTGCGCCCGGGTGCGGCGGATCGCGTCGACGATCACCGCGTAGCGCTGGAAACCGCTCCAGAACGGCACGGACAGGAGGTCCATCGGCTGGGTCATGTCGGCAGCGCGGCTGACCACCTTGGGCGTGCTCTCGAAGCGCTCGGACGTCGGTCTGATCAGATCCTCGTACGCCTCGGCGCGTCCGCCACCGCGCAGCATCGTTAGCAGTGCCCGGCCCAGACCGAGGAGCAACTGCGCGCGGCCGGCAAGGTCAGGATCCGGTCCGTCATGGCGGTGGAGGTCGGCCGGGCGTGACTCCAGAACGGCCACCATCGCGGACAGCGACCGGGCGACGTCGGCGCCCTTACCGCCGCAACCGAACCAGTGGTCCAGGGCCGTGTAGTACGACCGGCGCAGACCGTCGGTGCTCTGGATGAGCAGCTCCAGGACCCGGTGCAACGTCTCGTACGCTTCGAGCAGCCATTCGTTGCGCCGTGCCTGCCGGGCCCGCCACGGGTCCGTCATGCTGTAGATGGCGCAGCAGTGGATCATCGTTTCGAGCAGGTCCTCGGTGGTGACCTCGTACGCCTCGCGCTGCCGCCTCTCGTCGAGGAGGTCCTGGGTGAGGAGCCAGGCGTTGCGGGCGAGAATCTCCGTGCGCCCGACCCGCCGCAGGATCGGACCGAGATCGCACCACATGGTCGCCGGCGTGCTCACGGCCATCGCATGGCGTAGCGGCAGAAGGGAGAACCGCACCGGTGCGGTGCTGCCCGCCAGTTCGGTGTCCGCGTCGTCGAGAGACAGTCTGTGGGCGGCGTCGCCGAACGGTCCACCGTCGTCGCCCTCCAACGGCCCCCGGTAGAGGAACGTTCCGGCGCCCGTGCGAACGAAGGCGTCGAAGTCCCTACTGGGTAGGACCCCGCAGAGATCGTCGACATCGCCCTTGCCGAGGTGGATCTCCAGCGCGAGGCCGTAGGCCCGTCGAAGGTCCTCGTTGTCGTGGGTCTGCTGCCAGCGCCGGTAGAACGCCCAGCTCAGCTCCGTGAGCGTCGCGCCGAACTCGTCGTCCAACTGCGAGCGGAGGACGATCGTGCGTAACTCCACCGAATAGCTCGCCGGCTGGGGAATCCCGATCAACGACCGGGCCTCCTCGAACGCGATGACCTGATCGTCGGGGGCGAGGTAACCGGCGGGCAGTGGGCCGGGAACGATGTCGCTGAGGCGGACGACCAGGTCGCGTTCGGGAACGAAGGCGACCATGCCGCGACGTTTGTCGTCGGGGAGGGCGGCGATCCGGTGGGGCGCGGAGATGGCGGCAATCTCCGCAAGGGCCCGCTGCCGGTAGGAGTCGTTGTGGTGCTCGGCAAGGTGGGCGATTCTGGCGCGGACGTGGTTGGCGAGTTCCGTCCAGGTCTCCCGGAGTTCCCGCACCATTCCCCGGTTGCGGAATACCCGGTCGAGACGGCAGAACATCGATCCTTTGGTGGGAACGTCCGACCTGATCAGGTCGACGGCGGCCATACCGAGCACGGGCCCGTCAAACTCGGTCAGACTCGCCGACCGGAAGGCGTCGAGCGTGATGGCGGTTCCGGGGACGGTGGCCGTGCGCCGGGGCGGGCGGGCGTAGATCAGCAGCAGGTCGTCTGTGTTCATCTTGCTGAATACCGCGACAAGTCCCGGAAGCGCGTCGTCGGACAACGCCTTCTTGATTCGACCTATACGTTCAAATGGAACCTGTTTCATGCCGGGCTACCTTCCGGCCACCGATCATTCTGGTTCCCGCCGGACATGGTTCGGGTTGAGATAGTATCCGCGCCCCGTGCGGGTCTCGAGGTAGTTCTCGGAAATCTCGCGGCCCAGTTTCACCCGCAATCGGGAGACAAGCGCGTCGATGCGACCCTCGCGGACGCCGTCGACGACCTGCTTGGGCCACACGGCCGTCGAGATCGTGTATCGATCGACAACGCTGCCAATCTGATCGGCAAGGCAACTGAGAAAGCTGTATTCCTGCGCCGTCAGGCGCAGCTCCTCGGTGCCGATGAATATCCGACCGCGGCGCTCGTCCACGATCATCGGAGGAATGGTGCTCGTTGGCGGCTGGACCGGTGGGGAGCCGGCCCAGTGGCGGATCCTGATCCATTCCGCGAGAAGTCCGAAGGAGTGGACGTAACGGCCGGTCGCGTCGGCTTTCAGATATCCACGGGTCACGAGATCGTGCACCGCCCCGGATGTGTGGTCTTGTACCGCCGGTCGGATCTCACCGGATCCGGCGGCGACCCGGAGGATCTGGACCTCCTCCTCGGAGAAGTGCGCCGTCACGATGTTCGCGAGGGTGTGCTCCACCTCCGGCGAGGTCGCGGCCGCCGACACCGCGGCTTCGATGCTCTCCGCGTTCGCACGACCGGGCTCGGCGAGGCCGAGGGTGATGTCGACCAACGCGTGAAGCACGGCCTTGGTGAGGTACGGGTGCCCGCCACCGGCCGCGTACAGCTGCTCGTACGCGTCGTCATCGAGGGCTACGAAGCCTTGGAGCAGCTTGTCGACGTACTCGCGTGACTCCGCGATCGTCCATGCCAGGAGCTCCGCGATCCGGGCTCCGCTAATGAAAGGGCTGGGGTCCGAGTGCAGGATCCGCGCAGGTACCCGGGTGAGGGTGGACAGGAACTTGATCGGGAGAGCGGACTGGACCAGGTGGAGGATGAAGCCCATGATCTGGTCGGCTGCCTCGTCCTGGCAGTTGATCAGCATGCTGTCGAGTTCCTCGACGCAGAGAAGCACGTGCCGGCCGGTGAACGCGTCCGACAACCGCGTGGCGACGTTGACGAACTCGGTCACGGTCGACACGCGGAGCCGACCCTGGTCGTTGCGGTATCCCAGTCGATGCAGGCTCGTACCCGCCTCCGCGGCGATCCCGTCGAGGATCTCTTCGATGAAGGCGTCTCGCGAGGTGACCCTGGGGAGTTGCAGGACGACGAACTGGCCGTCTTCGCTGGCCCACTCGATGACGATGTTCATGAGAGAGGTCTTACCCATGACGCGCTCGCCTTTGATGAGAACCGGCCGCCGTATCGGCGAGCGAAGGTTCTCCTGGATCATTGCGAGCTCGCGTTCGCGGTCGAACAGATCGGTCCGGGTCTCGACGGGGTTGGGAAAGTTGAGCTCGGTCAGGCGCATCATGCGGTCGGCCGCCTTTCACCCCAAATGGCTGACTGAATACCGGACACAGCCTCCGGATTGTCACCATTCGCCACGTCCGAGCGTCATCGATGGTCGCACATGGTCATCGGGGCGATCTGACAACCGGATCACATTGCTCTGACGATTGCCTTCGGGAAGCATCCGTATGCGATATTTCAGCGTTACCTGGGTCGATGTGTGCTCCGCCAGCCGCACCGCAACGTCAACCGTCCGGCGGAGATTCCATACCACCCCCGCTTGGATTCGTGGAGCTTCATTCCGCACCGACGGCATCGGGTCCTGGTCTGCTCGATGGTCAACATCGCTTTTCTCCTTCATGAGGCCGCTCGACCTACTCAGAGGGTTGCAGACGTTCGCGCCGAAGACTTTCACTTGCCGTGACAGTCGGCTCTCAGTCGTCTGACGTTCGCGGCCTGTCGGTGGGGCTGGCATTCCCTTACCTGACGGACGAGTCAGGCGGACGTCCTCAGCGCGCTCGCCCGGGCCGGCTCAACGGCGGACACGCCGACCGGTCGGCGTGTCCGCCGAGCTCACCACATGTCCTCCGCCTCCTCGTACGCGATGCGCGCCGCCGAGGTGGCGAGTTCCTCGTCGTAGGGCCAGCGGTCGGCCAGTGCCACCACCGCGGCCCGCCACCGTCCGGGGTCCTGCTCCTCGCCCGCCTCGACGAATCCCCGCAGCAGCTTCTCGACGTCCGGGTCGTCGCGGTATCCGCCGGCGAGCGCCCGCACCGCGCCGGCCCGGCCGTCCACAGTGGACGCGGAGGTGGCGAGCCGGCGCAGCAGCGGCAATGTTGCGGGATCGTCGCGCCACCCGACCACCAGGTGCCTCATCGCCGAACCGGAATCCCGCTCGGCGAGCTGCCGCAGGATCCCGGGCAGGTCCGGTTCGTCGTGGGCGACGAGCAGAACTGCTTCGAGGGCGTACCGGTCGCCGGTCGCCGCCCGATGCCGCAGGGTCGCCATGGTCCGGGCGTCTCCGAGGACGGCGAGCATCGATGTCGCGAGTGTCGCCGTCCAACCGCTCCCGCCGGCGGTCCGGTGCAGCAGCTCGACGGTTCGTGGGTCCTGCGGGGCCGCCGCGGCGAGAAGCATCATCGCGGTCCGTCGGATGCTGTCCGACTCGTCATCCGTCGCCACGCGGTGGAGGAGGTCCGCCGTCGCGACGGACCTCGGCCACCCCTGCGCGACGGCGCGCATCGCGGCCGAGCGCACCGGCTCGGAGCCGTCGGACAACGCGAGCGTGGACAACCACTCCGGCAGGTCCGGGTCGTCTGGCCAGCCGGCCGCGAGCGCCCGTAGCGCAGCCACCCGGTGCTCGCCGTCGCCGGTGGTCGCACGGTCCCGCAGCCGGGCGGCGGTCTCCGGGGTGGTGTCGAACGGCTCCAGGGCGGCGCGTCGTTCATCGACTGTCCGCATCGACCGGTCGCCGCGGTGACCGGTCACCTGGACCGGTCCGGGTGAGGCCAGCGCCTCACCCGCCCGCTCCCGGACCCAACGTTGGATCCCGTCGTCGGCCACCACGTGTTCGAGGACCGGCCGGGTCGCCGGGTCGGTGGTCCACCGCATGAAGAGCTCGATCGCGGCCGTCTCACGCACCGATCCCTCCGGATCGGTGGTGCACGACTCCCGCAGCACCGCGCCCGCCTCGGGGTCGCCGGGCCAGCGGGTTCCGAGCGCGCGGATCGAGCTCTTGCGGATCCAGGGGTCCCGGTCGGTGCGCGCACGATCGCAGACGATCGCCAACGCCTGCGGGTGGTGCTGCCAGTAGTGGGCGAACACGTCGGCGGCGCCTGCGCGCAGGGCGGCGTCGTGGTCGACGAGCCGGGTGCGTACCCAGTCGAACGCGGCCCCGTCGGGTCGTGTCGCCATCGCGAACAGGCGCACCGAACCGGCCCGGACGATGCCGTCCGGTTCGTACTCGGCCAACTGGCGCAGGAGGTCGGCCAGCTCCGCGTCACGCGACCGCTGCCGGATGAGCGCCTGCAGAGCGTCGGAGCGCACCGGATGGTCGGTGCCGAACCTGGCCTGCCCGAGGAGGTACCGCCGGAACCGTTCGTCGTCCCGGAGCAGGCCGGCGCCGGTCTGCGCGGCCGGCGGCACCTCGGACGACAGGTCCATGACCGTCTCACCCTCGCGCCAGATCCGCAGGAACCGCCCGCGCATCAGGTACCAGTCGCGGAATCGGTCCCGGGCAGCCGGATGGAAGCGACCGATCCGGTCGAGGACCGGGGCCGCAGCGCGGACGACCGACAGGGTGACCGACGACGTCGGGAAGGCCTTCTCCGCCGCGACGTGTTCGAGCATCGCGATCACCGCCTCGACGGCGGCCGCGCTCTGACAAGGCAGGCGACCCAGGTCGCGGACCTCGCCGAGGCAACGGATGGCGAGGAGGAGGTGCCGCGGCGCCTCGTGTACCGGGGAGTCCGAACCGGTTGGCTTGCGGGGACCGAGGAACCACAACGGATCCGCGGCGAGCAGCCGGTCGACGAGCCGGCCGGCGTGTGCCGGGTCGACCATGCCGGCGAGCAGCACCAGGGTCTCGTGCCAGGCCGGATCCGACCAGTGCCGGTCGAAGGCCCGGTCGGCGCCGGCGTTCTCGTGGATGTCGGCCGCCGCGAGGTACTCGAGGAACGCGCGGTGGATGAAGCCGTACACCGTGGACCCGAAATGGCTGAGGATGAAGTTGCGGGTGCGGAACTCGTCGACGATCGCGCGGGCCACCGCGCGGGCCCTTCCGGCATTCGGGACGTGGTCCTCCCGCAGGAGATGCCCGGCGACCTCGTCCATCAGGGCCGCCCTGGACAGATGGTTGCCCGCCAGCCCGCCAGGGCTGTCCCGCATCCGCCGGGCGATCCGGCGCAGCAGCGCCAGCAGGTCGGGCTCCCCGAGGTCGTCGTGCTCCTGACGGCGACCGTCGTTGTGCAGGTGCCGGCTCGGATCCCACTGCGCCACGAGGACGCTGACCGCGTGTTCGTACAGGTCCTGCCGGTCCCGTGGCAGCTCGCCGCGGCGGCCCAGCCAGGCCATGATCGTCAGCAGCAGGGGGTTGCCGGCAAGCTCGCCGATGGCCGGATGGTCGTCGAACGCCGCCAGCAGCCCGTCGGCCCGGTCGGGTGTCCCGGCACGTCCGTACCAGGCGGTGAGGAACTGCTCGATCCGGTGCCGGTCCAGGTCCTGCAGCTGGAACGTGCGGAATCCGTTGCGGACGAACGTGGTCGGCTCATAGCCGATCACCCGCGAGGTGACGACGACGCGGGCGCCCGGGAACACCGCCGCGAACGAGCCGATCCTCTGGGCGACCTGTTCGCGCAGCTTCGGATCGAAGATCTCGTCCAGTCCGTCGAAGAACACCACGGCCCGGTGCCCGGCCCGCAGATGGTCCTCGAGGACGCCGCGGCGCAGGTCGTGCCCATCGAGGTCGGCCAGCAGGTCGATGAGGTCGAGCGGGCCGCGGGTGCGCAGGTCCTCGGCCGCGAAGGTGCGAAGTTCCACCAGCACCGGCAGGGCACCGGCCAGCGACTCGAGCCCGGCCTCCGCCCGTCCTTCGGCGATTGCGAGGGTGACGTACTGGGCGACCGTCGACTTTCCCGCTCCGGGGTCACCCAACAGGACGATGCCGCCGCCCGGCCGCTCGCCGATGACCTGGAGCACCGAACGGGCCGGCTGATCCCGGAAGGCCTGCCGGATCCGGTCGAGGGTCTGCGGGTCGACGCCGGGCGGAAGCGCACCGTCGCCGGTCGTCTCCCGGCGCACCCATTCGCGCGGCACCTCGACCGGTGGCGGGTCGGCCCGGACCACAGGGGTCACGAAGATGTCCCGCAGCAGGACCGGGTCGTGCCGGTCCACGTCGTCGTGGCGGGCCAGGGTGCCGATGCTCGCGTTGCGACGCAGGGTCCGGATCCGTTTCAGGTATCCGTCGCGGACCTGCTCCGGCTTCCGGGTGGCACCCGCGTCCCGGCGGCAGAACGCCTCGGCCCAGTGCCTGCCGAAGAAGTCGCGGACGACGTCAGGGTGGTCCTTGAGGAGGGCGGAGACCTCCTGCGAACCCCAGGCGACGAACGTGATCCCGACCTTGTCCAGCCGGTCGCTCTGCGCCCGGACCTCCCTGTCCAGGTCGGCCCTGCGCAGATCGACCGACGTCGCGTAGTAGAACGTCCGGGTTCTGCCGCCCCACTCGCCGTTGAGGAGGTCGTCCACCGCTTTCCTGATCCCACCAGCGGTGAGGGAACTGACCTTTCGGGACTGCAGCGTGGCGTACCCCCGTCCGTTCGCCGCCGGGTCAGGTGGCAGCCGCGCGTACACGTCGATCCCGGCCTGCGCCTGTCCCGGTACTCCGAACAGCCTGGCGTCCACGCCGGGCGTGACGATCTCCAGTAGCCGCCGGAAGAGCCGCTCGGCGTCGGCCGGTTCGAGGTCGCCGACCGGCAGAACCTGAGCGGTGGTCACGACCGGTGGGTCAACCGAGGATGCCACCGTTCGCCTCCTGTGCCGCACGCCGCCGGTCGGCCTTCACCCTATGCGGGTTCGGCCCGGGTCCCGGCCGGAACCACACCGCAGGGTGAACGTCGGGCTCGCGGTGGAGTGTCACCGCAACGCCGCGTCGAGTTCGGCGGCGTTCTCGAACGCGGGTGCCGCCCGCGCCGACTCGTCCGCCGTGAGCGTGACGGACCGGGCGCGGGCCAGCATCCCGGCCCCGGTCTGCGGATCGTTCAGCAACGTCGCCAGCTCGGCGCGGTACACGAGAACCTCGACCAGCTCGACGGGGTCGTCGTCGGCCTGTACGCGGGCCAACGCGCTGTCGAGGATCCGGACGGCCTGCCCGGCGTTCCCCCTGGAGTCGGCCTGCACGACGGCATTCGCCAGGGCCCTGCCCAGCCGCCCGACGGGCGCGGCGGCCGGCACGGGCGCGCTGTCGGGGTTCCGGAAGACGCGGATCCAGTTGCCGCCCGGGTCGATGACGCTGAAACCGCCCAATCCGTCGGCGTTCTTCCGCGCCCGGGGCCGGGTCATGCGCGGCGTCCCGGATACCAGCACCTTGCCGTACGCGGCACGCATGCCGGCGGCGAACGCCCGGTGCAGTCCCTCGACATCCGCGGTGATGACGAGACAGGAGCCGTAGGACTGCTCCGGGTCGAATCCGGCGATCTCGAAGAACTGCAGGTTCAGGTCCTCCCGCCGCACGGCCAGACACGCGTACGGCTTGCGTTGCCTGTACGTGGTGTGGAAGCCGAGAACCCCGTAGAAGGTCTCGATGTCGTCGATGGACGCGCACGGCAGCAGGGGAACGGTCACCTCGTTGGCCATGCGTCCTTCCTAGGCGTCACGGGGTGTCCGTCGCACATGGAAATAGCCGATCGTCGACTCAGGCCGTCCGATCGGAGGATGTCCCGAAAAGACGCGCCGGTCCCGGCCGACGGGCCGGGACCGGCGCGAACGCCCGGTCGAGCCGGGTCAGTCGGTGAAGATGGACTTCTTCTGGTTCTCGATGCTCTTCAGCAGACCGTCGACGTCGTTGGGATTGTTGATGAAGCTCTGCAACGACGGGATCATGACCGTGCTCGCGAAGTCGGGACGCGTGTCGCGGTCGAGGAACTGCGAGACCTGCTTGGCGCCGCTCACCAGCTCGGCGCACTTCTTCTGCAGCGGGCTGTAGCCGGAGGTGTCGGCGTCCTTGTGCGTCGCCACGTTGTTCGGGCTGCTCTTCAGGAACAGCAGCTCGGCTTCGGACGTCGCCAGGTACTTCATGAGGTTCTTCGCCCCGGCGACGTTCTTCGCCTCCTTCGCGACCATGAACCCGTCGATCGGCGCCTCGACCGCGTCCTGCTTGTGCTGCGGGTTGATCTCCGGGAAGGCGAAGAAGTCGAGGTCGGCCCGGTCGGCCTCGCTGAACTGCTCGCCGACGAAGGCACCGAGGACGTACATGCCGCTCTGCTTGGCGACCAACGACTGCGCGGCCTCCTGCCAGGTGCGCCCGTTCGCCGCCGGCTGGTGGTAGGGCAGCAGCCCGCGCCACGTGTCGAAGACCTGCTTCACCTGACTGCTGGTCCACGACTCCTTGCCGGCCATCAGCCGGACGTGGAAGTCGTAGCCGTTGATGCGCATGTTGAGGTAGTCGAACGTGCCCATGGCCGGCCAGCCGTCCTTGTCGGCGAACGCGACCGGAACGATGCCGTCGGCCTTCATCTTCTCGCACAGGGCCTTGAACTCGTCCAGTGTCTTCGGTGGTGTGTAACCCCGTTGCTGGAAAAGGCTTTTCCGGTAGAAGACGGCCCACGGGTAGTAGTAGAACGGCACGAAGTACTGCTTGCCGTCCTCGCCGGTGGACGCCTTCTTGAGCGCGTCGGTGAAGCCGCCGCCGACGGAGCTCCACACGTCTGAGATGTCCTGCGCCAGGCCCTGTCGGGCGAAGAACTGCATCCGGTAGCCGGCGAACCAGGTGAACACGTCGTCCGGTGTGCCCTGCAGGTACCGGTTGATGTTCTCCTGGAACGTGTTGTGGTCGACCGTGTTGACCTTCACGGTGCCGCCCGACTTGCCTTCGTAGCCCTTCAGCACCGACGCCATGGCGTTCTTCGGCACCTCGTCGGAGTAGTTGGACCCGAAGCTGACCTCCTTGCTACCGGTGTCCGAACCTCCGTCCTCGTCGTCGCCGCACGCCGCGAGGGCGGCGGACAGGGGGAGTGTGCCGGCTCCGAGCGCCGCGCCGCGCATGATGCTGCGGCGGGACAGGCTGGACCGGCCCGCGCCGAACAGCGGGAAACCGACCTGGGCCGGGGCGGGCGACCGGCCGCTGGATGAGTGGGTCATGGCGCCTCCTGGTCGCGTCGCGGGACACCGGACGCGACAACGCATGCAGTAGGAACGGGCTTCCGCGCCGACAAGCGGTGATGACAGCCCGCCCGGAACCGGGCCCCGGCCTCGACCGGGCAGGAGCGGCACGCACGGGCACCTCGGGACGGTGGCGGTCTCCGAGGGTGTCCGTGGACGGGGCCAGGCTGGACAGGGCTGAACAGGGCTGAACATCAGATGTCTGACGGGATGAAGAAAATCTACGCGCGCATGTGCAGTGAATGGGGTCGAGCGTGATCATCGCTATTCGCGCACACATCATATGTTTCGTGGGACCGCGGTGCAAGCATCGACTCCGGTGCGTCCGCCGGTACGGGACCGGCGTGTTCGCCGTCGGCGGTCAGCCCGGCGGGGCGACCGACCGCAGGTCCGCCAGCTCCGCCCGTACCGTTCCCAGCTCGGTCCGCAGCTTCCGGACCTCGGTCAGCAGGTCGGCGACGTCGTCCCTGGTCTCGGTCTCCTTCTGCTCCAGGTCGCTGAACCGGTCGATGAACCAGCTCGCCAGCGAACCGGTGATGAAGCCGAGCAACCCGACGCCGCACACCATCAGCACCATCGCCATGACCCGGCCCTCGGCCGTGGTCGGGTACCGGTCGCCGTAGCCCACCGTCGACAGCGTGGTCATCGTCCACCAGACGGCGTCGAAGTACGACCGGATGTTGGCGTCGGGGCTGCGGCGTTCGGCGTCGAGAACGGCGAGGCTCGCGACGAACACCAGCAGCAGCGCGGTGCCGCCGACGTAGGTCGACAGGCGTAGCCGGGTGGCCGAGACCGCTCGCCGGTGCATCACCAGCACGATGGCGACCAGGCGCAGCGCCCGGAGCGGTCGCAGCACGGGCAGCGCCAGCACGATGAGGTCGAACAGGTGGGTGCGCAGGAACCGGCGCCGCCGCGCGGCCAGCCGGAACCGGACCGCGAAGTCGGCGCCGAGCGCGGTCCAGGTGACGATCTCGGCGGCCTCGGCCGCCACGTGCCAGGTGTGCGGTAGGCCGGGGGAGAGGATCGGGACCGCGTACGCGGTCAGGAACAGCACACCGAGGACGGTCAGGGCACCACCGGTGCGCCGCTCCCAGGCGCGCAGGCGCGCCTCCCCGTCGTCAACGTCGTCGACCACCACGCCGTCAGGCTAGTGCCGTGATCAGCTCCGTCGCACCGGTCCCGGCCAACCGACGGCGAGCCAGAGGCCGAGGACCGGCACGACACCGACGAACATGACGTGCGGCATCATCACGTTCGGCCAGAAGGCGACCGACCGCCAGCTGCGTCGCAGGGGTGCGCGGCACCCAACCAGAACGAAACGCTACGCCGGTCCACTGGTGTTTGGCCGTTCGGAGGCCTGGAGATATCAACGGCCATGATGAAGTTGGGTCGGCCGCCCGTGCCCGTCATGGTGGCGTCCGTACTGTCGGGGCTCTTCGCAACCTTCCTGATCCTCGCGGGGGTCTTCGCCGTCAGCCAGGGCGGGGTTCCGACCGCGCTGGTGATCGGCGCGGTGCTGGCCGCGGTCACCTGGGCGATGTGGACCGGGCGTCGGTCCGGGCGGCTTTCCGCCATCCTCGTCGGCGTGTTTCTGATCGGTGTGGGAGTCTTCGTCAGCGAGTCGTTGGCGATGCGGGTGCTCAACGTCGGGATCGGACTCGCGCTCGTCGCGCTGCTGGTGCTTCCGGCGAGTGTCCGCGCGTACTACGGCGACCGGCATCGCGCGGTCACGAGCTGATCGGGCAGCGGTCCAAATCGATGGACCCGTCCCGGCCCGATCGCTACGGTCGCCGGATGGTGTACCAGCACCCCCTGGCGTACCTGCTGGGGCTGGAGGGGATCGCGTTGCTGCGGGCCTGGGCCGGCGATTTCGACAGGGACTTCATCGACCGACGGCTGGCCGAGGTCCGCCGCCTGCTCGCCACCGCCGCCCTTGCCGGCCATGCCGGGACGGTGGTCGAGCGGGGTGACAGCCTCACCGGCTACCGGCAATGGGCCGCCACCTACGACGACGAGCCCCGCAACGGCCTGTTCGACGCCGACGAGCCCGTCATGCACGACATCATCGACGCCCTCCCGCCGGGCGACGCACTCGACGCGGCCTGCGGCACCGGCCGGTACGCCGAGCATCTGGCCGGCCGGGGCCACCGCGTCGTCGGTGTCGACAGCTCACCGGACATGCTCGAACGCGCGCGCACCCGCGTCCCCTCGGGTGATTTCCTGCTCGGGGACCTCGACCGCCTACCCGTGGCCGACGGGTCGATGGACCTCGTCGTGTCGGCGCTCGCGTTGTGCCACGTACCCACGCTCGAACCGGTGATGGCCGAGTTCGCCCGCGTGCTCCGCCCAGGCGGACACCTGGCCATCTCCGACGCCCACCACGAACTGGTCCTGCGCGGCTCCGTCCCACACGCGCTCGGCCCCGGCGGCGAACCCGGACTGGTGCCCAGCTACCGGCACACGACCGGCGACTTCCTCCGCGCGGCGTTGTCGGCCGGGTTCCAGGTCCGACGCTGCGAGGAACCGCGGGGACCCGATGACCCGACACCGCCGCCGCCTCCGCCGACCGAGCTGACGGTCGGCGGCTGGGAGGGGTGGCCGTGGACACTGATGGAGCTCGTCCCCGAAGCGACGAGAGCGGCATGGGCCATCCCGGGCGTCGTCGTGTGGCACTTCGAGCGCGGCCACGGCCGCCGCTGACGCGATCGGGATTTCCGTCTGCGGCGGTCACGCCACTCGTCACAGATAGCTGCCGCCACGTGGTGAAAAGGAAGCCCGCGTCGTACACATGTGCGATGTGCAAGATCGTTTGTTTCGGCCTAGCCTCGCCCGGGTCGGCGCGTCCGCGTCGCGGGGGAGGGGTCGGCGATGACACGGGTGTCCGCGCGCCTGCAGGCCACGTTCGTTCCCGACGAGGGCGCGATCGCGTGGTGGGGTCCCGCCGGGCTCGACGGGGCGGTGCGCGACCTCGGCCTGCCCGGGGGCCGGTCCGCCACCTGCCGGCTCGCCGTGCCGCGGCACGGTCGGGTCGTGGCGGCGCGGGTCGTGGCGCGCCTGGCCGACGTGGAGGTGGCGGCCGCGGCGTTGCGCGGCCTCGACGACCGCGCGTCGGTCGGCGCGTCGGTGCGGGCGTGGCGGGAGGCGGCGCTGCTGGTCGACGACGACCGGTTCGCCGGGCTCGCCGCGCGGATGCCGACCGCCGCCCACGCGGTTCTCGACGCCGACGGCACCGCCATCGCCTCGGCCGCCGCCCTGCTGGCGCAGTTCCGCGGCGCGCTCCGGACCCGGGCCGCGCTGCGCGGCACCGGCGTGCGGGCCGAGCTGCGCCCGTACCAGGTGCACGGGGTGTCCTGGCTCGTCGGACGGGCCGAGCGCGGACAGGGTGGCGTGCTGGCCGACGAGATGGGGCTGGGCAAGACACTCCAGGCGATCGCGCTGCTGGCGATGCGCCGCTCGGCCGGCCCGCACCTGGTCGTCTGCCCGACGTCGTTGGTCGGCAACTGGCGGCGGGAGCTGGAACGGTTCGCACCCGGCACACCGGTCACCGTCCACCACGGCCCCGGCCGGCGGTTGCCGGACGTGCTGCCGCCGGGCGCGGTCGTGGTCACCGGATATCCGCTGCTGCGCACCGACGAGGAGTTGCGGCGGGTCGGCTGGGACGTGGTGATCCTGGACGAGGCGCAGCAGCTGAAGAACCCGGAGGCCGCGGTCAGTCGGGCCGCGGCCGCGCTGGCCGGCACGGTGCGGATCGCGATGACCGGCACGCCGGTGGAGAACCGGCTCGACGAGCTCTGGTCCGTTCTCCACATCACCAACCCCGGCCTGCTGGGCACCCGCGCCCGCTTCCGGCAACGGTTCGTCGTGCCGGTCGAGCAGCGTCGCTCGGCGCGGGCCGCGGCGACCCTCGGCGCGGTCGTCCGGCCGGTCCTGCTGCGTCGCACGAAGGCCGACGTGGCCACCGACCTGCCGGCCAAGCAGCACTCGACCGTCGTGTGCACCCTCACCGGGGAGCAGATCCGGTTGTACCGCGAGGCCGTCGACCGCGCGTTCGCCGACGGGTTCGGATCGGGTCCGCAGCGCAGCGGACGGGTCCTGGCCCTCGTCACCGCGCTCAAGCAGATCTGCAACCACCCCGCGCAGTACCTGCGCGAGGACCGGGCGGAGACCGGCCGGTCGGGCAAGTTCGACCGGGCGGGCGAGATGCTGACCGAGATCGCGCAGCAGGGGGACCGCGCGCTGGTCTTCACGCAGTACCGCGCGATGGGTGAGCTGCTGTCGGACCACCTCGCCGGTGCCATCGGCGTGCCGACCGTTCCGTTTCTGCACGGCGGGCTGCCGGCGGCCCGCCGCGACGAGCTGGTGCGCGCGTTCCAGGAGGACGACGCCGCGCCGCCGATCCTGCTGCTGAGCCTGCGCGCGGCGGGCTTCGGCCTCACGCTGACCCGTGCCGCGCACGTCATGCACTTCGACCGCTGGTGGAACCCGGCCGTGGAGGACCAGGCCACCGACCGCGCACACCGCATCGGCCAGCGGCGCACCCTCAGCGTGTACACACTCGTCACCGGCGGCACGATCGAGGACCACATCGCGCGGATGCACGCGGGCAAGCGCGGACTCGCCGGCCTCGTTTCCGGCGACGCTCTCGCCGACCTCAGCGACGACGAGCTGCACGCCGTGCTCGAGCTCGGGAACCTGTCGTGACGCCGGCCGAGTTCGGTGCGACACCGTGGGGACGGGCGTGGGTGCGCACCGTCGAGCCGACCACCGGCCCGCCGAACACGTTGCTGCCCAGGGCCCGCAGCCTCGCCCGCAACCACGCTGTCACCCTGTCGGTCACCGCCGGCCGCGTCGACGCCACCGTCGCGGTGACGGGCACGACCCACAGAGCCCACCTTCACGTTCCACTGTGGACGGAGCAGACAGTGGAGGCCGCACTGCGGCTCGTCGCCGGGCACGGTGACGCCGTCGCCGGCGACCTGCCCGACGCTGTCGAGGCCGAGTTCCGCCGGCACGGCATCGCCGTCGCCGTGCGGCCCGACGAGTGCACGAGCGGCTGCGACTGCCGTACCCGCCGCCGGCCGTGCGTGCACGTGCTGGCCACGGTGTACGCCCTGGCCCAGTGCGTCGACGAACGGCCCGCCGTGCTCCTGGACCTGTTCACGTCCGGCGCGGCGACGCCGGCCCGCAGCACCGACTGGATCGCGCTGACAGACCTCGACGCCGCGCACTTCTACGGAACCTGAGGGCCGCCCCGGCGGAGGAAGCACGACAGAACCTGCCGGAAGTCGTCCGGGTGCTCGAGCGCCGGCACGTGCCCGCACCGGCCGAACACGGCCATGCGGACGTCGGCCAGGTGCTCCAGCAGGGGCAGCGCCGCGGTCGCGAGCGGGGTGAGCCGGTCCTCGGCGCCGTGGACGAGCAGCACGGGCGCGCGGATCCCCGCCAGCGTCGCCGCCGGCAGGGCGAGGTCGTCGGCCCACCGTTGCCTCGGCGGAGGGAACAACGACGCGTATGCGGCCGCCCCCGTTCGCATCGCGGCCGCACGCGCGTCGACGGCCGGGTCGGTCACGAGCGTCTGGTCGAACACGAGGCGGCTCAACATGTCCCGCGCCCCGACCGGGCCGGCGGGTGCGGCCCAGACCGCGTCGAGGTCGGCGGACAGCGGCGCACCGGGGGCGCCCATCGTGGCGACGGCCACGACGTGGGTGACCTGCCGGGGACGCGCGGCCGCCAACGCGAGGGCCACGGCCCCGCCCATGGAGTGACCCACCACGGCGTAGCTGTCGGCACCGAGCGCGTCCATCAGGCCGGCGGCCTGCTCGGTCCACAGCCGGAGCCCACCCCGGGAGCCCGCCGGAACCGGTGTGCGGCCGAACCCCGCCTGGTCGGGGGCGACCAGGCGCCAGGACGCGCCCAACGCCTGCGCGGTCGCCGCCCAGGCGCCGGACCCGGTCGTCCCGGGCCCGGAGCCGTGCAGCATCAGCACCGCGGGGCCGGTGCCGCTGTCCAGGACGTGGACGGGGGAGCCGTCGACCGTGACGGTCCGCAGATCCGTCACCGGCTCATGCCGACGCGGAGCCGACCGACTTCGAGAAGACCTCCATCATCGCCCGGCCGAACTGCGGCATGTCCGGCCATCCGCGGCAGGAGACGAGGTTGCCGTCGACGCAGTCGGGGGCGTCGATGACGGTCGCGCCCGCGTTCTCCATGTCACCGGTGATGGGTGGGAAGCACGCGGTCTTGCGACCCTTCAGCAGCCCGTACACCGCCGGCACCTGGGCGCCGTGGCATACCAGCGCGATCGGGAGGTTGCGCGCGAAGAAGTGCTCGGTGATGCGCCTGACGTGGGCGTCGACGCGGATCCACTCGGGGGCACGTCCGCCGGGGATGATGAGGGCGTCGTAGCGCTCGACGTCGACGTCCTCCCAGGGCACGTCGACCGGCAGCTTCCGGCCGTTCTTCTCCACGTAGGCGTCGGAGTTGGGGTCGAACTCGTGGATGACGAGCTGCACGTCACGCATCGTCCGTGACGAGACGTCGACGTCCCAGCCACCCTCCTGCACGCGGTAGTAGGGATACATGGTGTCGAGCTCCTCGGCGGCGTCGCCGGTCAGGAGCAGTGCTCTGGGCACCTGCTTCTCCTCGCATCTGGGGGCCGGGGTGGCGGTAGATCCGATCCGATCCGATCCGACTGCGTCAGCATCCTCGGGCGGAGCCTGCCCGTCAAGCCTCCATCGCCATCGCGTCCACGTCCCCGGCCTCGTCGAAGAACCGTCGGAACCGGTCGCCGGACCGTAGGATGTGCCGGCGCATGGCGTAGGCGGCGGCGTCGGGGTCACGTGCGGCGACCGCGGCCAGGACCTGTTCGTGCTCGGCCATGGCCAGGTAGGTGACCTGGGTGTCGTGGTGCAGTCGGAACAGGTGCACGTGCGTGTGCAGGCGGGCGAGCGCTTCGCGGATGACCTGGTTTCCCGCGCTCAGGGCGATGAGGTCGTGAAAGGCGGCGTCGCGCAGGCCGAAGGCGCCGTAGGCCAGGGGCTCGTCGCCACGCTCGATCTCCGCCATCTCCTCCAGCATCCGTCGCAGGTCGGCGACCTGCTCCGGGGACGCGCGTTCGGCGGATCTGCGCGCCGCCGCCGGCTCGAGGAGCAGGCGGATCTCGAGCATGTCCTCGAACCGCTGCCGGGTGATCTGGGGCGGAATGCGGTAGCCGGCGTGGGGCACGCGCACGACCAGGCCCTCGGCCTCCATGCGGTTCAGGGCGTCGCGGATCGGCGTCTGCGAGACCCCCAGCTCCCGTGCCAGGACGTCGATCGTGACGCGGGCGCCGGGCTCGATGCGCAGCGACATCAGCTGTCCGAGCAGCGTGTCGTACACCTCGTCGGCGAGCCGGCCGCGGGATCTTCCCGGCGTCGGGCCCGTCATGACCCCGTGGCCCCACGTGGTCATCGCTTCGTCGTCCATCGTGACGTGAGGTCCCTTCGTGCGTCTCCGCGAACCTGTTGACATCGGTCGCAATGCTCCTGCATGCTGACGCCCACTCAAATCGTATAGGAAAAGCGAGGGATGCCAGCCATCCTGCACCATCGCTGAACCACCCGCCAGCACCACTTCGATCACCCCGAACGCTCCCACGAGCATGCTCGACGTCCCGCCCGGCCACGCGGGAACCGACGGACCTTCCGATCACGGAAGGGCCCGGTACGTCGCGGCGCACCCGTGGCGATGGTCCGCGCCCGTGAACCCCTCGCGACGCACCACGCCCGACCAACCTCAGCAACCGCTCGACGAAGCACGCGGCAACGCTTCAGCAGTCCCCCACCCAGAAAGCAGGCAGGAAGATGCGGTATCCGAAGCGAATAGGACGACTGCCCGTTCCCGGTCGCAAGGTAAAGCTCGCGATGGCGGCCATGCTGCTGGCCACGACCATGGCGGCGTGCGGCGGCGATGACGACGGCGACAAGTCGGGCGCCCCCAAGGCGCCGGCGGACATCCCGACGCTCACCAACGACCCGCTGACCCTCAGCTTCATCTGGTTCGAGTGGCCGCCCGCCAAGGCGCTGGAGGACTTCGCGAACGCGGAGTACAAGAAGCTGCGGCCGAACGTCACCGTCAAGGTCAACACGGTGCCGAACGCGAACTGGCACGACGCGATGTTCACCCAGTTCGCCGCGCGCAAGACCGACTTCGACATCGCGATCCTGGACTCGCAGCACATCGGCGAGGCCGTGACGAACGGCAACATCCTCGACATCACCGACTTCGTCAAGAAGAACATCGACACCAGCGCCTACAACCCGTATCTCCTGGCGGCCTACGGCCAGTACCCGCAGGCGGAGACCGGCCAGCGCGACGAGAACGCCAAGCTGTACGGCCTGCCGCTGCTCGGCGACACCTGGACGATGATCTACCGCAAGGACCTGATCGGCGAGAAGGCGCCGCAGACCTGGGACGAGATGATCTCGGTCGCCGCGAAGTGCCAGGCGGACAACCCGGGCGTCAGCGGGCTGGCCTTCCACCAGGCCAACGGCTCCGACGCCGCGGCCGTCACGTACAACACGGTCAACGGCGTCTACGGCGGCAACCTCTGGAACGCCAAGGACCGCAAGATCGAGGGCGTCCTCAACGACGCCGCCGGCCAGGAGGCGATGGACGTCCTGGTCAACAAGATGAAGCCGCTGACGGCCAAGGGTTCCGGCAACTGGTTCATCGACGAGGTCAACGCGTCGGTCGCCCAGGGCAAGGCGTGCATCGCGTTCCAGTGGATCGCCGCGAGCGGCGGCCTGCTCGACCCGAAGCAGTCGACGCTCGGCACCACGCGCGAGCAGATCCTCGGCAAGCTGGGCTTCGCCACCCTGCCGACCCAGAAGACGAACCTGGTGCCTCTCGGCGGCATGGGGATGCACATCTCCGCCTACTCCGCCAAGGCGAACCAGAACGAGGCGCTGAACTTCATGAAGTGGTTCGAGCAGGCCGACGTCCAGAAGAAGTGGGCCGCGGCCGGCGGTGTGCCCTCGCGCACCGACGCCATCCAGTCGCCGGAGTTCCTCAACTCGAGCCCGTTCGCCAAGGTCTACGCCGACTCGGTGCCACGGATGCGGGACATGTGGAACGTGCCCGAGTACGCGCAGCTGGTCAACATCGAGAACACCAACGTGAACGCGGCCCTCAACGGCGCGAAGGACCCCAAGCAGGCGCTCGACGAGATCGCCAAGGAGCAGCAGAAGGTGCTCGACGCCAGCCGTAAGAAGGGCGGCGGCGGGCTGTGAGTGACCCCGTCCCTCTGACGAAGGACAACCCCGGGCAGGCGGCGTCCGCGACGCCGCCCGCCCGGGGGCGGGCCCGCCGCCTGAGCGACCGCTGGCTCTCCGTGGCCTTCACGTCCCCGGCACTGCTGCTGTTGCTCGCCATGTCGGTGTTCCCGTTGCTGTGGACGTTGTACCTGTCCTTCACCGACTACTCGGCCACCAAAGGGGGGCCCGCGAACTTCCTCTGGTTCGGCAACTACACCGCGATCCTGACCTCGCCGCAGGTCCACCAGAGGACCGTCACGACGTTGATCTTCGTGGTCGGCGCCGTGACCCTGCAGACCGTGCTCGGTTTCTCGATCGCCTACCTCATCTCCCGGCGCACGCGCGGTCGGGGAGTGCTGACCACCCTGTTCCTGACCCCGATGATGCTCTCGCCGGTGGTGGTCGGACTGTTCTGGAAGTTCATGCTCGACGCGCAGTTCGGCGTGGTCAACAGCATGCTCGGCTCGCTCGGCCTGGACGGGGTGGAGTGGCTCACGCGGCAGCGCACGGCACTGCTGTCGCTGATCGTGGTCGACACCTGGCAGTGGACGCCGTTCATCATGCTCATCGCGCTGGCAGGCCTCACCGCGGTCCCCAAGTACCTGTACGAGGCGGCCTCGATCGACCGGGCGTCGGAGTGGTTCAAGTTCCGGACCATCACCCTTCCGCTGGTGTGGCCGCTGCTGCTCATCGCGGTGCTGTTCCGGGCCATCGAGGCCTTCCGGCAGTTCGACCTCGTCTACATCCTCACCAGCGGGGGACCGGGGGTCTCCACCGAGACGTTGTCGTTCCACGTCTACAAGGTCGCGTTCCTCGGCTTCAACACCGGAACCGCGTCGGCGTACGGGATCCTCATGATCCTCGTCGTCATCGTCCTCACGCAGTTCTACCTGCGTTACTTGAACAAGCTCAAGGAGGACTAGTGGCCCTCTCCATCGACGAGGCCGTGTCCCCGGGTCCCGTACGGGACGACACGCCACCCACGCGCCGTCGTCGCGGCCGGGGCCGATCGGTACTCGAGATCGTGCTGCTGACCATCCTGGCCGTCGTCATGCTCTTCCCGGTGCTGTGGATGGTCGAGACGTCCCTCAAGGAGAACCGGGACGTCTACGCCGTCCCGGCCAAGTTCTTCGGCTTCACGGTCACGTTGGACCACTTCAAGGACGTGTTCGTCTCACCCGACGGCGGTCGCTCGGCGGTGTCGGTCGCGTTCGTGAACTCCGTCGTGGTCGCCGGGGTCTCCACGGCGCTGGCGACCCTGCTGGGCGTCCCGGCGGCCTGGGCGTACTCACGCTTCACCCTCAAAGCCAAGAAGGACCAGCTGTTCTTCATCCTGTCCACCCGGTTCATGCCGCCCGTGGTGGTCGTGATCCCGATCTTCCTCATGTACCGCCAGGTCGGGCTCATCGACACCCAGCTCGGTCTGATCCTCATCTACACCGCGTTCAACGTGCCGTTCACGATCTGGATGATGAAGGGGTTCGTCGACGAGGTGCCCTCGGAGTACGAGGACGCCGCCATGCTCGACGGCTACACCCGCTTCCAGGCGTTCCGGCGGATCACCCTTCCCCTGCTCGTGCCCGGCATCGCCGCGACGGCGGTCTTCGCCCTCATCTTCTCGTGGAACGAGTTCGTGTTCGCCATCTTCCTCACCTCCAGCGACGACGTACGGACGGCCCCACCCGCCATCGCCGGCCTCATCGGTGGCACCACCGTGGACTGGGGTCTCGTGGCCGCCGCCTCCGTGGTGTTCGCCCTCCCGGTGCTCGTCTTCGCCTACCTGGTACGCAAGCACCTCATCGCCGGTGTGACGCTCGGGGCGGTGCGACGCTGATGGCGGGCATCGAGGTCACCGCGCTGCACAAGCGCTACCCGGACGGGACGGTCGCGGTCGAGCATGTCGACCTGTCCATCGGCGACGGCGAGCTGTTCGTGATGCTCGGCCCGTCAGGCTGCGGCAAGACGACCACGCTGCGGGCCATCGCCGGCCTGGAGAGGCAGACAAGGGGCGACATCCGCATCGGCGACACGCTGGTCAACGACCTGCCGCCCGCCGAGCGCGACATCGCCATGGTGTTCCAGTTCTACGCCCTGTACCCGCATCTGAAGGTCCGCGACAACCTGGCGTTCCCGCTGCGGGCCGAGGGGCTGCCGAAGCCGCAGGTGCGCGAGCGCGTCGACGAGGCCGCCCGGCTGATGCGCCTCGGTCCGCTCATGGACCGGCGACCGAGCCGGCTGTCCGGCGGGGAGCAGCAGCGCGTCGCGCTCGCCCGCGCCCTGGTGCGGCGACCACGCGCCTTCCTGATGGACGAACCTCTCACGAACCTGGACGCGGAGCTGCGGGCGGACATGCGCACCGAGATCAAGCACCTGCAGGGCGAGCTGGGGACGACGATGGTCTACGTCACCCACGACCAGGTCGAGGCGATGTCGCTCGGTCACCGGATCGCCATCCTCAACAAGGGCCGGGTCGAGCAGATCGGCACGCCGCTGGAGGTCTACGACCGTCCCGCGAGCCTGTTCTGCGCCGCGTTCATCGGCTCCCCGCCGATGAACCTGATCGAGGTGGAGGTGGCCGACGGCAGGCTGCGCGGCCAGGGCGGGCTGGACCTCACGCCACCGCCGGGCCTGCCGCGCGACCGTCGCCTGGTCGCGGGCGTGCGACCGGAGGCGCTGGAGGTCACCGAACCGGGCGCGGAACGGTCGGTCCCGGCCCGCGTGGTCGCGGCGGAAGGGCTGGGCGACGAGATCATCTACGTGGTCGACCACGGCGGTCAGGGCGACGTCCGGGTCCGGATGCCACCGACGGTCCGCTTCGACGCCGACGCCCCGGTCGGGCTGCGGCACTCCGGCGGGACACCGGCGGTCTACGACGTGAACACGGAAGAGCTGGTGGCCTGATGGGAACCGTTGCGGCACATGGGCTGCGCAAGTCCTTCGGTGAGGTCCGGGCCCTGGACGGGGTGACCCTGGACGTGCCGGACGGCTCGTTCTTCGTCGTGCTCGGGCCGTCGGGGGCGGGCAAGACGACGACCCTGCGGGCGATCGCCGGCCTCGAGAAGCTCGACGCCGGGTCGGTGCATCTCGACGGCGTCGACGCGACCAACGACGCCCCGGCCGCACGCGACCTGGCGATGGTCTTCCAGAACTACGCGCTCTACCCGCGACACACGGTGTACGAGAACATCGCGTCGCCGCTGCGGGCACGCCGCCTCCCGTCGAGCGAGATCGCCGCCGCCGTCGAGCGGGTGTCGGACCTGCTGCACATCGAACGTCTGCTGCAGCGCCGTCCCGCGCAGCTGTCGGGCGGTGAGATGCAGCGCGTCGCCCTGGCGCGGGCGCTGGTCCGTCGCCCGCGCGCGTTCCTCATGGACGAGCCGCTGACGAACCTCGACCTCAAGCTGCGCGTCGAGATGCGCACCGAGCTCACCCGCATCCACCGCAGCCTCGGGGCGACCTTCGTGTACGTGACCAACGACCAGGTCGAGGCCCTGTCGATGGCCGACCGGATCGCGGTCCTCAAGGAGGGCACGGTGCAACAGGTCGGAACGCCGGCCGAGGTGTACGAGCGGCCGGCCAACCGGTGGGTCGCCGGCTTCGTCGGAAGCCCTCGGATCAGCCTGCTCGCCTGCCACGCCGAGGGGGACCGCCTGGTCGGGGCGCAGGGCTGGACGCTGCCGCGGCCGCGCTGGACCACGGCGGAGGACGGTCGTCAGCTGCTGCTGGGCGTGCGCGCCGAGGACCTGTCGGTCGAGCAGCGCGGGGACACGTCGTTGGCGGGTGAGCTTTACGCGCTCGAACCGCTCGGCGACCGCACGGTCATCGACGTCCGGGTGGGGACGGAGATGCTCAAGGTCAAGGCGCGACCCACCGTCACCGGTACACCGGGGGAGCGGCTGCACGTCACGGTCGACCTGGACCGCGCGCACCTGTTCGACGCGGACACCGGGCTGGCGCTGTCCGAGGCGGGGAGGTAGGACGCCATGAGTGACCCGATGGACATCCTGGCCCCCGAGCACCGGCGGCTGCGGATCGGCGACACCTGGCGCGAGGCCGCCAGCGGAGCCACGTTCGCCGTCGAGGACCCGGCCACCGGCACGACCATCGCCGAGGTGGCCGACGCCGACGTCGTCGACGGGCTCGCCGCCCTGGACGCGGCGAGCGGGGCGATGGCCGAGTGGGCGGCGACCCCGCCGCGGAAACGGTCGGAACTGTTGACCGCGACGTACCAGGCACTGACCGGGCGGTCCGAGGAGGTCGCCCGGCTGATCACGCTCGAGATGGGCAAGCCGCTCGCCGAGGCACGGGGGGAGGTGGCCTACGGCGCCGAGTTCTTCCGCTGGTTCGCCGAGGAGGCGGTGCGCGTCGAGGGGCGCTACAACACCGCTCCCGGCGGCGGCTACCGGATCCTCACCGTGCCGAAGCCGGTCGGACCGTGCGTTTTCGTGACGCCCTGGAACTTCCCGTTGGCGATGGGCGCCCGCAAGATAGCTCCCGCGCTGGCGGCGGGCTGCACGACGATCACCAAGCCGGCGGCACAGACGCCGCTCACCATGCTGCTGCTGGCCCGCATCATGGAGGAGGTCGGCGTCCCGCCGGGCGTCGTCAACGTGGTGACGACCAAACGGTCCGGCAAGGTCGTCTCGGCACTGCTGGCCGACCGCCGCACCCGCAAGCTGTCGTTCACCGGGTCGACCGAGGTCGGGCGCGTGCTGCTGCGCCAGGCGGCGGACAACGTGCTGCGCACCTCGATGGAGCTGGGCGGCAACGCGGCCCTGATCGTGTGTGCCGACGCCGACCTGGACGTCGCGGTCGACGGCGCCATGGTGGCCAAGATGCGCAACATCGGGGAGTCGTGCATCGCGGCCAACCGGATCTACGTCGAGGAGCCGGTGCGCGAGGAGTTCACGGCGCGTTTCGCCGAGCGGATGGGCGCGCTGAAGGTGGGTCACGGTCTCGACGACGGCGTCGACGTCGGTGCGTTGATCGACGAGGCCTCGGTCACCACGATCGCCGACCTCGTCGCCGACGCGGTCGACCGCGGCGCCCGTGCCCTGGTGGGCGGTGAGCGTCCGGACGGGCCGGGCCATTTCTACCCGCCCACGGTCCTCGTCGACGTGCCCGGGGACGCGCGGTTGCTGGAGGCCGAGATTTTCGGCCCGGTCGCGCCGATCATGTCGTTCACGTCCGACGACGAGGTGATGGCGAAGGCAAACGACACCGAGCACGGCCTGGTCGGATACATCTTCACCCGCGACCTCCAACGGGCACTGCGGTTCGCCGAGGGCCTGGAGACCGGGATGGTCGGCATCAACCGCGGTCTGATCTCGGACCCGTCCGCCCCGTTCGGGGGCGTGAAGCAGTCCGGGATCGGCAAGGAGGGGTCGCACGAGGGCATCCTCGAGTACCTCGACGTCACCTACGCGGCGATCGACCTCCCGTGACCGGTCTCCCGTACATCGCGACCGACGTTCCTGAGGAGCACGGACATGCTTGAGACCGTCCGCGGACCACGCCAGCTGATTGTGGGCGAGGGTGTCGCGCAGAACATTCCGCGGGTGGTGGCCGAGTGCGGCTCACGCGTCCTCGTCGTGACCGACCGGGTTCTTCTCGGACAGCCGGGCGTGGCCGGGATCGTGGCCGCCGTGCGGGAGAGGGTCGACGTCGTCGGGGTGTTCGCCGACGCGACCCCGGACGTGCCACTCGGTGACGTCGCCCTGGCGGCCTCGGTCGCCGCGGAGGTGGACGCCGACGTGATCCTCGCCATCGGTGGCGGCTCGGTCATCGATCTCGGCAAGATCGTCGGTGTCATCCGGCGCCACGGTGGGACACCGCGCGACTACTACGGCGAGGCGAAGGTGCCGGGGCCCACGCTTCCGCTCGTCGCGGTGCCGACGACGTCGGGCACCGGCTCCGAGCTCACGCCGGTCTCGGTGCTGAGCGACCCCGACCGCGAGCTGAAGGTGGGGGTCTCCAGCGTCCACATCGTGCCCGACTTCGCCATCGTCGACCCCGAACTCACCTACTCCTGCCCCGCGACGGTCACCGCCCACTCCGGTATCGACGCGTTCTGCCACGCGGTGGAGAGCTACATCGCGCGCCCCCGGGTCAACGGACCGCGTGACCCGGTGGAGCAGGTCTTCCTCGGTCGCAACCCGGTGACCGACCACTACGCGCTCCTGGCCGCCGAGCGGATCGCCCGCAGTCTGCGTCGTGCCGTCAGGGACGGAGGCGACACGGACGCGCGCGCCGACATGTCCTACGGATCGATGCTCGCCGGTCTCGCGTTTTCGCACGCGGGCAACGGGGCGCCGCACGCCCTCCAGTACCTCGTCGGCGCGGCGACCCACACGCCGCACGGCCTGGGCGTCGGGCTGCTGCTGCCGTACGCGCTGGACGCGGCCAGGGACGCCATCGGCGACCGGTTGAGGATCCTCGCCGGCGTATGCGGCCTCGACGTCGCCGACGCCTCGGACGCCGAGGCCGCGGACATGTTCCTCGCCTGGCTCGACGGGCTGCTGGCCGACATCGGCATCCCCACCACGCTGGCGGACATCGGAGTGGCCCGGGCCGACCTCCCGCGCTTCGCGGAGCAGGCCAGCGGCATCACCCGCCTGATCCGGAACCATCCGGGCCCGACCGACCCGGCCAGCCTGACCGCGATCCTCGACGCGGCCTGGACCGGCGACCGGACCCGACGCGTCCTGACCCCGAGCGGAAGCGGCGACTGACACCCGGCGGCTTCGGGTCCTGCGTCGGGGAGGCCGCCATGCGACAGTGGACCGGCGGGTCGCGTCGTCGCGTCCCGGAGGCTCCTGGCGTCGGTGGGCGGGGTGGAAACGAAGGTGGCTGTGCGGAGCGGGCGCCGCCCCGGTAGTCCCGACACCCGTCAGGTCATTCTCGACGCCGCCCGCGACGCGTTCGCCGAGAAGGGATACGACACCTCGTCCGTCCGCGCCATCGCCACCCGGGCCGGAGTGGACCCGGCGTTGATCCACCACTACTTCGGCACCAAGGAGAAGCTCTTTCTCGCGTGCATGGACGCACCCGTCGACCCGCACGCGGTGATCGCCGTGATCGTGGCCGCACCGCGCGACCGGATCGGCAACCAGATCGTGCGGGTCGTGCTCGGTGTGTGGGAGTCACCGGCGGGAACCGCCGCCGCCGCGCTCGTCCGGACGTCGATCAGCGGTGAATGGCACGCCCGCCTGCTGCGTGAGTTTCTCACCACGCAGATCCTGCGTCACCTCGCCGCACCCCTCGGCCTCGACGCGGCCGAGGCGCCGTTGCGGACGAACCTGGTGGCCTCGCAGCTCGTCGGCCTGATGTACACCAGGTACATCCTGCGCCTGGAGCCGCTCGCGTCCGCGCCGGTCGAGGAGCTCGTCGAGATCATCGGTCCGAACGTGCAGCGCTACCTCACCGGAGACCTGGACCTGACCGGTACCGGCGCGGCGACGGCTGACCGGTGATGCCGCAACGAACCGGCGGTCAGGCAACCGGATCGAGCGTGAGCTGCCGGCGATGGAACTGGAAATGCTGCCACGGGTAGTGGTAGACGTCGAGAACGCTCATCCGGGTGGTGAAGAACGGATCCCAGCGGACCGGGAACGGCATGCCGCGGCTCAGGTCGGCGGGTTCCATTCGGTTCAGGCGGCGGGCGAGCGCGGCGCAGCTGCGATCGAACAGCACCTCCATCCGGTGCAGGGTGAGCAGGCGTCCACCGACCACCGATCCCACGTAGTTGACGACGTGGAACGGCGTGGCGACGGCGTTGAGAACGGCCGCGAAACCACGCCCGACCCACGCCGGCAGGCGGTCCATGACGGCCACCAGGGGGAGAAGTATCCGTACCAGTCCGTACCCGAGCACGAGGTGGAAGAGCATCTGCCGGTTGGTCCACCGCGTGCCGGTCGTCCGCTTCGACAGGGAGTCGGGCCCGGCCGCCGCCAGCAGGTCACGGAATGCGCCGGGCGCCTGATGCAGCTCGTGCAGGACGGCGTCTCTGGCGAGGTCGGTCATGACGCCCTCCGCCGGTACACACGCATGTCGACAACGGAGCCCTAGCGTAGCAATCCTACCTATAGCAACGCTACCGGAACTGCCGTACCGGCGGGGTCAGGCCGCCGCGGCGCGGAGAGTGGCGCACCGGCGGGCCGCGAACCCCGCGAGGGTGAGGCGGACGCCGCTGACGAGAACGGCCGCGACGGCCAACCAGGACGCGTCGGCGGTACGGACGGTCGAGACGAGCACACCCGTGATGAGGGTGGCGTCGCCGGCCACACAGCCGATCGCGGCGACACTCGCCGCGGCCGCCGCCAGCCGCGGACCGATGGGCAGCCGCCTCGCGGACACGCCGCCACCTGCCGTCGCCAGGAAGGCGGCCGGCATCACCAACGCGAGGACGACGGCGTAGGTCGGGATGCTCGACAGCAGCGCGCCCAGGTCGCTACGCCAGTCGAGGCCGTCGCCGCGGGCGATGAACGCGGCCAGCCATACCAGGCCCACGACGGGACCGGTGCAGATCAACGCCAGCCCGACCCGGTGGGCCGTGGCACCGGCGAGCTCCGTGGCGAAATGCGCCGCGAGCGCGCGCGGGCTTCCGAATTCGGCGACGGCGGCCCTGGCCGCCTCGTCGGGCGTCGCGCCCCGCGCCCGGTGCGTCTCGACGGTGTCGGCGAGACCGTCGCCGACCTCGGCGAGAATCGCGTTCCTCGCCCGCCGGGAACCGGGCAGTCCGCGGGCGAGCTCGTCGAGGTAGGTCCCGATCGAGGACCGCGCGGCCGGGTCGATGTCGGGCGGCAGGGTGTCTACGCCGGTGTCGGCCATGAAGGATCCCCGTGAAGGACGGCCGACATGGCCGTGGAGAACTCCTGCCAGTTCGCCCGCTGGGTGGCGAGCTCCCTGCGCCCGGCCGCGGTGAGCTTGTAGACACGCTTGCGGCGGCTCTCCTTGTGCGACCAGGATCCGGCGACCAGGCCCGCCCGCTCCAGCCGGTGCAGCGCCGGGTAGATGGTTCCGGTCGGCAGGTCGAAGGTGCCGTTGCTGTTCGTGCGGAGCGCCTCCATGACGGCGTATCCGTGCAGCGGCCCGTCTTCGAGCGCGGCCAGCATCAACCCGTCGAGATGGCCCTTGAGTACCTCCGCCCGCATACCAAGTAACGCTACACCTCGCGGGCGGGATCGGCAGCCGTGGCGTCGTTTGAGTTCGAATGCCGGCGCGACGGTCCTCGGGTGTTCCCTGGGGTGACGACCGCCCGTTCGCGACACACTCTGCATCGGCGCCGCTCAGGGCTGCCGGGCCCGATGAGGAGGACACCGTGGACGATCGCGGTGATTTCAGGATCGCGGATCTGTCGTTGGCGGCGTTCGGCCGCAAGGAGATCCAACTCGCCGAGCACGAGATGCCCGGTTTGATGGCACTGCGGCGCGAGTACGCCGACGAACAACCGTTGGCGGGTGCCCGGATCACCGGTTCGCTGCACATGACCATCCAGACCGCGGTGCTGATCGAGACCCTCGTCGCGTTGGGTGCGCGGGTCCGCTGGGCCTCGTGCAACATCTTCTCGACCCAGGACCACGCCGCCGCCGCGGTGGTGGTCGGGCCCGACGGGACGCCCGCGGAGCCGGCCGGGGTGCCGGTGTACGCGTGGAAGGGCGAGACCCTCGACGAGTACTGGTGGTGCACCGAGCAGGCGCTGGTGTGGCCCGACGGCGAGACCCCGAACATGATCCTCGACGACGGCGGCGACGCCACCCTGCTCGTGCACAGAGGCGTCGAGTTCGAGCGGGCGGGCGCCGTTCCCGCACCGGAGACCGCGGACAGCGAGGAGTACGCGGTGATTCTCGGTGTGCTCCGGCGTTCGCTCGAGGAGGACCCACGCCGCTGGACCCGTATCGCGGCCGGTGTCAGAGGTGTGACCGAGGAGACCACGACCGGCGTGCACCGGCTCTACGAGATGCAGGCGGCCGGCGGTCTCCTCTTCCCCGCGATCAACGTGAACGACGCGGTGACCAAGAGCAAGTTCGACAACCGGTACGGCTGCCGGCACTCCCTCATCGACGGCATCAACCGGGCCACCGACGTACTGATCGGCGGCAAGGTCGCGGTGGTCTGCGGATACGGCGACGTCGGAAAGGGCTGCGCGCAGTCCCTGCAGGGTCAGGGCGCCCGCGTCGTCGTCACCGAGATCGACCCCATCTGCGCCCTGCAGGCGGCGATGGACGGCTACCAGGTGGCCACGCTCGAGGACGTCTGCGCGACCGCGGACATCATCATCACGGCGACCGGGTGCGCGAACGTCGTCACCCACGAGCACATGGCCCGCATGAAGCACCAGGCGATCGTCGGCAACATCGGCCACTTCGACAACGAGATCGACATGGCGGGTCTGTCCAGGCGCGGGGACGCCGAGCGGATCCCCATCAAGCCACAGGTCGACGAGTGGCGCTTCGCCGACGGCCACTCGGTCATCGTGCTGTCCGAGGGGCGGCTGCTCAACCTGGGCAACGCGACCGGACACCCGTCCTTCGTCATGTCCAACTCCTTCTCCAACCAGACGATCGCCCAGATCGAGTTGTTCACCCGGACCGACGCGTACCCGGTCGGCGTGCACACCCTTCCCAAGCACCTGGACGAGAAGGTCGCCCGACTGCACCTCGGCGCGCTGGGCGTCCGGCTGACCGAGCTCACCAAGGAGCAGGCCGCGTACCTGGGCGTGCCCGTCGAAGGCCCGTACAAGGCCGAGCACTACCGGTACTGAGCGGAGGGACGACCATGTCGGTCGCCGTGACGGGTTCGATCGCCGTCGACCATCTGATGCGCTTTCCCGGTCGCTTCGCGGAGCAGCTGGTGCCCGAGGTGCTGGACAAGGTGTCGCTGTCGTTCCTCGCCGACGAGCTGAAGGTGCGCGACGGCGGGGTCGCGGCGAACATCGCCTTCGGCATGGCGCAGCTGGGCCTCCGGCCGGCGCTCGTCGGCGCCGTCGGCCACGACTTCGCGGGGTACCGGGACCGGCTCGAGGCCTACGGCGTGGACTGCGCCTGGGTGCACACGAGCCAGGCGCGGCACACCGCCAGGTTCGTGTGCACCACCGATGTCGACATGTGCCAGATCGCGACGTTCTACGCCGGTGCGATGGCCGAGTCCGTCGACATCGACCTCACCCGGCTGCTCGCGACGACGGCGCCGGCGCTGGTGATCATCGGTGCGGACACCCCCGCCGCGATGCTCCGCCACGCCCGGGCCTGCCGCCGGTATCCGGTGACGGTCGCGGCCGACCCGTCGCAACAGCTGGCGCGGATGTCCGCCATGGAGATCGTCGAGTTCGTCGACGGCGCCGACTACCTCCTGGCGAACGAGTACGAGCAGGCGCTGCTGGAGTCGAAGACCGGCCTGCGGACGGCCGACGTCCTGGACCGGGTCGGGTACCTCGTCACCACCCTGGGAGCCAATGGCGTCCGCATCCGTCGGGGGGACGGGTCGGACGTCCACGTGCCCGCGGTACCCACGTCCGCGGCCCTCGATCCGACCGGGGTCGGCGACGGGTTCCGGGCGGGCTTCTTCTCGGCACTGCGGTGGGGCCTGTCCCTGACGGACGCGGCGCGGGTCGGCTGCCTGCTCGCCGTGGAGGTCCTGGAGGCGCCCGGTCCGCAGGAGTACGCGGTCGGCCGCCGGGCCTTCCACACACGGCTCGCCGACGCGTACGGCGGGGACGTGGCCGGTCGGGTGGCGGAGGTCTGGCCGGCACGTCCGAGCGTCGCCCACAGATAGAGGACGGTTGCGGTGTCGAGACTGCGACGACTCGTCCTGCTCGTGGCGGGCCACCTGTACGCGGGTCTGATCCAGGTCGGCTCGTGGGCCTTTCCCGCCGACGTCGGTGAGTACGTGAGGCGGGCGCCGGACGTCTCCGGCACCGACGGCGGGCCGGCGCCCGGCCATCCGGAACGCCTGGTTCCCGACCAGCCGCTGTCGGAGACCGAGCGGAGCCTGTGGCGGGACCTTTCATAAGTGCGGACGACGGTTGTCATCGTCAATGTCCATGGTTCGCGCGGTGAATCCGGACCTCGGTACGGCTTAGCATCATGACACCGTCATCGTTCGGTCGCACGGAGCGGCCATACATCACGCTGCCCTCTGCTTTCTCGGGGACCGGCCCTGCCGGAAGGAGCTGACCGTGAACGACCAGTTGTGGAAAGCACTCGACGAAGTGATCGCCAACGAGGTGGTCCCGCACGCGCAGGTCGTGGACCTGCAGGGCGTGTTCCCCAGCAAGGCGATGGAGGCGCTGGGCGACGCCGGTGTCCTCGGTGCGACCGTGCCGAAGGACGCCGGTGGTGCCGGGTTGGGCCTGGCGGAGGCGGCCACGATCGTCGAGCTGTTGAGCCGGGCCTGCGGCTCCACCGCGATGGTGACGATGATGCACTTCGCCGCCGTGCCGATCCTGGTCGCACACGGTCCCCGCGACATCGTCGGTCAGATCGCGGCCGGCCGGCACCTGAGCACGCTCGCATTCTCCGAAGCGGGTTCCCGCAGCCACTTCTGGGCTCCGGTGGGCACGGCGAGCCCGGCGGGGGAGGGCCGCGTGGCGTTGAACGCGCGCAAGAGCTGGGTCACCTCCGCCGGCAACGCCGACAGCTACGTGTGGTCCAGCAGGGCGCTCGCCGCCGACGGGCCGATGACGTTGTGGTTCGTACCGGCCGCCACCGCCGGGGTGAGCATCTCCGGCGGATTCGACGGACTGGGGTTGCGCGGCAACGGATCCCGACCGGTCCGCGCGGAGAACGCCGTCGTCGGGCCGACCGCGATGCTCGGCGCCGACGGCCAGGGGCTCGACCTCGCCATGCAGCTGACCCTGCCGTGGTTCCTGGTCCTCAACGCGGCTTTCAGCGTCGGGCTGGCCGAGGCCGCCGTGCGTGAGGCGATCGGTCACGTCACCGGTGCCCGGCTCGAGCATCTCGGCCAACGGCTGGTCGACCAGCCGTTGGTACGCAACGACATCGGGCGGATGCGGCTGCGTACCGATGCCGCACGGGCCGTCCTCCACGACACCGTCGCGGCCGTCGAGAGCGGCCGGGAGGACGCCGGGCTGCGGGTGCTGGAGGTCAAGGCGATCGCCGCCGAGACCGCGATCGAGGTGACCGACCTCGCGATGAAAACCTGTGGCGGAGCGGCCTTCCGCAAGGACCTCGGCATCGAGCGCCGGTTCCGGGACGCCCGCGCGGCGCGGGTGATGGCACCCACGACCGACCACCTGACCGACTTCGTGGCGCGCGAAAGCTGCGGCATGCCGTTGCTGGACGGTGCCTGATGCGCGCGACCCTGCTGATGGGTGCGGTGTGCTACGACCCGAAGGTCGTGACGATCTGGACCGGGTTCCGGCAGTGGTTCGCCTATCACGGCATGCCGTTCGACTTCGTGCTGTACTCCCACTACGAACGGCAGGTCGAGGACCTCGTCGCCGGGCACCTCGACGCCGCATGGAACTCGCCGCTGGCCTGGGTCCGCGCGCGTAGGCTCGCGGAGGCCGCCGGTCGCACTGTGCGTCCGCTCGTCATGCGCGACACCGACCGCGACCTCACGTCGGTGATCGTGACCCGGACCGACGCGGGCCTCGAGAAGCTGTCCGACCTCGCCGGTCGCACCGTCGCCACCGGCGCCGTCGACTCGCCGCAGGCCACCCTCGTCCCGCTGGCCGGCCTGGACGCGCTCGGCATCGACGTCACCGTACGGCGCTACAACGTCGGCGTCGGCCTGCACGGCGACCACATCGGCGGCGAACGGGACGCCGCCCGGGCCCTGGTCGCCGGAGAGGTCGACGCCGCCTGCCTGCTCGACGCCACCCACCTGACGCTGTTGCGGGAAGGCACGCTGCAACCCGGCACGACCACCGTCATCGGGCAGGTCGGTCCCTATGACCACTGCAACATGACCGTCGTCGACACGGCACGGCCCGAGCTGGTCGAGAGGTTCGCGGAACTCCTGCTCGGCATGGACTACGGCGACGCCCGCGTGCGGCCGCTGCTCGACCTGGAGGGCCTGCACTCCTGGGAGGAGGGCCGCCGGTCGGGATACGACCTGATCGAGAGCGCGACGGACCGCCTCGCCTTCTACGGACCCGGCGGGCAGGTCACGGCGACCGGCTACCAGCCGTGACCGACGCGCGGCTGGACCTCGAGGGTCTCGGCCTCGACGGGGGAGCGCACCTGCTCCTGCGGCGGGCGCTCGGGACGCTGGCTCCCGGCGCCCGGCTGGCGGTGTACGGCCGGGCGCCGGCCCTCGCCGTCCATCTGGGCGCGTGGTGCCGCGCGGAGGGGCACCGGATGGAGTCGCCGGCTCCCGGCTGCAACGAGCCGCCGGTGGGCGTGGTCGTGCGCGGGAACCGCGACGAGGGACGGTGGCTGGGCGCGCACCGCGCCGGCGCGCCCGACGACATCGTCCGTCGTCCTCCGGCGCGGTGGGGGCTCGCGCCCAGGGGCGCACTGGTCGAGGCCGGCGGTCCGGAACCGCACTTCGACCTCGACGACCGCGACCTGCTCTGGGCCGACGTCGCGCCACGGCTGTACTCCCACGCGGCGGCACGCCAGTGGGACCCGGCGACGGCGGTGCCATGGGACGACCCGTTCCAGCTGCCCGACGAGGTCGAGGCCGCGGTCGTCCAGGTGATGACCTACCTGACGGAGAACGAGCAGGCGGCACTCATCGTCCCCGCCCGGTTCCTCGGCCGGATCCATCCGCACTTCCGCGAGGTCGTGCAACTGCTGGCCGTGCAGGTCGCCGACGAGGCGCGGCACATGGAGATCTTCACCCGCCGGGCACTGCTGCGGGGCACCGAGATGGGCACCTCGTCGGTCGGCGGCAGGGCGTCGTTGTTCGCCCTCGTCGGGGAGACGGAGTTCGCACTGGCGACGTTCCTGCTGTCGGTGCTGGGCGAGGGCAGCTTCGTGAACCTGCTGGCGTTCCTGGAGCGGTACGCCCCCGACCCGGTGACCCGGCGTGTGGCGTGGCTGGCCATGCAGGACGAGCGGCGCCACGTGCTCTTCGGGGTCGCTCATCTGGAGCAGCACGCCCGAGCGGAGCCGAAGCTGCGCGACCGGCTGCGGTCGGCGATGGAACGGCGCCACGACGCACTGCGCGACACGGCCGGCCTGAACGCCGACGTGTTCGACGCCCTGGTCATGCTGGCCGGCGGCGGCTGGAGCCCGCGGCAGATCGGGTCGGGATACGCGCGGGTGCGCCAGCTCGAGTACGACATGGACCAGGGCCGGCGCCGCCGGTTGGAGCGGCTCGGCTTCCCCGCCGACGAGGCGCAGGCGTTGTCCGCGCTGCACACCCGCAACTTCATGTAGCGACGGAAATGCCGGCCCGGTACCGCGCTACCCGCGGCCCGGGCCGGCATGCCGGCTCACTGACGGCGTGCTTCGATGATGTGATAGGGGAAGTACGCCAGCATCGGCAGCGGAACGACGCTCTCGATGCGGTACCCGGCGCCGCCGAAGAGCGCGTCGAACTCCTTGCGGGTCCGCTCGCGGCCGCCGACCAGCAGGAGCATGGCGAGGTCGATGAGGTGCACCATCGGGTCGAGCGGGGGCTCGTCGCGGACGATGCCCTCGAGCGACAGGATCGAGCTGCCGGGCTGCGCGGCCCGGTGGCAGTTGGCGAGGATCCGCCCGGCGGGCTCGTTGTCCCAGTCGTGCATGATTCCCTTGAGCAGATACAGATCGCCGCCGCTGGGTACCTCCTCACGGAAGTCGCCGCCGATGAGCTCCACGCGGTCGAGCAGGCCGCGCTCCTCCATCGTGGCGCGGGCCTCGTCCATGACCTCGGGCCGGTCGAACAGCACACCGGTGGCGTGCGGGGCCGCCTCGAGGATCGCCGACAGGAAATGGCCCTGGTTGCTGCCGACGTCGACGATGCGCTTGAACCGGGAGAGGTCGAAGTTCTGCGCGACCAGCGGTGCCACCATCGCCGTCACCTCGTCGAGGTGGGCGGTCAGGGTCGACTTCGTCTCCGGGTGCGCGTCGTAGTACTCCCACATCGGCATGCCGAGGGCGTCGACGGCCACCGAACGGTTCTCCATGACGCCGGTGTAGAGGTGCTCGAACGGCCGGAGGTGGCCCGCCTGGCCCATGCCCAACGCGAAGCCCTGCAGGGACCGCGCGCCGGTCTGCAGGCACATGCTCAGGGGCGAGGGTCCGAACGAGTCGGAGTCGACGAGCTGGCACAGGCCGAACGCCGCCGCGGCACGGAGGAACCGCAGGAGCGACTCCGGGTGCGCGCCGGTCAGCCTGGCCAGTTCGGCGCTGCTCACCGGTCCCTCGGCGATGTGGTCGGCGATGCCCAGCTTCGTCATGACGAAGACGAGTGCGGTTGTCTGGTAACCGAGTCCGAGCCGCATCACCTGCAACGGAGGAGGCTCCTGACCAGAAGCCGCGGCTGGAGAAAACGTTGGCTGTCCCATGGACGCAGGCTAGTGACGCGCGATCCACGCGACACTGGGGTTTGCACCGGTGGGGTCGGCACCGGGGCTCACTATGCTTCCCGCGACCGTTGACGCCCTGCCCGGGGGAACGCGCCATGAGCCAGCACCTGGAAGCCGACTGCTGCATCGTCGGATGCGGACCCGCGGGGGTGATGCTCGGGCTCCTGCTGGCCCGCCGTGGGGCCGACGTGGTGGTGCTGGAGAAGCACACCGACTTCCTCCGCGACTTCCGCGGTGACGACATCGCCGCCGCCACCATCGAGATCCTCGACGAGCTCGGTCTGGCCGAGGGATTCCTGGCGCTGAGCCCGCGCCGCGTACGCGCCGTCAGGGCACACACCGCGGGCGGCACCATGCTGCTCGCCGACCTGAGCCGGGTGCGCACGAAGTTCCCGTTCGTCGCGGTGGTTCCGCAGTGGGACTTCCTCAGCTTCCTTGCCGCGGAGGCGGCGACGGAGCCCGGTTTCCGGCTGTTGATGGGCGCAGCGGCCACCGATCTGGTCACGAACGACGACGGCGTGGTCGAGGGCGTCCGCTTCCGCCGGGGCGACGAGGAGGGCGTGGTCCGCGCGACGCTGACAGTCGCCGCCGACGGTCGTACCTCGGTGCTGAGGGACCGGGCCGAGTTGCCCGTCCACGCCACCGCGCCACCGATCGACATGATGCTGTTCCGGCTGCCGCGCCAACCGACCGACGCCGACGAGGACGCGATAAACATCCACCTCGGTGGGTCCTGGGCGATGGCCCGCCTCGACCGCGGCGACTACTGGCAGGCCGCCTGCATGATTCCCAAGGGCGCCGCCGACACGGTGCGCGCTGCCGGCGTGGATGCCCTCCGCAGGGCCATCTCCGAGGTCATGCCGGATCTCGCGGACCACGTCGGCGCACTGGAGACCTGGGACCAGATCCATCTGCTCTCCGTGCAGACCAACCGGCTCCGTCGGTGGTACCGCCCCGGCCTGCTGTGCATCGGCGACTGCGCACACGCCATGTCGCCGATCGGCGGCACCGGCGTCAACTTCGCGATCCAGGACGCCGTGGTGGCGGCCAACCGGCTCGCCGAACCGATCCTCCGCCGTGCGGTCACCACGCGGGACCTGGCCGGCGTGCAACGCGAACGGCAGTGGCAGGTACGCGCCATGCAGCTGCTGCAGAGCCGCCTGACGAAGGGCTACGTGTCGGCGGCCGAGGGCGCAAACCGCGGGCCGGGCGCGATCGGGCAACGGATCGCACCGGTGCTGCTGAACCTTCCGGGGTTCTGCGCCCTGCGCAGCCGCGTGACGGCCCTGGGCCTGCGGCGGGTGCACGTCGCCCCGGAGTTCCGCACCGCGGTGCGTCGGCCCCGGCAGCGGTGAAGGGCCGGACATGGCAGTCCGGCCGCCCCCGGGGGGAGGGCGACCGGATGCCGCGGGGCAGCGCGGGGGCCCCGGGTCCTACTCCTTGACGGCCCGTGCGACCGCCGAGATCGGTGACGTCGCGACCGTCGGCTGTGGACGGAAGCCGGCCTGCTCCAGCCACGACCGGGTGACCTCGGCGCCGTAGGGTTCACCGCCCATCGTGTTGTTGACGACCAGGATCAGGCCGATCTGGTACGGGAACGGCGTCTCGGCGTGCTCCCACATGTGCGCGTGTACGACGATCTCACCGCCGCGCGGCAGCCAGCCGTGCACGTGCCCGATGAGGTCCTGCGCCCGCTGGGGATCGAAGCCCTCCACGACGTTGGACAGCAGCACCACGTCGCCGTCCGGGAACGTGTCGGTGAAGATGTCGCCGGGAACGACGGTGATCCGGTCGCTGAGGCCGGCCCGCTCGACGTTCTCGCGTGCCATGTCGCACACCGCCGGCCGGTCCACCGCCGTGACGCGCAGGTCGGGGTTGGCCCGGGCGAGCGCGATCGAGTACGCGCAGGACCCGCAGCCGAGGTCGACCAGATGGCTGTGCCCCTTCAAGGACGTGTGTTCGGCCAGACCGCCGGCCATCATCAGCGACGCGGCCCGGGTGACCTGTGCGAAACGCACCGGTCCGCCGAACGCGGGGTGGTCCCTGTCGCCGTCAACCCGGATGGGAGCGTTGTCCCGCAACGCCTTCGTGAGATGGGCGAAGCGGCCGAAGTGCGAGTCCTGGTGCGCCGCGAGGTCGCCGAGGTACTCCGGCGCGGTGCTCACCAGATGCCGGCTGGCCACCGGTGCGTTGCGGAACACGCCGCGCTCGTCGCGGTCGACGAGCCGTTCGCCGTGCAGCGCGGTCAGGAGCATGCGGGCCGAGCGGTCGGGGAGTCCGAGCCGTTCGCCGACCTCGGTCGCCGTGCCCGGCCGCTCCTCGAGGGCGTCGAAGAGCCCCAGCTCGACGGCGGAGAACAGCGCCTTCGACGACAGGTACCCGAACATGAGGCGGTGCAGCCGTACGGTTTCCTGCGACGGCCAGCCCGCCGTGACGTCGGCGTCCGATCCGTTGTCCCGTGCGGCGGCCTCGGTCAGCCGCTCGTCGAACTCGTAGGGCTCGTCGGACAGGAACACGCTGCGCGTCGGTGGCCGTTCGGCCGGCGCGACGAGAAGCAGTTCGGCCCGCTCGTCGGGACCGGTGGCGAGGCCGTGCGGCTCGCCGCGCGGGATGAAGACCACGTCACCCTTGCGGAGCGCGTACGCGCGGTTCTCGGCGGGAAGCTCGACGCGCAGGCTGCCACTGAGTACGTAGATCTCGTGTTCCCACTCGTGGTGGTGCGGTGGCGTGGCGCCGTTGGGTGCGAGCTCGAAGATGCTCATCAGGAACCGGTCGGCGCCATCGGGTGTGTCGATGACCCGTCGGATGACGACCTGTTTCGCACCGGGCTCCCGCACGATGTCGGTGGGCACGTCCTTGGCGTTGACAATCTTCATCTGTGCTCCGCTCGCAGCTGCGTATCGACTGGAGATACTTGCGGCACGACGTGGCGAGGATAAGTGCCGCTTCGCGCGACATTGACCGGTGCAAACCCTAGGGCGGCCCCGGCGGGCCCGGTCGATCCTCGAGCCGGAACACGGGATAGTCGCTCAGCAGGCGGTCGAGATCCCCGTCGGTCATCCGCGTCGGACGCACCTTCAGCCACGCGCGGGCGAAGAAGCGGTAGCGGTTCACCAGGTCGCGCATGAACAGCGCCTTCTCGTCACCGGCGAGTTCCACCGCGCGCACAGGCACCGCCCGGCTCTTCGCGCGCACCTCCGCCTCCGAGCCGGCGCGGAGGTTGCGGGCCCACTCCGTGTGGCCGTAGAAGCCGACGACGTGCCTGGTCCCGTTGAACACGCTGATGCCCACCGGGCGCTCGTACCAGCGTCCCGAACGGCGGCCACGCACGGCCAGCACCTGCACGGTGTCCAGACCGCCCCGCCGGTCGATGATGCCGCCGAACCCGAACCGCAGGATGAGCCACCGCATCACCGGGTCGTACACCCGCCGGCGGAAAGCGGTCGGTCGCTTGTAGAAACGCGTCGCTGTCATCGCAGTCACCGCTCCATCCGGATGTGGTCCACGGCGCGGCGAAGCGTAGCGGGCGGCGGTACCCGCTGCCCTGGGGTTACCCCCGGTGCGCGGGTCACGGTGCTGCCGTAACGGTTGCAGGGCCACCAGCCGCGGTGGCGGCGTGGGGAGGAGACGCATGGACAGCGAGTTGGTCGACGGACGGTCGGGTCCGGGCACATCGACGGTGAGCGATGGCCTCGATCCGCGCCGGTGGAAGGCCCTGGCGTTGCTCAGTGTCGCCTTCCTCATGATCATCCTCGACGGGACGATCGTGCTCACGGCGATACCGTCGATGAAGGAGGAGCTCGGGTTCTCGACCAGCGGCGTGCAGTGGGTCCTCACCGCTTACGCGCTGACCTTCGGTGGCCTCATGCTGTTCGGCGGTCGTCTCGCCGACCTGCTCGGACGGCGCCGGGTCTTCATGACCGGTCTGGTGTTGTTCGTGGCGGCATCGCTGCTGTGCGGCCTCGCCTGGTCCGGAGGGGTCCTCGTGGGTGCCCGGGCGCTGCAGGGCACGGCCGCCGCGTTCCTCGGACCGAGCGCCCTCGCCATCGTGATGACCACCTTCCCGGAGGGCCCGGAACGCAACACGGCACTGGGTATCTGGGGCGGGATCGGCGGGATCGGCGCCACCGCGGGCCTTCTGGTCGGCGGCAGCGTCACCTCCGGATTGGGCTGGGAGTGGATCTTCTTCATCAACGTTCCGGTCGGCCTGGTGGCGCTGGCTCTCAGCCCCGTCCTGCTGCGGGAGAGCAGCGACCGGAGGCGGCCGCGGGCCTTCGACCCCGGCGGCGCGGTGACCATCACGGCCGCGCTGGTGCTCGTGGTCTACGCGGTCGTGAAGGCCCCGCGGACCGGCTGGACCGACGGGGTGACGGTCGGACTGCTCCTCGCCGCCGCCGTGCTGTTCGTGTTGTTCGTCGTCATCGAGACCCGGACGGCCGAACCGCTGCTGCCGTTGCCGATCCTCCGGTCGCGCATGGTGGTGGGCGGCAACGTCGCCATCTTCGCGGTCGGCATGACCGTCGACGGTGTTCTGTTCGTCCTCACCCTGTACGCCCAGCAGGTGCTGGGCTACTCGGCGATCCAGTTCGGGCTCATGACGGCGGTGATGACCGGCATGGCGATCGTCGGCGCGCTCACCGGGCAGGCGGTGGTGACCAGGATCGGCCTGCGGCCGGTGATGGTGTGCGGCATGGTGCTCCTCGGCAGCGGATGCCTTCTGCTGACCCGGGTCTCCGCCGACGGCGGCTATGTCGACGATCTGCTCGCCGCGATGCTCGTGTTCGGGCCCGGGCTGGGTGCCGCGTTCGTCGCCGCCCAGATCGCCGCCCTCACCGGTGTGCGCGAGCAGGACTCGGGGCTCGCCTCGGGGCTGGTCGACACGGCGTTCCGCATCGGGGCGGCGCTGGGTACCGCGGTCGCGTCCACGGTCGCGGTGTCGCGCACGCAGGAGGTGCTGGCCCGCGCGGATTCGACCCTCCCGACCGGACCCGCCCTGACGGAAGGGTTCCGGGCCGCGTTCGCCGTGACGGCGGTCATCGCCCTCGTCGGACTGGTGGCCGCGCTGGTGCTGCCGGGCGCGCGGAAGGCCGACGCGGACAGCTGAGCGTGGTGCCGGGAGGTGCCGGGTCGCAAGACCCGGCACCCTGTCAGGCCCGCTCGGCGACGATGACGCGCATCGGGATCTCGTCCTGGCGGTACAACCGCATGTCCCGGTAGCCGGCCGCGGAGAGCATCCGTTCGTAGGAGCCGGCCGAGTGCGCCTCGCCGTTGTCCGTCCACACGAGCATCAGGAGCGAGAACAGGTGGGCCTCCGGGCTCTCCCGGACCGGGCCGTCGTCGGCGGTGATGCCGACGAGGACCAGCTTCCCGCCGGGGCGGGTGACCGCCGCGACCCGCCGCATCAGCTCCGTCGCGCGCTCGGGCGTGTGGTGGTGCAGCACGTTGGTGATCAACGCGAGGTCGTACGGACCGCCGAGGTCGAGCGTGAACATGTCGCCGGCGATCGTCTGCATCCGGTCGGCCACGCCCAGCCGGGCCGCGTTCTTCTGCGCGATCTCCAGGACCTTCGCGCTGTCCACCGACCAGAGCCTGGCGTGGGGGTGCTGCTGTGCGAGCGTGAGCCCGTACATCCCGTGCCCACACGCCAGGTCGAGGATGTTCAGCCGCTCACGCTGCGCCGCCCAGTCGTGGACGGTTCCGGTCATCCGGGCCACGGTCGGTCGGGTCACCGCGCCGGCGTGGGTGGCGAACTCCTCGTAGTAGCCGTAGTCGAGCTGTTCGGCGTTCTCCGCGATGACCGGGCCGCCGCGCCGCACGGCCTCCGGCAGGCGGCCCATCGCCTCCCACTCCCAGCGGCTGGTGAGGATGCGGCTCAGCTCGCCGAGGTACCCGTCGCGGTTCGGGTCCAACGTCTCGGCCGCCAGCGGCGCGAGGCGGTAGACACCGTCGGTCTCCTCGAGCACGTCGATGGCGACGAGCGCGTTGAGGAGCAGCCGGGAGCCCCGTGGCGCCAGCTCCAGGTCCCGGGCCACCTCGTCGGCGGTCGCCGGCCGCTCCGCGAGACGGGCGAAGACGCCGAGCTCGATTCCGGTGCGAAGCATGGCGCTCTTCTTGTAGGCCAGCAGTGCGTGGAAGATGTCGGCCGATGCCTGCACGGGGTTCCTCCCGGTCCTGGTCGGGCGTGATGCGGTCAGGCTACGAAGCCGGTCACCGGCCGGATAATCGGGAAAACCCTAGGCCGCGACCGGTGTCACCGGGACAGCAGCCCTCCGTCGATGACGAAGGCGTGCCCGGTCATGTAGGTCGAGTCGTCCGTGCACAGCCACACCACGGAGTGGGCGATCTCGGCGGGGTCGGCCATCCGTCCGATGGGAACCATGTTCGCGTAGACGGACTCGTCCACCGGCACGCCGTCGGGAAGGGCCGGCAGGAACCGCGCCATCATCGCCGTGCGTGTGGGCCCCGGGCAGAGGGCGTTGACGCGCACCCCCTGCGCTGCGTACTCCAGAGCGGCGGTCTTGGTGATGCCGATGATCCCGTGCTTGCTGGCGATGTAGGCGCCGTTGTTCGCGATCCCGATCATCGAGGCGGCGGACGCGCCGTTGACGATCGAGCCGTGGCCCTGCGCGAGCATCGGCGGTAGCTGGTACTTCATGCACAGCCACACACCCTTGAGGTTGGTCGCCAGCACGTCGTCCCAGTCGTCCTCGTCGGCCTCGTGGACGACCTGGTCGGCGACGCCGGCGGTGCCCGCGTTGTTGAAGGCGCAGTCGAGGCGTCCGAAGGCCTCCAGGGTCTGGTCCACCATCGACCGCACCTCGGCGCCGTTGGACACGTCGCACTTCACCGCGAGTGTGCGCCGCCCCAGCTCGGTGATCCGCCGGGCGGTGTCGCCGCAGTCGGCCACATCGGCCAGCGTCACGTCCGCACCCTCGGCGGCCAGCGCGATCGCCGCCGCCTGGCCGATACCCGCGGCGGCACCCGTCACGATCGCCACGCGGCCGTCGAGCTTGCCCTGTCCCATCATCCGTCTCCTCTCGGCGGCATCCCACAGGAGGCCTGTGGCCGCATGGTCGCGGTCGCCGCTCAGGAACCGCTCAGGCCACACGGTGTCCGGGCCTGACCGGTTCCTGAGCCGGGCCGGTCATGCTGGCGCGACGCCGACCCGCAGAGGAGCGGACGTGGACGAATTCGTCTTGTCGCCGGAGCTTCAGGCTGTCCAGAAAATCAAGGAGTGCGCCTGGGGGATGGTCTCCACCAGTGTGCTGATCGCCGCGATCCGGCTCGGCCTGCCGGAGGCGGTCGGCGACGAGCCGGCCACCGCGGAGGCCCTCGCCAACAAGGTTGGCGCCGAGGTCGACACCCTCACCCGGCTGCTCGACGCGCTGGAGTGCAGGGGCGTGTTCGTCCGCACCTCCGACGGTCGGTACGGTCACAACGAGGTGTCCCGGCTGCTCCGCGAGGACGACCCGAACAGCGTGAGCTACCTGGTCCAGTGGATCGGACACCCGTTGCTGTGGCCGCTGTGGCCCCGGCTCGACGAGTCCATCCGGACCGGCGAGGCGGTGTTCCCGAGCATCTACGGTAAGTACGTCTTCGACTACATCCACGAGGACGACCCGGCCGCCGGGATGGTGCTCGGCCGGGGCATGACCCAGGCGAGCAACCACACCTCCGACGCGATCGCGCGGTCGCTCGACCTCACCGACGCCACCGTGGTGGCCGACATCGGCGGCGGTCAGGGACAGCTCCTCAAGACCGTCCTGGAGCACCATCCGGCGGTCCGGGGTGTGCTGTTCGACCTGCCGCCGGTGGTCGCCCGTGCCCATGCCGACCTGCGCACCGGACCCCTGGCCGACCGGGTCGAGATCGTGGGCGGGGACTGCCGGGCGGAGGTTCCGGTGGTCGCCGACGTGTACCTGGTGAAGAACGTGCTGGAGTGGGACGACGAGTCGTCGGTCGCCACGCTCGCCAACGTGGTCGCGAGCGCCCGGCCGGGTGCGCGGGTGGTGGTCATCCAGTCCCTCACCGACCACAACCCGGAGCCGGAGGTGACGACGGCGCTCGACCTGCTGCTGCTCCTCAACGGCGCCGGACACAAGCACAGCACCGGGCAGGTGCGCGCTCTGCTGGAGCGCGGCGGGCTGCGCTACGTCGGTGTCCGTCCCACCGGGACGTTTCTGTCCTCCGTGGAGGCGGTCGTACCGGACCCGTCGCGATGACCGTCGAGGAGGGCCGGGTCGACTGCTGCATCGTGGGGTGCGGCCCGGCCGGCGCGATGCTGGGACTGATCCTGGCCCGCGCCGGCATCGACGTGGTGGTCCTGGAAAAGCACCAGGACTTCTTCCGCGACTTCCGCGGCGACGTCATCCATCCACCGACCCTCCACGTTCTCGACGAGCTCGGCCTGATCGACCGCTACTTCGAACTGCCGGTGGAACGGGAGCTCGCGATCAAGATCGTGACGAACGAGGGACTGCTGCCGCTGACCGACTACGCCAACCCCAAGGCGAAGTACCCGTACGTGACCTACGTGCCGCAGTGGGACTTCCTCAGCATGCTGACCGAGGAGGCCAAGCGGTACCCCACCTTCCGGCTGCTGATGCAGGCGGAGGGGGTCGACCTGCTCACCCGTGGCGACTCGGTGCGCGGGGTCCGGTACCGGACCCCGGACGGCGTCCACGAGCTCGCCGCCCGGCTGACCGTGGCCGCCGACGGCCGCCGGTCGCGGATGCGCGACAGCGCCGGTCTGGTCCCGAGGGACTTCGGCGCGCCCATGGACCTGTTGTGGTTCCGGGTCTCCCGGGAGCCGACGGACCCGAAGGACACGTTCGTACGCCTGGCGCCGGGCTACGTGTTCGCCATGGTCCAACGCGGGTCGTACTGGCAGGCCGGTTACGTCGTGCCGAAAGGCACCTACGGGAAGCTACGCGTCCACGAGGTCGACGCCCTCCGCACGATCGTGCGGCACGCGTTGCCGTTCCTCGGGTCGCGGGTGGACGAGATCGGGTCGTGGGAGCAGGTCGGCTTCCTCGAGGTCCAGGTGAACCGGCTCAAGAGATGGCACCGCGACGGCTTCCTGTGCATCGGTGACTCGGCGCACGCGTCGTCTCCGGTCGCCGGGTTCGGCATCAACATGGCGGTGCACGACGCCGTGGCGGCGGCGAACGCCGTGGCGGGTCCGCTGCGGCGGGGGCGCCTCACCGGACGCGACCTCGCCCGCGTCAGGCGTCGGCGGCAGCTGCCGACCGTCCTCACGCAGGCGGTGCAGCGCCTCGTCCAGCGGGACATCGTGGAGGTGCCCGACCTCCTCGACCCGCAGCGGCTGGCGGCGCTGCCGACCACGCTGAACCTCGACGAGGAGGTCGACCTGCCGCTGCCGGTAGTCACCCGCGTCTTCCGCCGGCTGACGGGCCACGTCATCACGTTCGGGCTGCGCAGCGAACACGTCCGCGTCTGACCGGCTGCACGTCTGACGGGTTACGGGGAGGGCGGGACGAACGCGATGGCGCGGGTCCAGGCGGCGGTCGCTCCCTCGATCAGCACCGGCAGCGCCATGACGACGTACCCGGTCGCGGGAAGCTCGTGCAGGTTGCGCATGCGCTCGATCTGGTAGTAGGGCAGCCGGCGGCCGATGAAGTGGGCCGGCCACAGCGTCGCCCGGTCACCGGTCTCCAGGAACCGCCTGATGATCCGCTCGAAGGAGCCGTCGAAACCGTCGGCGTCGGTACCGATGACGCGGACCCCCCGGTCCACGAGCGTCTCGATGACGTCCGCGGCGATCGCCTTGTCGCGTTCGGTGTGGATCAGCACGATGGAGCCGGCGAGGTCCGTGACCTCGGCGGCCTCGACCGCGGCCTTGATGTGCCGGGCCTCGACCCGCCAGCCGGGGATGCCGGTGACGTCGAGCATCACGCCCGGTCCGACGAAGGCCTCGAGCGGCGCGTCGTTGATGTGGCCGCGGCTGCCGTCGTGCGGCGGGCCGTAGTGGCCCGGCGCGTCGATGTGCGATCCGGCGTGTGTGGAGGCGCTGACCATCTCGTGGCGCAGGAACGCGGAGTCGGGGAAGTCCCCGGCGTGCAGCCGGCCCTCGGCTCCGGGGACGATGTGCCCGATCATGCGCTCGCACAGGATCCGTGCGCCGTCGGCGGCCTCGACCACGTCCATGCGCGTCTCGAACGGCCCCTTCTCGTGGACGCTGACGTCGCAGGACAGGTCGACGATCCGGCAGTTCATGAGGTCCCGTGCGAGCGCGGGTACGACGCTCATGTGTTCCTCCCGTTCGGGTGGGCGGCCGTCGGCCGGCGGGCGCCACCATTGTGGCCGTACGACGATCAGGCACCGATCAGGAACGGCTCAGGCCGCACTGGTGATCGCCCTAGTCCCGGCGGCGTCCCGTCTCGCTACGTTGGGCCGGTCAGACAGACGTGGGCGCGGTTGCGGCGCCCCGGCCCGCACGGGGGCTGGTCGCCGTTCTGGACCGGGGGGCACGACATGGATGGCAGGGCCGGCGGCAACGACCTCGGAGTGCGGATCCGCCTGCTCGGGGACTTCAGCGTGCTCGTCGCCGGCCGCGACGTCACGCCGAGCGCGCCGAAGCTCCGCCAGATCCTGGCCGTTCTCGCGTTGCGGCACAACGAGGTCGTCCACCGCGAGGCGCTGGTCGACGAGGTGTGGGGCGACCGTCCACCCCGGAACGCCGCCGCGGCGCTGCACACCTACATCTACGAGCTGCGCCGGGAGCTCTTCGCCGGGGATCCCTCATGCGCCACAGGGTTCCTGCAGACGCGACAGCAGGGGTACCTGGCCCGGATCACCCCGGGGGAGATCGACGTGACGGTCTTCGAGCGGCTCGTGGCGGAGGGGGCCGCCGCGCTCTCCACCGACGATGCGGCCCGTGCGCGGGAGCATCTGGTCAACGCCCTGTCGCGGTACCGGGGCCGCGCGCTCGGCAACATCCGCTGCGGCGACTTGTTGTCCGGGCACGTGAGCCGCCTCGAGGAGGGTCGGCTCCGGGCGCTGGATCTGCGGATCGACGCTGACCTGCGGCTGGGACGCCACCACGAGGTGATCGGCGAGCTGCGGGCGATCGTGGCCGGTCAGCCGTTCCACGAGGGCTTCCACGCGAAGCTGATGCTCGCCCTCCACCGCTCGGGTCGGCGCAACGAGGCCCTGGAGTCCTACCGGGCACTCCGTCAGCGGCTCGTCGAGGAGCTGGGCATCGAGCCGGGGGAGACCGTGCAACGGGTCCACCTGGCGCTGGTGTCCAGCGACGCGGCGCTCGAACCGGGCGGTGGGCCGCGTGCCGTCACGTCGCCGCGCGCGGTTCCACCCGCGCAGCTGCCCCGGGACATCCCCGACTTCACCGGCCGCGGACAGTTCCTGCGGACCGCGGTCCGGCGCCTGACCGAGGCCCACGGCGGCGACGTCATCCCGGTCCTGTCCATCCGGGGCATGCCCGGCGTGGGCAAGACCGCCGCCGCGGTGCACCTGGCCCACCTGGTGCGGGACTCCTTTCCGGACGGGCAGTTCTTCGCCCGCCTCGGCGGTACGGAGGCGACCGCCACCGACGCCGCCGAGCTCGCGGGCCTGTTCCTGCGTGGCAGCGGAATGGCCGCGGCCGACGTGCCGACCTGCCCGGCGGAGCGGACAGCCGCGTTGCGGACATGGAGCGCCGACCGGCGTGCCCTCGTGGTCCTGGACGACGCGGCCTCGGCCGACCAGGTCCAGGCTCTGCTACCCGGCGGCCCCGGTTGTGCTGTCGTCGTCACGAGCCGGACGCCCCTGTACGGGCTGCCCGGTGCGGAGATCTGTGAGCTCGGCCCCTTCGACGCCGCCGACGGTCGCGCGCTGCTCGCGCGGATGCTGGGCGAACGGCGCGTGGACGCCGAGCCGGCCGCCGCCGTCGGGATCGTGCGGATGATGGGCGGGCTGCCGCTCGCCCTCCGGCTGATCGGGCAGCGGCTCACCGCGATTCCCCGCATGGGGCTGGGCGCGTTCCTGACCACGCTGTCGCAGACGTTCCGGTCCCGGCCGCTGTCCGCACTGGCGACCGTGGGGTCGGACCTGCACTCGGCGCTGGTGGGCAGCTACCTCAGGTTGAGCGACCAGGACCGGCGCGTGTTCCGGGCGCTCCCGGCGCTCGACGACGGTGGCTTCAGCGCCGCGGACGCCGCACGCGTGGTCCCGGTGGACCCGGTGACGGCCGAGCTGGCACTCCTGCGACTGGCCGACGCGCACTTCGTCCAGGTGCTGAGCGGGGCCACGTCGCCGCAGCACCGCTACGTCCTGCACAGCGTCATGCGCGCCTTCGCCCTGGAGTGCCTGCTGACCGACGCGTCCGTTCACGACCGGCCGGCCGGCGACCGCGCATTCGCCGACCTGGACGCAGCCCTGACCCTGTCGGCCGCACAGTAGGCCGCGAGACGCCCCGAGGGTGACCGCATGGATTCGCCAAGCCTGTCCCCGGCCCGCATTCGGCTGATCTTCTCCGGCCTCGCGTTGGCTCTGCTGGTCGCCGCGCTCGACCAGGCGGTGGTGGCCACCGCGCTGCCGACCATCGCCACCGACCTCGGCGGGCTCGAACACATCGCGTGGGTCGTGACCGCTTACCTGGCGGGCGTGGCGGTGTCGACCCCGCTGTCCGGCAAGCTCGGCGACATCTACGGGCGCAAGACGGTGTTCCTGGTCGCGGTCGTGGTCTTCGTCGTCGGCTCGGCGCTGGTGGGGCTCGCACAGTCCCTGGAGCAGCTCATCGCCTTCCGCGCCCTGCAGGGCATCGGCGGCGGTGGTCTGCTGACGGTCACGGTGGCGATGGGAGCCGACATCGTGACCCCACGGGAACTGGGCCGGTACATGGGCTTCTTCGGCGCCTCGTTCGGAGCGGCGTCGGTGATCGGTCCGCTGGCCGGTGGCCTGTTCACCGAGCACCTCAGCTGGCGTTGGATCTTCTACATCAACCTGCCCGTCGGCGCGGTGTGCTTCGCCGTCATCGCGCTGGCCATGCCGGCGACGGTGCGCCGCGGCACCGGTCGCCGACTCGATTATCTCGGCGCCGCGGTGCTGGCCTGGGCCATCGTCGCGGTCGTCCTCGTCACGTCGTGGGGCGGTGCGCAGTACGCCTGGAGCTCCTCGACCATCATCATCTGGTCGTCGCTCGGCGTGGTCGCGATCGCGGTCTTCGTCGTGGTAGAGCGACGGACGGGCGACCCGGTGCTGCCGCTGGGTCTGTTCAGGGACCGCACCTTCAGCGTCGTGTGCGCCTCGAGTTTCTTCGTCGGGTTCGGCATGTTCGGCGCGATCGCGTTCCTCCCGCTGTACCTGCAACTGGTCAAGGGCGAGGGTCCGACGGACTCGGGGCTCCTGCTGCTTCCGCTGATGCTCGGGCTCACGGTCGCGGCCGTGGTCGCCGGCCTGGTCATCACCAAAACGGGCAGGTACAAGGCCTTCACCGTGCTGGGACCGCTGGTGGCCGGGGGTGGCATGGTCCTACTGCAGACCGCGGAGCCGTCGACGTCGCGGACCGCGATCACGGCCTACATGGTCGCCGTCGGCGTCGGCATCGGCCTGTGCATGCAGGTTCTGGTGCTGGTGGCGCAGAACACGGCCGCGCCGGACACCATGGGCGTCACGACCTCCACCGTCGCGTTCCTGCGCACGATCGGCGGCGCCGTCGGGGTCGCGGTGCTCGGCGCCGTCTTCAGCCGGCAGGTGACCGATGGCCTGACCGATCTGCCGACCGGCGGGAGCATCGACATCCCGGCGGGCGCGGGTGCCACGGCGTCGTCGGAGGCGATCGCCCACCTGCCGCCGGACGTGCGTGCCACCTACGTCTCGGCGTTCGCCGACGCACTGACCGACGTCTACCTGTGGATCGTGCCCGCGTTCGTCGCGGCCGCCCTGGCCGCCGCCCTGTTGCGGAACATACCCATGCGGGAGGAGGGCCCGGACGCCGTTCCCGCCGTCCGGACCGCCGACCCTGACCGAGGAGAGCTGTCATGACGAGCACCGACGAACAACGGCCCACCCCCGACCCGTCCGCACTCGACCTGGCCATGCGGCTACGCCAGATGATCTCGGCGTACCAGGTGTCGCAGGCCGTCCACGTCGCCGCCGTCCTCGGCATCCCGGATCTGCTGAAGGACGGCGCCAGGCCGTGCGACGAGCTCGCCCGGTCGAGCGGGTCCGACGAGGACGGCCTCTACCGGCTGCTGCGGGCTCTGGCCGGCGTCGGTGTCTTCGCCGAGGTGTCGCCCCGCAGGTTCGCGTTGACGCCGCTGTCGGCGCTGCTGCGCAGCGACGTCGACGGTTCGCTGCACGCCCTCGCGGTGATGAACGGGCAGGAGTGGTTCTGGCGGCCGTGGGGACGGCTCGTCGACGGTGTGCGCACCGGCGGCAGCGTCTTCGAGCCGATCTTCGGAATGCCGTACTTCGAGTACCTGCAACGGAACCCGGCCGCCCGCGGCGTGTTCCAGAAGGCGTTGGCGGGTGCCAGTTCGCGGGCCGCCGTCGCCGACCTCTACGACTTCTCGACCAGCCGGCGGGTGGCCGACATCGGCGGTGGAACCGGCGCGCTATTGGCCGCCATCCTCGGCCGGCACCCGGCCGTGCACGGCATTCTGCTCGAACGGGCCGCGGTGCTCGACGGCGCCAAGCGCTTTCTCGCGGACGCCGGCGTCCTCGACCGGTGCGACCTGGTCGACGGAGACTTCTTCGAGTCGGTCACCGCCGGGGCGGACACGTACATCCTCTCCCAGGTGCTGCACGACTGGAGCGACGAGGCGGCCCACCGCATCCTGTCGAACTGCCGCGCGGTGATGCCGCCGGACGGGAAGATCCTCGTCGTGGAACGGGTGCTGCCCGAAGGTGGCGCGCAGAAGGGTCCCCTGACCGATCTCAACATGCTCGTCCTCATGGGCGGCAGGGAGCGCACGCGCGGCGAGTACGAGGTCCTGCTGGCCCGCGCCGGCTTCCGCATCACCGGCGTGATGGCGATGGGCGAGGCCTGGAGCCTGATCGAAGGTGTTCCCGTTGAGTAGGCCCGGTGGCGCGGTTCCGCGCCGGACCGCCACGCGGTAGGTTGCCAGCCGTGGCGTCGGACGACGAAGCGGTCCTCCCCGATCCTGACGTGCTGGTGGTGGGCGCCGGCCCCACCGGGTTGGCGCTGGCGGCCCGGTTGCACCTGCACGGCGCCCGGGTCCTCGTCGTCGACCGCCAGCGTGACCGGGTGCACGAGTCCCGGGCACTGGCCATCCAGCCACGCACCCTGGAGGTGCTCGCGCCGCTGGGCGTCACCGACCGGCTGGTCGAGATCGGCAACCGCGCGGTGCGGCTGCGGATCCACTTCCCGCGGCGCACCGTCACCATCCCGCTGTTCGACATCGGGACGACCGACACCGCATACCCATACCTGCTGTTCGTCTCGCAGGCGGAGACGGAGCGGATCCTGGGCGAGCACCTCGCCGACCGCGGCGTGGCGGTCCGGCGCGGATGGGAGCTGACCGACCTCACCGAGGTCAACGGTGGCGTCCGCTGTCGGCTGCGGCAGCACGACGGCACCACCGGGGAGGTGCGCGCGGCGTACGTCGTCGGCTGCGACGGCGCGCGGAGCACCGTCCGTGAGCGGGCCGGGATCGGGTTCGTCGGCGCCGCGTACCCGCAGACCTTCGTTCTCGCCGACCTGGAGGCCGACGGCGTGGAACCCGGGGCGGCGCACGCGTACCTGTCCGGCCGGGGCATGCTGTTCTTCTTCCCGCTCGGCCGTCCGGCCACCTGGCGCGTGCTCGCGATGCGGCGACGCGGCGACCCGACGACACCGGGACAACCGGTGGCGCTGGAAGAGGTGCAGCGACTCGTCGACGCGTACACCGGGGGAGGCGTGCGGTTGCGCGACCCGGTGTGGATGACCAACTTCCGGCTGTACAACCGCGGAGCGACCCGGTACCGCACGGGCCGGGTGTTCCTGGCCGGGGACGCCGCGCACATCCACAGCCCCGCGGGCGCACAGGGGATGAACACCGGCATCCAGGACGCGGTGAACCTCGGCTGGAAGCTCGGCCTGGTCGTGGGTGGCAGGGCGGTGCCGGCCCTGCTGGACACCTACGAGCCCGAGCGTGCACCGGTCGGCCGGCGGGTGCTGCGCTTCACCGACCGGGCCTACACGATCTCGACGTCGACGGCGCGGCCGTTGCCGTTCGTCCGCACGAGGATCGCTCCCCGGCTGGTGCCGTTCGCGCTGAAGGCCGGACGCACGCGCGGGTACGTGTTCCGGGTCATCTCGCAGTTGGCGATCCACTACCGGCGTAGCCCGCTGTCGTCACAGGGACCGCGTCCGCCGGGGCGCGGACCCCGGCCCGGCGACCGGTTCCCCGACGCGCCGGTCGTCCACGATGGACGGTCGACCACGATCCACCGCGTCCTCGACCCGTCCGCCTGGACGGTCCTGCTGTGCGGGTCCGCGGCGGAGTGGGACGCCGAGGTGCTGGACCGGATCCCAGACCGTTACGCCGCGCCCGTCGTCGTTCTGCGGTTGTCGGCCCGGAACGGGGTGCTGACGGATCCGCAGGGCCGCCTGCTGCGGCGGCTGGGCATGGGACCCGACGACGCGGCCCAGTACCTCGTCCGACCCGACGGGCACATCGCCTACCGGGCCGGCGGCGGCGACCTCGACGGGCTCGTGCGGGTGCTCGACCGATGGTGTGCCGACGCCGGCGGGTGACCGCGACGGTCAGGCGCCCGGCGGGCCGGCGTCGGCGGTGGCGGTCATGGCCCGGTACCTCTCCTCGATCCGGTCGCGTACGTGCGCCTGCTGGACCCGGCTGGTGCGGTTGAGGCGCTCGGTCATGGTGTGGTCGTCGAACGGCGCGTCGGGCTTCATCTGGAAGTCCTGGACCCAGCGCATCGATACGGATCCACCCTCCTCGCGGTATTCCCAGTAGAGGTTCATGTACTCGAACGGGCCGGTCTCGATCCGCTGCGCCCGGACGGTGCGGGTGGCCGGGTCCGGCGTCCGCTCCGAGACCCAGGTCCACTGTCGTCCGCTCTCGTCGGGATGTGTGGTCAGCCGGAACCGGATGGTCGTCCCGTCGTCGGCGAGTACCTCTGCGGAGGCGTACTCGCTGAACAGTTCCGGCCAGGAACGGACGTCGTTGGTCATCGACCACACCACGTCCATCGGCGCGTCGATGACGATCGCGTTATCGGTGTGTCCCGGCATGTGCGCGGCCTCCCGTCGGGTCTTCGCCGGCCCAGTGGTGGGTGGCGGACAGCAGTGTCATGGCGTGGTGCGTCGGTGGCTCCGGAGGAACGTCCGGCCCGTGGCACGCGGTCTCGTGGAGGCACACCGCGACGTCGCGGTGGCTGAATACGGTTCTGCTGACCAGTGCGCGATCCGCCCCCTCGTCCGGCGGCCCGGGGTCCCGCGTCGGTAGCAGGTGTGCCGACCAGGCGACCGGGGCGAGCCGACCCGGGTCGGCGTGTTCGTGGTGGGTGTGCGTCTGCATCACGGTGGCCGCGACGAACGGGTCACCGTCAGGAGACGAGGGTGGTTGCCAGTAGCCGGCGAGGACCCGGCTGATCCGGGTGCGGTGCGGCCGGTGCGACAGGCGGGTGGCGACCGCGTCGAGATCGTCGTCGGTGTCGACGACGTGGACGACGCGGTCCCCGCGCGCCCACGTGACGCCGGGCAGGTGGTACGCGAGGATCCCGGCGACCGCGCCGGCCGCCGCCGGTGGGACGGACAGGGTGAACGCGAAGCGATTCATGGGCTATCCACAGCCGTGACGGCCGCGTGGCGGCCGGCCTGATGGTCGGCGGCGTGGGCCGCCGGTGGTGCGCAGCCTATTCCGGCCAACGAATCGACGGCAACACATAAGTCGGTGCCTATGAGGTCGCCGTCGATACCCCGCCGGCCGCCTCTAGGGTAGTATCGCTACCTATAGCAACGCTACGCTACCGCGTCCCGGCCTCCACGCACGAGGAGCTCCGACCATGGGTGACGAACCGATCGAGGCCGAAGGCCTGCGCAAGCGCTACGGGGACGTCGACGCGGTGGATGGAATCGACCTGGCGGTACCCGCCGGAACGGTGCTGGCGCTGCTGGGTCCCAACGGCGCGGGCAAGACGACCACGGTGCACATCCTCACCACCCTCGTGCGACCGGACGCCGGATGGGCCAGGGTGGCCGGGTGCGACGTCGCACGGGAGGCCGCGGGCGTCCGCGCGAGAATCGGCCTGGCCGGGCAGCTCGCGGCCGTCGACGACTTCCTGACCGGCCGGGAGAACCTCGAACAGATCGGCCAGCTGTACCACCTGGGACGGCGCGCCTCGCGACAGCGGGCCGGCGAGCTGCTGGAGACGATGGACCTGACCGACGCCGCACACCGCACCGCCCGCGGGTACTCCGGTGGCATGCGCCGCCGCCTGGATCTGGCCGCGAGCCTGGTCGGACGCCCACCCGTGCTGTTCCTGGACGAACCGACGACCGGGCTCGACCCGCAGGGGCGGATCGCGCTGTGGGAGGTCATCCGTCGGCTCGTCGACGACGGGACGACGGTCCTGCTGACCACCCAGTACCTGGAGGAGGCCGACCGGCTGGCCGACCGGATCGTCATGATGCACCGGGGCCGGGTCATCTCGACCGGTACCGCCGACGAGCTGAAGTCGGCGTTCGGCGGAGACCGCCTGGAGCTGCGGCTCGCCGACGCCGCCGACACGGCCCGCGCCGCGGCGGCGGTGGCGGCGCTCGCCGCCGGCCAGGCCACGACCGACGCGGGCTCCGGCACGGTGACCCTTCCGGTGGACGACGGTGCCGCCGCGCTGCCGGCCGTCGTCCGGCACCTCGACGACGCGCGGGTGAAGCTGTCCGGCGTCCTTCTGCGCCGGCCGACGCTCGACGACGTGTTCCTCGCGATGACCGGTGGCGCGGGGGACACCCACGACACCGTCCCCGCCGGAACGGACGCCCGCTGAGGCGGGCATGGAGGCGAACCGGACGATGACGAGCTCTTCACCGGCCCCGGCGCGGATGCTGACCGACGTCGTGGTGATGACACGACGGAACCTGTACGCGCACCTGCGGATGCCGGCCCTGATCGCGACGGCGACCGCGCTGCCGATCATGTGGGTGCTGCTGTTCAACTTCGTGTTCGGCGGCGCTCTGCAGCCGGCCGACGTCGAGTACATCGACTTTCTCGTACCGGGTGTGATGGTGCTGGCCGTCACGTTCAACCTCAACAACGCCGCCGTCGGGGTGGCGGAGGACCTCAGCCAGGGGATGATCCACCGGTTCCGGTCGCTGCCGATGACCCGCTGGGCGCTCCTCGCCGGTCGCGCGGTCTTCGACACCGTGCGCAACCTGCTCGCCGTCCTGGTCGTGATCGGGGTGGGTGCGCTGTGCGGGTTCCGTTTCCACAACGGTGCCGGCGCGGCGGTCGCGTCGGTCGCCCTGGCGCTGGCGTTCGGCGTCGCGATGTCCTGGCTCGGCGCTTTCATCGGCCTGCTGGCGCGCGGCGTGGAGACCGCCTCCATGACCAGCCTGCTGCTCGCGATCCCGACGGTGTTCGTGGCGTCGTTGTTCGTGCCGGTCGCCAGCATGCCGGGCTGGCTGCAGGCCGTGGCCCGGGTCAACCCGGTGACGCCGGCGGTCGACGCCACCCGGGCGCTGGTTCTCGGCGGTCCGGTGGCCCGGCCCGTGGTCCTGACGCTGGCGTGGACCGTGGGGCTTCTCGCGGTGCTGGTTCCGCTCACGGTCCTGCGCTACCGACGCATCCGCGCCTGAACGGCTCCCGGTGGGCTGGGGTTTTCCCGGGGAGGGGTCGGCACCATCCGTCCCTACCATCGGGTGGCCATACGTCAGGAGGCCCCGATGCCGCGCATCCAACACCGCATCCACGTCGACCGCCCGCCGGTCACCGTGTTCGAGGTGACAAACGACATTGACCGCTGGACGGAACTGTTCGACGCGTACCTGCACAGTGAGGTGCTGACCCGGGAGGAGTCCGGCAGGTTCAGCAAGCTGACCTTCCGCCTGCGCAACGCCGAGGGCTTCGACTGGCGGTCCTGGCGGATCCTCGACCACGAGGAGCTCGTCGCGATCTCCGCGCGCGAGGAGCCGCTGTTCCCGTTCCTGTACATGCACCTGCGGTGGACGTACCGCCCCGAGGGCGCCGGCACGTCGATGACGTGGACGCAGGACTTCGAGGTGGACCCGGCGCACTCCATCAGCGAGGCGGACATGAAGGACCGGATGGACGAGCACGGGCGCAAGAACCAACGCCGGATCAAGGCCATCCTGGAGGCCAGCGACTTCGTCGCGCGGAGGCCGGCATGACGGCCACCATGCGGTCACCGGCCCGGCTGACCCAGTACGCGCACGGCGGTGGATGCGCGTGCAAGATCCCGCCGGGCGAGCTGGAGGACGTGGTCGCCACGCTGCTGACGCCCGGCGACCGGACGGGCCGGGCCGACGACCTCCTCGTCGGGCTCGAACACGGTGACGACGCGGCCGTCGTCAGGCTCGACGAGCACCGGGCCGTGGTGGTCACCACGGACTTCTTCACACCGGTGGTCGACGACGCCTACGACTGGGGACGCATCGCCGCCGCCAACGCGCTGTCCGACGTGTACGCGATGGGTGGCTCGCCGCTCGTGGCGGTCAACCTGCTGGCCTGGCCGCGCGGCGTCCTGCCGTTCGAGCTCGCCCGCGAGGTGCTGCGCGGCGGCCTCGACGTCGCACGGGCCGCCGGCTGCCACGTCGCCGGTGGGCACAGCGTCGACGACCCGGAGCCGAAGTACGGCATGGCGGTCACCGGGCTGGTGCGGCCGGACCGCCTGATGCGCAACGACGCGGCGCGGGCCGGCCAGCCGCTGACGCTCACCAAGCCGCTGGGGCTCGGCGTTCTCAACAGCCGGCACAAGAACACCGGCGAGAGGTTCCCGCACGCCGTGGAGACGATGGTGACGCTCAACCGCGACGCCGCCGCGGCCGCGGTGCGCGCAGGCATCCGTTGCGCCACCGACGTCACCGGCTTCGGGCTGCTCGGCCACCTGCTGAAGGTCGCCCGTGCCAGCAACGTGACGGCCGTCGTCGACGCGGGTGCGGTGCCCTACCTCGACGGCGCGCGGGAGTCGTTGCGGGACGGGTTCGTGCCGGGCGGCAGCCGGCGCAACCTCGCCTGGGCGCAGCCGCACTGCGACCTGTCGGCCGTCGACGACGCCGAGGCGGTCCTGCTGGCCGACGCGCAGACCTCCGGCGGGTTGCTGCTGGCCGGCGAGATTCCCGGCGCACCGGTGATCGGTGAGTTCGTGCCCCGGGGCGAGTACCTCGTCGTCGTCAGATGACCGCCGGTCGCCGGCCTAGGGTTTTCCCGATTAACGGAAGGCCGCGCCGTCCGTACGTTCTACGGCACGGCTTTCGTCGCAGAGCACCGCGCAGAGCGGGATTGGTGGTCTCGAGGTGATTGACGCATGAGCCCAGGAACCGCTGCGAGCGGCATCGCGGACGCCACATGAGCGCCCACGCGGAGACCGGCCTCCGACGGGTCGCCATCACCGGCCTCGGCGTGGTCAGCCCGCTCGGCATCGGCAAGCGACGGTACTGGCAGGGACTCGTCGACGGGCGCAGCGCCACCAAGCATCTGTCCACAGTGGAGAGCTGTGACCTCTACGACCGGTTCGACTTCGGCTCCGGCGTCCTGGCCGAGGTCGAGGACTTCGACCCCGACGCGGCGGGACTTCCGCGGGAGGTCCGTCGGCTCGACCGGTTCATCCAGTTCGCGATCGCCGGTGCCCTGCAGGCCATCGACGACGCCGCCCTCGACACCCGGGCGGTGGACCGCGACCGCTTCGGCATCGCGCTGTCGACGGCGATCTGCGGCACGCGCCAGATGGAGCGTGAGTTCATCGCGGCCACCGATTACGGCCGCCTGCCGGTCGACCCGACGAAGGTCGGACCGGACCTGTACCTGGCGTCCATGTCGAACACCCCGAGCATCATTCTGGCCGCGCTGACGGGCGCCCGGGGGCCGTGCGTCACGCTGTCCACCGGATGCATCGGCGGCGTCGACACGATCGGGTACGCCTTCGAGAGCATCCGGTACGGCGACGCCGACGTGGTCGTCGCCGGCGCGAGCGAGGCTCCCATCACGCCGATCACCACCGCGTCCTTCGAGATCATCAACTGCCTGTCGCGGCGCCACAACGACCGGCCCGCCACGGCGTCGCGGCCGTTCGACGCCGGACGCGACGGGTTCGTCCTCGCCGAGGGGTGCGGTGTCGTGGTGCTCGAGGAGTGGGAGCACGCGCGGGCCCGCGGCGCGCACATCTACGCCGAGATCAGCGGGTTCGACCTGGGGTGCAACGCCCTGCACATGACCGACCTGCTCTCCGACGGCGGAGACCTGGCGCGCACGATGACCGGTGCGCTGGCCGATGGAGGCCTCACGCCCGAGAGCGTGGACCACGTCAACGCGCACGGCAGCTCGACCCCGCAGAACGACCGGTGCGAGACGAAGGCGCTCGTTCTCGCCCTCGGCGAGCACGCCCGTCGGGTTCCCATCAACTCCACGAAGTCGATGACCGGCCATCCGCTGTCCGCGGCGAGCGCGCAGGAGATCGTCGCCTGCGCGCTCGCCTTCGAGCACGGCTACGTCCACCCGACGATCAACTACGAGACACCCGACCCCGCCTGCGACCTGGACTACATACCCAACAGCGGTCGTCCGTGGAGCGGCGACGTCATCCTGTCCGACGCCAGCGGGTTCTCCGGGCTGCACGCGACCATGGTGCTCCGGTCGGCGGGAGCGCGGGCATGACGCGGGTGGTGGTCACCGGGGTCGGCGCCATCACCCCGGCGGGAACGGGGCCCGACGCCCTGTGGCGGCAGGCCGTGACCGGCCGGTCGCTGGTGCAGCAGATCGACCGCTTCGACGCCTCGCCGTACCGGTGCCAGATCGCCGGTCAGGCCGACGCCTTCGTCGCGACCGACTGGCTGCACGGACGGTTCGTGAAGAAGACCGACCGGTTCACCCACCTGGCGACGGCGGCCGCGACGGCCGCGATCGACGACGCCGGCCTGCGGATCGGGGGAGCCGACGGGGTGGCTCCGGAGCGTGTCGGCGTGACGGTCGGCAACGTCCTGGGTGGCTGGGAGTTCGCCGAGCGGGGGCTGCGCGACCTGTGGGTGAAGGGTCCGCGCGACGTCAGCCCGTACCAGGCGACGGCGTGGTTCCCGGCCGCGCCCCAGGGAAACATCTGCATCACCCTGGGCATCAAGGGCCGCGCGCGCACCTTCGTCTGCGACCGGGCGAGCGGCGCCTACGCGATCGTCCACGCCGCCGACATGATCCGGCGCGGCCACGCCGACGTCGTCGTCGCCGGCGGCTCGGAGCAGCCACTGTCCCCGTACGCGTGGGCGTGCTGCGAGACGGGCGGCTTCCTCACCCCGCACGGCAACAAGCAGCCTGAGACGGCGTACCGGCCCTTCGACCGCGGACACACCGGCACCGCGATCGGTGAAGGGTCGGCGTTTCTCGTCCTGGAGTCGGCCGGGCACGCGGAAAGCAGGGCAGCGACGATCCACGGCGAGCTCGCCGGTTGGGCCACGAACACCGACGGGTACGCGCCGACCTACACGATCGAGCCCCACGGGGAGACGTTGTCGCGCGCCATCACGCAGAGCCTGCGGCGCGCGGGGACCGACGCCGCCGGGCTCGGCTGCGTATTCGCCGACGGCGCGGGAGTGCCCCGCGAGGACGCCGCGGAGGTGGCGGCCGTGCGGCGGGTGCTCGGTCGGCACCTCGACGACACGCCCGTCACCGCCGTCAAGCCGGCCACCGGTCACCTGATGGGCGCCGCCGCGGTCACCGACGTGGTCGTCGCGCTGCGGACGCTGTCCGACGGCGTGATTCCACCGGTGCCCAACCTCGACCGGCCCGCCCCCGGGTTCGACCTCGACTTCGTCACCGGCGCGGCGCGGGACCTCCGCGGCCCGCGCACCGTGGCGGTGGTCTCCCGGGGCATGGGAGGGGTGAACGCTTGCCTGGTCCTGAAGCACTGGCAGCCCTGAGGTCTGCGGACGCGCGACCCTGGCCGCCCGGCGGGGTCGGCGTCGACATCGTCTCCGTCCGACGGATCCGGGACATGGTCGGACGCTGCGGCCCGGTGGTCCTCGACCGGCTGCTGACCTCCCGGGAACTGGCCGACGCCCGCGGCGCCCGCGGCCTCGTGTGGACCAGGCTCGCCGGCCGGATCGCGGCGAAGGAGGCCACCAAGAAGGTGCTCGGCAGCCGCGGACAGACGGCCCGCTGGACCGAGGTCGAGGTCCGCCTCGGCAGCCACGGCGAGCCCTACGTGGAGCTGCACGGGCGCACGCGGCTGGCCGCGGAACGGTGCGGCCTGACCGGGATGCTGCTCAGCATCTCGCACGAGAAGGACGTGGCCATCGCAGTCGTACTGGGATGGTGAGCAACCACCGGAGGAGCCATGGACATCCGCGACACCCTGATCGACGTCTTCCAGGAGCTGGAGATCGACCACACCGGCATCGAGGCGGAGAGCCGACTGCGTGAGGACCTGCAGATCGATTCGACGGAGATGGTGGAGATCGCGGTGGCCCTCGAGAAACGACTGTCGATCAGCATCGACACCGACGATTTCCTGGCGTTGAAGTCGTTCGGCGACATCGTCGGTCACGTGTCCGCCGCACGGGTGGACGCTTCTTCCCGGACGAGCTGAAAGGAACCGACGATGGCCGATCTACTGCCGGCCCTGCCGGAAAACTGGGACCGGTGCCTGGCCGTGGCCGCGCACCCGGACGACATCGAGGAGTTCTCGGCATCGGCGGTGGCCCGGTGGACCGCACAGGGAAAGCAGGTGACCTACCTGCTGGCGACCCGCGGCGAGGCCGGCATCGACGGCATGCACCCCGACAAGGCGGGTCCGGTACGGGAGGCGGAACAGCGGGCCGCCGCGCGCGAGGTCGGCGTCGAGGTCGTCGAGTTCCTCGACCATCCCGACGGCGGCGTCGAAGGGGGACCGGCGCTGCGCCGCGACCTCGTCCGGGCGATGCGTAGGTACCGGCCCGAGGTCGTCATCTCGAACGCTTTCACGGTGCGGCTCATCGGCGGTTACACCAACCAGGCCGACCACCGGGTCGTCGGACTGGCCGTGCTGGACGCGGCCCGCGACGCCGGCAACCGGTGGCTGTTCCCGGAACTCGAGGACGAGGGCCTCGAACCGTGGAGCGGCATCCGGTACGTCTGCTTCTCCGAAGCCGAACAGCACACCCACGGCGTCGACGTGACCGGCGACCCGCTGCGGCGCGGCATCGCCGCGTTCGCGTCCCACACCGAGTACATGAAGGGGCTGGGATCCAGCGCCCTGGAACCGGAACCGTTCCTGACGTACGTGGCCGCGATGTGCGGCCCGGCCCTGGGCGTCGAGCACGCCGTGCTCTTCGACGTGCACGTGCTGATTCCGGACGAGCCGCCGCCCTGGGCCCAACGCTCGTGACGCTTTGGGCGGGGCCGCGGCGCGGTTGTCGACGACCGTGCGGCGGCCCCGCCCATGTGCGTGGCTCCTAGGGTTTACCCGATTCTGCGCCGTTGGCGCCCACATTAGTTTCTGAGCTGTTTTATCGGCGGACGGCAAGATTCGGGGTCACAGGTGGCCATTTCTTCTCGTAAGCGAATCGTATGGATCGTCCAACAGGGCGTCTGGGACATGCCGAAAGAGTCGATGCCGTTGGCCGCCGGTTATCTGAAGGCGACGGCGTTGGCGTGCGAGTCGATTCGCGACGAGATGGAGATCCGCATCTTCAACTTCGGCGGCGGCGACCCGGTGACCATCATGGCGGAGACCATGTTCGCCGAAGGCCGGCCCGACATCCTCGCGTTCTCGGTGATGGGCTGGAGCTATTTCTCGTTCGGGAACATCGCCGAGGGTTTCAAGCAGATGAATCCGGACGGCTGGGTCGTCTTCGGCGGTCCGCACGTCGCCAACCAGGCGGTCCGGGTCTTCCGGCAGTTCCCCGAGGTCGACGTCGTCGTGAACGGCGAGGGCGAGTTCGTCTTCCGTGACATCCTGCTGGCCTACCTGGCCGGGCGGCCGCCGTCCGAGCTGCACGCGATCGGCGGGATCAGCTTCCGCGACCCCGACCGCGAGGTGGTCACCACCAAGGAGCCCGAGCGCATCGTCGACCTGGACAGCATCGCGTCGCCGTTCCTGACCCACGCGATCCCGCTCACCGACGCCGTCGGCGAATTCCGCTACGACGTGGCGCTGATGGAGACCAACCGCGGCTGCCCGTACAAGTGCGCCTTCTGCTACTGGGGCGGCGCCGTCGGCCAGAAGGTCCGCGCGTTCTCCCGCGAGCGGCTGCGTGAGGAGCTGGAGATCTTCGCGTACCACAAGGTCCACACGATCGTGCTGTGCGACGCCAACATCGGCCTCCTGCGCGAGGACCTCGAATTCGTCGAGGACGTCATCCACCTGCGTGAGAAGTACGGCTACCCCCGCGCCGTGGAGGGATCCTGGGCCAAGAACAAGTCCAAGTCCTTCTACGACATCGTCAAGCGGATGAAGCAGGTCGGCATGCGCAGCTCGTTCACGCTGGCCCTGCAGACGCTGGAGGACGCCGCGCTGGAGCAGATGCAGCGGCGCAACATGAAGGTCAACAAGTGGGAGGACCTCGTCCGTTGGCTGCGTGAGGAAGGGCTGGACTGCTACGCCGAGCTCATCTGGGGCGCACCCGGCGAGACCGTCGAGTCGTTCTTCGAGGGCTACGACCGGCTGGCCCGCCACATGACCCGGATCGCGGTGTATCCGCTCCTGCTGCTGCCGAACACCGACTACTCGGCACACAAGGCCACCTACGGCTTCCAGACCGTGCGCGGTGAGAACGACGACTTCGAGTACGTCCTGGCGCACAACACCATGACGATCGCCGAGAACCTGCGCATGAAGCGGTTCATCCTGTGGGCCCGCTCGGTCGCCGAGCACCTCGTGTTCCGGCACATCTGGGCGCCCCTGCGGGAGTACGCCGGCCTGACGCAGTCGACGGTCATCCGCAACATGGTGGCCTGGTTCGAGACCGCCGCACACCCCGCCGCCGTCCGCCTGGCCGCCGTGGCGGCCAAGGTGGAGCGCGTGCCCAGCGCGGTACCCGTCTTCCTCCGGCAGTTCTACGGCGAACCCGACATCGACGAGGTGCTCGCGCTGTGGTGGCGCGAGGCCGTGGTGCCACTGCTGCCGGCGGTGTACGTCGACCTTCTCACCGAGATCTTCCGGTACGACTGCCTGACCCGCCCGGTCTTCGACCTGCCCGAGGTCGAGAGCGTGACGCTACCCGTCGTCGACATCGACGGAGAGCCGCACTACCGCCGCTCCGACGTCGGCCTGGACTTCGACGTGCCGGCCGTACTGGCAGCGCTGGAGAAGGGCGTGAAAAGCGTGCCCTGGCCGCGGCCCACCCGCGTGGACATATTCTCGAAGGTCGGCTTCCATCAGTGCTACGCCAGCCATGAAGAAGGCTTCTACTATGTCGGCCGGACGGGCGAGGAATTGCGTGACGAAGGTAAGGTAATACCTTCAACGACGGGCCGCTGACCAGTATCGAGCGGCATTTGTCTGTACCTCCGGTACCGGTTTTCCCTGCTATCGATAAGTGGCGCCCAATGCATTTCCCATAATGACCGATCGGTCTGTCGAACGGGTGTCATAGGCGCAACCTTATCGGTGGACATCTTTCTTGACTCGTGATTTCGGCCGCCCGCATAATCACATTGTCCTGACGGCCGACATGAAGTGAGGAATTGCATGGCCGGGATGAAGTGGTTCTGGCGCGCGGTATGCGCGCCGCAGTGCTCCGACTCGTGTCAGGTCAACTGTCCCGGCTGCTACGCGATGGCGGAGGAGTGGGAGAAGCAGGGGATCGTCACGCCGGTCACCGGCAAACAGGCGCCGAAGTTCAGCTGGAGCAAGGCGGGCGAGTTGTGGGCCTGCTGGTCGAAGAGCGCGTCGGCGCGCATGCTGGTCCGGCTCAACCCCGCGAGCTGGCGTCGTCGGCCCGCGAACGCGGCGGCCCCGTCGGCCGCGTCGGCTCCGGTCGCCGTGAAGGCGTCGGGAGGATGCGGCTGCCACGGCGACAGCATGCTGCCGACCGTCGACGCGGGGATCAGGTTGACCGCCGCCGACACGGTGCGGGCCGGCGTCACCCAGCACTACGACGAGCACGCGAAGAGCGTCCGCGCGGCGGCCGACGGCTGCTGTGGCGGTGGCGCCACGGTCGGGCTGCCCGAGGAGGTCAGCTGCGTCAACGAGTACGCCGACAGCGACCTGCAGCAGATCCCCGCCGACGCGATCACCGCGTCGCTCGGCTGCGGCAACCCGTTCGAGCGTGCCGGACTGTCGCCCGGCGAGGTCGTGCTCGATCTCGGCTCGGGTGGTGGCCTGGACGCGATCGTCGCGGCCCGTCGGGTCGGACCCGAGGGGCACGTGTTCGGCCTCGACATGTCCGACGAGATGCTGTCCCTGGCCCGGGCCAACTCCGCCAAGGCGGGCCTGACCAACGTGGCGTTCCTGCGGGGCGACATGGAGTCGATCCCCCTGCCGCGCGCGTCGGTCGACGTCATCATCAGCAACTGCGTGGTGAACCTCGTACCCGACAAGGGTCGCGCGCTCGCGGAGGCGTTCCGCGTGCTGCGTCCCGGCGGACGGCTGGCCATCTCCGACATCGCCAGCCGGCTACCGGTACCGGCGGAGATGCGCTCGGATCTGGCCGCGTGGGCGGCCTGCATCGGCGGCGCGCTCACCGTCGAGGAGTACCGGGAACGGCTCGCCGGGGCCGGCTTCGTCGACATCGAGATCGAGCGGGAACGGGAGTACACCGCGCGCGACGCCGAACTCGGGGGCGTGGCACCGATTCTCGAACGCGCGGGCCTCGCCGACGCCCTGGCGCTCGGCTTCGCCAACACCAGCGTGCGCGCCCGTAAGCCGGGCGTCGCGGAGCAGGCGGAGCGGATGCTCGTCCCCTCGACGTCCGTGTCCACCGACTGACGGCACACGCCGGTCAGGAAGAGGAGAGAACGTATGACAACAACCGACGAACGCATCCCGCCGGCGGTATCGCCGACGGAGATCGCCGCGCGGCGCCTCAAGGCCGCGCCGACAGACCGGGTGGTGTTCCGGGTCGCGGGGCTCTACGGTGTGTCGACCCACAGCGCCGAGTTCCCCGTCAGCGCTTCCGAGAGCATCGACACCGGCACGGTATCGATCACACTCGATCCCGAGTCCGGCGCGTCCGGGAACGTCGGGATCATGGACTTCGAGAAGCGGTACCTGCGGGTCCGTTACAACATCCACGCGGTGTTCCCCGCACTGCACCAGCTCGTCATGTCCGGACAGCACGACCTGAGCCTGCTCGGCCCCGTCCGGGCCACCGCGACCGACGAATGCGCGGTCACCGAGGACTTCAGCGGCTGGCGTGCCCTGGGGTGTATGGACTTCCTGCCCGGCTCCCTGTGGGCCGGCGCCTCCGGTGGTTGAGACGGCCGTATAACCTCCAGTTTGGAGGACACGCTTCTCGGCCTTCGTGAGGGCCGACCCGTCCACGTCGCTTACGACACCACCTTCCTGATCAACTGGCCGCAACATCTCGGCGGCGGATCCATCAACCTGTCCCTCGAGGGCGCCATGGTGCTCATTCCGGAGCTCGGCAGCCTCTGAGGCGGCTCGGCGCGCGCGGAAACGGGCGGGACCGCAGGGTTCCGCCCGTCGCGTGACCACCCCCATCGCCATTGCAAGGAGCTGACCATGCCGTACCTGCGCAGCCAACCGCCCGGGTTCGTGTTCCTGGCCCATCCCCGCGACGTCAAGGACCTCTACAACGTCCGCGGCAGCTCCGTGGTTGCGCAGCACAGCTCCAGTGAGGAGGAGTTCCGCGACAAGATGCTCACGATGCCGCCGACGATCACAGGCGAGATCACCTTCGGCTTCGACGTGCTGCGCGGGGAGTTCCTCGCGGTGCTGTGCCTGCCGGACACCATCCTGTACTCGCGGGGCCGGGAGCAGATCGACCTCGCCGTCCAGGTGGCGCACTCGCGCGGAGCGCGCGTTCTCGGGCTGGGGGCCCTGACGGCACCGGCCACCCGCGGCGGGCTCACCCTGGTGCCGAAGCTTCCCCGGGGCATGACGGTGACCACCGGCAACGCCTACACGGCGGCCGTCGCCCGGCGCAACGTGATCGAGGCCAGCGAGGCCACCGGAATGGGTGACAGCGCCACGGTCGCCGTCGTCGGATGCACCGGGTCGGTCGGGGTGGCCGCCTCGCGACTGCTCGACCGGGAGGGCTTCCGGCTCGTGCTGATCGGGCGGAGCCAGACGAGGGTCCGCAAGGAACTGGCCGACATCGTTCCGCGGGCACGGGTCTCGGGGACGATCGGCGACGTCGGGCAGGCCGACATCATCCTGCTGCTGACCGGCGACCCCTCCGCGTACGTCACCCCGGATCTCGTGAAGCCGGGTGCCGTCGTGCTCGACCTCGCCCATCCGCTCAACATCCAGCACGAGGACTACCCGTCGTTCCGGCAACGCGACGTTCGTGTGGCCCAGGGCGGACTGGCGCGCATTCCCGGCTACCACCTCACCACCGACCTGCGCCTGCCCGACCGGCACAGCGCACTGGCCTGCCTGGCCGAGACCTACCTGTTCGCGAAGGAGGGCATCACCGAGCACTCCGTGGGGCACGCCTCGGCGGACTTCGCCGTGCAGATGGAGGCCGTCGCCGCCCGCCACGGGGTCAGCCCGCGCCCGCTCGACCTCGACATGAACGCGCGGGCGGCGCGGTGAACGGCACCGACGACCAGACCATCGGTGGGCGGTTCGGCATCGCCATCGCCGCGGGCGTGCCCGTTCTGGTGCTCGTGTCGATGGGACCGGTCGCCGCGCTCGTCGGGAACGCCTCGATCGTGGTGTGGTTGCTCTCGGCCCTGATCGGTCTCCTGATGGCCGTCATCTTCGCCGAGCTCGCCGGCGGCTACCCGCGGGTCAACGGCGGGGTGGCCGTGCTCGCCGCCGAGGTGCTCCAGCCGCGAAGCCGCGCACTCGCCCGGGTCGCCCAGTGGAGCTACTGGTTCGGCTGGAGCCCCGCGCTGGCGATCAACGGCCTGCTGGTGGGCGCCTACGTTCAGAGGATCGCCTTTCCGGACGGTCCGGCGTGGACCGCCGCGCTCATCGCCGGTCTGGTCCTGGTCACCAGCGCCACCGTCAACCACTTCGGCATGCACGTCGGCGCCCGGCTGCAGGTCGTGCTCGTCGCGTGCGTCGTCGGCGTCGTCGGTCTCCTGTTCTTCGGTGCGTTGGCCAAGGGGAACATCGACCTGGACCATCTGCACCCCTTCGCGCCGTCCGAGGGCTGGCTGTCGGGCGCGGGTGTGCTCGGGCTCGCCGGAGCTCTGTTCATCGCCGGCTGGAGCGCCTACGGATCGGAGCTCGCGCTGTCCTATGCGATGCGGTACCGCGACGGTCTCCGGCAGGCCCTCCACGTGCTCGCGTTCGTGGCGCTGGTCAGCGTGTTCGCCTTCGGTGTCATCCCGTTCCTGCTCCTGGCGGTCGTCGGACCGGAGGGCCTGGCCGCCGACCCGGCGGACGCCTTCGTGATGCTCAGCGAACGGTCGACCGACATCGGTGCCAGCGTGGTGCTCGGGGTGCTGGTGCTCGCCCTGCTGCTCGGGCTCAACATGATCGCGGTGGCGTCGTCCTGGACGCTGCACCAGATGAGCACCCGCGGCGACGCGTGGCCGACGCTGGGACGGCTCAACCGTCACGGCATGCCGGCACGGGCGCTGCGGTTCGACGTCGGGGTGAACCTGCTCCTGATCGCCGTGCTGACCGCGCTCGCGCGCGGTGACACGGCCGAGGTGCCGATCGCCGTGCTGGCCGCGGCGAACGTCGGCTACTTCATCAGCATGACCCTCGCCCTAGCGGCGGCCTGGATCAACCATCGTCGGCCGGTGCGCCGCGGCCTGCTGCGGCTGCGCTCCGGCCTGGCGCGGACGGGCCCGGCGATCGCGGGGCTGAACCTCGTTCTGCTCGCCTGCGCCGGATGGGCCTGGGGCTGGCAGAACATCGTCGTCGGGACGTTGATGCTGGCCGGCGTCGTGGGGCTCGGTGCGGTCGCCAGGCGGCCGCGGCGGGCGACCGCACCAGCCGACGTCACGATGCCGCCTTGTTGGGGCCGAGCCGAGGCGGCCCGCCATACCTCGGACGACCGGAACCCGATACACGCGGGAGAGAGGTGGCAACAGCCATGACAGCGCGGGGCCGCATCGTGTCGACGCCCGGAAACAGCTTCGTCCTGAAGCAACTGTCCGACCGGGAGATCCAGACCGGTCCGGGACGGACGTTCGTCCTGGAACAGCTGACCGACCGTGAACTCCAGGTGCTCGGGCTCGTGGCCGCGGGTCACCGCAACCGCGAGATCGCCGAGGTCCTCAACGTCACGATCAAGACGGTGGAGTTCCACCTGAGCAACATCCTGGGCAAGCTCAACGCCCAGTCGCGCACCGAGGCCGTCACGCGTGCCTGGCAGGTCGGCATGCTCCGGCTCAACGCCTCCTGACCGGCGGCCGACGATGCCGAAGACGACTGTCACGCCGGACCCGCGACGGGCCGTTCCGGCGACCGACACGCTGCTGCGTGATCCCCGTCTGCTCGCCGCCCTCGACCGGCTCGGGCCGACCGTGGTGCGGCGGGCCGTCACCGCCGCACAGGACCGGGCCCGTCGCGGGGAGATCAGCCCCACCGACGTGGCCGACGCGGCCGTGTCCGCGCTGCCCCGTCGACCGACCACCCTGCGGCCGATCGTCAACGCCACCGGCGTTCTGGTGCACACGAACCTCGGGCGGGCCGTCCTGTCCCCGGCCGCCCGGTCCGCGGTCGGGGTCGCGTGCGGGGCGACCGACATCGAGTACGACCTGTCGACCGGGCTGCGCGGCCGCCGTGCGTCCGGTCTCGCGGCCGCGTTGGCCGACGCCGTGCCCGCCGCGGAGGACGTGCACGTCGTGAACAACAACGCGGCGGCCCTGGTGCTCGCCGCCACCGCACTCGCCCGGGGCGGCGAGATCGTCATCAGCCGGGGTGAGCTGGTCGAGATCGGCGACGCGTTCCGGATCCCGGAGCTGTTGGAGTCCACCGGAGCCAGGCTCCGCGAGGTCGGAACGACCAACCGCACGTCCATCCGCGACTACCGGGACGCCGTCGGGCCGGCGACCGCGTTCGTCCTCAAGGTGCATCCGTCGAACTTCCGGGTCGAAGGCTTCACGCGTGGCGTGGGGGTCGCCGAGCTCGCCGCTCTCCCCGTGCCCGTCGTGTTCGACATCGGATCGGGACTGCTCGCCCCCGAACCGGCCCTGCCCGACGAACCGGATGCCGACAGCGCCCTGCGTGCCGGCGCCGCCCTCGTCACCGCCAGCGGCGACAAGCTCCTGGGCGGCCCTCAGGCCGGTCTGCTGCTGGGCAGGCGCGAGCTGGTCGCGCGGCTGCGCCGTCACCCGATCGCGCGCGCGTTGCGGCTGGACAAGCTGACCGCCGCGGCGCTGGAGGCGACGCTGCGCGGACCGGCGCCGCCGACGCTCGCGTCCCTGCGCGTTCCGCTGCCCCGCCTCGGGTTCCGCGCCGACGCGATGGCGTTGCGTCTGGTGGGGCACGGCATCGACGCGCGGGTCGTGGAGAGCTGGGCGGTGGTCGGCGCCGGCGGTGCCCCGGGCGTCCGCCTGCCGAGCCGGGCGGTGAGCCTCGACGAGCGGCTCGCGGTTCCGCTGCGTCGGCTGGACCCGGCCGTGGTCGGTCACCTCGACGGCGGCAGGCTGCTGCTGGATCTGCGGTCGATCCCGGAGGATCTCGACGAGACGGTCTGCGCCGCCGTCGTGGCCGCGGCGTCGGGCAACGGGAGCGGGTGATGCACGTCCTCGCGACGGCCGGACACGTCGACCACGGAAAGTCCACCCTGATCCGGAACCTGACCGGGATGGAACCCGACCGGCTGGCCGAGGAACGCACCCGCGGTCTCACGATCGACCTGGGGTTCGCGTGGATGACGTTGCCGTCGCGGCGGCAGGTCGCGTTCGTCGACGTGCCCGGCCACGAACGGTTTCTCGGCACCATGCTCGCCGGCGTCGGCCCGGTGCCGGCCGTGCTGTTCGTGGTCGCTGCGGACGAGGGCTGGAAACCCCAGTCCGAGGAGCACCTCGCGGCGCTCGACGCGCTCGGTGTGCGGCACGGGCTGCTGGTGGTCACCAGGAGCGACCTGGCCGATCCGGCACCGGCGCTCGCGGCCGCCCGTGAGCGGCTCGCACGATCGAGCCTCGGGACGGTGCCCGCGGTCGCGGTGAGCGCGGCCACCGGTGCCGGCCTGCCGCGGCTCGTCGCCGCGATCGACGAGGTGACCTCCGGCCTGCCGGAGCCGGACCGGACCGCACCGGTGCGACTGTGGCTGGACCGGTCGTTCACGATCCGGGGCAGCGGGGTCGTCGTGACCGGCACGCTCGGCGCCGGCACGGTCGACATCGGCGACGAGCTGGAGCTTTCGCCGTCGCGGCAACGGGTGCAGGTGCGTGGGCTGCAGACGCTGGAGCGGCCGGCCCGTTCGGTCGGGCCGGTCGCCCGGGTCGCCGTCAACCTCCGCGGTGCGGAGCGGTCTACGGTCTCGCGGGGCATGGCGCTGCTGACCCCCGGACGGTGGTCGCTGCCGGACGTCGTCGACGTCCGGCTCGACCGGCCAGGCGACGCCGAGGAGTCCGACTGGGAGGTGCCCGGTGCGGCGGTGCTGCATGTCGGCTCCGGCCGGACGGTCGTGCGGATCCGGCCGCTCGCCCACGACCGGCGACGGCTGGTCGCCCGGTTGGCCCTGCGCGACCGGATGCCGCTGCACGTCGGCGACCGGGCCGTCCTGCGTGACCCGGGCCAGTCGCACGGGGAGACCCGCGTTCTCGGCCGGGTGACCGTTCTGGACGTGCGCCCGCCCGCGCTGCGCCGGCGGGGCGACGCCGCGCGGCGGGGCTTGCGGCTGCTGGAGCTGGTGGACGTCCCGGACGGCGCGGTGATGCTCGACCAGCACGGCGTGCTGCGCCTGCCGGACTTCACCCTGATGGGTGTGGCACCGCCCGACGTCCCCGCCGTGGGGGAGTGGCTGATCCACCCGGACCACCGTCGGAGGATGGGGGAGCGGCTGGTCTCGCTGGTCACCGGGTACGCGGTGAGGAACCCGCTCGAACGCGGCATGCCGGTCGACGCGGCCAGGCGGGCCCTCGACCTCCCGCACCGCCGGCTCGTCGACGCCGTCCTGCCCTCGCCGTTGCGGATCGTGGAAGGGCGGATCCGGCGGGCCGACCAGGTTCAGGAACTGCCGGGCCCGTTGGCGCGGGCCGTCGGCGTGGTGGTCACCCGGCTCGCGGAGGCGCCGTTCCGGGCGCCGGAGCACCAGGAGCTGGCCGCGCTCGGCCTGGACCGCAAGGGGCTCGCCGCGGCCGAACGCACGGGTCATCTGCTGCGGATCGCCGACGGCGTCGTCCTGGCGCCCGGTGCCGACGAGGAGGCGGCGAGGATCCTGGCCGGGCTGCCGCAGCCGTTCTCCGCGTCGGACGCCCGCCGCGCCCTGGACACGACCCGCCGGGTGATCATCCCGTTGCTGGAGCTGCTCGACCGCGGTGGCTACACCGAACGGGTCGACGCCAACCAGCGTCGCTGCCGGACGCCCGCCACGTCACCGTGAGATGGCCGCCGCGATCGTTCGGGCCGCCCGCCGTGCCTGTGACGGCATCTGCGGCAGCCGTCCGGTGACCGCGGGTTGGAAGCCGACGAAGACGACGCCGGGCGCGCCAGGACAGGGGCCGCCGTCGCCGCGGACGAGGTGCCCCCTGTCGTCGAAGACGTCGAGTTCGGCGGCGAGCGTCCGGACCCGGCTGCGGTATCCGGTCGCCGCCAGCACCACGTCGGGCTCGACCTCCTGACCATCGACGAGCCGCACGGTGGTGGCGGTGAACCCGGCGACGGCCGGCAGGAGGTTCACCGTGCCGGCGCGCAGGGCGGCCACGATCCCGTCGGCCACGACCGGTTCCGTGCCGTCGCGGTGGAGGGCGGTGCCGAGCCGGGCGGTGGGCCGTGGCAGGGGATCGGGCCAGGTGCGTCCCAGCAGACCGTGCGTGGCCGCGCCGGCGACGTCGAGCAGCCACGCCGGGGCGTACCGGGTGACCGGCAGCGGGGTGAGCGGATAGCCCGCGACCTGCCGGGGGAACAGGTTCGTGCAGGAACGGACGGACAGGTCCACCCGGCCGGCGCCGCCCTCGGCGAGCAGGAGTGCGATCTCCAACCCGCTGGCACCTCCTCCGACGACCAGCACGTGCCGTCCCCGGTACGGCCCGGGATTCCGGTACTCCGCCGCGTGCGCGAAGTCGCCGCCGTAGTGGTCGATTCCGGGCCACGGCGGGACCACCGGTTCGTCGAACGGCCCGGAGGCGACCACGACGGCCGCCGCGGTCAGGTCGCCTTTGGACGTGCGCAGCGTCCACCGGTCGGGTCCCGCGCCGGGAACGATGCGGTCGACGTCGACCTGCGTGACGATGTCGAGCCGGTGGGAGTCGGCGTACCGCTCGAGGTAGGCGACATAGTCGTCACGCGAGACCCAGCGACCCGCGCCGCGGGGGACCGGTCGGCCCGGCAGCGCCGACAGCCAACGGACGGTGTTGAGCCGCAGCCCGTCGTACCGCGACCGCCAGTTGGACCCGACCGCACCGCCGCGCTCCAGCAGGGTGGCGCTAATGCCCCTGCGACGGAGCCCGGCGGCGACGGCGAGCCCCGCGGGCCCGGCGCCGACGATGACGACCCTGGACGTGTCAGGCACGGTGCCCCCGCAGCATGACGAAGGGCCGGAAGTCCACCGCCGGCAGCGGTTCCGCTCCGGTCAGTTCGTATCCGGCGTTCGCGAACAGCTCCTCGAACTCCTCGATGGTCCGCTCCCGGCCGTTGACGGTCAGCAGCGAGTTGATGTCGATCAGGCGGGCGACCGGATCGTGTGCCGCGCCGCTGGGCAGGAAGCCTTCGAAGGCGATGAGTGTGCTGTGCGGGAGAGCGGCCATGTAGCAGCTGTCGAGCAGCCACGACGCGGAGTCGTCGTCGCAGTCGTGGAGCACGCCCTTGATGACGTAGAGGTCGCCCCCCGGTGGCACCCGCTGGAGGAAGTCCCCTCCCACGACGGTGACCCGGTCGGCCAGTCCCAGGGCGTTGATCACGGTTCGGGCGTGGTCGACCACGGGTGGCCGGTCGAAGATCACGCCCGTCGCGCCGGGCGCCAGGCGCAGCAGCGCGGGCAGCAGCCGGCACTGCCCGTCGCCGATGGCGACGATCCGCCGGCACGACTCCAGCGCGCTGTCGCGTTGCAGCGCCGGCAGGACGGCGGCTTCGATGTCGACGAGCCGGTCGGACGTCGCGAGGCGGCCTTCGGGATGCGCGTCCCGGTACTGCCAGGTGTCCATTCCGATGACGTCGGACGCGACCGCCCGGTTCCTGGTGACCGCCTCGGTGAGCTGGGCCGCACTGCGCCAGTGGATCGGCTCGTTGGCCGCCAGGGCGATCTCGCGCAACGAGTGCGGTCCCCGGCGCAGGCACTCGCTCAACGCGTTGATGGCGAACGTCTCGTCGGCGGGCTCGTCGAGGAGACCGAGGCTGACGGCGGTGCGCAGCAGCCGCAGCATTCCGGCCCGGTCGACGCCGGTCGCCCCGGCCAACCGGGTCGCCGTGCTCGGTCCGGTGGAGAGGCGGTCCGGGATGTCGAAGCGGGCGACCGCCGCCACCACCGCGGTGACGTGATGGCCGAGGATCATCTGCAGCACGGTCCGAATAGGCGTGTGAACAGCAGGGCTGACCGGCCGGCCGGTTGTCTCGATGCCCATGCGCCGACCGTATGCCGAATATCGGAAGAAAAGCCTAGGGTTTTGCCGGGTGCGCTTCGCAGGTGCTGGTAGCCGCCAATCCGGCGTTTGCCGCCGGCATTCCGTGGTTATGCGGCGTGAGCACCAACAATGGAAATTGATTCGATGGTCGACATATTCGTTTTATGTTTGCCGTCATTCTGGTTCGGCACAAACGGAACCAATGGGGCAATCTTATTGCGCTGGCAGTGCAGGGAAGCTTAGGCTGGGCTTAGATGTCGCGGTCGGCGCGGTCGTTCCATGACGAATGCCTCCAATGTGCCACCTGACTTGTTTTCGCCGGTAATGGCTGATGAATTGACGTGATTCTTGCTGATCACACGGGTACCGGAAGATCGAAGACTCGCTATAATTAAAAGGAGCCGGCGTGCAACGGGGGAGGCTTATTGTGCGCAGACGTGAAACGGAATCAGCGCGTTTTCGGGCACAACCGGCCGGCCGTCGAAATGGCGCTTCCCCGGCCGGAATCGCTCCCACCACCCGGAGCCTGAGGGCCGACGCCCTGCCGGACTCCGCGCTGGTGACCGACTCGTTCCTGCGTCCGACCTACACGCTGGAACAGATCCGGACCTTCCTCGCCGTCGCCTCGCGCGAGCACGTCACCCACGCCGCGCAGGTCCTGCGTCTCAGCCAACCCGCGGTCACGCAGCAGGTCCAGCTGCTCGAGCGCGCACTCGGCATCCGCCTGCTCGAACGGGTCGGTCGCAACGTCCGGCTCACCAACGCCGGGGTGGAGGTCGCCGGCGTCTGCCTCCTCGTCATGCGCGCGTTGGAGAACCTCGAGAAGGTGGTGCAGGGGCTGCGCGGTCTCGAACGTGGGTCGCTCACCATCGGCGCCACCGAGCTGACCGCATCCTTCTATCTGCCCGCGGTGCTCGGCCAGTTCGCCGCGAACCACCCGGGGATCAGCGTGGGCGTCGTGGTCGCGCCGGGCGACGAGGTGTGCGCGGAGGTGGCCTCCGGACAGCTCGAGTGCGGCCTGGTCGACGGGACGCACGAGGCGCAGCCCAACCTCGTGCGCACCGAGGTCGACAAGACCGACGTGGTGCTCGTGTCGCACCCCGGCCATCCCTTCGCCACGCGGACCGACTTCTCCCGCGACATGCTGCGGTCGACGAGGTATCTGGTCTGGGCGCCCGGCTCCGCCACGGAGGCCCTCGTCGCGGAGGCGCTGGGCGACCACTACGGTCTGGCCTCGCAGATGTTCGTGGGCAGCATGGAGGCCGCCCGCCGGTCGGTGCTGAGCTCGCCCCACTTCCTGGCGGCCATGCCGTCGGTCGCCGTTGCCGACGACATCGCCTCGGGTGCGCTGGCGGTGCTCGGACGCAACTGCGGCTGCCTGCCGGTGTACGCCGTGCGGCGCCAGGGCCCCGACAGTCCGGGTGTCGAGGCGGCCTGGCAGATGATGATCCGTCCGCACGAACAGACGTCGTGACGCCTCAGACGCAGATCCGGGTGACCCGACCGGCCTCCATCTCGATCCGGCACGTCTGCAGCGGTGCGACCTCCTCGTCGCGGTGACTGGACATCACGACGGTCGCTCCCTGGTGCACCAGCTCCTTGATCGCGGTCAGGACGATCCGGGCCGACCCGTCGTCGAGGTGGGCGGTCGGCTCGTCGAGGATCAGGAGCTGCGGCTGCGGAGCGAGCGCCCGGGCGAGAGCGACCCGTTGGCGTTCCCCACCAGACAACGCGTGCGGGAACGACGCGTGCTTGTCGCCGAGCTCGAACCGCTCGAGCCACGACCGTGCCGACCGGCGCGCCTCCGACCGGGACACCCCGAATCTCCGGACGCCGGCCGCCACGTTGTCCAGCGCCGACAGGCTCTCGAACAGCGCCAGCTCCTGCTGCACCGTGCCGGTGCTGCGCCAGACCTGCTCGGCCTCCCGGTGGCTGCGGCCGGGCATCCACGAGCCGAGCGCCCACACCCGGCCCGCGGTGGGTGGGCAGAGCCCGTTGATGGCGCGCAGCAGGGTGGTCTTGCCGGCGCCGCTCGGGCCGGCGAGGACGATCCACTCGCCGCTGCAGCACTCGAACGTCACGTTCTCGACGAGCGTCACCTCGCCGACGCAGACGCTCAGGTCGCAGCAGCGGACGTTGACACAGGACTCACCCATTGGGCCACACCTCGACGCTTCCCTGACGGGGGACCGGTGCGGTCGACGACGGGCCGAACCAACGGTCGTACATCTGGTCGTACTCGCCCGAGGCCATGATGTCCTGCAGCGCCAGGTCCACGGCGTTGCGCAGGGTCGAGTCGTTCTTGCGCATGGCGATGCCGTCCAGCTTCACGCCCGTGCCGCCGGGCACGTTCAGCACGGTGAGGTCGGGCTCGTTGCGGGCGTAGCTGGCGAGCACCTCGTAGTCCTCGGTCCACCCGGCGATGGCGCCCTGCTTCACGGCCGCGAGGGCGGCCCGCTTGTCGCCGAACTCCTCGATCTCCGGGTCGCCGGTGACGCCGTTGCGCTTGAGCCATGCCTTCCAGTTGCCGATCGAACTGCTCCCTCGGCTCGCGCCGACCCGCTTGCCGACGAGGTCCTTGTAGGAGGTCGCGGTGTTCTTGCGGACGACGAAGGTCTGCACGGAGTGGAAGTAGGTCTGGCTGAAGTCGACCTGGTCTCCGCGCTTGCGGGTCTTGCTGATGCTCGCCACGGACAGGTCGACCTTGCCGTTCTGCAGGAAGCTGATCCGGGTGAGCTCGTCGACCTTCACCATTTCCAGCTTGACGCCCCACCGCTTGGCGATCGCGGCGGCGATGTCGTTGTCGAATCCGACCCACCGTCCCTGCTCGTCGAAGGAGCTGTGCGGCGGGTTGTCGACCCGGCTGCCCACCTTGAGGACGCCGCGCTTCTTGATCTCGTCGAGGAGGGACTGCGCGCCGGCGTTGGCCTCGCCGGCTTTCGCACAGCTCGCGCCGCCGAGCAGCAGTCCCACCACCAGCAGGATCCTCGCTGCCACCGGGCCGAACCGGGGTCTGGGTTTCCGCGCCATGTGCCGTTCACCTCGCCTGCTTAGCGAATCGGATAGTCAGGTAGGACAGGGTCTGTGTGAGGACGGCGATGGTCACCAGGTAGATCGCCGCCGCGACGAGGAGCACCGTCAGCCAGCCGCTGGTGTCGGTTCGTTCGCTGAGGATGCGTGCCACGGTGGTGAGCTCGCCGATACCGAGCACCGTCAGCGCACCGGTGTCCTTGAGAAGCGAGACCCAGTGGGTTCCGAGCGCGTCGAGCGACCGGCGCAGCGTCCAGGGAATGCGGAACATCAGCCACTCGCGTGTCGGTGAGATTCCCAGCAGCCGGGCCTGTTCCCGTAGCTGCGGCGGGTAGGCGGCCAGATAGGACCGCAGAGCCTCGCCGACGTGGGAGACGGAGTAGAGGAACAGGGCGACGAAGCCGCTGGCCACCAACGGCAGCGTCGTCGTCTGCGCCAGGGCGAACACGAGGATGAGGAGGGGTACTCCGCGCAGGATGGCCAGGCCTCCCTGCACCGACAACGTCACGCGGGGCGCGGCGACGCAGGCGGTCGCGTACACGATGCCGACCGCCAATGCGAGGCCGCCGGCCACAACCGCGCTGAACACGCTGAGCAGCAGCCCGCCCGGTCGCTGGTCCGGCAGCCCGATCAACAGGTTGACGATCACGCGCGTCCCCCGATCGGAACGCGCGGTGCGGATCCGGTCCGCACGACCGGGGTGCGGCGGCGGGTGCCGAGGCGGTGCTCGAGGATGCGGGTCGCCGTCCAGATCAGGAAACTCAGGACGACGTACACGCCGGCGCCGATGGTGGCGTACCGCGTCACCTCGAACGTCTCGTGCGACCGGCCCTGCACCCAGCCGAACAGATCGGCGACCGGGAACAGCGCCGCGAACGCGGTGTTGTGCAGGTGATGGACCATCCGGGCGCCGGTCGGCGGGAGGCTGGCGGTGGCCGACTCGCGTACCAGGAGCCGGTACCGCCTCCACCTGGACAGTCCCAGAACCCGCGCCTGCTCGAGCCGGGCGGTGCCGAGTGACCGGTACCCGCTCCGGAAGATGACCGCGAGGTGACCCGTCGAGCCCAGCGCCAGCGCGACCACGATCGCCCACGCCACCAGGACCATCCCGTCGGAGGTACCGGGAAAGGGGTTCGGCATCCAGGCGGGTGGTACCTGGGGCATGGCCGCGAGACCGGCGACGACGACGAGCAGGCTGGTGGGAACGCCACGAGTGAGCAGGATGACGAGGTCGGCCGGGTGTCGCACCAACGGCGACTGGCTCAGCGAGCCGGTGGCCAGTAACGCGGCGAGCGTCAACCCCGCGATGGCACTCGCCGCCCAGATGATGACCGTGCCGAGGATCGGCGTCAGGATGGCCGACGGCATCGACGTGGACTAGTCGCGCGCGGCCACGACCCGTTCGGGACCGGCGACGCTCCCCGCCGGCGTCGGCGTGTCGGTGTACTCCCACTCCACGCGGACGCGGACGTCGATGCCGTCGCGCACCGAGGACGTCACCGTGCAGTGCTTCTCGAAGACCTCCTCGCACCGGCGGGTGCGGCCCGAGCGCTCCATCAGCACCGGGCGGAGCACGACGTCGACGTGGTCGATCCTCGGCAGCCCCTGCGAGTTCGGCGCCACCACGGCGACGACCTCGGAACGGAAGTCGTCGACGGGCAGATGGGCGTGGCGCAGGGTCTCCAGCAGGCTGGCCGAGAGGCAGTGTGCGATCGCGGATCCGAGCAGTGCCGGGGTCGCCGGCGCGGCGGCCTCGCCCACCGGGTCCGGTTCGTCGGACAGGTAGGACTCGCCGTGCTGACGGCCGTCCTCGCTGGCCTGTGACCGGAAGCGGTACCTGTCCTGGTGGTGCAGGTCGACTCGAAAGTATCGGCGATCCTGATTGCGCATCTCCATGGCGATTCATACCTTCCTGTTTGTCGCGGGTTGGTTCGCTTGGAGGAGGGCGGCGTGACGTAATGCAACCGATCGGATGGGACGCCGTGCTGCTGAAGGCCATTTCCGGCCTTCGGTGCGAGAATTACTGGTAAGTAAGTTCCGCGCCATTCGGTGTCGACTGTCACATCGTATTGACGGATACGTAGCGTTGCAATACATAAGCTAATTTCATTTCGGGAAGACAATCAAATCCATAAGGTCGTCTTATGGATTCGACCTTGGCCCGAAAGGCGCCTGAGCATTGACGATGGCGGTCGATCTCCAGTAGGTTCTGGGGCGGAGGTGTCTGGGTGCCTGGTGGTCCCCGCGGTCTTCAAAACTGACGTGGCCGAGCACCTCGGCCAGGCGGGTTCGATTCCCGTCCACCTCCGCCAATGCGGAGCGCGCCCACGTTTTACGTGGGCGCGCAGGCATGGGAGAATTCGTTGACCGGTGCTACTTAATAGGCGTTTTTCAGTATGAGAAATACGCTTCCTACACCACTTCGAAGTTGCCCATCATCGCCATGTCCTCGTGTTCGAGGTTGTGGCAATGGAATACAAATCGTCCTTTGTGGCCCGCGAAGCGGGCGATGACGGACACGTGCTCCGACGGGCGCAGATCGATGGTGTCCTTCCAGCCGGCATCGTAGGGACCACGGTCCTCGACGCCCCGCTGCAGCACCTGACACTGCACCAGGTGGATGTGGACGGGGTGGTGGAAGTCGGTCGTGAACCGCCAGATCTCCACGTCGCCCAGCCGCGGCGTGGCGTCGCTGCGACCCGGGTCGAACGGCTGCCCGTTGATCTCCCAGACATGGTCGCCGCTGGTGCGGAACACGAAGTCGCGGGTCGTCGTCGCCATCCGGGGACGCAGCGGCTCGATGGTGGACAGCCGCTGGGGAACCGAGCTGTCGTCGACGGCCCGCCGCCCCACCCGGAACTGCATGACGTCGGCGGTCGTGCCGCGGCCGAGGTCGTTCCGCAGGGTGACGGCCTGACCCGCGCGGTAACTGGAGAAGTCGACCACGATGTCGAACCGCTCCGCCGGCGCGATCTCGATCCGGTCGTGGGCGATCGGACGTTCCAGCAGGCCGCCGTCGGACCCGATCTGGACCAGGCCCGTCCCGTCGGGCGGCGGCGGGTCGAGCGCGATCCGGTACCGGCGCGTATTCGAGGCGTTGAGGACGCGGAAGCGGTAGCGCACCGCGTCGACCTCGAGGGTGGGCCAGGGCGTCCCGTTGACCAGGATCACGTCGCCGGTGACGCCCTGGCGGTAGGGACGGGGCACACCGTGGCGGTGCAGCAGGGTCGGGTCGAGGGACGGGTAGAGCAGCGAGCCGTCGGCCCCGAACGCCCGGTCGGTGATCATGAGGGGAATCTCCCGGTCGCCGGCGGGCAGCGGCAGCGCCTCCTCCTCGTCGTCGCGGACCAGGTGGAAACCCAGCAGGCCCCGCCACACTCCCGGCCCGGTGAAGTCCATCCGGTGGTCGTGGTACCAGAGCGTCGCGGCCCGCTGGAGCACCGGGTACTCGTAGTCGCGGCTGCCCACCCGGATGTCCGCCCGCGGGTCGTGGTGTCCCGACGCGTGGCCCCCCGGCGGGAAGCCCTCCGGGATCAGCAGATCGGTCGGGTAACCGTCGCTGGACGCCGGCGTGTGCCCGCCGTGCAGGTGCACGACGGTGGGGACGGGCAGCAGGTTGCGGTGGCGCACGACGGTGCGACGACCGCTCCGCGAGATGATCGTGGGCCCGGGGAACTCGCCGTCATAGCCCCAGATCCCGGTCGACACCCCGGGAATCAGCTCGACCCGGGCCGGCCGTTGCGTCAGCTCGTAGCGGTCGGTGTCGCCGTCCCGCGTCGGCTGCAGAACGCGGGGGACGCGCAGCGGAACCTGGAACGGCGCGGGCAAGGGCAGCTCACTGCGAAGCAGCCGCCCCGTCTCCGCCGGCGACGCGAGCCACGGCACGCTCGCGCCGGCGGCGGCCGCCGCACCGACCCCGCCGGCAAGCCCCAGCACGCGCCGGCGGTTCATCCGTGCCGGGCTCATGTCGTCTCCGGGGCGGCCGCCGCGCGGCGCTGGCCGAAGGTGGACCGCCACGACCAGACCGTGAGCAGCGTCGAGGTGGCGAAGATCGCCAGGGCGAGCGGCACGTGGACACCGATCACCCGCTCGATGCCCGAGGCGATCTGCAACGGCACGGCGATCGACACACCGAGACAGGCGAGTGCCGGCCACCCCCGTCCTCCGCCCGGCCGCCAGTACACGACGGCGAGGGCGGTCTCCGCCAGGCCCAGCGCGCCGACGACCTGGGAGTTGACGAAGTGGGCGCGCAGCATCTCGAAGTCGCCGGACATGAACCGTCCCGCGAAGGCGGCCTGCACCAGCACGGCCAGGGTGTGCGCGGTGAGGACGACCCGGAGGGCCCAGCGCAGCGGCCACGCCACGAGCGTGGCCGGTTGTTCTGCCGCGGCGTTTGCCGGCACCTGGGCTGTGGCGACCTGATCCATGATCGCTCCCGCTTCATACGTAGCGACGCTATACTGTAGTAACGCTACTCCTTAGATGCGCCCGACGACAGATCGAACCCGTGCCCGCTGAGGGGTTGCATCCTGTACCGGGGTACAGGCTTACCGTCAGAGCTGACCGCGTTCGTCTGCCTGGTGGAGGATTTGTGATGTCGATCGAGGTTCCTGCCGCGTGCACATTGCCGACGGCCGAACGTCCGTTGCGGGTGGCCGAGTTCGAGGACCTGTTCGCGACGGCGGTGCGCGAGGTGGAACCGGTCGGCGCGGGCCATGTCCGGGTGCGGCTCGCCGGGCCGGTGGGGCTGGAGGAGCGCGTCCGCGATCTCACCGCGCGGGAGACGCGGTGCTGTTCGTTCTTCACGTTCACGGTCTCGGCGCAGCCCACGGCCGACGGGGAGAGCGTGACGGTCGACGTGCGGGTGCCGGCGCCCTATGCCGGTGTGCTCGCGTCGCTGGCCGAGCGGGCCCGGACCGTGTCGGCGGGAGGGGCACCGTGATCCCGGCCCGGTCGGCCGGACTGCGCACCGGTGAGGTGGCCGAGCGGGCCGGGGTGAACATCCAGACGCTGCGGTACTACGAGCGGCGCGGACTGCTCGCCGCGCCGGTCCGGTCGATCGGTGGGCACCGCCTCTACCCACCGGACACGGTGGCCCTGCTGAACGTGATCAAGGCCGCGCAGCGCCTGGGCTTCACCCTCGACGAGGTCGCCGACCTCCTCGACGCGGGACGCCGCCGGCACCCGACCCGGGACCTGCGCGAGCGCGCGACGCGCAAGATCGACGAGATCGACCGGAAGATCGCCGACCTCACCGCCATCCGCGCGGCGCTGACCGAGGTCGCCGAAGCCCGGTGCGAGAGCCTGGCCCACTGCACCTGCGTCGACTGCCCGGTCCCGTTCCTGACCATCGGCTCCGCCGAGTCCCACGACGAGGACCCGACCTGAGCCTTGGCCGGTCCTCCGCGCGCAGGCCAAATGCTCTTGGCTCGGATGGTCTTGACTCGGATATTCTCGGGTCATAAGGTTTTGGCATGGTCATCACGCCTTTCCCGTACTGGACAGGTCGGCTGCCCGAGGCGACCCCGCCGGCGGACATGGCGCTGTACCGTCTGCCCACCGGCACATATACGACGCGGGCGTTCTTCGCCGTGACCGGAGGATCCGTACGGGACAAGCGTGACTTCGCGGCCACCGCTGTGCTCATCTCCCACCCGAAGGGCGACCTGCTCATCGACGCCGGGTTCGGCGAACACGTGGCGGAGCACATCACGATGCTGGCGCGCATGGAGCGCGCTCCCTACCGGCTCGGCCGCACCGCGGCGCAGCAGCTCGATGCGGCCGGCTACGACCGGTCCCGGCTGCTGGGCGTGCTCGTCACGCACGTGCACTGGGATCACGTCAGTGGCCTGGACTCCCTGCGGGTGCCGGTGTGGATCAACGAAGCCGAGATCCGCTACGGCGCCGACGACTCGCACGGCACGGTGTTCCGCGCGGTGTCCCAAGGCCTGGAGATCCGGACGTACACCTTCGACGGCTCGGAGTATCTCGGCTTTCCGGCGAGCTTGGACTTCTACGGAGACGGCTCGGTGATCGTGGCCCTCGCCGCGGGGCACACCCCGGGTTCCGTCGTCGTGTTCGTCACGCTGCCCACCGGGAAGCGGTATGCGTTCATCGGCGACCTCACCTGGCAGATGGACGGCATCTCCCGTGGTGCGGAACGTCCGTGGTTGATGCGCCGCGTCGCCGATGTCGACGCCAGGACCGTCCGGGTCGGCCTGCAGCGCAGCATCGCCCTCAGCCGCGTGTTGCAGGTGGTTCCGGCCCACGACGTCCCCGCGTACGACAGCATCCCGCTCCTGCCGTCCCGGTTCCCGGGCGTGACACTGTGACCATGCCTGCCTCACCCACCTCGGGCCGCCCCGACCAGACGATCGACGACGAGGCACCGCGGCGCCCCACTCTGGGACCGGGGCCCGACTCCGAGCTCACGTGGCTGCTCCACCGGGCGGCCCAGCGGATGCACGCACTCGTCGGCGCGGAAGCGGAACGCCACGGCCTGTCGCTGCGCGACCACATCGTCCTCAGCGCTCTGCACAAGACCGGCGATCTGACCCAGGTCGAACTCGGGCAGGCCCTCGGCATGGACAAGACGACTCTGACTGCGGAGATCGACCGGCTCGAGCGCATGGAACTCGTTTCACGGCGCGTCAACCCGCGAGACCGGCGGGCCCGCATCGTCGCCATCACCCCGAAAGGCGATGCGGTGCGGACGGCGATCGCTGCCGGCGCCGAGGCCCGTGAGGCCGACGCGGTCCGGTCCATCCCGGCGGCCGAGGTCGCACAGCTGAGACGGGCTCTCTACTCCATCATCGGCTCGGCCGAAGACCCGGGGTCGTGCATATGAACGCTTCCGAGGACGTGGCCGACCGCATCGCCGCCGGCCGCGCCGTGTACGCCCGCAACCTGGGCATGCCAGAGGACGAAGCCGAGAGCATGCTCGCGGCGCGCGCCGGCGCACAGTACGCCCGGGAGGCCTTTCTCGCGGCCGGCGGACCCGGTTGGTCCGGAACGGAACTGACCGACCGCGACCGCAGTGTCGCCGTTGTCGCCGCCCTCGTCGGCCAACACGTCGTCGATGCCCGCCTGATCACCTATCTGAACGCCGCACGCGCCGCCGGTGTCACGGACCAGGGCCTTGCCGAGTTGATGGTGCTGCTGACGGCCTACCTCGGTCAGCCGGCGGCATCGGCCGCCATGGCCGCCGTCCTGAGCACAGCGCGACGACCAGGCGCGGTCATCACCCACTGACGGCGGACCCCCGTCGATCAGACGGGGTCGAGGTGGGTGGTCAGCGTCCGTGGGACCACCGGAGCGCGTCGGTGCGGACGCGGTCGTGACGGGTCTGCGCGCGCTGCGCGGCGGTGGTGACCTCGGCACAGCGCTCGCAGAACTGGACGCCGACATCGACGGTGCGCCCTCGCCTGATCCGGAACATGGTGTGACTCCCTGGTTTCCGCAATCTGTTTAGATGAACATCTAAACAGTGACATCTGTTTAGATCATTGTCAATTTAGATGGATGCCGAATCAGATATCGGATCGCCGACCGGGGACGGGCTCGCCGCCCGCACGAGAATCCCGACGGCGGCGACGAGGCACGCCCCGCTGATGCCGAGCACGACCGGCGGGTAGCCACCGCCGGCCTGCAGGGCGGCGGCGCCGAGCGGCGCACCGGCGCGGGCCAGGGTGATGGGCACGGCGAGGCTGCCGGCGATCGTCGCGTAGGCCACGGTGCCGTACCGGTCGGCGAGCAGTGCCGGCGCGGCGAGACTGGCGATGCCGAACCCGAGTCCGAACGCCACGACCCCGACGACCGCGCCGGCCCTGCTGCCGCCCACGACGAGCAGGCTGAGGGCCGCGCCCGCCTGGACGGCGAAGATCGCGGCCACGACTGTGGTCGTCCTGATCCGACGCTGGACTCCGGTGAGGACGATCCGGCCGGTCACCGACAACACCCCCAGCAGGCCAACGACGGTGGCCGCGAACGTGACCGGGTGTCCGGCGTCGGTGAGCAGGCCGACGAGGTGGAATGTCATCGCGGTCATCGCCGCCCCGTGTGCGACGAACGCGACCGCCATCGCCCAGAACCGCGTGTCGGCGAGCGCCGCGCGGACGACGGCGGCGCGGGTGGCGCCGGTCGCCGCCGGTGGCGGTCCGTCGGGGTCCGGGCGCGGTCTCTTCGGGACCGCGAGAGCGTGCAACGGCACGGTGACGATCCCGTGCACGGCGGCCAGCACGAGCAGGGCCGTGCGCCAGCCGTGGCGGTCCACGAGAAATCCGGCCAGCGGCAGGAAGATGGCGCTGGCGAAGCCGGCCACGACCGTCACCGCGAGCAGTGCCTTCGCGCGGCGGGCGGCGCCGAACCACGACACCAGGACGGCGAACGCCGGTTCGTAGAGGACCATCGCGCCGGTGGCGCCGATCCCGACGAGAACGGCGTAGAGCTGCCAGACGTGCTGCGCCTGCGACCACGCCACGAGCAGCCCGGTCGCGACGAGCGACCCGGTCGTCATGAGTGCCCGGCCGCCGTGCCGGTCGAGCCACCGTCCGACGGGCACCGCCATCGCGGCACCGGCGAGGATCGCACAGGTCATCGCCCCGGTGACCGTCGCGGTCGACACCCCCAGCGTGGTGGCGATCGGCCGCATCAGGACGGCGAAGGAGTAGTACAGGACGCCGTAACCGACGGTCTGCGTCACCGCCAGCGCGGCGACGAGCCGCCAGCCACGGGCATGCGGCGGGCCGCCGGACCGAGGCCCGGCGGCCACCACCGGAGCGGGCGTCACGGTCTCAGCCGCAACAGCCGCCGTCCTTGCCGTCGGCCTTATCCGGTGACGACGCGACGGGCAGCAGGGCCAGCGGGGCGGACAGCAGCCCGCCCGCGATGCCGGTGGCCAGCCCCCGCCCGGCCGGTACCGCCTCGGCGGCCGGCGTTCCGCAGCAGCCGCCGCCCGCGTCGATGGTGTCGGTGTCGGGGACCGGGTTGCTGTTGCACACGCCGGTCTCGGGCAGGTCGAGCTGGACGTCGCGGGCGGCGTCCCAGTCGCCGGCCAGCGCGGCGACGACGGAGCGGGCCTGTTCGTAGCCGGTGGCGAGCAGGAACGTCGGTGCCCGGCCGTAGCTCTTGACGCCGATGGCGTAGTAGCCGGGTTCGGGGTGGGTGAGCTCGTCGACGCCGTGCGGGGGCACGGTGCCGCAGGAGTGCTGGTTCGGGTCGATCAGCGGCGCCAGCGCGCGCGTCGATCCCATGATGGGGTCGAGGTCGAGGCGCAGCTCCGAGGCGACGCCGTGGTCGGGCCGGAAGCCGGTCGCGGACACGATCCGGTCGACGGTGATGCTGTCGCTGCCGTCGGAGACCACGACGCGGCCATCGGTGACGGTCACCGACCGGACGCTGAAGTTGGTGACCAGTGTGATGGTTCCGGACCGCACGTGTTCGCGCAGCCGGCTGCCGAGGGCACCCCGGGCGGGCAGCGCGTCGGCGGCCTGGCCGCCGTAGGTGCGCGCCGGGCTCGCGGACCGGATCGCCCACACCACACCGGTTCCCGGCGCCTTGCCGGTGAGTTCGGCCAGGGACAGCAACGTGTTGGCCGCCGAGTGTCCGGCGCCGACGACGAGGGTCCGCTTGCCGGCGAACCGGTCCCGGTCGGCGCCGAGTACGTCGGGCAGCGCGTGCTCGACGAAACCGGCCGCAGCCGACTCGCCGTGGGCGGGGATGCCGGCGGCGCCGAGCACGTTCGGGGTGCCCCAGGTGCCGGAGGCGTCGATGACCGCGCGGGCGAGCACGTCCTCGCCGTCGGCCAGGCGGATCAGGAACGGCGCGGCGTCGCGTCCGGCGGTGCGGAGCCGGTCGAGGCCCAGCCGGGTGATGGCCAGCACCCGCGTGTCGTACCGCACGTGCGGCTTGAGCGCGGGCAGGTCGGCGAGCGGCTGCAGGTAGTCGTCGGCCAGCTGGCCGCCGGTGGGAAGCACGTCCGGGTCCGGTTCGACCCAGCCGGCCTCGGCGAGCAGCCGACGGGCGGCCGCGTCGACGTTGAACCGCCAGGGGGAGAACAGCCGCACGTGTCCCCACTGCCGCACCGCGGCCGCGGGTGTCCCGCCGGCTTCCAGGACGGTGAACGGGATGCCCCGTTCGGCCAGGTGCGCTGCCGCGGCCAACCCGACCGGGCCGGCGCCGATGACGGCGACCGGCAGGTCCTCCAGACGGATGCTCATGTGAACGTCCTCGCTGCCTCGATGTCGGTCTAACTTGACGATTGTCTAATCAGCAAGGTTGCAGGCTGTTTCGAGATCTGTCAACCTAGAGGAATGTCGAAACAAGGCTCGGGTCTGTCCCTCGCCGACCTGCCGGCCGAGCCCTGCTGCTCGCCGCTGGCCGAGGCCCGCATCCCGGCCGGAACCGCGGAACTGCTCGCGCCCGCGTTCAAGGCGCTGGGCGACCCGGTCCGCCTGCAGCTGATGTCGATGATCGCCTCGGCACCCGACGGCGAAGCCTGCGTCTGCGACCTGACCCCGGCATTCGACCTGTCCGGTCCGACGATCTCCCACCACCTCAGGACCCTGCGCGAGGCCGGCCTCGTCGACGCCGAACGCCGCGGCACCTGGGTGTACTACCGCGCCCGGCCCGCCCTGATGCGCCAGCTCGCCGCCCTGCTCGCCATCGAGGTTCCCGCCTCCGCGGTCTGACGCCCGGTCCGTAATCGGGTTGACGTGCCCGTGGGACGCTGCGACGGTCCCATGATGTTCATCCGACGCGAGCTCGCCCACGACGTGGAGGCGATCCGGGCGGTGACCGCGGCCGCGTTCCGGGGTCTTCCCTACAGCGCCCCGCCGGTGGAGCCCGGCGGTGATCCGGGCGAAGCGACGCTCGTCTCGTGGCTCCGCGCGGACGGGAGCTGGATCCCCGAGCTGTCGTTGGTCGCGATCGAGGATGACGCGGTGGTCGGGCACGTGCTCGCGACCCGCGCCCGGGTCGGTACCGGACCGGCTCTGGCGCTCGGCCCGGTCAGCGTGCTGCCGCACCGCCAACGGAACGGGGTCGGCTCGGCGATGCTGCATGCCGTTCTCGGCGCGGCCGACGCGCTCGGCGAGCCGTTGGTGGCGCTGCTGGGCAACCCGGACTACTACCACCGGTTCGGGTTCGTCGCGGCCGAGCGGTACGGCATCGACCCGCCCGACCCAGCCTGGGGGAGGAACTTCCAGGTCCGCACCCTCACCCGCTACGCCGGCCAATCTGGCCGGTTCCACTATCCCGAACCCTTCGACCCGAAGCGGTTCGGCTAGCGGCTTCCCTTTCACTCCTTCGACGTGGTCGCCCCGGACGGTGGTGGGCAGCAGCAGGCCAGGTAGCCCTGCAGCTCGGTGAGGCGGGCGCCGATCGAGGCGGGGTCGGCCCGGTAGCGGACGAGTTTGCCGTCGCGGGTCGACCGCACGAGCCCGCCGCGGCGCAGGATCGCCAGCTGCTCCGACGCGGTGGACTGCCCGAGGCCGCAGCATTCAGCGATCTCGCCGACCGTCAGCTCCCGTCCACCGGCGAACGCCGTCATCATCTGCTGACGGGTCTCGCTGGCCAGTGCCTTGAGGAAGTCACGGGCCGGCGCGTCCAGGGCCGTTGGCATGTCCATTCCCACAGTCTTCCTCACGACATCATTTCGTCTTCGTCCGATATGACGATATGTTAGCTCGCGTGACCACCCTGGACCTTGTCATCGTCGGCGGCGGTCAGGCCGGCCTCGCCACCGCCCGCACCGCCCGCACCCTCGGCCTGCGCACCCTGGTCCTCGACGCGTCCGAGCGGGCCGGCGGGTCCTGGCCGGGCTACTACGACAGCCTCACGTTGTTCTCGCCCGCCCGGTTCTCGTCCCTGCCGGGCCTGCCGTTCCCCGGCGACCCCGACCGCTACCCCCGCCGCGACGAGGTCGTCGCCTACCTCGACGCGTACGCGCGCCACCTCGACGCCGAGATCCGGTGGGGGCGGCGCGTCGTCCGGGTCACCCGCCACGACAACGGCTTCGTGGTAACGACCGACGACGGCGCCACCGCCGAAGCCCGTCTCGTGGTCGCGGCCTCCGGCGGATTCGGGACGCCGCACCGCCCCGACCTGCCCGGCCTCGACACGTTCGCGGGCACGGTCCTGCACTCGTCGCGGTACACGACGCCGCACGCGTTCGCCGGCACGCGGGTCGTCGTGGTCGGCGGCGGCAACTCGGCGGTCCAGATCGCCACCGAACTGGCGGAGGTCGCGACCGTCACCATCGCCACCCGGACACCGCTGCGGTGGCAGCGGCAACGCGTCCTCGGCCGCGACTTCCACTGGTGGCTCGACCGCACCGGCCTGGACACCTCGCCCCTCGGCCCGAAGCTCGTCAGGGGAGCGGTCCCGGTGATCGACGACGGCCGCTACCGGGCCGCGCTGCGCGCCGGCCGCCCGGACCACCGCCCGCTGTTCACCCACGTCGACGGCGACCGTCTCGTGTGGACGGACGGAGCCCGCGAACGCGTCGACGTCCTGATCCTCGCGACCGGGTACCGGCCCGGCCTCGCCTACCTGGGCGTCACCGGCACCCCCGCCCATCGCGGCGGCGTGTCGACCGACGTGCCCGGGCTGGGGTACGTCGGACTGGAACGGCAACGCAGCTTCGCCTCGGCCACCCTGCGCGGAGTCGGCCGCGACGCCACACACGTCCTCCGGACGCTGGTCCGCCAGCGGCGCCCGCTCACCGCGCGGCGCTGAGCTCCGACACCAGCGTCTCGACCCGACCCCGGATGTCGTCGCGGATCCGGCGGACGGCGTCGATGCCCTGCCCCGCCGGGTCGTCGAGGTCCCAGTCCAGGTACCGCTTGCCCGGGAAGACCGGACACGCGTCGCCGCATCCCATCGACACCAGCACGTCGGAGGACTCGGCCGTGGCGTGGTCGAGCTTGCGGGCGTCTGCGCGGTGATGTCGATGCCGACCTCGCGCATCGCCTCCACGGCGACCGGGTTGATCCGGTCGGCGGGTGCGCGTGCAGACGAACACGACCCGGTCGGAGGTCAGGTGCGGCGGTCCGAGCAGCGCCAGCGTGTCCGGCCGCAGCCGGAGGTATGTGCGGCGCCGGTCGCCTTCGGAACGGGTCCGCGCCACCAGGCCGGCCCCGTCGAGGACCTTGAGATGGTGGGCCACGAGGTTGGTCGCCATGCCGAGCTGTTCGGCGATCTCGCCGGGCGAGGCGTCACCGACCCGCAGGGCGTCGACGATCGCCAACCGGGCCGGATCACCGAGGGCGGCGTGCACCCGGGCCCGGACCTCCACGGAGGCAACCTCAGCGTCCATTGACTCAACTATCACTGAGTCAATGGCGGCGGTCAAGGGTCGCGTGACGCGGCTCCGCGGACCCGGGCGCGCTCGGCCCGGACGTAGTAGAGCCTGGGTCGGCGGGTGCCGGTCGCGACGACCCGCAACCCGGCCGCGGTGACCAGCGCGGTGACCCGTTCGACCACGTCGGCCGGAACGGAGTGGACGCTGAGCCGGCGTGCGAGCGGCCCGGACGCCGGCCGGAGGTCGACGATGAGCAGCCGGCCACCGGGACGCAGCACGCGGTGCATCTCGTGGAACGCCCCGGCCCGCAGGTCGGCGGGGATGTGGTGGACGGCGAGGCTGGCCACGACGAGGTCGAACGACGCGTCCGGCTCGGGGATCGCCTGCGCGCCGGCGACGTGGAAGTGGCAGCCGGACGGTGACACGCGGCGGGCGTGGGCGACCATCGGTGCGGACGGGTCGACGCCGACCACCGCCCCGTCCGCGCCGACCGCGCGGGCCACCCGTCGGGTCAGGTAGCCGGTGCCGCAGCCGACGTCGAGGACCCGGTCGCCGGCAGCGGCGCCGCTGAGGGCGACCAGGCCGTCGAACACCGGGCGGCGGAAGCCGGCGAAGGCGACCGTGGCGGCGACGTCGTACAGGCGGGGATGGTGCAGCTCGCCGCCGCGGCCCCTGCGCGTGTGTCCCATCGGGGGTCGCTCCGGTCAGGCGATGTCGCGTCGACGGGTGACGACGGCGGCCGCCACGCCGACGGCCGCGACGTAGGCGGCCAGGAGGACGACGGCGCCCCACTGCGGGAGGCCGTCGCCTCCGGACGGCAGACCGCCGAGGGCGGCACCGGCCGCGAAGGGCAGCCACTGGGCTGCGTCGGACCCGATGAGGGCGGCCACGACGGCTTCGACGAGGGCGAGCCAGGCCAGCGACCCGGTGATCGCCGCGGTGACGTTCGGGACGAGCGCGCCGATCCCGACGCCGAGGGCGGCGAAGGCGACGTTCCACGCGACGCAGCCGGCGATGGTGCGCCACAGACGGGGGTCCGACCAGTCGACCGTCACGTCGGTGACCGCCGCCGCGACGGCGACGGACGCGACGGCGGTGATTGCGCCGACCGCCCCGAAGACGGCGCCCGCTCCGGTGTACACGGCGAGCTTGCGTGCGAGCACGCGGCCGCGGTGCGGGCTGGTCAGGTAGGTGTCGGTGATGGTGCGGTGCCGGTGCTCGCCGGCGACGGCCATGATGCCGAGGACGAGGGTGAACAGGGCCACCAGCCCGAGGTGGGCGGCGCCGGCCCGCACGATCGTCGGGTCGGTGCGGTCGCCCGTGGTGAACGGACCGGCGACGCCGGCCACGATCACGAGCTGTGCGACGGCGAGCAGGATCCACGGTGTGCGGATGGTGCGCAGCTTGAGCAGTTCAGCGGACATCGGCGGTGCCTCCGACCAGGGTGAGGAACGCCGTCTCCAGCGGCCCGTCGAGGCCGTCGAGCGGACCGGCGTAGCGCAGCGAACCGTCGTGGACGATGACGAGGTGGTCGACGGTCTGTGCGACCTCGGACAGGACGTGGCTGGAGAACAGCACGGTGCGGCCCTGCGCGGCGAGGTCGCGGAGCAGGCCGCGCAACCAGGCCATCCCGGCGGGGTCGAGGCCGTTGGCCGGCTCGTCGAGGATGAGCACCTGCGGGTCGCCGAGCAGGGCGGCGGCCAGGCCGAGGCGTTGGCGCATGCCGAGGGAGTAGCCGCGCACCCGCCGGCCGGCGGCGTCGGTGAGGCCCACCCGGTCGAGGACCTCGTCGACCCGGCCGGCGGGCAGACCGGCGGCGCGGGCGGCGACCCGCAGGTGGTCGCGGCCGCGGCGGCCCGGGTGGAACCCGGTGGTCTCCAGGACGGCGCCGACCGCGCGGCGCGGCTGTGGCAGGTCGTCGTAGCGGTGCCCGCCGATCAGGGCCTCGCCGGCGCTCGGGCGGACCAGGCCGAGGATCATCCGTAGCGTCGTGGACTTGCCGGCGCCGTTGGGGCCGAGGAAGCCGGTGACCTGTCCGGCGGGGACGTCGAAGGTGAGGTCGCGGACCGCGGTGACCGGTCCGAAGCGTTTGCTCAGCCCGCGGGCCGAGATTCCGTCGTGTCGCACGGTGACCGACGATTCCGCAGCCGGGCCGCCGCTGTCGTCACGCCGTGGTGGCATCTTGCACGTACCGCGGCCGCGGTACGGGCCGTACCCCCGTGGCGGGACGCCACGAAGCGGTGGTCGCTCGTACCGTGAACGCATGACGACGCTGGGCGCGCTGCGGCACGGGGTGCACCACGCACTGCACGACGGGGTTCGTGAACGGGCGCACCGGTTCGCGGCCCGGCCGGTCCGCGCCGACGCGCTGATCGCGGCGGTCATCCTGGGGGTGACGCTGGTGACCGCGACCGCGGGGCCGCAGGCGCGCCCGCTGAGCCCGCTCGCGCTGGTGTCGGCGGTGGTGGCCGGTGCCGTGCTGGTGCTGCGCCGTCGGTACCCGTTCGCGACGCTGCTGGTCAGCGCGTTCGCGGCCGAGGTGTTCCTGGCCCACCACGACGGACGCAACGGGCTGCTGCTGCTCGCCGCGCCGCTGGTGGCCCTGTCGACGGTCGCCGAGCGGGCCACCCGGATGCGCGCCGTCCTCGTGGGCGGGCTGGTCGTGCTGGCCATCGGCGTCACGCACGTGTGGTTGAAGCCGGCGCTGCTCGGCGCGGAGAACCTGGCCCTGGCGGCGTTCGGGGGCCTGGCGGTCGCGGCCGGTACCGCGTCGCGTCACCGCCACGCCTTTCTCGCCGAGGCGCGTAAGCGGGCCGACCGCGCCGAGGCCGACCGCGACGCCGAGGCCCGGCGCCGGGTCACTGAGGAGCGGCTGCGCATCGCCCGCGACCTGCACGACGTCATCGGCCACCACCTGGCGCTGATCCACATCCAGGCCCGGGTCGCCGCGCGCGCGATCGACAGCGCGGGGAGCCCGGCCGCGCAGGCGCTCGACCACGTGTGCGCGGCGAGCAAGGCCGCGCTGACCGACCTCGGTGACACGATCGGCCTGCTGCGCCAGGACGGCGACCCCGCCGACCCCACCGTGCCGGTGTGCGGGCTCGACCGCGTGGAGGACCTGCTGGCCGCGTACCGACGCTCCGGCCTCGACATCGCCGTGACCGCGACCGGGGCGGTCCGTCCGCTGCCGGGTCCGGCGGACCTGACCGCCTACCGCGTCCTGCAGGAGTCGCTGACCAACGTGTGCAAACACGTGGGGCCGACGTCGGTGGCGGTCACCCTCGCCTACCGGGACGACGGACTGGAGCTGACCGTGGAGAACCCGACCACCGGCGCGGTGCCGGGTCTGCCGGGGCACGGCCACGTCGGGATGCGCGAACGCGTCGGAGCGCTTGGCGGCACGTTCACCGCCGGCCCGGTCGCAGACGCGGCCAGCGGCCGGTACCGCGTCACCGCCCGGCTGCCGTACGCCGCATGACGATCCGGGTGGTGCTCGCCGACGACCAGCCCCTGGTGCGGGGCGGGTTCGCCGTGTTCGTCAACGCCGCGCCCGACATGTGCGTCGTGGGCGAGGCCGGCGATGGGGAGCAGGCCGTCGATCAGGCCCGCAGCACGACGGCGGACGTGGTGGTGATGGACATCCGCATGCCGAACCTGGACGGGTTGGCGGCCACCCGTCGCCTCACCGCCGAACTGCCCGACGTCCGGGTGCTGATCCTCACGACGTTCGAGGTCGACGAGTACGTGTTCCAGGCGCTGCGCGCGGGCGCCAGCGGCTTCCTCGGCAAGAACGCCGAACCCGACGAGCTCATCGACGCGATCCGGCTGGTGCACCGGGGCGAGCAACTGCTGTCGCCGGCTGCCACCCGTGCGTTGATCGGACGCTTCCTGCGCCAGCCCGACCACGACCGCCCGACAGCCGACCTCGCGAACCTGACCGGCCGCGAACGCGAGGTCGTCGCGCTCGTCGCCACGGGCATGTCCAACGACGACATCGCCCGTCACCTGGTGGTCAGCCCGCACACCGCGAAGACGCACGTGAACCGGGCCATGTCCAAGCTCGGCGCCCGCGACCGCGCCCAACTCGTCATCGCCGCGTACGAGGCCGGCCTGGTACGCCCGACGACCTGACGGCGCGGCAACGGCGACACGGCGGGCGGCCGCCTCGCACGGCTCACCCTTCCAGGCGCCGCTTGAGGGCAGCCAGGTTCGCCGGCATCTCCTTCTCCGCTTCCCGCCGGACGACGAGCGGGACCAGGACCTTGCCGATGCCGTGGCCGGTGAAGTCCACCGAGATGGTGAGGCGGGACCGTTCGTCGGCGAGCGGCTCGACGCGGAGGTCGACGGTGGCCCGGATGGGTCCGTCGGTGCCGCGGACACCCCAGGTCGCCGGTGGCTCGACGTGGGTGATCTCGGAGGTGCTGGAGCGGTTCGCGCCGCCGATCCGGCGGGTGGTCATGCACCGTGTGCCGACCGCGGGCGGGCCCTCCAGGTGCCCGTCGACGACGCCCTTCTGCCACTCGTGGAACCGGGCGGGGTCGGTGGCGTAGGCGTACACGTCGCTGGCGGATCGGTCCACGTCGATGCTGGTGACGATCGGTGCCATCTGTGGTCATCTCCAAGAGAGTCGGTGCCGGAGAAGGGACTGCTCGGCGGGGTTGGCGGTGCGGGCGAGGGCGCGGATGTCCGCTTCGCGGGCCTCCCCGGTGCGGCCCAGGGCGCGGAGAAGCTCGGCGCGGGTGGCGTGCAGAAGGTGGTAGTCGTCGAGCTGGCCGGCCAGGGTGTCCACTTCGGACAGTGCGGCTTCCGGGCCGGCCACGTAGCGGTAGGCGACCGCGCGGTGCAGCCGGGTCACCGGCGACGGCGCGAGGTGCAGCAGCATGTCGTACAACACGGTGATCTGGGCCCAGTCGGTGTCGTCCCACCGTTCGGCCTCGGCGTGACACGCGACGATGGCCGCCTGCAGCTGGTAGGGACCGGGGCGCTTGTGGGACGCGGCGCGGGCGATCAGGTGGCCCGCGTCGGCGATGGCCGCGTGGTCCCAGCGGGTCCGGTCCTGGTGCGGGAGCTGGATGATGTCGCCGTTGAGGTCGAACCGCGCCGCGGCACGGGCGCGGTGCAGCCGGATGAGCGCGAGGAGCCCGGCGACCTCCGGCTCGGTGGGCATCAGGTGGTGCAGCATCGCGGCGAGGAACTCGGCGTCGTCGGTGAGATCACGGGACCCGGGTGCGGCCCCACTCGGCAGGTAGCCCTCGTTGAACAGCAGGTAGATGACCGCGAGAACCTCGGCCAGCCGGCCGGCGAGCTCGTCGGACGCCGGTATCCGGTACGGGATGCCGGCGTCGCCGATCTTCTTCTTGGCGCGGGTGATGCGCTGCCCGACGGTGGCTTCGGGGACGAGGAACGCCCTGGCGATCTGGGCGGTGGTCAGCCCGCAGACGACGCGTAGCGTCAACGCGACCTGGGCGCTGCGCGGCAGGGCCGGGTGGCAGCAGGTGAAGACCAGCCTCAGCCGGTCGTCGGGTTGTGGCTCGGTGGGCCAGGTGACGAGGGCGAGCTTGTCGCGGTGACGGACCTCCCGGCGGATGGCGTCGAGGCCGCGGCGGCGGGCCACGGTGAACAGCCACGCGTCGGGCCGGTCGGGGATGCCGTCGACGGGCCAGCGGGTCAGAGCCGCCTCGACGGCGTCCTGGACGAGGTCCTCGGCGGCGGCGAAGTCGCCGACCAGCGGCACCAGGGACGCGGCGAGCCGGCCCGCGTGGTCGCGGACCACGCGGACCAGCTCGGTGTGGGTCGGTGGGGTCAAGAGGCGATCGGCCGGATCTCCACGACCGGGCAGGCCGGCCACGAGCGGGCGATCCGCAGCGCCTCGTCGAGGTCGGCGACGTCGATCTCGGCGTAGCCGCTGACGACCTCCTTGCCCTCCACGAACGGGCCGTCGGTGACCAGCGGCTCGCCGCCCTCCAGCCGCACCGTGGTGGCGGAGTCGGCGGGTAGGAGGTGGGCGTGGTGGGTGATCCTGTCGTGGTTGTCGACGAACCACTGCTGGACGCGAGCGTAGGCGCGGTCCCGCTCGGGGCCGTCCATGGCCGCCAGGTCGGCGGCGAACTGCTCGGTCTCGACGAACATCAGCACGTACTTCACGGCGCTCCTCCGAACTCAGCTCCTCCGAACATCTGTGCCATCCGCTTGCCCAGCTCTTCTCCGCTGACATCCTCGACGTGCGAGGCGACCGTCCAGCCGTGGCCGAACGGGTCGATGATGAACCCGTCCCGGTCACCGTAGAACTGGTCCTCCGGCGCCCGCTTCACGGTGGCGCCGAGCTCGACGGCCCTGGCCAGGGTGGCGTCGACGTCCTCGACGTAGATGAACTGGAACACGGGACTGCCGGGGAGTCCGCCGGCGGGTGGGGCGGTGGTGCCCGTGTGTGGGTTCTCGTCCTCGACGATCAGTACCGAGTCGCCGATCTCGATCTCGGAGTGGACGATGGTGCCGCCCGGGCCGGGCATGCGCATCCGCTCGGTCGCGCCGAAGACCTCGGCGTAGAACTCCAGCGCCTTGGCGGCGCCCCGCACCACGAGGCAGGGCGTCACCCGGCGGTAGCGGTCCGGAATCGGGTTGGGCCTGGCTGTCATGTGTCCTCTTTCGCTCGGGTCCCTTCACCGGATAGTCGATCGGCGGGAGCCGCGATCCGACACCGGCGCGAAAGTTCTGTCAGCCCGGACCCGCCGAGTCCACGACGGGAAACTCCCGGCGCACCTCCGCCAGGAACTCCGCGCGCCGGGTGCCGAACGTGGTGGTCGCCGCCCACAGCGCTTCCAGCGCCGCCTGCAGCGGATCCGGCCCGGCGGCGGCCGCCAGCGCCGGCACCGCCATCGCCACCGGATTCACCGGGGCGTCGAGCATCGCGCCGAGCGACGGGGCCGCGCCACGTCCGCGCCGGGCGAACGCGACGATGCGGTACCCGCCGGGCTCGTGCCCGCCGGCCTCGTGCCGGTCCGAGATCCGCGCGAACAGCGCGGCCGGGTCGGTGAACTCGGCGGGGAGAGGGCGACCGTGCCGCAGCGCCGTCCACGCCGGGGCCAGCCAGTCGAGGTCGGCGATGCCGGCGTGGGCGAACGCCCGCCGGGCGGCCCACACCGCGATCTCCCGCTGGACGGCATCGTCGGCCCCGGCCACTCCGTCGACCAGGTCGCGGTCCAGGCGTGCGATCCCCTGAACGTTGCCCACGACGCGGCGCAACCGTTCGCCCGGCGGGCGCCCACCCCAGCGCCGCGCCTCGTCCCGCCGCCGGTACTCCTCCGCGCGCCGCTCCTGCTCCTGCCGCTCACGCCGCGCGGCCTCGACCTGCTCCCACAGCGAGGGCGGCGCCGGCAGGGCCGACGCCCAGTCGTGCCAGTAGCCGGCGGCGCGGCTGGTCCGCAGGACGATCGCGTCGGGACGCGGGAAGCCGTCGACCGGGCCGCCGCCCGGACCGCCGCCCGCGCCGTCGGGCGCATCGTCCGGCCAGAAGCACAACAGGTACCGGTCCGGCCGCTGGTCCATGTACGTGTAGTCGTCGTCCTCCAGCGTGTCCGGGTCGAACCCGCCGAACGGGTCACGCCCCTCGTCCATGCCGGCGGCGCAGTACCGGACGCGGAAGGTGGGCAGCGGGCCGGTCTCGGGCCCGTCGGGGATCAGCGGCAACGGTGCCAACGTGCCGTCGCCCCAGGGCACCAGGTCCACCGTCGCGCCCCGCGGCACGAACGGCGCCTCGACCACCTCCTCCCACTCATCAGCGGCGGCCGGCGGTTCCCGCTCGTGGAGCTCGACCCGCAGCCGCACCCGGCCGGAATGCGTGCCGGTCATCAGGAACAACGCGCCGGGCTCGCCGGCGCCGCAGAGGCCGTTCACCTGTCCGGCGAAGGCCTTCGTCATGTCCGGCAGTTCCCGGCTGACCACGTAGAACTGTCCGTAGGCGACCGGGACCACGTCTTCGAAAAGCACCCGCATCCGACCGATCCTGCCACCGCAGAACTGCTCGCCCCGGGCAGGCTCGGCCCGGTTCACGGACCGCTCCGCGGACTCTCTACTGTGGATGGACCCGCGCGGTGGGAGGTGAGGGTGTGTCGAGCATGACGGCCGGAGCGCTTCGGCTGCTGCTGCTCGCCCTCCTCAGCATCGGCGTGATCGGCATGCACACCGTCGGTCACGCCAGCGACCACACCTCGGGACCGTCCGGCCACCGCGCTGACGCGGCCGTGACGCCGGAGGGTGACGTTCCGCGGCTGACGGACGCCGGCCACCCGTGCGACGGCACCTGCGGCGGTGGCACGGTGCCCGTGGGGGCGGTCCGGTCGGGCCCGGACCCCGATCCCGCCCCGGTCGGCGCCGGTCTGCTGGTCGTCTGCCTCGCGGTGCTGGGTGGACTCGGTGTGCTGGCGCTGCTCGCCGGCGCGCGTGCCGCCCGGCGACCCGGGGCCCGACCGGCCCGGGTGGATCCGGCCCACCCGACCCGGGCCGCATCTGCCCCCGTCCCTCGATTCCCGATGCGTCTCCTCGATGTGGCGGTGCTGCGGACATAGGCCGACCGCACCGGATCGTCGCACTGCGCGGATCCGGTCCGTCGACACCCGCAAGCCCGTTCCACGAGAGGATTTTCCGAGATGAACCGCACTGTGGTGCGTCGTGTTCCGCTGCCCGTCACCGTCACGGCGGTCCTTGCCCTGGCCGCCGGATGCGGCGGTGACGGCATGGGCGGCATGGACCACGACTCCGGCTCGGCCGCGCAGACCACCGCGACCGCCGGCAGTTCGTCGGCGGCGTTCAACGCCGCCGACGTCTCCTTTGCCCAGAACATGATCGTGCATCACCGGCAGGCCGTAGAGATGGCCGATCTCGCCGCGACACGCGCCGCGGGAGCCGAGATCAGGACGCTGGCCGCCCAGATCAAGGCCGCGCAGCAGCCGGAGATCGACACGATGACCGGCTGGCTCACGGCCTGGGGACAGCCCGTCGAGCCGGCGGGCGGCCACGGTGGGCACAGCATGCCGGGCATGATGTCGACCGCGGACATGGACACGCTCAAGGCCGCGAACGGTGCGGCGTTCGACACGCAGTTCGCGCGGATGATGATCGATCACCACAACGGTGCCATCGACATGGCCCGTGAGGTGCAGAGAAACGGCAGCAGTCCCGAGGTCAGGAAGCTGGCCGCCGACATCGAGAAGACCCAGCAGGCCGAGGTGACGGCCCTGCGGAGGTTCGTCGGCTGAGCCGGGGCCACCGGTGACGGGGTCGCCGGTTCGCTCAGGTCCGGCCGCGAGCTGTCGATCGGGACCGGCATGCTGGCGACCTCCGCACCGGCTGTGCCGGCCGGTCGCGCGGCACGGCGAGCCGAGCTCCGGGCCGACTTCCGTTCGCGGCTGGCTGCGGCCGGCATGGACGAGTTCGTCGACCTGGACGAGGTGGTGGCCCCGGACCGGCCGAGCGACCCCGGGTCCGGCCCGTGGCGTCCGGTGGCCGTGGTGGCCGTGATGCTGCTGACCGTCACCGTGGCGCTGGCGGCCGGCGGCGTCTACCTGTTCCAGCGGTACACCGCGTCGATCGGCCAGGAGCCGTTGCTGGGGGCGGCTGCCGTCGGGACCCCGGGCCGGGGCTGGTCGGCCGCCGGCGACGCGGTCGAACCGGCGGGCGGTCCCGGCAGCGGTGCGGCCGGGAGCCACCGCGGCGGTGCGGCCGGTGGTTCCCGCGGTGGCGCGGCCGGGGCGGGCGCCGGTCGGGGACGCGGTACGAACATCCTCCTCGTCGGGATCGACCAGCGTGCCGGCTCGCCGGCGACCGACGTCCGGGCCGACACGATCATGATCGCCCACATTCCGGCCAGCCGTGACCGGGTGTACCTGGTGTCCATCCCGCGTGACAGCCGCGTCGTCGTTCCCGCCTACCCCCGCGCCGGCTTCCGTGGCGGCGTGGACAAGGTCAACGCCGCGTACCGGATCGGCGCACGCGCCGGCGGCCGGTCGGGCGGTCGCGCCGGCGGCGTGGAGCTGCTGGGGCTGACGCTGCGCGCCCTGATGGGCGTCGGATTCGACGCGGCCGCGATCGTCGACTTCGAGGGTCTGCGCGCGACGGTCGACGCTGTCGGTGGCGTCGAGATGTGCGTCGACGAGGAGACCACGTCGATCCATGTCGGCTGGGACGTCGCCACCGGGCGGCAGGGCGTGCCGTACACGCTCGAGGCGCCCCACCACGACTCGCCGCGGCCGGTGCCGGGCATGCGGGCACAGGTGTACCGGGTCGGCTGCCAGCATTTCGCCGGGTGGCAGGCACTGGACTACGTGCGCCAACGCGAGCTGATCCCCGACGGTGACTACGGCCGCCAGCGCCACCAGCAGCACCTGATCCGGGCGCTCGCGCAGAAGGTGACCGCACGGGGACTGGTGCGCGACCCGGTCGCCGCCGACAGGGTGTTGCGGGCGCTGGGCGGCAGCGTCACCTTCGACGGCAACGGACGGGCTCCGAGCGACTGGATACTGGCCTTCCGCCACCTCGAGGCCAGCGCTGTCACCCTGGTCAGGACCAACGGCGGCCGCTTCGCCAGCCAGGTCGTCGATGGCAGGTCCTTCGAGATCCTCGGCGACACGGCGGGGGAGTTGTTCGCCGCGATGCGCACGGACACCGTCGCCGACTTCCTGACCGCCCACCCGGACTGGGCCGGGCGGTAGCCGAAGTAGTTGTATGGCCGAACCATAAGGTTGTATGGTCGAACCATGTCGGGAACGGACGATGTCGCCGCCGCGCAGGAGGCGTTGCAGCGGTTCGTGCGCAACTTCGGTCTGCACCAGCCGGGGCGCACGCCCTGCGGTCAGCCGCTGCCGGTCTCGGAGGCCTACGCCGTGGCCGAACTGCACCGCGAGGGCCGGCTGCGTCAGGCGGAACTGGGTCGTCGGCTGCGGCTGGAGAAGAGCACCGTCAGTCGCCTCGTCGCCAACCTCGTCAACCGGGGATGGGTCCACCGGCACGCCGCCGACGACGACGGGCGGGGGGTCGAGCTCGACCTCACCGACGCGGGCGCGGTTGCCGCCGCGAAGCTGGCGGCCGCCCGGCAGGACAAGTTCGCGGCCCTCCTCGACCGCGTGCCCGACGACCACCGTGCCGCGCTCGTCGCCGCACTTCACCTGCTCGCGGAGGCGACCGATGACCCGAACCCGTAATGCCGTGCTGGCCGCCGCCGCGTCCCTGGCGCTCGTCGCCGGGTGCGGCGACAGCCCCGACCGGCAGGCCGAGGTCGCCGCGAAGGGCGCGTCGGTCATGCCCTTCGACCTCGAACGCACCACCCACCGGTTCGCCCGGACGGAGACCGGCGGCGTGCAGACGGTCGTCGCCGACAACCCGGCCGACACCGGGCAGATCACCCTGATCCGCCAACACCTGCGGCTCGAGACCGACCGGTTCAGCCGGGGCGACTACACCGACCCGGGTCGCATCCACGGCGACGACATGCCCGGTCTCGCCGCCCTCCGTGACGGCGCCGCCCGCATCACCGTGACCTACCGGGACGACCCGGCCGGCGGGGTGATCACCTACACGACCACCGACCAGGCGCTCGTCACCGCGCTGCACGCCTGGTTCGACGCGCAGGTCTCCGACCACGGACAGCACGCCGAGCACGGGTGAGCACCGCCCGTGCGGCCTACGCCGCGGGCCGGCTTCCCGCGGACAGGGCCACGTACGCGCGCAACCGGGCGTGGTCGGCGGTGTCGTGGTGGACGCGCAGCATCGAGTAGGGCGGGCCGCCGTGGCCGATCCGGGGCGCGTGCGACAGATCCAGCCGGTCGCCGGGCCGGATCACCCGGGTCAGCACGGCCTCGGCGAGGACGTGGTTCACGTGCACCAGGTAGTCGCCGACGGTGAGGCCGGCGGTGGCGATCTCCAGCCGGTGAACGGTTCCGCTCGCGGGGCCGGGCAGGTCGGTGGTCAGGGTCGCCGGGACCACCGGCTCGCCGCCGCCGTCGAACCGCTTGAGCAGGCGGCGTAGACCCAGGGAGGCGTCCGGGGGCACCGGGGCGAACCACATCATGGACCCGTCGTCGCAGAGATGGTCGCCGGTGAACCGGCCGCGGAGGTTGGCGGGGTTGCCGCTCAGGAAGATCGTGCGGGTGAACGCCCGGAACCACGCGTCCCGCCGGGTCCCGTGTACGCCGGCCGCGAACGCGACCGCCGAACGGACGAAGACCTCCGGATCGAACCGGCGCAGCACCGCGATCGCCGCCACGTCGGGTGCCGCCCGCTCCGCCGCGTCCACGTCGGGCGGCCCCGGTGCGTCCGGCCCCGGTGCGTCGGGTGCCGGCGCGTCCGGCCCGACCTGCACCCGGCGGATCCGGCGGGCCCACTCGGCGCGGAGCAGTTCCTGCGTGGGCATCAGCAGTACACCTGCCCGGCCACGTCGCCGGCCACCGCCCGGTCGCGGCGGCCCAGCATCGCCGAGGTGAGGCGGTAGGGGTCGACGTGCAGGCCGCCGCGCGGGCGGTGCCGTCGCAGGTAGCCGACGACGTCGTGCGTCGCCGCGCCGGCACCGCCCGCCAGGATCGTCCGGGCCCGGTCCACGTACTGCCGCAGCAGCGCGGCCTGGAACGAGCGGTCGCTGCCGCGGCCCAGGACGGCGATGAAGTACAACCGCATGCCGAGCCGCAGCACCTCCGGGTCGGCGTCCCCGCACGTCTCGACGAGGCTCGGCACGGTGTACCCGTGCCACCCACCGAACCGGCTGGACCGGATCACGCCGTCGACCGGTACGCGCGTCACCGCGTCCCGGACGACCTCGGCGCCCAGGACCCCGAGCAGCCGCTGCAGCAACAGGTAGTCGTCGGTCAGCTCCCGGTCGTGGACGAGGACGGTCCGGTCGTACGAGGTCGCCAGCGGCACCAGCTCCCGCAGCGCACCGGCGAGGTAGTTCGGCTGGCACTCCCGGGTGACGATCTGCCGCAGCGGCATCCCGTACCGGGTCAGGTCGAGGTAGACGGGACCGTTGTCGGGGCGGCAGTCCAGGCACAGGTCGCGGGCCGCGAGGTGGTCGATCAGCTCTTCGAGCCCGAACGCCGGATGCCGCACGGTGGTCAGGCCGGGGTCGTGCAGGCCGAGCCGGGCGAAGTGGCCGGTCCACAGTTCGAGGAGCCGGGCGCTGGCGGGATGGACCCACCCGCTGCTCTCCACCGCCCGCAGGTAGGGCCGCAGCGCCGCGAACGGCGGCCGTCGCCCCTCGGCCTGGAAGCGCATGTAGGACTCGCCGAGTTCCTCCTCGGTCTGCGCGGAGTAGTCGGTGTCGCCGATGGTGCGGTCGAGGAACTCCCAGTAGCCGAGCGTCTGCGCCGTGACGTTGTAGGTGGTGTTGCTGTAGCGGTACGTGGTGTCCGCGAGCGCCGCGGTGGCCCGGTACATGACATCGACCCAGAGCAGGCCCTTGATGTGGCTCGGCGTCAGCGGCTTGGTCGGTGTGACCGTGACCGGTGCGATGAGAACGCGCGGCATCGCTCAGTCCCGCGTTCCGTGCACGAGGAACACCCGGGCGACGCCGGGTACCGAACGGTCGGGCACGGTGTCCGTCCACCGGCCGTAGTCGGCGCCGGGTTCGCCCGGCTGCGTGGCGGTCACCGTGAACCCGTACCCGGCGAGCAGCGTCTCCGGTTCGTCGCTGCCCGACACCCACGGCGAGCCCCACGAGGCGAACAGGTCGAGCAGCCCGCGGATGGGCGGCGCGTCCAGCGCCTCCTCGCCGAGCAGGTCGCAGATCAGAGGGCTGCCGCCGGCGGCGAACCGGCCGAGGTCGGCCAGCAGGGTGTGGACCTCGGCCGCCGTCAGGTAGTAGAGGACGCCTTCCAGGACCCACACCGCGCGCCGGGCCGGCTCGAAGCCGGCCGCGGTCAGCCCGGCCCGCCAGTCGTCGGTCACCAGATCGGTGGGGACCGGGTGCCGCCGCACGTTCCCCGCGGGCCGGTGACCGTGCAGGGCGGCCTCCTTCGCGTCGAGGACCGCGGCCCGGTCGAGTTCGTACACGTCCACCGGGTGGGGCCAGTCGAGCCGGTAGGCCCGGGTGTCCATGCCGGCGGCGGCGATGACGACCTGGTCGACGGCGCCGGATGCCAGCGCTTCGGCCAGCCGGTCGTCGATGAACCGGGTCCGGACGGCGTTGTAGTCGGCGGTGTCGGGGAGTCCGGGGGCGCGGCTGTCCGCGGTGAGCCGGGCCACCTCGTCGAACAGCGCGACCCCCACCTCGCCGGCGAGCGCCGCGGCGTACGGATCGTCGTAGAGCCGGTCGGGCCGGGCGCTTTCCCGGATGCGCAGCGCCGTCGTCAGCAGCGACGTGCGGGCGACCGGGTCGAAGCCGTGCACATTCATGCTCGTCTCCCTTGATGCGTAAAGGGTTCAGCGGACGGTGTGGGAGAGCAGCCGGTGCCACGCGTCGTCGTCACGCTGGAACACCCGGTCCTTGACCTGTGCCGGCCGGATCCCGGACCCCACCCGGGCATGCCAGTCGTGGGCGAACGCGTCCGCCGTGAGCACGTGGACGACGGGTTCGGCCAGGGCCGCGGCCGCGCGGGCCGCCCGGTAGCCGGGGGAGACCGACACCAGGCCGTCGTCCAGCGCGCGCGCCAGCGCCACGGTCTCGGCCGGGTTCAACGCCTGCCGGGGAGAGACGGCGAACTCGTAGCGGACGGCATCCGGGCCGTCGGGCCGCACCGGGCGGCAGGTCGCGTTGTGGGCCGCCAGTCCACCGGACCGGAGCGCGGTCCGCAGCGCGTGCACGACGTGTGACTCGCGCAGCCGTTCGCCGGCGACGTCGGAGGTGGTGCCGCGGCCGGCGTAACAGACCCGGGGCATCCCGTGCAGCCGGTCGACGACCCGGACCACGTCGCCGAGCGCGTACCGGTACAGCCCGCCGACGTGGCTGAGCACCACGTGGTACTCCTGCCCGGTCTCCAGCTCCTCGAACGACATCGTCGCGCTGTCGGCCCTGATCCCGTCGTCGGCGGGCACGAACTCGTGGAACGCCGCACCGAGGGCGGGCGAGCAGCCACTGCCGTGCCGGTCGACGCCGACGGCGACGAAACCCTCGGAAGCGGCCACCGGTGCGGGAAGCGCGACCACGTCGGTGCCGAAGGACGCGGCGAGGCCGGGCAGGTACAGCGAGGCCAGCCCGGTGGTCCAGCAGAACAGCACCCGGAAGCGTGGCCACACGTGCGCGGGGGTCAGCGTGCCGAACATGTCCGCCAGCCGTTCGAGCCCGGCCGCCCGGTGCGGGTTCGGCGACCCGTACGGCCGGCCGCCGAGCGTGCCGTCCCGCAGGTCCTTGACGATGCGCGGCCACCACCGGGCGAGCTGGTACGGCACCGCCGCGACCATCGCGGGGTTGATGCCGACGACCATCCGTACGTCGTGCTCGACGGCCAGCCGCAGCCGCAGATACGCCTTCTCGAGGTGGTCGGTGTCCGCGACCGGTACCGGCAGCTCGCCCCAGACGGCCCGCGACCCCGGTTCCGCCGACAACGGCTCCCCGAACGCGGTGCCGAGGTCGACCTGGCTGGCACCCAGATGCGGACGACCCGACGCGGTGGAGGCGGTCCGGCTCACCGGATCGAACTTCAGGTTCAGCGTGCTGTCGTCGGCCAGCACGTCGGGGTAGTGGTCGGCGACGGTCGCCCAGGCCGTGTAGTAGGGCGGGAAGAAGCCGGTCCGCATGAACCGGCGGGTGACCGGGATCTTCTTGCTGTCGCCCGTGGTGCCGCTGCTCATGAAGAACACGACGGGGTCGTCCGCGGACAGCACACCACGCTCGCCGGCGGCCGCGCGGTCGATCCACGGCGCGAGCCCGTCATACGTGCGGATGGGCACCGCACGGCGGAAGTCCTCACCGGTGCGGACGCGGGCGAACCCGTGCTCACGCCCGAAAGCGGTGCCGGCGTTGGCCGACACGACCTCGTCGAGCACCCGCTGCCGTGCCAGCGCCGGCTCGGCCAGCAGGCGCAGGAAGCCGTCGCGTTCGGACCGCACCCGGCGGCGGTACTCACCTGTCGACGCGGCCGGCATGTCCGCTCCTCGGGGTGTGTCGTAGCGCGGCGACCGTCCGCTCGATGCTGTCGGGACCGTCGACGGGATGGATCGGCACCGTGCCGATCTCCTCGACCATCAGCCGGCGCAGGTCGATCTGGAACCTGCGGAAGCCCTCCCACGTGGGAACGGCGCCGTAGTGCTCGAACGCGTTGAGGCGGGCGCCGTTGTCGCTGCGGCGCCAGGCGGTCGCCGGGTCGACGTCGAGGTAGATGACCCGTGACGGTTCCGGAAACGAGCGCCACCACGCGAACATGCGGTCGTTCACCAGCCCGGTCAGCCGGCACTTGGCGAGAATCTTGTAGTAGTAGGAGTCCACGACCACGGGGCCGCCCCGTCCCGTGTCCAGCGCCTGGTCGCGCAGGTAGACGACGGACGTCTGCAACAGCGTCAGCACGAAGTCCCGCGAGTAGGCGGTGTCGACACCGGGCATCGCGCGGGTGACGAAGCCGTCGCGGAGGTCGTCGACGAGTGAGCATTCGGGCCGCACGAAGCCGGGATCGTAGGACACGCACCGCACGCCGCGCGCCGCCAACGCGGAGATCAGTGTGGACTTGCCGGCGTAGTCGGGCCCGAGCACGACCGAGAACCCGGTGACCGGCTCGTTGCGCATGGGGACCTCCCCTCGGATGTGACCTGATGGACCGGCGCGGACGCCGGACGACCCACCGCCCGGCGCCGGGCAGTGGCAAGTCTTGGGGGTTCGCCGCCGTGACGAAAACCCCTATTCACCTGGCCCGGAGCGGCGTCGTCCGGCGTGAGCGGGACGTCAGTGGGGCGCGAGCGGACGCACCTATGCTGCGCGGGTCGGACCTGCCAGGAGCCGCCACGGGCCCCGCGCATCGGCATGGTCGAACGGGGGATGCCGGTGCGCGCGGTCCGGCAGTACGACACGTCGACGACGAAGGCACGGGGTCGGCTGTGAACAGTTCAGGTGGAGACGACGCGTTGCGGGCCGCGGCCCGTCTCCTCGTCGACAACGGCCCGGCGGGCTGGCGTACGGCCACGCTGTCGGTCGACCTCGTCGCGCGCGGCCATGGCGGCGAGGGTGTGCGGTACCGCACCGCCGACGGCAACGGCGTCCACGTCCCCGCGATGAGTCACACCGCGATCGCCGTCCCGATGGTCGAGCTGTTCGGCCGCCTGGTCGAGGGAACCCGGATCCGGCAGGTCGCGGTGGACCTGACGGTCGACTCCGACGGTGCGTTCGACGCGGTCGCCCGGTTCGGTCTACGCCAGGCGGGTGCCGGCGGCTCCTACACCGTCGTGCTGCGCGACGACCTGCCGCCACCGAGGAGCGGATAGCGGCGGCGGAGGCCACGCTGGGCCACCGGTTCCCGCCGGACCTGCGCGCGCTGTACGCGGTCTCCGACGGCGGCGGCACCATCGACGGCTGGGGCCTGTACCCGCTCGCGGAGGTGACCGGCATGTACGGGATCACCTCGGTTCCGGCCGGGCGGTCGTGGCCGGGCGCGTGGACCCGGGTCGTTCTCGACGCCGACCCGGCCGGCACGGTGCGCCGGGCGAGCGGGCACCCCGGATGGATCCCGATCGCCGACGACAGCGGCGGCAACTTTCCTCGCCGTCGACCTCGCACCGGCCCGTCACGGCCGGCCCGGACAGGTCATCAACGTGGGCGTCGACTGGGAGACACGGCCCGGGTACGTCGCCGAGTCGGTCACCGCCGCGGACCTGGAACCGTTGCGGGACCTGCCGTTGGAGCACCTGACAGCGAACTCGGCGTCGGACCTGGCCCCGCTGTCGGGCCACCGGACCCTGCGCTCGCTGAGCCTGACCCGGGGTGCCGCGCCGGCCGACCTGACGCCGCTGCGCACCGTCGCCCACCTGCACGGCCTGTCGCTCACCGACGCCGATCCCGCGGAGACGGCCAGTTGCACCAGGTCCGCCCGGGGCCGCCTGGGTCGGTAGCGACCCGGACCGGTGAGCGGTACGCCGGTGGGGCGTCAGCGCGTGGCGAGGTGGACGGTGGCGCCGCGGTCGACGACGATGCCGCCGGACCGGTGCATGCGTTCCAGCTCGGCGAGTGCCCGCCGCTGGAACTCGGCCGCGTCCGACGGGCCGAGCGCCTCGACGCGGGAGGCGAATCCGTGTGACATCTCGAAGTCCCAGCAGGCCTGCGGGTCGGCGACGGGCAGGTGGACCGCGAGGGCGGCGGTGCGGACGTCGACGAAGCCGGCCCGGCGCATGTCCAGCGGGACGTCGGGAGGGTCCGGCCACGGGCGTTGCGCGGCGCGCGGTGCGAACTCGTCCCAGATCGAGTTGAAGGTGTCCCAGCGGCCGCCGTCCTCGCACGGGCCCGGCGTGGTCAGGGCGACGGTGCCGCCCGGCCGCAGGACGCGGTGCAGTTCGGCGAGCACCCGCACCGGTTCGGCGACCAGGTGGATGACGAAGCCGCCGGTCGCTACGTCGTAGGTGCCGTCGGGCAGGTCGAGCTGGTGGATGTCCATCTGCCGGGCGTCGATCCCCGGGTGGGCGGCGGCCAGCCGCGACACCATCCGGGGAGCGGCATCGACCGCGGTGACGACGCATCCGCGGGCCGCGGCGGCCACGGCGATCGCGCCCCGGCCGCTGCCGATGTCCAGCAACCGGCTACCCGGTGCGGGGTCGAGGAGGTCGAGCAGGTGCGCGCCGAACTCCGCGAAGAAGGGGATGACCTCGTCGTAGCGGTCTGCGAGCCGGTCGAACAGCGTCCACGTTTCGGTCATGCCGTGACGATGGTCCGTGGTCCACGGACGGGCAAGCGAGTTTGCGGCGTGCGACCACGCGGGCCCGTTACTCCGAGAGGATCGCGATCGCCGACCGGTCGCTGATGGGGCTGTCGACGGAGTCCGCGGTCAGGACCACGGGACAGACCCCCGCGAAGGTGCCGATGCCGAGACCGTCGGCGTCATCGACGATCTCGGTGGTGTCGACCGAGATGGTCATCGACGTGCCGTCGGCGTTCGGCTCGCCGGGGCTGACCGTGTCGCCGCACACGGTGGCCGTGGTGCCGGCGGCGAAGCCCGTGCCGATGAGCGTCACGGTGGCGGTGGAGCCGGCCCTGACGTAACCGGGGCTGACGCCCGTGACGACGGGCGCCGCGACGATGGTGAGCCCGGTGTCGGCGGCCGTGAACGTCTGGCTGATGCCGTTCTGCGTGATCGTGATCGACGGGTCGGCGGACGCCGTCAGATCCGCCGCCGTCCGGAAGCTCAGCGTGTTGCCCTTGTCGTCGTCCGAGGCGGGGCCGGTGAGCGGGGTGGTGGGGTCCGCCCTGCTCCACGCCGTGACCTCGGTGGCGGCTTCTCCGCCGACCGTCACCGCCAGTCCGGCGTCGGCTCCGCCGCTGAACGCGAAGGTGTGGGCGGCGGTGATCCGCACCCGCTGGTCGCCGGTCGACAGCAGGCGGGTGACGCGGCTGCCGGCCGGCAGGGCCGCGCTGTTCTCGGTAAAGACCGGGTTGGTGTGCGCGGCGGCGATCGCGGGCGGTTCGACGAAGACCAGGCCGCTGCCGGTCTTCGCCCAGGTGTCGCTGCCGCCGTTCGCGAAGGTGATCGTGACCGTCTCGCCGACGGTCGGGTCCGCGGTGGGCGCGCATCCGTCGAGGGAGTCGTCGACCGCGTTGTCCGGTGTCGTCAGGAGGACCAGCGAGGTGCCGGGGATGAGGAACGGCTCCAGGTCCCGGCACCGGTCGGCGCCGAGATCGACCGCCTCGATCAGGTCCTGGCCGAGGGTGATCCCGGCCGGCGCCGTCAACTCCAGCAGGATGGCGAGGTTCGGCGTGTTCGCGGCCACCGCGCCGGAGACCGGCGACGAGACGACGATGTCGCCCCCGGTGATCACGCCGGCGGAGGTCGGGAACGCGGGCACGAGCGCGACGACCGACAGGACCGACGCGACGGTCGCGCCGACGACGGGGCGGGAGTTCCGCCACGAACGGACGAAAGGCATTCGGGCGGGGTCCTCTCAGCTGCTCCGGTGCCCGCGTCGGCAACCACCCTGACCACGAGTGGTGACTAAAAGTAGCATTCCGGTTCCCAAAAGTTACCGAAAGTCCGACCTCCGATCGTCGACGCCCGCCGGCCCCGCTGACCGGACGGTCGGCTTCCGGACATGATCGCGATCGTCGTGGTGCGATCCTGATTCGTCGCAGCCTCGGTCACTGGCGGGAGCACGGATGAAGCGGGTCCATCGGGAGATCGTCGCGCTGGTGGTCGGCCTGACCGGCATCGGGCTGGCGGCCGTCGGGTTCAACGCCGTGCTCGAGATCGGCACCTGCTCGTCGGGCGGGCCGTACGTCTCCGCCCGACCCTGTCCGGACAACGCGTCGTCGGTGTTCTGGACGACGTTCGGGGGAGCGCTCCTGTGGGCCGTCGGCATGCTCGTGAGTACGCGGATCTTCGTGCCCGGCGCCGGACTGATCCTGTGGGTGGTGGGTTTCGCCGGCGGCGGTGCCGCCACCCTCGTCAAGGTGCGGTCCGACTCCACGATCGGTGGCGACGCCAGGCTCGGCGGCACCATCATGGCCGTGACGTTCCTGCTCAACGGTCTGGTGGTGGCCGCCATCGGGATCTTCCAGCTGGTCCGCCGGCGCACCCATGGTCAGGGCCAGCGGCACCGGGACCGGCGCGCCGGCGCGGCCGCCACGCGCCGCGGCCGGTCCCCTTTCTACGATCTCGAGAACCTGCGCAGCACCGGTGCGCTGACCCGCGAGGAGTTCACGCTGCTCCGCGCGGATCTGGAGAACGCCGGCCCGGGCGAGGAGGGCCTCGACCGGATCGAACGGATCCGCAGGATCGCGCAGCGCCGCGACTCGGGCGCGTTGAGCACCGGCGAGTTCGAGCGGCAGAAGCGCAGCATCCTGCGCTAGCCGACCGGCGGAACCCGACCGCCGCGGCCGGGATGCCACCAGTTCGCCCGGCCCAGCAGCGCCATGGTGGCCGGCACCAGGAACCCGCGCACGACGGTGGCGTCGACGGCGATCGCGACCGCCATGCCGAGCCCGAACATCTTGATGACCGGGTCGTCGTGCAGCACGAAGCTGGCGAACACCACGACCATGATGAACGCCGCCGAGGTGATCACCCGCCCGGTGGCGGCCAGTCCGGTGCGCACGGCCGTCCGGTTGTCCGCCCCCCGCTGCCAGGCCTCCCGCACGGCGGTCAGCAGGAAGACCTCGTAGTCCATCGACAGGCCGAACAGCAGCGCGAACAGCATCATCGGCACGTAGCTCTCGATGGGGACCGGCCCGTCGAGCCCGATGAGCGGCGCGCCCCAGCCCCAGCCGAACACGGCGGTCAACGCCCCGTAGGCCGCGCCGATCGACACGAGGTTCATCACGGCGGCCTTGACCGCCACGACCGGTGCCCGGAACGCCAGGTACAGCAGGACCGTCGACAGCCCCACGACGAGCGCGATGACGGACGGCATCCGGTCGACGATCCGGTCCGTCAGGTCGGCCTTCGTCGCCACGACGCCGCCGACGTGGACGGTCAGCCCGCCGGGCCGCGCGTCGCGGACCGTGGCCACCAGGTCGGCGGTCGCTGGGTCGCTGGGGGCCGTGTCGGGGGTGACCCGCACCATCGCGATCGCGCCGTCCGGCGACGGGCGCGCCGGGGCCACCGACGCGACACCGGGCAGCGCGGCGAGACCGTCACGCACGGCCGCGAGCCGCGGGTCCGCCGGGCCGGCCGCCGGCGGATCGAGCGGCACCACGACGGTCAGCGGCCCATTGACACCCGGGCCGAATCCGGCGGCCAGCAGGTCGAAGCTCTGCCGGCTGGCACTGCCCGCCGGGGCGTCGCCGCCGTCGGTCTGACCGGGCCGCAGGCCCAGCGCGGGCGCGGCGAGCAGGCCGAGCAGCAGCGTCGCGGCGGTCGCGTACCGCCACGGGTGAGCGGTGACCCGATCGGCCCGCCGGCTCCAGGCCGATCCGTCGTGGACGGCCGCGACCCGCCGGACCCGCCACGTGTCGATCCGGGCACCCAGCAGTGCCAGCAGGGCCGGCAGCAGCGTGACGGAGCCGGCCACGGCGACGACCACGGTCAGACCGGTGCTCCAGGCGAGCGTGGTGAGGATCGGCACGCCGGCGACGGCCAACCCGCCGAGGGCGATGACGACGGTGCCGCCGGCGAAGACGACGGCGCTGCCCGATCCGGCCATGCTCTGTTCGACCGCGGCGACCACCGGAAGCCCGCCGGCGAGCAGTTCGCGGTGGCGGGTGACGACGAACAGGGCGTAGTCGATGCCGACGCCGAGCCCGATCATCGTGGCGAGCGTCGCCGCCACCCCGGGCACGCCGGCCAGGTGCCCGGCCAGCCCGACGGTGCCGACGGCGCAGGCGAGCGTCAGCAGAGCGGTCACGATCGGCAGCCCGGCCGCGACGATCCCGCCGAACGCCAGGACCAGCACCACCGCGGCCACCAGCAGGCCGACGACCTCACTGACGCGGCTGTCGCCGCGGTCGGCGGCCGCGGCCAGGGCTCCACCGAGGGTGGTGTCCATGCCGGCGGCACGGGCCGGGTCGGCCGCCGTGTCGACCTGCCGCGCGAGACGTCGGTCGACCTCGCGCGGGCTGAGGTCGAGGTCCACGGTGAGATAGCCGGTGCGCCCGTCGCCGCTGAGCGTGCCCTGCTCCGCCGACGGCGGCGTGACGGCCGTGACGTGTGGCAGGTCCGCGATCGCGGCGGCCACCTCGTCGACGGTCGCCCGCGCGGACGCGTCGTCGAGGCGGCCCCGCGGGGTGTGGAGGACGACCTGGCCGCTGGCTCCGTCGTCGCCGGGCAGGTGGGTGTCGACGAGGTCGCGGGCGACCTGCGCGTCGCTGCCGGGCAGGGCCACCTCGTTGTCGACCGGCCTGCCGTAGGCGAGCACGGCGGTGACGACCGCGGCGGCCAGCAGCAGCCACGCGGTCACGACGGAACGCGGCCGGGCGGCGCAGGCACGCCCGACGCGGCCGAGGACGCGGTGGACGACGCCGTCGTGACGTGCACTCATCGCCGGCCTCCACAGTGGACGCCGCCGCGACCGGATCCGGTGGCGCCGGTGCTGAGGTCGTGCCCGTCGACGGTGATCCGCAGGCCGTCGTCGACGACCTCCACCGACCGGTAGGTGAGTCCCTCGGCCAGGGAGGGCAGCGCTCTCGACGGCAGCCTGTCCAGCCCGACGCGGGCGAGCAGCCGTTCGGCGGGCCGCTGGATGCCCAGCACCTCCACGGTTTCCGGCTGGATGGTCAGCGTGCCGTCCGTCAGCCGGGGCAGAGCCAGGATCGTGACCGGCTGCCGCTGCCCGGCCAGCGCCAGCTCGGTGGTGATGGCCAACCGGTCGCCGCGGGCGCTGTAACGCACCGGCCGTTCACCCAGCGAGGTGGGCAGGCTGTCGAACCCGGCGGTCGCGGCGACCGCGAGCTCACCGACGCTGGTCCGGCCGTCACCGGTGCGCAGGTCCCGCAGCACCGCCTCCACGCGGGCGACACGCAGGCCGCCGCGGCTGATGTCGGTGGCGGTCACGACGATCTCGCGGTACCGGCCGGCGGCCGCCTGCGCCAGGAACGGGAAGCCACGCACGTCCACCCGCGCGGGAGCGGAGAGGTCGGCGAGGCACGCCAGCCGGGTCTCCAACCGGCCGGCCGCCATCCGGGCGGCGATCCGGTCGGCCGCGACGGCGGCGGTCAGGACGAGCACGACGGTCGCGATGGCGATCCGCGCCCGTCGCGATCGTGGGCGCGCGGCGGGCGTTCGCTTGGATGATCTGGGCATCGGGACACTGCACCAGCCGCGTCTGCGAGCGGGACGCGACGCGGATGGGAAGACGATGAGAACCGGCGCCCGCGCAGGCGTCCGGACCAGACTCCTCCGGATGTCAGAAGTGTGCCACGTTCGCCGGACCCGTTCGGTTGATGGCAGAACTCTGACATCCACGCTCCGCAAGTTTCGCTGTGTTTCCAGGGCTTACGGGACTCTGCTGGGTGTCGGTTACATAGTTGGAACGGTCGAGAAATGTCAGAGCAATGACGCACGATCAATCTGCTCTCACCTGTAGCAGCCATGAACATTCGCAGTGCCGCGACCCTGACGTCACCTCTTCCTTTCCAGGATCGGAGTTGCCATATGTCCACCCCCAGCAAGCGGTTGCGCACGCTTGTGGCCACGGGCGCCTTCGCGACGACCGTCGCCCTCGTGCTCGCCGGCTGCGGCGCGCGCGCCGGCGACGACACCTCCGGCGACAAGCCGGCCGCAGCGAGCTGCGTCGACACCTCCGGCAGCACCATCAAGCTCGGCTTCCTGAACTCCCTCACCGGTGGCATGGCGATCTCCGAGAAGACCGTCTCCAACGTGCTGCACATGGCCGCCGACGAGATCAACGCCGGCGGCGGCATCCTCGGAAAGAAGATCCAGTACGTCCAGGAGGACGGCGCCACCGACTGGCCCACCTTCGCGGAGAAGACCGAGAAGCTGCTCACCCAGGACTGCGTCGGCGCGATCTTCGGCGGCTGGACCTCGTCCTCCCGCAAGGCCGTCAAGCCGGTCGTCGAGAAGCACAACGGCCTGTTCTTCTACCCGGTGCAGTACGAGGGCCTCGAGGCATCGCCGAACATCTACTACACCGGCGCGACCACCAACCAGCAGATCATCCCGGCGATGGACTTCCTCGCCTCCAAGGGCGTGAAGAAGCTGTTCCTCGCCGGCAGCGACTACGTCTTCCCGCGCACCGCGAACGCGATCATCAAGCTCTACGCGGCCAAGCTCGGCATCCAGATCGTCGGCGAGGAGTACGTGCCGCTCGACAAGGACGACTGGACCACCCAGGTGGCGAAGATCAAGGCGGCCAAGCCCGACTTCATCTTCAACACCATCAACGGCTCCTCGAACGTCGGCTTCATCAAGGCCTACTACGACGCCGGCCTCGCCGCCGCGACCACTCCGATCATCTCGGTGTCGATCGCCGAGGAGGAGGCGCCGGCCATGGGACACGAGGTCACCGGCCACTACGCGTCCTGGAACTACTTCCAGTCGATGAAGACCGACACCAACCCGAAGTTCATCCAGAGCTGGAAGGCCTACCCCAACAGCAGCGGCGTCACCTCCGACCCGATGGAGGCCGCCTACATCTCGCTGTACCTGTACAAGGCCCTCGTCGAGGCGGCCGGCTCGTTCGACGTCGACAAGGTGAACGCCGCCGCGAAGGCGAACAAGATCACGTTCGCCGCGCCGGAGGGCACCGTCACGCTCAACGGCGAGAACCACCACATCTCCAAGCCGGGCAACATCGGCCGGATCAACGCCAGCAACCAGTTCGACATCGTCTGGTCCTCCGAGAAGTTCATCGAACCCGACCCGTTCCTCAACGGCTACGACTGGTTCCCGGCGAACATCCGCGACCAGCTCGTGAAAGCCGCGGGCTGATCGCCCCTGCGGGGTTGCCCGCCGCCCACGGCAGGCAACCCCGCCCCCACACAGGGAATGAGGACACGTGGACGCACTAGTCTCACCGCTGCTCAACGGCAGCGCACAGGGTGCGCTGCTCCTGCTCGCCGCGCTCGGTCTCTCGCTCACCTTCGGCCAGATGGGCGTGATCAACATGGCCCACGGCGAGTTCCTCATGATCGGCGCCTTCACCGCCTACCTCGTCCAGCAGGTCATCCACTCCAGCGACCTGTCGATCCCGGTGGCGCTGCCGGTCGCGTTCGTCGTCGCCGGACTCTTCGGCCTCCTGCTGGAGGTCAGCATCATCCGGTGGATGTACCACAGACCCCTCGACACCCTGCTCGTCACCGTCGGGGTCGGCCTGATCCTCCAGCAGGCGGCACTGCAGATCTTCCCGTCCCAGGGCGTCCCGGTGGAGAAGCCGGGCTGGCTCGACGGGCAGCTGACCATCCTCGGCTACGACTGGCCACTGCGGCAGGTGTTCACCATCGTGCTCGCGGCCGTCTGCGTCGGCGCGCTGGCGGCCTGGCTCAAGTCGACCGCGTTCGGCCGCCGCATCCGGGCGACCGTGCAGAACCGGGACCTCGCCGAGGTCACGGGGATCTCCACCCGCACCGTCGACCGGCTGACCTTCTTCGTCGGGTCGGGGCTGGCCGGGGTCGCCGGCGTGGCCGCGTCGCTGATCGGCGGTACGAACTCCCAGATGGGCGTGCAGTACATCATCCCGGCCTTCCTCGTCGTCGCTGCCGGCGGCATCGGTCAGCTCAAGGGCACCGTCGTCGCCGCGTGGGCGGTGGGCGTCGTCCTCTCGTACTTCGCCTACTGGACGACCGGCAGCCTCGCGCAGGTGCTCGCCTTCATCCTCGTGATCGTGTTCCTGCAGCTGCGCCCGCAGGGTCTGTTCACGGTGCGGACCAGGAGCCTCGTATGACCAAAATAAAGCCACTCATCGGCATCGGGCTGTTCGCCGTCCTGCTCCTCGGGGTCGCTCCGCTCGTGCTCAGCGACCACTGGCTCGGCAACCTCGGCAAGTACTGCTGCTGGGCGATGGCCGCCGTCGGCATCGGCCTGGCGTGGGGCCGGGGCGGGATGCTCGTGATGGGACAGGGGGTGTTCTTCGCCCTCGGTGCCTACTCGATGGCCATGCACCTCACGCTGGAGACCGCCGGAGACACGGTCCCGGGGTTCATGGTGCTCTACGACCCGCTCGCGCCGCTTCCCGCGTTCTGGGAGCCGTTCCGCAGCTCGGCGTTCACCCTGCTCGCGATCGTGCTGCTCCCGGTGGTCGTGGCCGGCGCCCTCGGCTACGCGTTGTTCAAGCGCCGCGTGAAGGGCGCGTACTTCGCGATCCTGACGCAGGCGCTCGCCGTCGCACTCGCCACCCTGATCAGCTCCACGATCCGCGAGACCGGTGGCGACACCGGGCTCAGCGACTTCAAGTTCTTCTTCGGTTTCGTGCTGGACGACCCGGCGAACAGGACCATGGTCTACCTCATCACGGCGGCGCTGCTCGTCGTGTGCCTGCTGGTGGTGTGGCAGCTCTACCGCAGCCGGTTCGGCGAGCTCCTCGTCGCCACCCGCGACGCCGAGGAGCGCGTGCGCTTCCTCGGCTACGACCCGGCCAACATCAAGCTCGTCGCCTTCGTCGTCGCGGCGCTGATGGCGAGCATCGGCGGAGCGATGTTCGTACCCATCGTCGGCATCATCACTCCGGCCGAGATCGGCGCCGCCGCCTCGATCCTGATGATCGCGGGTGTCGCCTTCGGCGGACGCGCCTCCCTCTTCGGCCCCGCGCTCGGCGCGATGGCGGTCGGATGGGGGCAGTCGAGTCTCGGCTCCACCTGGCCCGACGGCTGGACCTACATCCTCGGCCTGTTGTTCGTCGTCGTCATCCTCTTCCTGCCGAAGGGACTGTCGTCGGTGTTCCCCCGGCTCACGGCGGCCCGCCGCCGCCCTGCCGACGTGCCGGCGGCGCCCAGTGCGGTGCCTCAGCTCGAGGAGGCGAAGTCGTGACCGACTCGCTAGTCGTCACCGACCTCCACGTCGAGTTCTCGGGCTTCGTCGCGGTCGGCGGCGTCTCCTTCGACGCGCACCCCGGCGAGGTCCGGTTCCTCATCGGCCCGAACGGCGCCGGCAAGACGACCTGCATCGACGCCATCACCGGGCTCTCCGCGGCCACCGGGTCGGCGAGGCTCGGCGACCAGGAGCTGCTCGGCCGGCCGGTGCACAGGATCGTCCGGCTCGGGGTGGGCCGCACGTTCCAGACCGCGAGCGTCTTCGACGAGCTCTCGGTGCTCCAGAACCTCGACATCGCCGCCGGACGCCACCGCCACTCGGGCTCGCTGCTACGGATCCGGCGCGGCGTCGACCCGTCGATCGTGCAGGCGCTGGAGGAGACGGGACTGGCCGGCGAGCTGGCCACGCCGGCCGGCGTCCTGTCGCACGGCCAGAAGCAGTGGCTGGAGATCGCGATGCTGCTCGTGCAGGACGCGAGGGTGCTGCTGCTCGACGAACCCGTCGCCGGCATGAGCCACGACGAGCGCACCGCGACCGGCGAGCTCCTGCAACGCGTGGCGGCGAAGCGCATCGTGCTGGTGGTCGAGCACGACATGGACTTCATGCGCCGCTTCGCCACCCGCGTGACGGTGCTGCACCAGGGCAAGGTGCTCTCGCACGGCACGGTGGCCGAGGTGCAGGCCGACCCCCAGGTGCAGGAGGTCTACCTCGGCACCGCGGGAGCGGCGACCACGGCCGCCATGGCCGCCGTGCCCGACGCGGCCGTCGAGGAAAGGGACTGACATGCTCGAGCTCACCGACATCCAGGCCGGCTACGGACGCACGCGGGTGCTGCACGGCGTCACCGTGCCGGCCGGGAAGGTCGTGGCCGTGCTCGGCCACAACGGCGCCGGAAAGACCACGTTGCTGCGCGTCGCGATCGGGCTCATCAAGCCGACGAAGGGCCGCGTGTTCTTCGACGGCGAGGACATCTCGTCGCTCGCCCCCAACAAGCGCGTCGCCCGTGGCATGGCGTACGTACCGCAGGGTCAGCAGGCGTTCGGCCAGCTGACCACGCTCGAGAACCTGCAGCTCGTCGCCGACGGGCGCCGGCGCGGCAGGGCCCTCATCGACGCGCAGCTGGCCCGCTTCCCCGCACTGGAGCAGTTCGCGACCCGGAAGGCGGGCCTGCTCTCGGGCGGGCAGCGCCAGCAGCTCGCGATCGCCCGCGCCCTCATCACCGAGCCGAAGCTGCTCATCCTCGACGAGCCGACCGAGGGCATCCAGCCCACGGTCGTCGCCGAGATCGAGCAGACCATCGTGCAACTCGCCGGCGAGGGCATCCACGTGCTGCTCGTCGAGCAGCACATCGGCTTCGCGCTCGAGGCCGCCGAGCGTTACGTCGTCCTCGCCTCGGGCTTCGTCACCCAGACCGACGAAGGGGGCTCGGCGGCCGTCTCCACGGTGCGGGCCGCCATGGCGATCTGAGCCGACACGACCTGCGTTTCCGCCCGCAATGCGCGCGTAACACCGGACCGGGAGGATGCCGCACGCGAGGTGGATGCCACTGTGTCGACGGACAACGCGCGCGCGGCCGCGGAGGACAGCCTCGAGGACTACGCCTTCCGCTATGTGCCGCGCACCTTCCGGCGCTGGAGCGCGGCCTCCGTGGGCGCGACCGCCCTCGGGTCCATCGCGTTCCTCGCCGACTTCTCGATCGGCGCGAGCATCGGCATCGACCACGGCACCGGCAACGCGGTGCTCGGCATCCTGTTCGCGTCGGTCGTCATCGTCATCGTGGGCGTGCCCGTGGCCTACTACGCCGCCCGCTACAACCTCGACCTCGACCTCATCGCCCGCGGCTCGGGATTCGGCTACTACGGCTCGATGATCACGACCGTGGTCTTCGCCGGCTTCACGTGCATCTTCTTCGCCCTGGAGGGCGCCATCATGGCGCAGGGACTGCGGGTGGCGACGGAGATGCCGCTGTGGCTCGGCTACCTCGTCTCGACCGTGGTCGTGATCCCGATCGTCATCTACGGCATGCGTGCGCTGGAGCGCCTGCAGTTCTGGACCACGCCCCTGTGGCTCGCCCTCGCCCTGCTGCCGCTGCTGTGGATCCTCGTCTCCGACCACGAGGCGGTGCGTGCCTTCACCTCGTTCACCGGCAACTCCGACGGCTCGGTCAGCTTCGGCGCCGTCGTCTCGAGCGCGGCCGTGTGTTTCGCCCTCACCCCGCAGCTGGCGGAGCAGATCGACTACATCCGGGCCATGCCGCCACGCACGCCGGCGAACGCCCGCTCGTGGTGGACGTCGTTCGCGTTCTCCGGTCCGGGCTGGGTGATCTTCAGCGGCACCAAGCAGGTGATCGGGGTGTTCCTCGCCGTCTACCTCCTCGTGAAGGTCGAACCCACGCTCGGGCACCAGGCGACCGAGCCGGTCAAGCAGTTCGTCGGGATGTACCAGTCCCTCATCCCGGACTGGCTCGCGATCGTCCTCGCGCTCGTGCTCATCGTGGTCGCGCAGGTGAAGATCAACGTGACGAACGCGTACTCGGGCTCGCTCGCGTGGTCGAACGTCTTCACCCGGCTGGCGAAGCACTACCCGGGTCGCACGGTCTTCGTGCTGTTCAACCTCGTCATCGCCTACGGCCTCATGATGCTGGACGTCTTCACCCTCATCTCCTTCGTGCTGAGCCTCTACGCGAACGTCGTCATGGCCTGGCTCGTGACGATCGCGACCGACATCGCGGTCAACAAGTGGGTGCTGCGCATCTCGCCGCGCTTCCCCGAGTTCCGCCGCGGCATGCTGCACGACTGGAACCCGGTGGGACTGGTGTCGGTGGGGCTCGCCTCGGTGCTGTCGCTGCTCGCGTTCGCCGGGCTGCTCGGCGCCGCGCTGAAGCCGTTCTCGGTGCTCATCGCGATCGGCGTCGCGTTCGTCGCCACACCGGTCACGGCCCTCGCGACGCGGGGGCGCTACTACCTTCGCCGCCACTCCGACGGCATCGACTCACCCCTGTTCGACGAGCACGGCAACCCCTCGGGTGAGCGGCTGCGCTGCCACGTCACCGGGTACATGTTCGAACGGCCGGATATGCTTGCCTCGGCCCAGCGGGGGTCACACGGCGAGGTGCAGTACGTCTCGTCGCTGGCGCTGACGCTCGACGACTCCGATCGCTATGTGCTTCCGCCGGAGGTCACCGGCCCCCCGCACTGGGCGACCGATCGAGGCAGGGGAACGGGATGGGGGAGCCGGTCGACACCGCGACCGCGATTCTAGCGAGCGCCGCGGTTCTGCTGCGTCAGCACACGTTCGACGACATCTCCTACCGTGCCCTCGCCGACGAGGTCGGCATCTCCGAACGCACGGTCTACCGCCAGTACCCGACGCGGGCGCACCTGCTCGCCGCACTGTCGAACTGGATCGAACAGACCCATTTCCCGCTGCCGCCGTTCGTGACCGTCGCCGACTTCCGCGCCGCCGTGCACGAGCGCTTCCGCGCCTTCGACGCCCTGCCGGCGTACGCGTACGTCGGCGCACGGGCGTCCGCGATCTCGCCGACGCTCGACGCCGAGCCCGCCTACATGACGCGTGCGATCGAGGCGATGCTCGACGTGTCGGCGTCGACGCTCAACCGGCGCGACCGGCGCCGGGTCGCGGCGTCGCTGCGGTACTTCTCGTCGGCGATGTTCTGGGCGCGCCTGCGCACCGGCTTCGACCTGGACGCCGGCGAGATCTGCGACGCGTTCGACCGCGCCATGGGCGCCGTGCTCGCGAAACTTCCCGAAGGGACCTGGGTGAAGCCGTGACCGGGCCGGCGCTCACCGGCAACCAGGCGGCGATCCTCGCCGCCTACGCCGAGCTGATCGAGGAGGTCGGCAGCGACGACGTGTCGTTCCGGCTCGTCGCGCGCCGGGCCGGCATCGCCGAACGCACCGTGTTCCGCAACTACCCGACGCGGGTCGACCTGCTGCTGGCGACCGCGGCGTGGATCGAGGCGACGGTGTTCGTCCGCGAGGAGTCGCACTCCATCTTCGACATCCCCCTCGCGATCCGCGACGCGATGCAGCGGTACGACGCGAGGCCCGAGCTCGCCCACGTCGTCGCCGAGACGGCGATGCGCGGCGTCAGCGGCGCGGCGCCGTCGCTCGGCCGGACACACCTCGAGCGGCTGCTGGACGCCGAGGTGCCGTCCCTCGACCCGGAGCAGCGCAGGTCGGTCGTCGTGGCGCTGTCCCACCTCGACTCCGCCGCGACGTGGGTGACGTTCCGCCGCGAGTTCGGCATGGACCGGCGTGACATCGCCGACGCGGCCGCGTGGGCGGCGGAGGCGGTGCTCGACAGCATCCGCGACCGCGTCACCCCGTAGGGCGGCGGCGGTCACCGCCGTCGCCGCCGCGGTCGTCGCCACCAGCGGTCGGCGGGTCCGACGCGGGGCACCGTCCGCAGGAGCGCCCCGGCGAGCAGCAACGCCAGGCCGGCCAGCATCGTCGGCAGGGCGTACCCGCCCGTCGTCGCCAACGTCCGTCCCGGGTGGACGGTCAGCGCGAACGTCCGGCTGAGTGGTACGCCGTCCGACGAGAAGCCCAGTGCCGACGCCACGTGCTGTCCCCGCACGCCGGCCGGAACGACGGTTCGCAGCGTCGCCGTCCCGTCCGGACCGGCGGTCGCCGTGCCGAGCGGGATGGGCGTCGAGTACAGGTGGAACGCGACGGTGCTCCCGTCGAGGTAGCCGTGGGCTACCAGGGTGATCGGCGCGCCCGGGGCGACGGTCGTCCGGTCGCACGACAACCGGGTCGCCGACCCGAACATCCCGCTCGGCGTGACCGGTTCGCTCGGGGCGCTCACGTCGGAGTCGCCGGCGCTCGAATGCGCCACCACGCGCACCGTGTACGCCGTCCCGTTGCGGAGGTTGCCGACCAGGCAGCTCGTCGCGGCGGCCGACGCCAGGCAGGTCCCGTCGCCCGGGGTGACGGTCACGGTGTAGCCGCTCACGGACGCGCCGTGGGTGGCCGGCATGGTCCAGGCGGCTTCGAGTGCCTGGTCGCCGGCGGTCGCGGTGGGCTGCGCGGGGGCATCGGGACTCCGGCCGGCGGGAACCGTCTGCGACGCGCTGGCGGAGGGCTGGGCGCTTGCCGAGGGCTGGGCGCTTGCCGAGGGCTGGGCGCTTGCCGAGGGCTGGGCGCTTGCCGAGGGTTCTGCGCTCGCGGAGGGTTCTGCGCTCGCGGAGGGTTCTGCGCTCGCGGAGGGTTCTGCGCTCGTAGAGGGTTCTGCGCTCGTAGAGGGTTCTGCGCTCGTAGAGGGTTCTGCGCTCGCGGAGGGTTCAGCGCTGGCGGAGGGCGGGGCGCTTGCCGATGGTTCTGTGCTGGCGGAGGGTTCCGCGCTCGCGGAGGGTTCCGCGCTGGCCGATGGGTCGACGCTCGGCTCCTGTGACGGTGGAACCGACAGGCTGGGTGAGGCCGATGGGGCTGCCGTGGTGGTGGAGGTTGTCGGGGACGGTGCGGTCGTGGGCTCGTGCCACGTGACGGTCGTGATGCTGGTGGCCCGGCCCGCAGCGAGGGTGACCGTGTCGGAGCCGACAGCGGTTCCGGGGTAGCAGAGCTCGGCGAGGCCGGCGGCGTCGGTCGTCGCCTGGGTGGCGGCCGGGTTGGCGCCGGCGGCGGTCAGGTCGACACGCACGCCCACGACGGGGGAGAGCTGGGAGTCCGTCGCCGTGGCCGTCAGGCAGACGGTCGAGCCGGTGGTCGCGTCGCGGGTGGCCGGGGACGTCACCTGTGCCACCGAGGCGACCGAGGCGAGGCCGGCGCCGGCCGGATAGGCGTAGGACTTGAACCCGTTGGCGCCGTAGGCGAACGCCCCGAACGGCGCACCGGCCCGCAGGGTGTGCGTGCCCGGCGTCACCAGCAGCTGGGCCGACGAGAAGGCGCTGTCGCCGATCGGGGCGAACGACGACTCGGGCACCTGCGCACCGTCCAGGAGCAGGCCGGCCGCCGCACGCGTGGGGATGACGACGTTGACCGCGTTGAAGCCGAACCGGGTCGCCGGACCGGCCACCTGGTACTCCGTCAGGTACTGCTCGTACGGGGGCAGCAGCATCAGGGACGGGTCACCGCTGGCGGTGGTCGCCCCCTGCACGAAGCTGCCTCTGGTCATGTACTGCCCGACGAGCGCCGGCTCGCTCGTGGTGAGGACGGCGGCCGTGTTGCCGCCGGCGGTCAGGATGGTCTGTTCGTAGGTCTCGCCCGCGGCGAGGGTCGCGACCACCGTGCCGTCGAGGCGCACGACGGTGCCGGCGGTATCGGCGACGACGCGGACCGGGTCGCCGCCGCTGGCCTTGGCGAACCGCACCGGGAGGAACCGGGTGCCCCATGCGGTCGTCGGCACCATCTGCTCGGTCTGCTGGTCGCAGCCGCCGCCCGTGCCGATCAGGCCGCAGTCGTTGCCGGCGAACACCGCCACCGGCCGGTCGGAGGTGACGAGGGTGCCGGTCACGTCGTTGCTTCCCGCGACCTTCGCGTCGGCGGACACCGTGTAGACCTGGCCGGCGTCGAGGGTGACCGTGTACGGAACACCCGCCGGACGTGATCCGACGATCCCGTGGGGCGTGACGGTGACCGTCGTCCCGGCCTGGGTGCCCACGACCATGACGCGACTGGCGTACGGCTGCACGGTCGTCGGGTAGGCCAACGCGCGGTAGCGGGTACCGAGGGCGGGCGTCGGTAGGGCCACGAACGCGCCCGCGCTGTTGGACTGGTGGTTGATGCCGTAGACGGAGACGGGTTCGCCGCTCGTGATGCGGACCCCCGCGTCCACGGTGCCGTCGGGGATGGACACGGCAAGTGCCGGGTCCACTGTGACCGGTGTGACCGTGCCGGGTGTGACCGAGAACGGGGTCGTCGTGCCGCCGGGCCACGTGACGACGCCGGACGTCGCGGTCGCGCCGGAGATCTCGAGCGTCAGCGTGAACGGGGTCATGTTGGTGTGGAAGGCCACCCAGAAGTCGGTTCCGGCGGTGGTGAGTCCCACCGTCGCCGCTTCCGCCGGGCGCGGCGGGAGGAGGACGGCCGCGATCCACACGACGAGCAGTGCCGTCAGCCCACAAGCGATCCGGGACAACGGCATATGGTCATCTTGCACCATTTGGGAGGCAAATTAGGTTTATGCGCTGTCCGCCCGTCGGGAGTGGGGTCCGCCCGGTCACCCGCCGGCGGCGGCGATCCCGTTCTCCGCGCGGACCCGTTCGTCATGGTCGCCCGTGTCCGTCGCCACCGCCAGGGCCTCCCGGTAGTGCGCCAGCGACTCGTCCGGGCGGCCCGCCACGCGGTTCGCCTCGCCGAGTCCGTTGTGGACACTCGCCTGCCCGTACCGGTGCCCCGTCGACCGGAACGTCGCCAGTGCGGTCTCCAGGTACTCGATGCCGCCGACCGGGTCACCGGTGCGGGCGCGCAGGAGGCCGAGATTGGCCAGGACGGTCGCCTCGCCGCCGCGGTGGTCGAGCTCGCGGAACAGGGCCAGCGCCTCGTCCAGGTGGCCGGCGGCCGTGGGGTGGGCACCGGTTCCGATGTGCACGTCGCCGAGGTTCGACAGGGCGATGGCCTGCCCCACGCGGTCGTCCAGTTCGCGGAAGAGGGCCAGTGCGGCGGTGAAGCCGGCGATGGCGGCGGCCGGGTGTCCCTGGTGGATGTGCACGTTGCCGACGTTGGCCAGCGCGGCGGCCTCGCCGAACCGGTCACCGACGTCGCGGAAGGCGCACAGGGCCTCGTTGTGGAAGCGGCCGGCACCGGGGTAGTCGCCCTGGCGTTCGGCCAGGATGCCGAGGTTCGACAGCGTCCGCGCCTGCCCGGACCGGTCGCCGGTGGCGCGGTGCAGGGCCAGCGCCCGGCGGTGGTACTCGACGGCCCGGGCGTACCGGCCGAGCAGCCGGTGGATCACGCCGAGGTTGGTCAGGGTGTGTGCCTGCGCCGACACGTCGCCGCACCGGCGGGCGAGCTGCAACGCCGTGGTCTGGATGGCCAGCGCCTCGGTGTAGTGCCCGCCCTCGAGGTAGCGGTGCAGGTTCAGCGCGATCCGGACCGCCTGCTCCGACCCGCCGTGACGTTCGGCGAACGGGCCGAGGCCGGCGAGCGCCGGTAGCTCCGCGTCGAGCCATCGCCGTGCGTCGGCCGCGTCCAGCGACACCTCCGCCGGATCGGGGGAAGGCGGCCGTTGTCCGTATCCCCGCCACGTCGGGTACAGCGCCCGCACCGCCTGCCACGATCCCGTCACGTAGTAGCTGAGCAGACGTTCGGCCGCCGCGCGCAGTGTCGCCTCGCTGTCGATGCGCTGGGCGAGCTCCGCGGCGTAGGCCTGCAGCAGGTCGTGCAGGCCGTACCGTCCGTGGCGCAGCCGGTGGGCCAGGTTCGCGCGAACGAGGGTGTTCACCAGCCGCACGCCGTCGGCACGGCCGACGCCGGCGAGCGCGGCCACCGCCGCCGCGTCGAAGCTCTGCCCGGGGTGCAGTCCGAGCCGTCGGAAGGCGCGGGCCGCGTCGGGGTCCAGGTGGTGGTAGGACCAGGAGAAGACCGTCCGGACGGCCGCGCGCACGTCGCCGCCGGAGTCGAGGACGTCGAGCCGGCGGCGCCGGTCGGCCAGTTCCGCGACGAGGTCGGCGAGCGTGAGACCGGGGGAGGCGCTGGCGAACTCGGCGGCCACCCGTAGCGCCAGCGGCAGGCGGGCGCACTGCTCGGCGAGCGCACCGGTCGACACCGGGTCGTGCTCGGCGCGCAGGCCGATCAGCCGGCGCAGCAACAGTTCCGCGTCGGTGGCCGGCATCGGGTCGACGGCCACCCGGTGCGCCCCGTTGAGCGCCACCAGCCCGGCGAGGCTGTCGCGGCTGGTGACGAGCACCCGGCTCGGAGCCGTGCCGGGCAGCAGCGGCCGGACCTGCTCGGCCGACCCGGCGTTGTCGAGCACAATCAGCATCCGCCGGTCGGAGGTCTCGGCGCGGTAGCGGGCGATCAGATCGTCGACGTCGGCCGGCAGGTCGGCGCCGTTCGCTCCGAGGCCGGCCAGCAGCCGGCGCAGCGCCGCGGCCGGCGACAGCGTCCGTTCCGGGTCGTACCCCCGGAGGTCGACGAACAGCTGCCCGTCCGGGAACCGGTCGCGGCGGCGGTGGGCCCAGCGCAGCGCGAGCGCGGTCTTGCCGACGCCCGCGGTTCCGCAGATCAGCCCGACGACGGCGGCCGGCTCGTCGCTGTCGGCGGCGAGTACCCGGTCGAGCTCGGCGATCTCGGTGGACCGGCCGGCGAACACGGTGGGTTCCGGCGGCAGCTGCGATCCGGGCCGCGCGGCCGGCGCCGCCGGTCTCGTCGGTGCGTTGCGCAACAGGCCGCGTCGGGCCTGGACCAGGATCGGTCCGGGGTCGACGCCGAGCTCCTCCGCGAGGTGACGGCGTGCGGTCTCGTACGTGGCGAGCGCGCGCGACCGTTGCCCGACCGCCGCGTAGGCCCGGATCAGCCGGGCCTGTACCTCCTCGTCGAGCGGGTGCGCGGCGGCCTCCTCGGCGAGCAGGCCCAGGACGTCGGAGGCGCGGTGCGTGTCGATCATCGCGTCGGCGTACCGGCTGACCGCGTCGCGTTGCTCGTTCACCAGGCGCAGCACGCGGGGGTGGGTGGCGAGCGGGGCGACGTCGGCCGCGGGCCGACCCTGCCACAGGGCCAGGGCCGAGCCGAGCAGGTCGGCGGTGCGGTGCGGGTCGCCGCGTGCGGCCGCGTCGCGGGCGGCGGCGGTGAGGTCGCGGAACCGCTGGAAGTCGACGGTCGCATCGGCCAGGCGCAGCGCGTAGCCGTCGCCGACCGACGGCAGTACCGCGCTGGGCGAGCGCGGCGGTCGGTCGGGTTCGAGCTGCCGGCGCAGGTGCTTGACGTGGGTGTGCAGCACATTGACGACCCCGACCGGCGGTGCCTCGCCCCACAGGGAGTCGATCATCTCGTGCCGGGCCAGCGGCTGTCCCGCGTGCAGGGCCAGGAGCGCGAAGACGGCGCGGCGACCGGCCGGGCCGAGTCCGATCTCCCGCGTGCCACGCCACGCCGCCGTTCGACCGAGGACCTGGACGACCAGCACCGTGACCTCCAGTGAGTCGCATCGATGGCCTATACCATCGATGCGTTCCCATGAAAGGTCCATCGGCTGTTCAGTGACGGATCAGTAGCCGTTCAGGGTGTTGAGGCGCGAACATCGCACGCATCAGGTGCGGAACGGCGAGCCCCTGGAAGTCGGCGGTCGGATGGTACTCCTTGATCGCGCCCTCCAGTACCAGCAATCCGAGGAGCGGGAACACGAACTGCGGGTCGGCGTACAGGCCGAACCGTCGTTGGATGTCGAAGAGCCGTACGGCGAAGTCGAGCAGTTCGAACTCCTGGGCCCGGCTGCCGGTGACGCTGCGCACGAGCGCGCCGAGTTCACGCCGGAACCCGGCGTCGTCGAAACCCACCGGTGGGTCCACTGTGGACAGAACGAGGTCGGCGCACCGTGCCTCGTTCCCGGTACCCATGCGGAAGAAGAACTCGGTGAACGCCCGCTGCGCGGCCGCCGGCAGCGCGACGACGAACCCGGCGTCGAGCACGCACACCGACCCGTCCGGGAAGAAGTACAGGTTACCCGGATGCAGGTCGCAGTGCACCAACCCGTCGGTGAAGAGCATCTTGTAGACCGCGTCGAGGCTGGACTCGACCGCCCGGGCCGACGCCGCGGCGCCCAGGTCGGCGGGTGTCCGGCGGGCGAGGCCCGCCACGAAGTCCATCACGAGCACGCCGGCGTCGGTGCGGGCCGGATCGGCGAGGTCGGGGTGCGGCCGCGGAACCCGCACATGGGGGAACCCGCTCACGGCGTCGGCCACGGCGGCCAGCGCGGCCGCCTCGCGGGTGAAGTCGAGCTGGTCGGCGATCGCCGCCGACAGCTGCGCGACCGCCGCGCGGGTCGGCAGGCCGCGCATGAGCCGGGTGTCGGCGATCAGGGACGATCCGAGCCGGAACAGCCGCAGATCGGCGGCGATGGTCGACGCGATGCCCGGCCGGCGCAGCTTGACCGCCACGACCGTTCCGTCGGCGAGTTCGGCCCGGTACACGCAGGCGATGCTGCCCGACGCGCCCGGCAGCGGCGTGAACGTGCGGAACAGCGTCTCCAGCGGCGCGCCGAGTCGCTCGGCGGCGATGCGTCGTGCGACACCGGCCGGGATCGGCGGCGCGTCGTCGTGCAGCGTCGCCAGGGCCCGGCACACCCGGGGCGGCAGCAGGTCGAGGCGGGTGCTCAGCAGTTGGGCCACCTTGACCGCGGTCGGCCCGGCCCGGTGGATCTGCTCGACGACGATCGCCAGCGCGGTGCCCGGAAGGCCGGCCCGTCGGCACCGGGCCGTCGCCGACATCCAGGCCGCGGCGAGCCGGATCGCGGTGACCAGCAGCACCGCGCTGAGATACGCCAGCCGACGACTTACGGCGAGCACGGCCCGCTAGCCGCTGAACTCGATGAGCTCGACGACGTTGCCGCTGGGGTCGGCGACGGCGACGTAGCGGCCGACCGGGCACACCTGCGGCGAATCGTGCAGCACGTCCGCGCCGATCCCGCGCAGCCGGGCCAGTTCCGCGTCGACATCGGCGACCGCGAGGTTCAGCAGGACGCACGCGCCGTCGGGGTAGTCGGCCTTCGCCGGACGCTCGCACTGCTGCAGAAGGATCAGCGGGCCTTCGCTGTCCAGCTCCACGAACATCGGTGCCGCGGAGTCGTTGCGTACACCGAAGCCCAGGTGCTCGGTGTAGAAGACGACAGCCTGGTCCATGTCGTGAACGTTGACGGTGATGACTGCGAGCGTGGCCATGGGACGTCCCTTCGCATGGAGAGGCTTTCGCAGGATGGTATGGCTTTCCAAAGCATTGGGACAAGATGTCGTTCAGTGTCGATCAGTATCTGTTGCCTGGGATGGCATTCACGGCTCCATTGACACTTGACGAATCAGGTTACTACTATTCTCGATACCAACTCGCCTCCGCTCGAGGGGGAACGATGGCTGGACCCAAACGTCGCCTTCTCTTCTGCTCCTTCTGTGGAGTCAACGAATACGGCGTCGACGCGCTCATCACCGGCACCGGTACCGCGATCTGCCCCGACTGCGCCCGCGCCGGCCTGGCCGCTCTGGCCGGCCGGGCGACCCGGCGGGCGGGTGCCGGCACCGCGACACCCACGGCACTGGTGGCCGAGCTCGACCGGCACGTGGTCGCCCAGGACGCCGCCAAACGGATGCTCAGCGTCGCCGTCCACAACCACTTCAAGCGCGTCGGTCGCGCCGGGCAGCCCGGACGGGAACCCGGCGGCGTGCGGCTGGCGAAGTCGAACATCCTGCTCATCGGACCGTCGGGCACCGGCAAGACGCTGCTCGCCGAGACGCTGGCCCGCACGCTCGCGGTGCCGTTCGTCGTCGCCGACGTCACCTCGCTGACCCAGGCCGGCTACGCCGGCGAGGACATCGAGTCGGTCTTCCGCCGGCTCGTCATCGCCGCCGACGGCGACCTCGCGGCCGCCCAGCGCGGCATCGTGTTCCTCGACGAGGTCGACAAGCTGGCCCGCCGCGAGGCCACGGCCGGTCTCGACGTGTCGGGCGAGGGTGTGCAGCAGGGCCTGCTCAAGTCGTTGGAAGGCACGATGGTGTCCCTGGAGGGCCGTCAGACCGACCCGACCGCCCGCGCCGGCGAGCCGCGCCGGTTCGACACGTCCGAGGTGCTGTTCATGGCCGGCGGCGCGTTCGTCGGGCTCGACGACATCAGCGGCGCGCGTACCGCGTCCGACACCTTCGGGTTCGAAAGCGCGCGCCGGACGACGGCCCGGACCACCGACACCACCGCACGGACCGAACCCGGCGACCTGATCACCTTCGGCCTGCTGCCCGAGTTCGTCGGGCGGTTCCCGGTGATCGTGCGGCTCGACGAGCTCGGCGCGGCCGAGCTGCGCCGGGTGCTCACCGAACCGCGCGACTCGCTGGTGGCCCAGTACGAGGAGCTGTTCCGCCTCGACGGCCACGTGCTCGAGCTGACGCCGGACGCTCTCACCACCATCGCCGAGCGGGCCCACGCCCGGGCGACCGGTGCCCGAGGGCTGCGGTCGGTGCTGGAAACGGCACTGGCCGACCTGATGTTCCACGCGCCCGACCTGGAGCCGGGCCGGTCGCTGCGGGTCGACGCCGCGCGCATCACCGCCGCGCTCGACGGAACCGGCGATCCCGAAACCGGCGTGCTCGCGGGACCGGCCCACGCGGCCGGCCGCGGCGCGCCGCCACAGATGTCTCCGGCCGCGGAGCCGGGACAAGAAGGCGGCCACACCGAACGGCGGGTGGGACGCACCCTCCGCGTTGCCAGCGGGGCGCTCGTCCGCCGCTCGGCGTGACCCTGGTCCCACGATACGTGGGAAGCGAGGAGTAAGTCGTCATGACCTCACCACAGCTCACCCAGCTCGCGCCGCAGACCGAGTTCCCGCCGGTCGCGGGCACCGAGTACCAGCGCTCCGAGCTCAACATCCCGATCGTCGTCGACGGGGAGTTCAAGGAGATCCTCAAGATGACGGCCGTGCTGCAGCTCGACCGGGGCGCCCCGGTGACCAACGCCGGCGGACACCGGCAGTTCGAGTTCCAGATCCAGACGTGGGAGGTGGCGGGCTACTCGGAGTTCCTGTCCGAGTGGGTCACCATCACGCTGTCCGACGTGCAGCAGCCGCGCAGCCTCGCGATCGCCCAGACGGCCGCGGCCGACTTCCCGGCGATCATCGTCTACAACGCGATCTTCGACGTGTACGTGGGCAAGCGCCTGGTCGCCGGCCAGGTCACCGGTCTCGGCGTCGGCGTCGAGGCGTACGAGGTCCCGCCGCAGGTCGGCATCCAGTTCCAGAAGGCGTTCCCGCTCGGCCCCGGCATCGAGGCCAGCGCGGGCGCCTGCGAGGAAGAGGCCTCGCTGCGCGAGGAGCAGTTCATGTCGGTTGCCGAGGAGTTCCGCAACCTGCGCGCCTGATCCACCACCCGGGGCCGTGGCCGTCACCGGCCACGGCCCCTTCATCGAGGAGGCCACGCCGTGACCCTGACCTACCGTCCTGGCAGCAAGCAGGACCCCACCTACCGCTACCCCGACGGCTCGCACAACGTGCTGGTCAGCGACATCATGCAGCAGGGCACCCCGCAGCAGGTGTTCCGCGGCCTCACCGCACCGGCGGCGCTGCGCGACTGGACCGGCGCCGACGTCGAGGAGACCGTCGACGGCGTGCGCTGGCACGTGCCCGACCTGGGCGTGTCGGGGACGTCGGCGGCCCAGGTCGAGGGCGAGTACGTCACCGTGGCCCTGGAAACGGCAGCGTGGCGGACCACCCGCAGCGACGCCACGATCCGGCTGTGGCCGGTGCCGCGGGCGACGTTGGTGCTGGTGAACCACCGCGGTCTCAGCGCCGACGACCTCGACGCGGCCCGCGGCCTGTGGGCGCCGGGCCTGCTCAACCGGCTGCGGTTCTGGGTGCTGGCGATGGCGCCGAACAGCCGCACCGTCGGCATCGTCGAGCCGGGCAGCCGGGAGTGAGCGCCGTGCCGGTGACCGCACCGGCCGCGACGGCCGTTCCGGTGGGCGGGTCGATCTCGCCGCGCGGCGCGTACTCGGTGACGTTCCTGACCCGGGCCTCGCAGATGGGCACGATCGCGATCGTCGCGCCGTACCTGGTCGACCGGGGCGTGCCGGTCGGCTACATCGGCGCGGTGATGGTGTTCGCGGCTCTCGGCTCGGCCGCCGCCGGATTGGTCTCCGGGAAGGTCATCGACCGGTTCGGCGCCTGGCGCGCGTTGGTGTGCGGGCTGTCTGTGGCGGTGGTGGGCGTCCTGGCGTTCATCTTCGCGCCGGCCTGGCCCCTGATGGGACCCGCGTACCTGGTCTCCGCGGCCGGAACCGGAACGGCGAACACCGCGCTGCGCACGGCGATCGCGCTCGGAACGCCGAAGGAGCGGCACGAGCGGACGTTCGGCACACTCAACAGCGTCGGCACCACCGGTGCGCTGATCGGTCCGCTGCTCGTCGGGCTCGTCGTGGTCGACGGGACGGCGGCGGCGCCCTGGTTCGCCACCGCGATGCTGAGCACCGCGACGGTGGTGGCGTTCCTGCTGCGGCGGCCCGCGGTGCCCGACGGCGCGCCGCCGCCGTCGAAGAAGGGGAGCGCGCCCACGGACGAGCCGGCCACGATGGCGTCCGTCGGGCGGGCGATCGCGCCGATCGTCGCGCTCGTGACCACCAGCGCCACCATGTACGGCGTGTACGCCGTGCTGTGGGGCCTGTTCCTGCGCGGCCTCGGCGCGTCGAACCTGGTGATCGCGTGGTCGTTCGTGGCCACGATGATTCCCGTCGTCGTGCTGTCGCGCTACGCCGATCGGGTGCTTCCGAACACCAACCGGTGGCTGGTCAGTGGGGGAGCGGCGATCCTGCTCGGTCTCCTGGCATTCGCCTACGCCTACACCGGCACGGTGTGGCTGGCCATCGTGCTGTCGGTCGTGGAGGGCCTGCTGATGGCCGTGGCGGTGCCGGTGACGTACGCGCTCATCGCCCGGCACGCACCCGCCGGCGGCACCGGCCGCGCCTTCGGGATCACCTCGGCGGCCGACTCCATCTCCTCGGGTCTCGGCACGACCCTCGCCGGCGTCATCATCGCGACCGGAGGGGTGGCGTTCGCGTTCCAGCTGGCCGGCGCGTACTGCGTGGTGGGAACGGCGGTCGCGCTGATCTGGTGGAGCAGGCGTCACCGCACGGCGGCCGCCGCCGCGTAGCGGTCACCCGTCGCCACCGCCGGCCCCGGCCGGCGGCGGCGACGTACCGCCGTGCCCGGGCGGCCTGTCACGCGGCGAGGCCGAGCAGCTGCGTGCAGCGCTGGATCGCCTCCGGGTCACCCTCCGCGGTGATCTTCCCCGTGAGCACGGCCTCGATCGGGCTCAGCAACTTCGCGCCGACGCGGATGAACGTCTCGGCGTCGGCCCGGATGACCAGTGCGGCCTTCTCGGCCGGTCCGCGGTGGGCGGTGGCCGTGCCGTCGTGGACCGCGATCGAGAAGACCTCCTCGTCGACCTGGAACTCGTACTCCTCGTCGACCCCGGTCGGCGTGCCCACGTCGATCATCGTCTGCACGGCGAGGAAACCCCAGGCCGCCCGGCTCGCCGAGCGTGCGGCGTCTTCCTCGGTGAGGAAGTTCATGCCCCACCGGGCCAGCCCGTGGATCGCCGGGCGCAGCTGCAGGCCCAGCGGGGTGAGCCGGTAGAGCTTGCCGCGCGCGTCGCCCGGTACCTTGTCGACCGCGATGACGCCCTGCTCGGTGAGGAACCGGAGCCGGTCGGCCAGCATGTTGGGGCTCACCCCGGGCAGGTTGTCGATGAGGTCGCTGAAGCGGCCCGGGCCGATGAGCAGCTCGCGGACGACGAGGATCGTCCACCGCTCGCCGACGAGGTCCATCGCGGACGCGAGACCACAGAACTGCCCGTACTGCCGCTTCTCCGACATCGCGTCCTCCCCCGATGGTCGATACGTAACAGTGTAGGGACCTGGCGGAAACACATGCGTGCCAGCCAGGGGTTGTCGGACGTGCGGGCGGCGCCGACTTGCGGCGGATCCACGGCCGTTGGGCGGATTGGTACCAAAACCTTACCCGACCGATCCAATCGCCATCCAGACAGAATCCAGAGAGATGTGGTTCGGTCACGGATGGATGCGGCACCGGCCGCTGTTCCGGGAGTAATCGCTTCATGTTAATAGACTGTTCCGCCGGAGAGACACGTCCGTTGCGGAGCGAACGTGAATGCCGCCCGGCCTCAGGAAATGCTGGTTTCTGCCCGAAAAGACAATCGATCGCCGCTGCGGAGTCAGCGGTTTCCAGTGACCGTTGACTATGGCCGCTATCAACTGTAAGTATAGGAATCAGTAACTACATCAGGCCCTCGCCACCAATCATTCGACGCCGCCACGGTGGAACACCGGCGGGTGTACGCGTCGCGGAAATCGAACAATCACCCGGCTCCGCCACTCGGAGGTGGTCCATGCCCGGTCAATGGCGCGCGCTCCGGCGACGCCTACTCACCCCGAACATGTCCGAGGCGACATTCGCGACGCGGGGATTCCGCGTCGGCGACCCGCGGTCGCGGGACCTGCTCGAATCGATCGGGCACACGTTCCTCACCGGTTTCGGGTACGCGGCGCAGGCCACCGGCGCGGCCGACGCCGCGACCCGGCTCGACACCGTGGAGAAACCGTTGCGGGGCTTCGCCTACGAGGGCGCCGCGATGTGTTTCGCGATCCTCGACGCGGTGACGCCCGGCCGGGTGCGTCGGGTCGGCGAACTGCTCGCCGGCGGCGGGAGCCGCCACGTCTACATGGTCCACGTGGGCATCGGGTGGGCGATGGCGCGGCTGCCGCGGCCGTTGTGGCGCCGCATCCATCAAGCCGATCCGCTGCTGGGATGGCTCGCCCTCGACGGTTACGGCTTCCACCAGGCGTACTTCCGCACCGACCGGTACGTGCGACGCCAGGAACGCGACGCCGTTCCCGGGTGGCCGTCGCACGCCGCGGCGCGGGTGTTCGACCAGGGCGTGGGGCGCGCGTTGTGGTTCGTCGAGGGCGCCGACGTCGGCCGGGTCGTCGCCACGATCGAGGGGTTCGACCGGGCCCGCCGCGCCGACCTGTACGCCGGAACCGGTCTGGCCGCGACCTACGCCGGCGGCGTCGGCCGCACCGAGCTGCAGGCGTTGCGGGACAAGGCCGGCGACCACGCTCCACACCTCGCGCAGGGATCGGCGTTCGCCGCCGAGGCGCGCGTGCACGCCGGTCTGGACACTGCGCACACGGCACTGGCCACCGACGTGTTCTGCGGAATGGCACCGGGCGCCGCCGCTGCAGTCACCGACCGCGCCCGCGTCGACCTGCCCGGCGCCGACGCGGCCGGCGCCGCGACACCGTACGAAACCTGGAAACGGCGCATCGCCACGGAGTTCGCATCGATCGGGAGGCGTTAGATGTCCGTCGCTCATCACCTCCGGAGACACGTCACCGCGGTCGTCGCGCTCGTGCTGCTGGCAACCGTCTTCCTCGTCGCCCGGTTGCCCGAGGCGTCGGCCGCCGACCGCCGCGACCTGGCCGCGCCGTACCGCTTCACGCCCCTGGCCATCTCGATCCCCGGTGGCTTCCCGCAGCAGACGATCCGGAGGGTCAACCGCGACTACGAGCGCATCCGCGCCTGGATCTCCTCGGTCGGCGCCGGGATCGCCATGAACGACCTCGACGGCGACGGCCTGCCCAACGACCTGTGCCTCACCGACGTGCGCATCGACCGCGTCGTCGTCGCGCCGACACCGGGACGCGGCGACGACCGCTACGCCTCGTTCGCGCTCGACCCCGCGCCCCTGCCGATGAACCCGTACGTCGCGCCGATGGGCTGCGTACCCGGTGACTTCAACGAGGACGGCCGCACCGACCTGCTGGTCTACTGGTGGGGCCGGGCACCCGTGCTGTTCCTGGCGAAGGCCGACACCGGGAAACTGTCGGCCGGCTCCTACGAACCGGTCGAGCTCGTCGCCACGCAGTCCTCCGGCGGCATCTACACCGGCCCCCTGTGGAACACCAACGCCGCGGCCGTCGCCGACTTCGACGGCGACGGACACCAGGACATCTTCATCGGCAACTACTTCCCCGACGGCCCGGTGCTCAACGACACCGTCAGCGGCGGCGTCGTGATGAACACCTCCCTGTCGGTGGCGTTCAACGCCGGCGAGAACCACATCCTGCGGTGGACGGGCGCCGGCGCCGCCGCACCCGACCGGGCACCGACGGCGACCTACGAGAGCACGAAGGGCATCTTCGCCGAGGACGTCTCCCGCGGCTGGACGCTCGCGGCGGCGGCGACCGACCTCGACGGCGACCTGCTTCCGGAGCTGTACGTCGCCAACGACTTCGGCCCGGACCGCTTCCTGCACAACCGGTCGACGCCCGGAGCCATCAGGCTCGCCCTCCTCGAGTCGACCGATCCCGGTGTGTTCACCCCGAAGTCCAAGCGCATCGGCCACGACTCGTTCAAGGGCATGGGAGTGGACTTCGGCGACTTCAACGGCGACGGCGTCCACGACCTGTACGTCGGCAACATCACGACGTCGTTCGGCATCCAGGAGAGCAACTTCGCCTTCGTCTCCACGACGGGGACACCGGGGAAGGACCTCGCCGCCGGCCGCGCACCCTGGACCGACCGCAGCGCACCGCTCGGCCTGGCCTGGAGCGGCTGGAGCTGGGATGTCAAGTTCGGCGACTTCGCCAACAGCGGCGAGCCCGCCGTGGTGCAGACCGCCGGCTTCGTCAAGGGCGAGGTGAACCGGTGGCCGCAGCTGCAGGAGCTGGCCACCGCCAACGACGCGGTCGTCTCCAACCCGTTCTGGTGGCCGAACGTGCGCCAGGGCGACGACATCGCCGGCGGGCAGCACCTCGCGTTCCACGTCCGTGGCGCCGGCGGCCGGTACGAGGATGTCAGCCGCGAACTCGGACTCGACATCCCGGTGCCGACCCGCGGCATCGCCACCGGTGACGCCGACGGCGACGGCCGGCTCGACTTCGCGGTCGCCCGCCAGTGGGACGCGCCGGTGTTCTACCGCAACGACAGCCCGTCGACGGGCCGGTTCCTCGGGCTGCGGCTGGTGCACGACAACGGGTCCGCGGTCGTCGACGCCCAGGTGCGGGTCACCCTGCCCGGCGGGCGCGTGCTCATCGGACGCGTCGACGGCGGCAGCGGCCACTCCGGCAAGCGCAGCTTCGACGTCCACTTCGGACTCGGCCGGATCGACGGCCCGGTACGGGTGGACATCGCCTGGCGCGACCGCACCGGCGCGGTCCGGCGGGACGAACTTCAGACAGGCCCGGGCTGGCACGACGTCACGCTCGGCTCGGAGGCCAGGGAGGTCACGTCGTGAACGCCGAACCCACGCCGAAACGCGATCCACGCGTCATCGCCCTCCGCAACTTCGCGGTGTCCATCTCCGTGCTGAACATCGCCGGATACGCGTTCCTCGGATTCGAGCAGGCGTTCACGTGGCCGCTGATCGCCCTCGCGGTCGCCTACTCCACCGAACTGACCCTGGAGACGATCAAGGCGGCCTCGGAGAAACGGCCGCCGCGCTTCCTGGGCAACGGACTGCGCGGCCTGGTGGAGTACCTGTACCCGGCCCACATCACCGCGCTGGCGGTGAACATGCTGATCTACGTCAACGACCGCGTTCTCGTGATGATCTTCGGGGTCATGGTGGCGATCAGCGGCAAGTTCCTGCTGCAGGCACCGGTCGCGGGGAAGATGCGCCACTTCATGAACCCGTCGAACTTCGGGCTCACCGTGGTGCTGCTGCTGTTCCCGTGGGTGTCGATCGCCCCGCCGTACCAGTTCACCGAGTACCTGTTCGGCTGGACCGACTGGATCATCCCGGTCGTCATCGTCACGCTCGGAACGCTGCTCAACGGCAAGCTCACCAAACGGATGTGGCTGATCGCGGGCTGGCTGGGCGGGTTCGTCGTCCAGTCGGTGGTGCGCGGGCTGGTGCTCGACAACTCGACCGTCTCGGCGCTCAGCACGATGACCGGTGTCGCGTTCATCCTGTTCACCAACTACATGATCACCGACCCCGGCACGACACCGTCGGGCCGCTGGTCGCAACTGGCGTTCGGCGGCGGTGTCGCGGCCGTCTACGGCGCGTTCACCGGCGCCGGCATCGTCTACGGCCTGTTCTTCGCCACGGCGACGGTCTGCCTGATCCGCGGCGCCTTCCTGTGGTCGCTGCACCTGTCGGGCCGGTCGCGGCAGGCCGAGCTGCTGGTGGCCCCGCCGGACGCGGTCGTCACCATCAGCGAACCCGCGCCGTCGAACGGCCGAGAGGCCGTGCGGACATGAACCGCATCGCGATCGTCGGGATGGACTGCCGGTACCCCGACGCGGCATCGCCCGGCGACCTCTGGGAGAACGTGCTGGCCGGGCGCCGTGCGTTCCGTCGGATCCCGACCCAACGGCTGCGGCTGGCAGACTACTTCGCCGCCGATCCCGCGGTCGCCGACCGGTTCTACGCGCAGTACGCCGCACTCATCGAGGGCTACCGGTTCGACCGGGTGGCCTACCGCATCGCCGGCAGCACCTACCGCTCCACCGACCTGACCCACTGGCTGGCCCTCGACGTCGCGGCCGGCGCCCTCGCCGACGCCGGGTTCCCCGGTGGCGACGGCCTGCCCCGCGAGCGCACCGCGGTCGTCGTCGGCAACACGCTCACCGGCGAGTTCACCCGCGCCAACGTCATGCGGCTGCGCTGGCCCTACGTGCGGCGGGTGGTCGCGGCCGCCCTCGAACGGCAGGGCTGGGACGCCGAGCACCTCACCGGGTTCCTGCGCGAGCTCGAACGCGACTACAAGAGCCCGTTCCCGGCGGTCGACGAGGACACCCTCGCCGGCGGGCTGTCCAACACCATCGCCGGCCGGATCTGCAACCACTTCGACCTCAACGGCGGTGGGCACACCGTCGACGGCGCCTGCGCGTCGTCGCTCCTGTCGGTCCTCACCGCCTGCCGCTACCTCACCGACGGCACCGCCGACGTGGTCGTCGCCGGCGGCGTCGACCTGTCGATCGACCCGTTCGAGCTGGTCGGCTTCGCCAAGACCGGCGCGCTCGCCGCCCGCGAGATGCGCGTGTACGACCGCGGCTCCCACGGGTTCTGGCCCGGCGAGGGCTGCGGGATGGTCGTGCTCATGCGGGCCGACGACGCGCACCGCGCCGGGCAACGCGTGTACGCGACGATCGCCGGCTGGGGCATGTCGTCGGACGGGCGCGGCGGCATCACCCGGCCGGAGGCCGACGGGTACCGGCTGGCCCTGCATCGCGCGTACGCGCGGGCCGGCGTCGGCGTCGACACCGTCGGATACTTCGAGGGGCACGGCACCGGCACCGAGGTCGGCGACGCCACCGAACTACGGGCGCTGGGCGCGGCCCGCCGCGACGCCGACCCGGACGCGCCCGCGGCCGCGATCGGATCGGTCAAGGCCGTCATCGGCCACACCAAGGCCGCCGCCGGCGTGGCCGGGCTCATCAAGGCCACCCTCGCCGTGCACCACCGGGTGCTGCCACCGACGACCGGCTGCGTCGACCCGCACGCCGAGCTCACCGGCGAGCGGCCCGCGCTGCGGACGCCACTGCTGGCCGAGCCGTGGCCGCACGACGTCGCGGTGCGCGCCGGTGTGACCGCCATGGGGTTCGGCGGCATCAACACCCACCTGGTCCTCGACGGGGCGGACGACCGGACGGAGGCGGCCGGGGGAGGACCGGACCCGCGGGTGACCGCGAGCGCCGCGCACGACGCGGAACTGCTGCTCTTCGACGCGGACGGCCCCGACGAACTGCGCGGCCGGCTGGTCGCCACCGCCACGCTCGCGGCGACGGTCAGCTACGCCCAGCTCGGCGATCTCGCCGCCGCGCTCCAGCGCGACCTGCGCGACCGGCCCTACCGGGCCGCGGCCGTGGTGCGGTCGCCCGACGACGCGCACCGCGCCCTCACCGATCTCGTCACGGCCCTCGACGAGGGCCGGCACGGCATGGTCGACCGCACCGGACGGGCCTTCGTCGGCCATGCCGCCCGACCGGCGCGCATCGGTTTCCTGTTTCCGGGGCAGGGGTCCGGGCGTGGCGGCGGGCGCGGCGCGCTGCACCGGCGCTTCGCCGTCGCCGACGAGGTGCTGCGCCGCGCCGAGGTCACCGGCGCCGACGGCTCGGTCGACACCGCCGTGGCGCAGCCACGCATCGCGGCGGGCTCGCTCGCCGGTCTGCGGGTGCTGGACCTGCTCGGCGTGCGGGCCGACGTCGCCGTCGGGCACAGCCTCGGCGAGATCGTCGCCCTGTGCTGGGCCGGTGCCATCGACGACGACGGGCTGCCGGAGGTCGCCGCGGCCCGCGGCCGGCTGATGTCCGCGCACGGGCTGCCCGGCACGATGGCCGGTGTCGCCGCCGATCCGGTCGCGACCGTACGGATGATCGGCGCCGAACCGGTCGTCGTCGCCGGGTACAACGGCCCGCGGCAGACGGTCGTCGCCGGCCCGAAGGCCGCGGTCGACCGGGTGTGTCAGGCCGCCGCCGCGGCCGGGATCGAGTCCGCGCGCCTTCCGGTGTCGCACGCGTTCCACTCGCCGTTGATGGCGCCCGCGGCCGACCGTTTCGCCGGCTGGTTGGCCGGCCGGTCGTTCGCGCCGCTCCGCGGTCGGATCGTCTCCACGGTCACCGGGTCGCACCTGCCGGCGGGCGTCGACGTCGCCGACCTGCTGAACCGCCAGGTCGTCGAGCCGGTCCGGTTCGCCGAGGCGGTCACCGCCGCGGCCGCCGAGGTCGACCTGTTCGTCGAGGTCGGACCGGGGCATGTCCTCACGCGGATGGCGCGTGACCTCGTCGACGTACCGGTCGTCGCGACCGAGACCGACAGCCGGAGCCTCGGCGGGTTCCTCGCCGCGCTGGGCGCCGCCCACGTCGCCGGCGCCGCCCTGGACCACCGGGCGTTCGCCGCCGGGCGCTTCAGCCGTCCGCTCGCCCTCGACGCCACGTTCAGCTTCTTCGAGAACCCCTGCGAGTCGGCACCCGCGGTCGCCGCGGCGGTTCCGGCCGTCGTCGACAGCGCATCCGAGGGGACGGACGTGAGCACGGCCGGGCAACCCGACGACGCACCGGTGTCCACATTGGAGCGGCTGCGGACCCTCGCCGCGGAACGGGCCGAGCTGCCCGTCGAGGTCATCCACGACGACAGTCAGCTCCTCGACGACCTGCACCTCAGCTCCATCACCGTCGGCCAGCTGGTGAACCAGGCCGCCCGCGACCTGGGCCTGCCGGCGATGCAGGCGCCGACGAACTTCGCGACCGCGACCGTGCGGCAGCTCGCCGAGGCGCTCGACGAGCTCGCCGCCACCGGCGGCCCCGTGGCGGCACCGGGCGTCGACGGGGTCGGCCCGTGGGTCCGCCCGTTCGAGGTCCACCTCGCGGCGGCACCGCGTCCCCCGTCCACCCAGGTCGTGACCACGGCCGCGAGCGGCGCGACCAGCGCGACCAGCGCGACCACCGCGCCCTGGCGGCTGTTCGCCGGACCGGACCCGCTCGCGACCGACCTGCGCGCCGCGCTCGACCGCGCCGGGCTCGGACCCGGCGTGCTGATCTGCGTGCCCGCCGACTGCGGGCCCGCCGATCTCGAACTGGCGCTCGACGGCGTCAAGGCGGCCACGTCCCTGCCGGCCGGCGGGCGGCTGGTGGTGCTGCAACGCGGCCGCGGCGCCGCCGCGATGGCCCGCACCGCCCGCCTGGAGGCGCCGACGCTGCGCACCACGATCGTCGACGCGCCACTGGAACCGTCCACTGTGGACCTGGTGGTGGCCGACGTCGCCGCCACCGACGGGTTCAGCGAGACCCACTACGACCTCGACGGGATCCGGCGGGTGCCGCAGCTGCGGATGCGGCCGATGCGGGCCGGCAGGCCGCCGCTCGACCCCTCCGACGTCCTGCTGGTCACCGGTGGCGGCAAGGGCATCACGGCCGAGTGCGCACTCGACCTGGCCGCCCGCACCGGTGCCCGGCTGGCTGTGCTCGGCCGGTCCGACCCCGCCACCGACGCGGCGCTGTCCGCCAACCTCGACCGGATGCGCGCGGCGGGCGTCCCCACGCTCTACGCCCGCGCGGACGTGACCGACCCGGCGGCCGTGCGCACGGCGGTGGCCGCGGTCGAGGCGGAGTTCGGACGGGTGACCGCGGTGCTGCACGGCGCGGGACGCAACGAGCCGGCGTCGCTGTCGACCCTCGACGCGCAGACGCTGCGCCGCACGCTCGCGCCGAAGATCGACGGACTGCGCGCCGTGCTCGACGCGGTCGACCTGGACTCCCTGCGCCTGCTGGTGACGTTCGGCAGCATCATCGGCCGTGCCGGTCTGCACGGCGAGGCGCACTACGCCACCGCCAACGACTGGCTGGCCGACCTGACCCGGCAGGTGGCCGGTGACCGGCCCGGGTGCCGGGCGGTCTGCCTGGAGTGGTCGGTGTGGTCGGGCGTCGGCATGGGTGAACGGCTGTCGGTCGTGGAGACCCTGCAGGGGATCGGGGTCACGCCCATCACCCCCGAGCAGGGGGTGGCCGTGCTGCGGGACATCCTCGACCAGGCCGACCTGCCGCCGGCGCTCGTGGTCACCGGACGGGTCGACCACGTCGACACCGTGCGGTTCGAGCGGCCCGAGCTGCCGTTGCTGCGGTTCGTCGAGCGGGAGCTCGTGCGGTACCACGGCGTCGAACTGGTCACCGAGGTCGAGCTGACCCCGGTCAAGGACCCGTACCTCGACGAGCACCGGCTCGACGGGAACCTGTTGTTCCCGGCCGTGTTCGGGCTGGAGGCGATGGCGCAGGTCGCCACGTCGCTCGGAGACCACGCCGGGGTGCCGACGGTCGAGAACGCGGAGTTCCTGCGTCCCATCGTGGTGCCGTCCGGCGGCGCGACGACCGTGCGGATCGCGGCCCTGGCCGTCGACGCCGACACCGTCGACGTGAGCATCCGCAGCAGCGAGACCGCCTTCGCGGCCGAGCATTTCCGGGCCCGGCTGTCGTTCCGGCCGTGGGACCCGCCGGCCGGCCCACCGGCGACCGACCTGCCGCCGATCGGCCTGGACCCCGGCCGCGACCTCTACGACGGGACCCTGTTCCAGGGACGGCGGTTCCAGCGGGTGCACCGCTACCGGCGGATGGCGGCCCGCGCCGTCGAGGCGGAGGTCCGCACCGCCGACGACACGTGGTTCAGCGCGTTCCTGCCCGGCCGACTGCTGCTCGGCGACCCGGGCGCGCGCGACGCCTTCATGCACGGCATCCAGGTGTGCGTCCCCGACGCCACGCTGCTGCCCATCGGCGTCACGCGCATCCACCCGGCCGGGCCGAAGCTCGCCGGTGCGCTCGACGGGGTGACGCTCGTCGCGGTCGAGCGGTCGCACGACGGCGACACGTTCGTCTACGACCTCGCCGTGCGCGACGCGTCCGGGACGGTCGTGGAGTTCTGGGAGGGTCTGCGGCTGCGGGCGGTCCGGCGCACCGACGGTGCCGGGCCGTGGGTTCCGGCACTGCTCGGCCCGCACCTGCAGCGCCGGCTGGGCGACGTTCTCGACGTGGACCCCGCGGTCGTGGTCGAGGCACGCGACGGCCGCGACGGAACCGCGGCGGCGCTGTCACGGGCGGTCGGCCGGCCCGTCGAGGTGCGGTACCGCCCCGACGGCCGCCCGGAGGTCGACGGCGTCACGGTGTCGGCGGCCCACCTGCCGTCGCTGACCCTCGCGGTCGCCGGCACCGGCACGCTCGCCTGCGACCTGGAGACGGTGCGGCACCGGTCGGCCGCCGACTGGGCCGGCCTGCTCGGCCCGCACGCCGCCCTCGTCGGGCACCTGCGGAAGCCGCCCGACGACGCGGCCACCACTGTGTGGTGCGCCGTCGAGTGCCTGCGGAAAGCGGGCTCGCCGCCCGGTGCACCGCTCACGCTCCTGACCATCCGCGACGACGGGTGGACGGTGCTGGCGTCCGGACCGCTGCGGGTGGCGGCGTGGACGACGACGATCCGCGACATCGACGCCCCCGTCGTCGTCGCGGTGCTGGTGAAGGAGGAACGGTCGTGAACCGGGGCTACGAGTACCGGCACGTGGTCGGATTCGAGGAGACGAACCTCGTCGGCAACGTGTACTACGTCAACTATCTGCGGTGGCAGGGCCGCTGCCGGGAGCTGTTCCTCAAGGAGCACGCCCCCGAGGTTCTCGCCGACCTGAACCGCGACCTGAAGCTTTTCACGCTGAAGGTCGACTGCGAGTTCTTCGCCGAACTCACCGCGTTCGACGACCTCGTGGTCACCATGCGCCTCGCCGAACTGGCACAGACCCAGCTGGAGCTGGAGTTCGACTACCTGCGCGTCGACGGCGCCGGAACCCGGCTCGTCGCCCGCGGTAGGCAACGCATCGCCTGCATGCGCGGGCCGAACGGACACACCGAGCCGGCCCGCGTGCCGGCGGCGCTGGTGCGGGCGCTGGCCCCGTACGGCGCACCCGTCGCCGTCTGACTGGAGGAGCAATGACCACCCTGCATCCGGCCATGCCGCTGATGACCCGGATCAACGTCGACCGGCACCGGGCAGCCCTCAACGTGTTCATGGTGATCGTGCTGGCCCACTGGGCCGAGCACATCGTGCAGGCCGTGCAGATCTGGGGGCTCGGCCGTCCCCGGCCCGAGGCGCGCGGCGTGCTCGGTCAGTTCTTCCCGTGGCTGGTCACGTCGGAGTGGCTGCACTACGGGTACGCGATCGTGATGCTCGTCGGGCTGTGGATCCTGCGCACCGGGTTCGTCGGCCGGGCCCGCACCTGGTGGATGATCGCATTCGGCATCCAGGTATGGCACCACCTCGAGCACCTGCTGCTCCTCCTGCAGTCCATCACCGGCTCGCACCTCGCCGGCAAACCGGTGGCGACCAGCGTCGCGCAACTGGTCGCACCGCGGGTCGAGCTGCACCTGTTCTACAACACGATCGTCTTCGTCCCGATGGTCGTGGCGATGTACCTGCACATGCGGCCGAACGCCGCCGAGTACGAGCGGATGCGCTGCAGCTGCAAGGCTTCCGCGCGATGACCACCGACCGTGCCCCGTCCCACCGGCTCTTCTGGCGGCGCGTGGGAGCGGCCGCCGTGGCGCTGCTCGCCGCGTCGGTGCTGATCCTCGCGCTGGTCGTCGAGACCGGACCGGCGCGGCTGGTGTCGGCGCTGCCCGCCGACGGGGCACGGTTGGTGGTTCAGCCGGCCCGGATCGAGCTGACGTTCAGCGCCCGGCCCGACCCGGCCCGCTCACACCTCAGTATCGGCACCGTGGACGGGACCCGGGTGCCGGCCGGTGCGGTCGGTACCGCCGGTGACCGGATGTCGGTGCCGGTCAGCCTGACCGGGGACGGCGAGTACCTCGTGGCCTACCACGCGGTCTTTCCCGGCGGACGGGCGGTCTCGGGGATGCTGCGGTTCGCGATCGACGCCGGCATCGACGCCGGCATCGACGCCGGCATCGACGCCGGTACCGAGGCCGGTACCGTGCCGGCGGCGGCCGGTGGCCTTGCGCCGGGGCCGGACGTCGGCGTCGCGCCGGACGGCGACGGACACGGCCACGGGGGCGCCGGTCCCGGGGTGACCCTGGCGGTCAGCACCGTGCTCGTGGCGCTCGGCATGCTCACGATGGTCGTGCAGCGGCGCCGGCGGGCGCCCGACGTGAAGGTGGGCCGATGATCACGATCGTGTCCGGCGGCCTCGGCCGGCCCTCGTCGTGCCGGTTGCTCGGCGAACGGCTGGCCGCGGCCACCGCACCCGACGCGGACGCCCGGTCGATCGAGGTACGCGACCACGCCCACGACCTGACCGAGGCCCTCCTGACCGGCTTCGTCCCGCCGTCGCTGCGGGAGGCCCTCGACGCGGTCCGTCACGCCGACGCGTTGATCGCCGTCACCCCGATCTTCAAGGCGTCCTACAGCGGCCTGTTCAAGATGTTCTTCGACGTTCTCGACGACTCCGCCCTAGCCGACCGGCCGGTGCTGCTCGCGGCGGTCGGCGGCACGGCGCGGCACGCACTCGCGCTGGAACACACCGTCCGGCCGCTGTTCACCTATCTACGGGCGCTCGTGGTGCCGACCGCGGTCTACGCGACCGCCGCCGAGGTGGCCGACCCGGACGCGGCGCTGCGCGACCGCATCTGCCGGGCCGGTCGCGACCTGGCCCGGCTCACGCTCACGGCGGACCCACGCCTGGTGGCGCTCCACCGGTGACCGTCCATCGGGGACGGTCCGGCGGCGCCGGTCACAGTGACGGGGGGTCACCTGCGCCGGTTGATCCGCGGCGGACGCCGGCGTGCGGCCCGGGCGGCGTCGAGCACGTCCTGTCGCAGGAGCGCCCCGAACCCGGCCCGCTCCATCCGGCCCACGAAGTCCTCGCGGGTGCTGCCGAGCGCGGTCGCGGTGGCGTCGAGGTTCCAGTCGTGCCGGGCGAGGGTCGACAGCAGGTGCCCGCGCCTGGCCTGTGCCGCCGACAGACGGAACGTCTTCAGGTAGGCCACCCGGCCCGACCCGTCGGTGATCAGCTCGCCGATGTGGTTCTCCCGGTCGGGGTCGAAGGTGGGAAGGAAGCGGCTCAACGTGTACGGGGCCAACCGGTACACCTTGTCCACAGTGGACGTCTCCGCGTCGGGGAGGCCGGCCGCCATGGTGCCGTGGAACGTGTGCCACTGCGCCGCGGCGCGCGCGACCTCCGCGCGGAGGTCGGCGGGCGAGCTCACCGCCGTGTCGTCGATGCGGGCGCGGAACTCCGGGACGCCGTCGTACATCACGGCGTACCGGTAGACCAGCTCGCCGTACATGTCGCGCAGGAGCGTCGGGTGCAGGGCGCGGTAGTCGTCGGGGTGACCCACCACGAACGCCGACGCGAGCGCGTCGGCCACGTACAGCATCATCCCGCACTGGTCGGGGTGGATCTCGAAGACGCGCATCGCGTCGTCGAGCCCGGGCACCCAGGTGCCCGCGTACGCGGCCTCGATCCGGGGCGACAGCCCCACCCGCAGCGCGCGGGCGCTCCAGTCCTGCCACGCCACCGACGGGCCGCCCAGGTGCAGCGCCAGGTAGCCCTCCAGGGCCAGGTGCAGCGGCAGGAAGCGCAGCCGCTCGGGCTCGTTGCGCCGGGCGCGGGCCATCCGCCGGTCGAACCGCAGCCGGATGCCGCGCGGCTCACCCGTGGCGTCGGCGTCGGCGAGCTGGGTGCCGAACGCGGCGGCGGGGGAGCCGTCGCGGGTCCAGGTGGCCACGAACGCGTGCGGGATGAACGCGATGTAGGACGTGCGGGGCGTCACGTCGACGATGCTCAGCTCGTTGTCGCCGCGCAGGTGGGCGTGCAGGCGGAGGTCGGTGATCGGCTCGGGACGCAGCAGGGGCACCAGGCGTACCGAGCCCCACACCTGGGGTGGGCCGGCGACCAGACCGGTCAGGTTCACGGCGCCTCCCCGGACAGGAACGTGGACACCCGCTCGTCGAGGTAGCCGAGCAGCTCGTCGAACGCCGCCGTACCGGTGCCGAAGCGGGCCAGCTCCACCAGGGCGGGCAGGTCCTCCGCGTCACGGATCCCGACGCTGGCGACCCCGCCAGCCAACGGTCGCACGTCGAACCGGTGGGCCTCGTACACCGGGTTGAGGTGGACGACGTCGGTGCGCCGGTCCGGGTCGATGCGGGTGCGCCACACCCGCAGCACCTCACCCGCGAGGCCGACCGGTGCGTTGTCCCATCCGTCGGACACGACGACCAGGCGGTCCGGCCGCAGCTCCAGCGCGTCGAGGATCCGCTCCCCGAGGGGTGTGGCGCCGAAGGGGTGCACCAGCAGCGGGTCGCCGCGGTGGGCCAGCCACAGCCCGGTGAACGACGCGGCGAGCTCGTCGAGCAGGTAGTGGGCGGCGAGGGCCACCGCGAGCGGCCGGCGCCGCTTGGTTCCCGAGCCGGCCGACGAGTAGCTGTCGTCGAGCACGGCGACCACCCGTCCCCACGTGCCGGCCCGGCGGCCGGCGACCCGGCGGGCGGCGTCGCGAAGCGCCGCGGTCAGCTCCTCGCGCCGCGCGGCCCGGTCGCGGCGGGGCAGCGCCAGCGCGTAGGACGCCAGCCGGGTCAGCGATCCGTGCGGAACCTCGTCGCGGACGGCCGTCACACCGAGCCGGGCGGCGCTCTCCTGCAGCCGCAGCCGTTCCCGCGCGGTCAGCCGGGGTGCGATCCGGTCGAGGAACGTCTTCCGGTCGATGCCGTGCCGGGCGGCCAGCCCCTCGGCGACGGTGTACGGCAGGTCGTAGAGCGCGCTCCGGTCGTAGTGCGCCCGGCGCCACGTCTCGAGCAGCGGAGCGTCGTAGCGCTTGCGGCGGCGCCAGTCGAACAGTGCGGCGCCGACCTCGGTGGGCAGCGCGAGGTGGGCGTGGCGCGCCGCTCCGGCCAGCCCGCGCCGGTACTTGACCGCGTCGAAGGTGAGGTCGTTGCGCCCGGCCAGCCAGTCGCGGACGATCGCGCGCGTGCGGCGGTTGTTGACCTTCCACGTCCGCAGCTGTGCGAACACGCGGTAGACCCGCTGCGGCGGCATCCGCCGGAGCCGGGCCGCGATCAGGCGGCCCTCCGTCGCGCGTTCGGCCGGGCCGGCGACCTGCGACGTCCGCAGCAGGTGCGCGACGATCCGGCCGGCGTTGTGGTCGTTGATGTCCAGCGCGAGGCACGCCGCGTACACCGGCCGGTAGTTGGTGCGCACGTACTCGTGCAGGAAGTCCAGCGACAGCCGTTGCGTGGCGGCGTCGCTGTGGAACTCCCGCTGCCCGGTGGACGCGATCGCGGCGTTGACGAACATCACGACGTCTTCGCATGCCACGAGGTCACGCAGCGACACCTCGGCCCCTTCCGACGGCCCCTTCCGGGAACAGCCCCTTCCACAGACATGGAGGGCCGGCCGGGGAGTGGCGGAACGAGCTGCGAAGGATCGCTTCAGAGGCAATTTCGGAAGTCGTACCGGAGTCCCGCGGCCGGCCCGGTCCACCATAGCGGCAGCGCGCCACCGGCGCCGTCGGAAAAGCCGCTAGTGCCGAACGTCCACTGTGGACGACGCCGGAGTGTCGGGCCGGACCCGCAACCAACGACAGATGTCCAACCGTCTATCAGTGCATGAGTATTTTCACCAAGGCCAGAGCTGTCGCGACCGCCGCGGCAGCCGGGGTGCTGGCCGCATCCATGGTGGCGGGTCCTGTCCTCGCACAGAAGACGGACGTCCCGGCGGGTGGCCTGCCGGGGGTGGCGGTGCCCGTCCTGAACTGGGCGCCGTGCGCCGACGACGCGGCCTACCAGTGCGCGGCGGCACAGGTCCCGCTGAACTACCGCGACCCGGGCGGCCGCACGATCACGTTGCAGGTGCGCAAGGCACCGGCCACCGACCCGGCCAAGCGGATCGGCACCCTGTTCCTGCACGCCGGTGGCCCGGGCGGGTCGGGTTGGGGCTGGGTCTCGTCGTACGCCACCAGTTCACCGGCCGAGATCCGGGAGAAGTTCGACATCGTCGGCTACGACGCCCGTGGCGTCCAGCGCAGCAGCCCGACGCTCACCTGCCTCGACACGCCGAAGTACCAGGCCCAGTGGGCACAGGTGACGACCACACCGACCACCACGTCGTTCGACACGGCGGTGCGGCTCGCCCGCGAGTTCGACGCCGCCTGCCAGGCGAACTCCGCCGACCTGCTGCCGCACGTCGGCGCCGCGAACCAGGCCCGTGACCTCGACCTGATGCGCGCCGCCGTCGGCGACCCGAAGCTGACGCTGTTCGCCGAGTCCTACGCCACCTACGTCGGCACTGTCTACCTGAACCTGTTCCCGAAGCGCACCCGCGCGGTGGTGCTGGACGCCGGTTACGACCCGGACAGGTACGCCAACGACCCGTACTCCTACGACCACGCCCAGTACGTGGCCACGGAGGCGGCGATGTACCGCTTCCTCGACTGGTGCGCGGCCACCCCGGCGCAGTGCCAGTTCGCCGCCGCCGTGCCCGGCTCGACGACGGCCCGTCTGGCGGCCCGCATCCGGGCGATCCTGACCGACCTCGACACGAACCCGGTCCGCGACGCGGCCGGAAGGATCGTCGTCAACGGCGCGACCATGCTGTCGGAACTGACGTTCCGCCTGAACTCCGGCACCCGCCGGTGGTCGGTGCTCGGTACCGACCTGCGCTCGGCGGAGTCGCGCACCGGTCCGCTCATGTACGTCATCCCCGACTCCGACACGCGGTTCAACGCCGCCAACGTGTCGGTCGAGTGCGCCGACCGCGTCTACCCGCAGAGCATGCAGCTGCTGCGCGCCAAGCTGGCCCGCGCCGCCGCCGACGCGCCGCTGACCGCGCCGGGCATGGCCTACGGCCCGCCGGCCTACGACCAGACCCACGCGCCGGCGTGCGTGCAGTGGCCGGCCGAGCGGCGCAGCCGGTACACCGGGCCGTACCACGCGGCGGGCTCGTCGCCCGTGCTCGTGGTCGGCAACACCGGTGACCCCGACACCCCGTACGCCGACTCGGTGACGCTGTCGCGCGTGCTGGACAACGGTCACCTGCTGACGTGGGAGGGCGAGGGCCACACGGCGCGTCGCAAGAGCCTGTGCGCCGAGGGTCACATGTACGCGTTCCTGCTCGCCCTCACGGTCCCGCCGGCCGGCACCGTGTGCCGGGACGCGCCCATCCCCGCGTGACCGGACCGACGCCGCGGGCCGCGGGCCCGCGGCGTCGGTCCGCGCCCGCGTGGGGTCACCCCCATCCGCAGTCCCGCGTGAGCACGCCCTCGGTGACGGCGACCGCGTCGGAGGCGTTCTCCGCCGTGACCCCGTCCAGCTTCGCGGCCATCGTGGTGAGCGCGGTCCTGACCCGCTGGGCCGTCGCGGTGGTCGCCAGCGCCTCGAACCTGGCCTTGTAGTCCTTGGCGAGCGGGACCATCTCGCCGATGATCCGATCGAACTGCAGCGGATCCGTCGTGCCCGCCGTCACCGCCCGGGTGAGGATGTCGGCCGCCTTCTCCTTGTACTCGGCTCTGAGGTCCTTCGCGTCGGCACAGACCTGGTTGGTGTTGTCCACGGCGCGCGGCGAGGCGGTCGTGGCGGCGGACGCGGTCGGCGGGCCTGTCGGTCCCGACGATCCGTTCGCGCCGGATCCGTCGCCGCAACCGCCCACGGCGACCGCGATCGCGGCGACCGTGGCGACGGTGGCCAGGAGACGTCTGTGCATGCGCGTTCCTCTCCGCCGGACATGGGTTGCCGTCGATGGTCCCCGCCGCCGTGGCGGTGTGTCCATGCCGCACCGGTGCGGCATGGACACGGTCGGCCACCCCGCCGTCCGACCACGTGTGCGCGTCGGCGACGCGTACGGGGAACTGCGTATGGCCGCCGCCGCCCCGCGGTGGTGCCCTTGCATGCGCCGCCCGACCGGGCGGTCCATGCGGGAATGCCGGCACGTCCGGCAGGAGGGCTTCAGATGCGCATTCGTTGGAGAGCGGGGGTCGCCGCGTGGCTCGGCGTGGCGACCCTGGCGGCGGCATTCGCGGTCGGCACCGGCGCGGCACACGCCGAGCCGGTCGGTCCATTCATCGTGGGTGGTCGACCGGCCGACGTCGGCGAGTACCCGCACTTCGTCTCGGTGCAGAACCTGCGGCGTTCGGGCGGCACCCTGGACAAGCACTACTGCGGCGGTTCGCTGATCCGTGACGACTGGGTGCTCACCGCCAAGCACTGCATCACGAGTCCGACTCCCGACCTCGCACCGGCCGACATCGACCTGTTCATCGGCAACACCGTGCTGACCGATCTGAGCCAGGGCCAGATGCACGACGCGGCCCAGATCGTGCTGCACCCGGACCCGAACGCCGACGTGGCGCTCATCCGCCTCGCGACGCCGTCGAACCGGTTCCCGATCGAACTGGCCGACGGCACCGACGCCGCGCACCACGAGGTCGGCGACACGGCGACGACCATCGGACACGGTGTCACGTCCTTCGGCTCGTTCACCCCCGTCAACCAGTTGATGGAGGTCGACGTACCGATCCAGTCCGACGCGCTGATGGCGTCGCTGCCGCTCAACCTGACCAAGCCGTTCAACCCGACGATGGAGATCGGCGCCGGACCGATGGCCGGCGGGCAGGACTCCTGCCAGGGCGACAGCGGCGGACCGCTGATGGTGCACTCGCCGTTCGAGGGCGACAAGCTGATCGGGGTCGTCAGCCGCGGCGAGGGCTGCGGACTGCCGAACAAGCCCGGCATCTACGCCCAGGCGTTCGACAACTCGATCCGCGCCTGGATCGAGACGACCGCGCCGCGGCGGCTCTACGCCTGGGTGCTGGCCGACCAGCCGCTCGTGGGTTCGTACAAGCCGGTCCGCCAACGCAACGCCACCGGACACGACAGCACCGTCACCCGGACCGGCACGGGCCGGTACACCGTGCAGGTGACCAACCTCGGCCACGGCATCCAGTCGGGCACCGTGCACGTGTCGGCGGTCGGCAACGACCCGCACGCCTGCCGGGTGGGGACGTGGTTCCCGTCCGGTCCCGACCAGACGGTGCAGGTGACCTGCTTCGCCGCGGACGGCACGGCCGTGGACGCGATGTTCAGCATGAGCTTCGCGCTACCGGTGATGGACAGCGACTCCGGCGTCATCGCCTACGCCTGGGCCGGCCAGCCCACCACGCCGTCCTACGTTCCCGACCCGAAGTGGTCGTTCAACTCGCGCAGCGGCACCAACACCGTGACCCGTCAGTCCGCGGGCGTCTACCAGGTGCGCTTCGGCGCCATGGCGCTCACCGGCGGCACGGCGGTGGCCACCGCGCAGGGCACGGTCGGCGCGGAGGCCTGCAAGGTCGCAACGTTCGGGGCGTCGGGCGCCGACGAGGTCGTCGAGGTGCGGTGCTTCTCCGCGACCGGAACCCCGGCGGACGCCATGTTCGACGTGACGATCACGAGCAACTCCACCATCTTCGGCACGCACCACGCCCGGGCGCACCTGTGGGCGAACCAGCCCACGACGCCCAGCTACACGGCACCGTCGCCGTGGTGGATCAACTCGCCCGGTGCGCCGACGATCCTGCGCACCGGGGTCGGCAGCTACCAGGTGACGCTGCCGAAGCAGCAGAGCGCGGAGGCGCTGGTCCACGTGACGGCGCAGGGGAGCAACGCCAACGAGTGCAAGCCGATCGGATGGGGTCCGTTCGGTACCGACCAGCTCGTGCTGGTCCGCTGCCACACCACGGCCGGCGCGTTGGCGGACACGCCGTTCATCCTGCAGTACGCGGTCTGACCTCCCGCGGTGCGCTTCCCCGCCGGCGACGGCTCCGGCGGGGGAGCGCACGTCCACGGTGGTCAGGTCTCCAGGAGAGCGTCGTCGCGCGCGACGACGTGGGAGGCGGATGGGCTTGACCTCGCCCCAAGGGCATGGCCCAGGCTGGGCGGGTGAACGACGCGGACCTCATGCTGCCCGGCGAGTTCGGCGCGGCGACCCGGCTGTCGTCGAAGGCGCTGCGGCTCTATGCCGAGCAGGGCCTGCTGGTGCCGGCCGGCATCGACCCGGCCACCGGCTACCGCCGCTATCACCGCGACCAGCTTCCCCGCGGTCGGCTGATCGCCCGGCTGCGCACCTTGGAGCTGCCGCTGGCCCGCATCGCCACCCTGATCGAGCTGAGCCCGCAGGGCCGCCAGGCCGAACTGCGCGCGTGGCTGACCGCCCAGGAGGCCCAGCTTCGGCGCCGCCGTGAGCTGATCGAGGCTCTCGACGGCGCCGCCGCGTCGACCACCGCCGCTCCGAAACTGCGGGCCAGGCCGCTGCGCAAGCTGTTGTGCCAGGAACGGCGCGTGCACATCGGCGAGCTGGACACCTTCGTCACCGAAGCACAGCGACGCATCCGCGACCGGCTGCGGACGGTCGGCCTGCCGCACGACGGGCCGACGTTGGTGCACTTCCACGGGTTCGTGACCCACGACAGCGACGGACCCGTCGAGGTCACCGTGCCGTTCACCGGCTCCGTCGAACCCGTCGACGACCTGCGGGTCCGGCTCTCGCCGGCCGGCACCGACATCTACCTGCCGGTCGCCGAGGCCGACGCGGGGTTCCCCGACATCCTGCGCGCCTACGAGACGGTGGAGGCATGGATCGACGCGAACCGTCTGGTCAATATCGCCAGCCCGGTCGAGATCCGGCCCGGCACCGACGGTGCCCTCCTCGACGTCGCCTACCCCGTCTCGACCAGCGGAAGAAGCTGAGACATGCACCCCTACACAGGTTCCGGGCCCTACTGCTACGCCAACTCGCTGGCCATGGCCCTCGGTCCCACCGCACCTTCCCCGTCGATCATCGAGGTGCTGACCGGCTCGCCGTTCGGCATGCACATGCTCGGCGGGCGGCTGCCGCTGTTCGACCCGTACGGCTGGGACGACCGCGGCATCGACGACGCGATCGCCCTGCTCGGCTGGACCTGCCGCCGGCAGGGCGCCGACGACAGCGGGCAGGCCCTCGCGATGCTCGAGGAAGCGGTCACGACCGGCCCCGTGCTGGCCGGACCGCTGGAGATGGGCCTGCTGCGTCACCTACCCGGAATGAAGGGACCGATCGGGTCGGACCACTACGTCGCCGTCCTGGAGGCCGACGGCACGCGGGTCCTGTTCCACGACCCCCACGGCTGCCCCTACGCGACGCTGCCGACCCGGGATTTCCTGGCCGCATGGCGTGCCGACACGATCACCTTCTACCACGCCGAGCCGTACACCATGCGCGGCAACTTCCAGCAGGTCCGCGAGGTCACCACCGGTGCGGCGCTGCGTGCTGCCCTGCCCGGCGCGGTCGCCTGGCTGCGCGGGCGCGACGACCTCGCCGTGCCCCCCGGCACCATCGGCGGCGCCACCGCCGCGCACCGCCTCGCTGACCTGGTCACCGACGGACTCGACCCCGGGACACAGGATCACCTGACGCACTTCGCGATCCGGGTCGGCGCCCGACGGCTCACCGACGCCGCCACCGCGCTCACCAGCATCGACCGCGACGAAGCCGCCGCCGTCGCCACGCGGCAGGCCCGGCTGGTCGGCAGCCTCCAGCACGACCTCGTCGAGGGACACACGAACACCGCCGCACAGACGTTGCGGCAGCTCGCGCCCACCTACGACCAACTGGCCGCCGCGCTCGGCTGACGGTGCAGCCGTTGGACAGATGTCGCCCTCCGGACAGCGACGCGCCCCGCGCCGGCGGGGGGTGCCGGGCGGGGCGTCGCCGGTGCGTCAGCAGCCGTGGTTGACGTTGCAGTCGGGCAGCGCCACGACGCTGGCGTCGCTGGCGACCGCGGATCCCGTCACGGCAACGCCACCGGCGACCGCGCCGATGGCAAAGGCGATGAGGACCAGGCGTCGGAGCTTGCTCATATAGTCTCCCTCGGATCGACGAACCAACATTCATAGTTGGCCACGGGCCGCTCATACATCCGCTCACACGCGACGCACCCGGCGGTCGCGACCGGGTCGGCGACGACGGGTCACGGGGGACACGTGCGCTACTACCTGCTGGGATCCGTCAGGGTCGAACGTGACGGCCGGCACCTCGGGATAGGTCGCTCGCAGCGGCGCGGGCTGCTGGCCTTCCTCCTGCTCAACCACGGCCGGATCGTGACCGCCGAGGCACTGCAGGAGGCCCTGTGGGCGGGTGCGCCGCCCGCGACCGTCCGCCAGCAGGTGCAGAACGCCGTGCACGCGGTCAGAACCGCTCTGCGGCAGGGCGGAACCGACGAGGTGCTGGTCAACGACGGGCATGGATATGTGATCCGGGCGGGCGACGACGAGGTCGACCTGCTCGAGTTCCGGCGCTCGGTCTCACAGGGTCGGCTCGCCGCGGAGGACGGCGACCTCCCGTTGGCCGCCGAGCGGTTCCAGGCCGCTCTGCGGTTGTGGCGTGGCCCGGCGCTGAGCGACGCCAGCGGCGCGTTCGTCGAGTCCGCCCGCGAGCTGCTCGAGGGCGAGCGGGTCGACGCGATCGAGGACCACCTGGAGGTCCAGCTTCGGCGGGGCCTGTTCAGCGACGTGCTGGCGACCATCGCCGCGCCGATTGAGGCCCACCCGCTGCGCGAACGGCTGCAGGCACAGCTCATCCGGGCACTGCACGGGTCGGGGCGGCAGTCCGAGGCGCTGGAGCATTTCCGGCACTTCAGGACGCGGCTGGCCGACGAGTGCGGCATCGACCCCGGTAGCGCGCTCCAGGAGGTGGGACGGGAGATCCTCCGGGGTACGCCGGCGGCGTGGCGGACGCCGGCCGCCGCCGTGCCGGCGATGCTGCCGTTGGACACGGCGTCGTTCGCCGGCCGCCAGGCCGAGCTGGCGCGGCTCGACGAGCTGCTGCTGCCGTCGTTCGCGTCCCGGGCCACGATGATCGCCGTCGTCGCCGGAGGCGGCGGCATCGGCAAGACCGCGCTCGCCGTCCACTGGGCGCACCACCGACGCGACCGTTTTCCCGACGGCCAGCTCCACGTCGACCTCCGCGGCTACGCCGACGACCGGCCGCTGCGTCCGGTGGAGGCGCTCGCACGTCTGCTGCACGCCCTGGGAGTGCCGGCCGGGGACATTCCGACCGGGTCCGACGAAGCCGCCGCCGAGTACCGGCGGCTGGTGCTCGACCGTCGCATGCTGGTCCTGCTCGACAACGCGCGCGACGCCGACCAGGTGCGCCCGCTCCTGCCGTCCGGCGGCTCCTGCGCGGTGATCGTCACCAGCCGCAGCCGCCTCAGCGGCCTGGTGGCGCGCGAAGGCGCGCAACCGCTGCCGCTGGAACCGATGTCGGGCCGGGAGTCGCTGGCGCTGCTGGGCCGGGTGCTCGGACAGCGGGAGGTCACCACCGAGCCGGAGGCGGCGGCCGAGCTGGGCCGGTTGTGCGGGCACGTGCCCCTGGCCCTGGCGATCGCGGGAGCGAACCTGCGCGAGCAGAACCACCACAGCATCTCGACGTTCGTCGCCCAGCTGCGCGGGTCCGACCGGCTCGCGTCGTTGAGCGTGCCCGACGACGAGCACGCGGCGATGACGAGGACCATCGACCTGTCCTACGAGGCGTTGCCGCCGTCCGGTCGGAAGACCCTGCGCCGGCTGGGCCTCGTGCCGGGCGCGGACTTCACCGCCGACGTCGTGGCCGGCCTTCTGGAGTGCGACGTCAAGACCGCGCAGCTGCAGCTGGAGCTCCTCGCCAACTACCACCTGGTGCACGAGCACGCCCCGCACCGCTTCAGGTTCCACGACCTGTTGCGGCTCTACGCTGCGTCCAGGGCCGACGTCGACGACCCGGCGCGAACGCGGCTGGCGGCCCACTACCTGGGGCACGTCGACGCGGCGGCGACGGTCGTCTATCCCCAGATGGCCCGGCTCGCCCCTCCGCCGCGGCTGCTGGCGCCGGCGTCGTTCGGCAGCGCGGCCGAGGCGACGGCGTGGCTCGACGCCGAGCTGGCGAACCTCGTCGCCCTCATCGAAGCGTGTCAGACCGTGGAGGACGCGCCGGTGGCCCACCTGCTGGCCAACAACCTGCGCGGCTACCTGCACCTGCGGATGAACGTCGTGGACTGGCAACGCGTCGCCGACGCCGGCCTGCGTGCCGCGGAGCTGGCCGACGACGACGCCGCGCGGGCCGCCGCCTGGCTCAGCGTCGCGTCGTTGAGGTGGCGCACCGGCGACAGGGAGGCGGCCATCGCCGGATTCCAGGACGCGCTGCGCCTCGCCGAGCGGGCCGGGTGGGTCGACGGGCAGAACTCCGCCCTGAACAGCCTCGGCGCCTCGTACCGGGTCGACGGCCGGCTCGACGCCGCCGCCGAGAACCATCGGCGCGGACTGGAGATGAGCCTCGCCCACGACCTGCCGCTGGTCACGGCGACGCACCTGGGCAACCTCGGCATCATCTACAGCGAGATGGGGGACCTGCCCCGGGCACTGTCGGCCTACCGCGAGGCCCTGGCCATCTTCGAGAAGGCCGGCTCCCACCTGGGCCGCAGCTACGCGCTGGTCAACCTCGGCGACGTCAGCTTCCGGTCCGGTGACCTCCCGGGCGCCGACGGGTACCTGGCCCGGGCCCGCGCCGCGGCCGAGGAGCTCGACGACAAGGCCGTCCTCGCCGGGACGCAGGCGGTGACGGCGCATCTGCACCTGGCCCTGCACCGGCAGTCCCGGGCGATGGAGTGCGCCGAGCAGGCGTTGAGCCTGGCCCGCGAGATCGGCGACCGGGCCGTGGAGGTCAAGGCCCTCGCCGCCCGCGCGGCCGTCATGCTGGCGCGCGGCGCCGGCGAGGTCGCCCTGCTCGACTTCGAGGAGGCGACGCAGGTGGCGCACGAGGCCGGGCTGCGGCTCGACGAGACGATCGTGCTGATCGGCCAGGCGCGGGCCCACCTGCTGCTCGGCGACCACCGCGCCGCCGCCGGCAAGGCCGCGCTCGCCGCCGGACTCGCCGAGGACCACGGCTACCGGCTGCTCGCCGGGGAGGCGGCGGACCTGCTCCGCGCGGCAGATTGATGCCGTCACGGTTGCGTGGGGGCGGTGTGGGGGCGCTGTGGGTGGGGTCGGGCCGCTGTCGGCGACCAGGCTGGGCGGAGCAGATCCGGTCAGCCCCTGGGAGTCACCATGACCCGTCCCGATGTCCACGAGATGGTGGTCGTCCACCGCGCCTTCCGGCGCGAGTTCGGCGCCGCCGCCGGCCATGTCCGGCGCACCCCCGCGGGCGACACCCGCCGTGCGCGGATCGTCGCGGAGCACCTGCGCCTCGGCTTCGCCGGCCTCGAGATGCACCACGTCGGCGAAGACGTCGTGCTGTGGCCGCTGCTGCTGGAGCGCGCCGCGCCGTCGACCGGGCTCGTCGAGACCATGCAGGCGCAGCACCACGGCGTCGACGCCCACGTCGCGGCCATCATGCCGGCGCTCGACGCCTGGGCCGCCGACCCGACCGGCGCCCGCGGGGAACGCCTCGCGGTCCTCCTGGAGGCGTTCGCGGCGGACCTCGTCGAGCACCTGGACCTGGAGGAGCGCGAGATCCTGCCGCTCGCCGCGCGCCACGTCACGGCCGCCGAGTGGAACCGGATGGGGGAGCACGGCCGGGACGCGATGAGCGCGGCCCAGCTGCCGATCATGTTCGGGCTGGTGCTGGAGGACGCCGACGACGAGGAGCGGGCCCGCATGCTCGGCACCCTCCCGATGCCGGTACGGCTGCTGCTGCGGACCGTCGGCGCGTGGCAGTTCGGGCGCTACGCCCGCCGCCTGCGCACGTCGTGATCCCCGCCGGCGCGGGTGGTGACGGCCGCGGCGCGGGCCTGGATCCCGGCGGCGCCGGCGGCGCGGCCCGCGTCCCATTCACGGGTGAACCGCGGCTCGCCGAGGGCGGCGCGGGTGGCGTCGAGCCCGCGGTCGGACAGCGCCCGCGCGACGGGAAACGTGGGGTCGACGGCGTCGGCGGCCGAGATCGAGGCGCCCGCACCGAAGAGCCATGCCGCCGACGCCGGGTCGCCCGCCCGCTGGGCCAGGCTCGCCAGGGCGGGCAGCGCGTAGCCGAGGGTCCAGCTCATCCTCACGGCGAGCGACAGGGTCACCGCCTCGCCGAGCAGCGCCGCGGTCGCCGGTTCGTCGCCGAGCAGCTCGGTGAGCGTGGCGTGCACGTTCAGCGCGGTCGCCAGCGTGAAGGGGTTGCCGATCCGGCGGGCCGACCGCACCGCCTCCGGCAGCACGCGGCCGGCCGTCGCGAGGTCGCCGGCGACGAGGGCGAGCTGCCCCTGCGCGAGCCGGGCGTGCACGGCCACCCAGGGCCGACCGGCGGCCTCCGCCTGCGCCAGCGCGCGGGCGAGGAGGTCACCGGCGTCGTCCAGGGCGCCCGCGAAGACGGCCGACTGGCCCGCCAGGGTCAGGGTCTCGCACGTCACGACCGGATCGGTCACCCGTCCGGCCGCCGCCACCGCGGCATCGGCGTCGCCGCGCATCGACGCGCTGTCACCGGCCAGCAGCCCCAACCCGAGCCGGCCGGTCAGGGCCCGGCAGCGCGCGGCGTCGGAGGCGCCGGGCCCGATCCGCGCCAGCCACGTGAGCCCTTCCCGGGCGTGGCCGCGCAGCGCGAGATACAACCACACGCTCCCGGCGAGCTCGGCGGCGTCGCTGTCCCGGTCGAGCTCCAGCAGGCGCAGGTAGGCCGAGCGCAGGTTGCCGTGGTCGGCGTCGAGCCGGTCGAGGACCCCGGCCAGCTCCGGCCCCTCCAGCGGTTCCTTCGACGCCGTGGCCAGTGCGTGGAAGTACGCGGCGTGCCGGTCGGCGGCGGTGGTGGCCTGCCCCGACGCGTGCAACCGCCGCATCGCGTACTGGCGTACCGGCTCCAGCAGCCGGAAGCGGGGCTGCCGGTCCGGTGACGGCGCCCGCAGCAGCAGCGACTGGTCGAGGAGCGTGGCGAGGGCGGGCAGCGCGTCGTCCGCGGTGACCGCCTCCGCAGCGTCGAGGGTGAACCCTCCGCTGAAGACCGCGAGCCGCTCGAAGAGCGAGACCTCCTCCGGTTCGAGGAGGTCCATGCTCCAGTCGAGTACCGCGGCCATCGTCCGGTGCCGCTCGGGAAGATCGCGCGGGCCCCCGCCGGGCGCTGACCGTTCCAGCCGGGCGAGAAGGGCCCACGGGGACAGCAGCCGCAGGCCCGGCGCCGCGAGCTCGACCGCGAGGGGTAGCCCGTCGAGTCGCCGGACGATCGCGGCCAGCGCGGGCGCGTCGTCGTCGGTGACGACCGTCGGCGACCCGGCGGCCGCGGCCCGGTCGAGGAGCAGGGCGACGGCGGGCGAGGCGGCCACCGCGTCCACGTCGTCGGTGACGGGTGTGGGCAGCGGCCCCAGCACGAGCTCGTGCTCGGCGCGGATGCGCAGCGGCGCCCGGCTGGTCGCGACGACCACGAGGTCGGGGCAGCGTGCCAGGAGGTCGGCGAGGACCGGCGCGGCGGCCGTCAGCTGCTCCAGGTTGTCGAGTACGAGGAGCACCCGCAGGCCGGCCAGGTGGGGCACGAGCGCGTCGAGCGGCTCGACGCCGACGGTGTCGGGCAGCCCGAGCGCCGCGGCGACCGCGGGCATCACGAGCTTCGGCTCCCGCACCGCCGACAGGTCGACCGGGTGGGCGCCGCCGGGGAAGTCGGGGGCCGCGAGGCGCAGCACCCGCATCGCGAGGCGGGTCTTTCCCACCCCGCCGGGGCCGGTGACCGTCACGAGTCTGCGCGCACCGGGTCCGATCAGGTCCAGCAGCTCGGCGACCTCGCCGTCGCGGCCGATGAGCGGCGTGACGTCGGGCACCGCACCGGCCCGCCCGGCGGTCGCACCCGCGGGGCCGACGACCGCGGTCTCTCCCGCGGTGACCGTGGTTTCTCCGCGGGCGACCGTGGTTTCTCCGCGGGCGACAGTGGTGGACCGGTGGGGGACAGCGGCGACCAGCGCCGCCCGGTCGTCGTCGCCGAGGCCGAGCCCGTCCGCGAGCGACCGGACGGTGTGCGGATAGGGCCGGCGCCGTTCGCCGCGCTCCAGGGCGCCGACCGCCTTCGCCGTGAGGCCCGCGCGCTCGGCGAGCTCCTCCTGCGTCAGCGACCGCGCCTCGCGCAGGCGGCGGAGCGCGACCGCGAAGTCGCCGGGCTCCGCTGCCGCCTGCACAGGCCAGATCGTAATCCAGCGGGTGTGGTGCGGGTGTGGAACCGCTGTGGGTGGGGTGCGACCGGGGGCGGAGACAGTCTGTGCGTCGACGGCGTCCCGCCGTCACGACGAGAGGACAGGCCATGACCACCCTTCGCCCCACTGCCAGCGCCGGCCGTACGGCGTCGTACGGCCGGCACATGTCACACGTGCTCGTGGCCGCCTTCACCCTGTCGGCGGCGCACACCGTCTACGCGTGGGTCGGCGGCATCGAGGATCCGACGTTCACCGTGACCACCCCGCTCGCGTGGGCGTTCTACGCCCTCGGGTTCGGGGTGGCGGTGGTGGCCCGGCGGACCGGCCGCGCGGCACAGCTGACGGTTCTCGCCTACCTCGCGGTGCTGCTGTGCGTGTCCGTCTTCTACTACCCGACGACGTTCGGGCCGCGCCAGCAGACGACGTTCGGCTGGTTCGAGAACGACGTCTACGTCGGGCTGCTCGTCACCGCGACGTACCTCGGGTTCCAGCGGCTGCGCCGCGTGACGCTCACGCCGCCGGTCCTCCACGACGGCTCCAACCGGTGACGTAGGCGCGTCTACCGCGCAGGTTCGAGGACCGGGTCGCGGGCTCAACCCACCGGTGGATGCTTCCCGCACCAGGTTCGGCTTGGCTGTGATCCATCGACAGACCCGGACAGCCGGAGGGGGTGAGGGTCGTGCGTCGTCGTCCGCCCAGCATGGTCCACTAGCGGCGCGTTCCGCTGACGGTCACGGGGACGAATGCGCGCGGCGCACGCGGGCGCACGTCCGTCGACACGCGCGCATTCGTGAGGACGTCATGACGCCACTGAACCGTCTCCTCGCCAGCCGGACCGTGTCCACGTTCGGCGACGCCATGATCCCGCTGACGGCGTCGTTCGGGGTTCTGCACCTCGACGGTGGGGCCGGCGGGGTGGGCCTCGTGCTGGGCACGTCGATGGCGTGTACGTTGCTCGTGCCCTTCGGCGGCGTGATCGCCGACCGGATGTCGCGCGCCCGTCTCATCCTCCTCGGCGACGCGGTGCTGTGCGCCATCCAGGCCCTCACCGGTGTTCTCCTGCTCGCCGGGCTCGCGACCGTGCCGGTCGTGCTCGGGTTGACGGCGGCCTACGGGGTGGTGAACGCGATCGTCGCGCCGGCCCTGACGGCGCTCATCGGTGAGCTCACCCCGCCGGACGGCCTGCGGAAGGCCAACGCCCGGTTCAACATCTCCCGCAACTCCGTCCGGCTGTTCGGGCCGGCCGCGGCCGGCCTGATGGTCACCACCGCGGGCCCGGGAGCGGCCTACTGCCTGGACGCCGCGACCTTCGCGGTGAGCGTCGTGCTGATGCTGGGGGTCACCGGTGCGGTGAGCGACCGCCGGACGCCGGCGGCGGCATCGCCGTCGGCCATCGTGGGTGAACTGGTCAGCGGCTGGCGGGAGATGCGACGGCACCGCTGGTACCGGGACACCCTCGTCCTGTTCGCCGTCTGGAACCTCGGATTCCAACCGGTGTTCGTCCTCGGGCCGGTGCTGTTCTCCGCCGCCGGCGACGGCGCGCGGAACTGGGCCACGGTCGGAACGTGCGCGGCGGCCGGTGCGGTCGCCGGTGGCATGCTGGCCCACCGGTTCCTGTCCCGGCGGATCCTGCACTGGCCGAACGTCCTCGTCGGCGCGGCCGCGCTGGAGGCCGTCGCGTTGGCGTCCGGCGCCCCGGTGGCGGCCGTCGCGGCGGGTGCCTTCGTCGCCGGTGTCGTGGTGACGATCTACGACACCGCGTGGGACACCGCGATCCAGGCGTTCGTGCCGCAGGACGTCATGGCGCGGCTGGACTCCTACACCTGGCTCATCGGCATGGGCACCGTACCGCTCGGCATGCTGCTGACCGTGCCCGCGTCCGACGCCGTCGGCACCACGGGAACCCTGTGGGCGGGAGTGGTGCTGATGCTCGGCTCCTCCGCGGTCCTGGTCGCACTTCCGCGGCTGCGCCACCTCACCCTGCCCGATCCGGCCGGGCGGCCCGCGCCCGAGGCTGTCCGGACCTAACCCGGTCCGTTCCACGGCCGCAGACGCGGGATCCAGCCGGGGACGTTGCGGCGGTAGGTCGCGTACCCGTCGCCGAACCGGTCGGCCAGCGCGGGCTGCTCGTAGACGAGGACGAAGCCGGCCATCGCGGCCGCGGCGAGCGCGCCGTAGCCGAGCAGCACCGGTCGCCACAACAGCAGTGCCTGGCCCAGGATCGCCGCGACGACGGCCACGTACATGGGGTTGCGCACGTACCGGTACAGCCCGCCGACGACCAGATGTGCCGTCGGCGCGACCGGTGCCGGCGTACCGAGGCCCTCGACCACGAACTGGACGAACGCCCGCACCACCACGACCGCGCCGGCGACCAGGAGCAGGATCCCGAACACGCGCACCGCGGGCCAGTGCTCGAGCGGTGCACCCGTCCGCCACCGGGTCAGCGTCCAGGGCACCAGCCCGGCGACGGTCCCCGGCGCGAGGGCGAAGAAGATCGCGCTCCCGGTGGCGGCGGCGTTCCTGCGCATGGGTCCATTGTGGTGCTCACGCCGGTCCCGTCGATCATCGAACCGGGACGTGCGCGCGCTACTGTCCGGCCGCCGCGGGGGCCGACACGATGTCGTCGCGTAGCGGCGCCAGGCTCGCACCGATCTGCGCGATCGTCTCGTCGGGGACGCCCAGGTCCTGCAGCGTCCGGACGAGGTGCCCGACCACGGCGTCGAAGTGCTCGCCCGTGATGCCCAGCCGGGCGTGGGAGGTGGCCATGTCCCGGCCCGAGTACATCTGCGGCCCGCCGATCGCGGCGGCGATGAACGCCCGCTGGTGGGCTTTCAACCGGGCCAGGTCGACGTCGGCGAAGTACGGTGCCAGCTCCGGATCGGCCAGCACGCGGACGTAGAAATCGTCCACCGCGGCCTGCACGGCGGGTGCCCCACCGATGGATTCGAAAATGGTCATGTCGTGGCCCCCCTCGCCGGCGTTCGGACGGCACGGTATGCCGCCCGTGTTGCCGGGCGGTGAGCCGGCGGCAACGACGGAGGCAAATCTAACTCACGATCTCACCGCCGTCGATGCGGGTCCGGGGTCCCGCCGACGGGGGCGTCGAGGACGGCGAGGAGCGCGTCGGCGGTCGCCTGCGCCTCGGCCCGCGTGTCCTCGTCCTTCCAGCCCTGCAGCCAGTCACCACCGGGGCCGGCGACGGTGAGCAGCGCCTGGCGGGCCGGCCCGACCAGCCCCGGCGCCGGACCCGGCAGCGCGGCCGCCCGCGCCTCCTCGTACGACGCGAAGGCGGTGTCGCGCAGGTACCCGCCACCGGGGAGCGCGCCGACGACCAGCCCGGCGGCGGCGACCACCTCGTCCGGGAAGTAGTCGCGCCACAGCCCGTCCGGGTGGGCCAGTACGTGCGCGAACCAGCGTCCCAGGGCCGTGGCGCGCTGGTCCGGCGCCCGCTCGGCCACCTCGTCGAGAAAGTCCAGGGCGCCGTCGCTGCTGAACGGCCCGGTACCGAAGGTGCCCACGCGAGAAGTATGGCGGTGACGGTCGCGGCGGCCCTCATCCGGCGGCGGCGTCGTACTCGGTCGCGAAGTGCGACATCGTGGGCGCGTACGGTGGGTCGGTGGCACAGGGCTACCGGTTGGGGATCGACTTCGGCACGTCCCACACCGTGGCGGTGCTGCGGCGCGACGACGGCATGACGACCCCGCTGTTGTTCGACTCCTCTCCGCTGCTGGCCTCGGGGGTGTCCGCGGGCACCGACAGCAGTCTGCTCACCGGGGCCGACGCGCAGCGGGCGGCCGTCACGTATCCGGGTGGCTACGAGCCCAGCCCGAAGAGGCTCGTCGACGACGCCACGGTGTGGTTGGGCGATCGTGAGTTCGCCGTGGTGGAGGTGGTCGCGGCGGTCCTCGACCGGGTGACGCGGGAAGCGCGTCGCGTCGCTGGCGGGCCGCCGGCGCAGGTGGTCGTCACGCATCCGGCGGCGTGGGGGAGCGCCAGGCTGGGGACGCTCACCGACGCGGCGCGACGGGCCGGCCTGGGTGACGTCCGGCTCCTGCCGGAGCCGGTGGCGGCGGCCGCCTACTTCATGTCGGTGCTCGGCCGGGAGGTCCGCGTCGGTCACAGCGTCGTGGCGTTCGACCTCGGCGCCGGCACGTTCGACGTCAGTGTGGTGCGTCGGGGCGCGAACGGCCTGCACCCGGTCGCCAGCAACGGGCTGGCCGACCTCGGGGGTGCCGACCTCGACGCCGTCGTGGTCGACCACGCGCGGGCGCACACCCCGGACGCCGCCGAGGCGTGGAGCCGGCTGGACTGGCCCAGCACCCCGGCGGACCAACGCGCCCGCCGCGCGCTGTGGGACGGGGCCCGCGCGGTCAAGGAGCAGCTGTCCCGCCACGCGGTCGCCGACCTGTTCGTCCCGCTCGTCGAGGTGGAGATCCGGCTGACCCGCGAGGAGTTCGAGCGGTCCGCGGCCCCGCTGCTCGCGCGAAGCGTGGAGATGACGGTTCAGACGCTGCGCGCCTCGCGTGTCCCGCGGGAGACGGTTGCCGGGGTGTTCCTGGTCGGTGGTTCCACGCGGGTCCCGTTGGTGGCCAGCATGGTGCACCGGGCACTGCGGCTGGCTCCGACGGTGATCGAACAGCCGGAGCTCGCCGTCGCGGGTGGCAGCCTGGAGGCGGTGGCGGTAATGCGCGAGGCTGCGCCCGCGCCGGAACCGCCCGCGATGGAGCCGACCGCGCCGGAGCCGCCCGTGATGGAATCGCCCGTGACGGCGCCGCTTCGGGCGCCGCGGCGGCGGTCGCACGGGCCGGCGCAACGGCCCACCGGCCCTCGCGTGGCCGAGGTGCTGACCCGTGTGGCGCTGGCCGCCTCCGTCGTCAGTGCCCTCGCGCTCGCCTGGTCGGTGTTCCGGGTGCGGTCGCCGGCCGACGCGGCGACAGTGCTGGGACTCCAGTCGGCCGCCGTCGTTGTCCTGCTGCCGTTGCGCCCGTGGCGGCTCATCCAACCGTCGCCCGGCATCGACTTCGTGCTGGCGGTGTGTGCGTCGCTTCTCGCCATGATCGCGAGCGAGGCCGCCGAGACGGACGGTTTCTTCGTCCCCCTCAGCGCGGTGGTGACCACGATCGCCGCCATCGCGGCCCTCTGCGCCCTGATGACCCAGCGGTTGAGCCGCCGACTCGGCGGCGGCCGTGTCACGAATGGGACCCCGTGACCGCCGCCCGCCAGGCGAGGAGTCGCCGCACCCCGGACAGGTCGTAGTCGGGCCCGCCCGCGCCCCAGATGAAGTGGGTGAACCCGGCCTCGAGGTAGCCGTCGAGGTCGTCGAGGTCGGAGTCGTTGAACAACGCGACCGACCGCTCGATGGTCGCCGGGTCACGGCCGACCCGCTCGCACCAGCGGTCCAGCACCTTCGCCTTACCTGCCAGCTCCTGCGGCGTCTCGGCGATCGCGTTCCAGATCTGCGCATGCTCGGCGACGAGGCGCAGCGTCACCTTCTCGCCGGTGCCGCCGATCAGGATCGGGATCTCGCCGCGTGGCGGCGGCGGGTTGAGGCGTGACAGGCGCTCGCGGATCACCGGCAGCGCGCCGGCGAGGTCACGCAGCAGCTCCGGCGCCGGTTTCACCTCGTACCCGTACTCCTGGAAGTCGCGATGGAACCAGCCCGCGCCGAGACCGAGCACGAGCCGGCCGTCGGCGATCAGGTCGACGGTGCGCGCCATGTCGGCGAGCAGGTTCGGGTTGCGGTACGCGACGCAGGGCAACTGAGCGTTGCGGACGTCGGAGATGGTGTCGGCGTTGTGGTCGTGCCGCTCGTGACCGGGTGGGCTGGTAGCGAACCGGCGTTGGCGGCGGGGCACCGGTGGGCCGGGACCCGCGGACCGGGCGGCCGTGGGCGTCCACAGTGGAGGCACCACTGGGCCGGCCACGTCCGGGTGATTTCCGGACCCGTGACCGCCGGGTGGCACGAACTGTCGAGCAGATCCGAGGGCACCGTCTCGACACTGCTGGACATGACTCCGTACCAGCCCGTCGCGGCGCCCCGTACCCGCATCTCCCCTGCCAACCTCGCCATCGCCGGCGCGCTCACCATGATCCTGTCCGTTGCCGTGGTCTTCGGTGGAAGCGCCCTGTTCGGCACCGTGCTTCCGGCCCTCATCGTGTTCACCGGTGTGGCCGGCCGTGTGCTGTTCGTCGCCGGCGTCGTGCTCGTCGTCCTCGCGGTCGTGCGCCTGGTCGAGGGTCGCTGACGTCGGGACCCGTGTGAGGGTGTGTGCATGAACGTCGAGCGGATCCGGCAGGCGGTGGTCGCGTCCCATGACCGGGACGCCGTCGTCGCCGCGTGGCGACGCGAGTTCGGGCTCGGTGCGCCCCACGACGACCCGGGGGTCGCCGCGTTCGGTCTCATCAACGGGGTCGTGCCGGTCGGTGACGCCTTCCTGGAGGTCGTCACGCCCTCCCGGGAGGGGACGGCCGTGGGGCGGCACCTCGCCCGGCATGGCGGTGACTGCGGCTACATGGTGATCGCGCAGGTCACCGACATGGCCGCGGTCCGTGCGCACCTCGCGGGCCGCGGCGTGCGGACGGTCTGGTCGGTGGACCTCGACGACATCAGCGCCACGCACGCCCATCCGGCCGACACGGGCGCCGCCCTCGTCTCGTTCGACCAGCCGGTACCGCCGTCGTCGTGGCGGTGGGGCGGCGCCGACTGGACCGACCGGAGCCGGACCCGGCTGGTCACCGGGCTCGCCGGTGTCCGGATCGCCGGGCCCGACCCGGAGGCACTGCGCGACCGCTGGGCGCGGGTGCTCGACGTCGTGCCGGACGGGCGGCGGCTGCCGCTGCCTGACGGCTCGTACGTCGAGGTCGAGGCCCGGGAGAAGGCCGGCATGACGGGCGTCGACCTGTGGGCGGCCGCCGGACAGCCCGCGCGGAGGGTGACCATCGCCGGCACCGAGTTCCGGGTGGTGCTCCGGTAGGCATGGAGGACTCCTACCTCGCGGGCGGAAAGCTGGTGGTCCCGACGACGCCCGGCGAGACCGGGAGCGCCCTGCTGCGCCGAGCTGTCGCGGCCGCCGGTGGTGGTCTTCGACCGTCCGGTACCCGCAGCACCCGCTTCCTCGACGGAGCGGGGGAGGCCACGATGGTGGCCCTCGAGCACGCTGCCTACCCGCCGCGCGACTCGCGGGTCCAGATGCTTCTGGGCGATCCCGGGCCGGATGGCTTCGGGGAGATCTTCCTGACGGTCCACCTCCATGAGTTCGACGACGAGGTCGACCGCCGGGTACCGGGATGCGTTCTGCCGGAACAGTTCGGACCGTGGACCTACGTCTGTGGGGAGGAGCTCACGGACCGGCTCCCCGGACGACTCGCGTCGCTGCCCGCACACGCCTCCCACCCGTTCGGGAACGGTTGGCTGGTAAGAGCCGTCGAGCACCCTCGTCACCCACCGGCGGAGCCCTTCCGGAGCGCGCTGCGGGAGCTGGGCCCCGCACCGATCGGCTACCAACCGGCCCGGCTCGCCGCCGCGTGACCCCGGAACATCACAGCGCGGCGAGGAACTCCCGTGTCCGTCGCCACGCGTCGGCACGGGCGCGGGCGTTCGAGACCGGGTCGCCGCCGTAGTCGCAGGCGACCCCCGCGACCCGCACGACCGTCAGGGTGGTGGGGGCGTACGGCGGCCCGGCGATCAGGTGCCCCGCGCCCGGATACACCACGTGCTCGTGCGGGTGCCCGTGTGCCGCCAGCCGGTCCGCCGCGATCTGGTGGAAGACCGGACCGCCGCTGCCGTCGAGCTCCCCGGCCAGCAGCAGCACCGGTCCGTTGATCCGCTCGACCGGGATCGTGGCGCGGGCGACCACGTCCGGGGTCAGTCCGGGTTCGAACGCCAGCCTCAGCTGGACGGGCGCGCCGTCGGCGACGAGCTTCTCCAGCTCCGGCGTGACGACGGTCGGCACGTACGGCAGCGGCTCGCCGTTCAGCGTCCAGTTGGCGACGGGCGTGCGCAGGATGTCGAGGAACGAGCCGGTCATCACGTCCTGGGTGATGCCGGCGATCATCACTCCGCTGCCGACGACGCTGACCACACCGGTCACCGCCGGGTAGGTCGCGCCGATCAGCAACGCGGCCTCCCCGCCCTTGGACCCGCCGATCACCGCGAGCCGGTCCGGGTGCACGAACGGCAGCGCGCGCAGGTGGTCGATCGCGAGACCGGCGTACTCGACCGGGATGTCCTGCAGGGTCGGCGGCCGCCCCGGCACGCCGGCCAGGGCGAGCGCCAGGACGGCGAAGCCGTGCGCGGCGAGCAGGGCCGCATCGTCCTCGTGGATGCCGGCCTCGGCACCGGCCAGCATGATGACCGCGGTCAGCCGGGAGCCGCCGGCCGGGTGGTACATCACCCCGACCGGTCCTCCGTCGCGGACCTCGGTGCGCACCAGGCCGTCCGGGATCCGCCGGCGCCGCACGCTCGCCGTGGCCGGCTCGGCTCCCTCCGCCGACGCGTCGAGATCCAGTTCCGCGGGCTGGCGGACGTCGACCGGTCCGTCGAAGGTCGGCTCGTCCAGCGGTCGCATCGACCAGATGGGACCCATCGCGTCGACGCCGTCGTAGGAACCGTCGACGGGTCCGTCCCGGGTCAGGTCGACGGTGCCGTCCGCGCCGGCGGTGAACACGTTCGTCGACTGCCAGCGGCAGCCCCGCAGATCGCGTTGCGTGGCCCGCAGGGTGACCGGCGCGCCCGGCGGCGCGTCCACCACCCGGACGTGCAGCTCGGTGTCGAGGTTCGGGCGCGCCGGCGAGACATCGATTCGCATGTCTTCGACCGTAGGAGGGGGTACCCGACTGCGCTATGTCGGCTTGTCGAACGAAACCCGCGCGGGCGTGTTCCGTCGGCTTGCGTACGATCGCAGCCGTCGCCCGAGGTCGATATCGCTTGCGGCATCGCCCATTGCCGCGGCTGGTCCAGCGTTCTCGGGACGCCGGTCGCCGGCTGAACCGGCGTTGCCCGGTCCGCTCGTCACCCCGACATCGTAGGACGTCGATGTCCCCGGGAACCGCGTCCATGGCGGGGCTTACGGTTCAAGCGGGCGCGTTGCCCGGGTGGAGGGTGTCAGGACGGCGTCGGCCAGTCGCCGTACGCAGATCAGCGTGTAGATGAACCACACGCCAGTCAGCACGGAGGCCGTCACGATGAAGATCGCCGCGATCGGCGGGGCGGCGTCGTAGGTCAGGGCGGCGGCCGCGGCGACCGTCGCGACGCAGCCGCCCAGGGCGAGAGGGCGCAGCATGCCGGCCAGCGCGCCGCGCAGGTCTACCGGGTCCTCGGAGGCGGGCAGGTCGTCGTCGGGGTCGCGCGGCCGGGGCGGGGGTGCTCCGGCGGCCAGCGCGTCGAGGTGCCGGGCGGCGTCGCGGCCGGTCCCGTGCGGGGAGTCGCGGAGCACGGCGGCCAGGGCCCGCAGGTCGTCGCGGTCGCGTGGGTCACCGGTCCGTGGGTCGCTGAGCAGGAGGACGGGGCTGGGGCGCCCGGCGTCGTTCGCCGTCACGAGCAGCGACGCCCGCCCGTAGCCGGCCCGTGCGCCGCCGGGCGTCACCCGGATCCGCTCGGAGTGCAGGTCGGTGCGGGCGATCGCGTCTCCGTGCCCGGTCAGCAGCTCGCGGCCGTCGATCATCGCCGGCACGGCCGCCAGGCTCCGGCAGCCGTGGAAGATGCTCAGGACCGTGGCGGTGCCGGCGATGGTCGCCACCGCCGTGGCGAGGAGCGCGAGGACACCGAGCAGGACGTCCCATCGCGCGGCGAGGACGGTGAGCGCCAACGGCAGCGCGAGGACGAGCACGTACCAGCCGAGGAACACTCCGGTCTCGCGCAGCCCGAGCCACCGGGTCAGGCGCAGGTGCGCGGAGCGGTCGGGAAAGCGGTGCAGCGGCGTCGCTCCGGGTGGACGCGTCAGGTGGGCGCACCGGTTGTGGAAGCGGCCGCCGGCCAACGCCGACAGGTCACGCACGAACCGGACCTCTCCGTAGACGACGTCGTCGAGCGCGAACAGCTCCAACGCCGGCCGGCCGTCGACCGGGCTCGAGCCGGTGGCCTCCACGCCGAGGTCCACCCCGTCGGCGGGCACGAGCAGCAGGCGGGGCGCTCCGGGCCCGCGGCGGGAGGTCGGGACGGCGGTGCCCGCGGAGCCGTCGGTGCCGGCGTGGGCGGGGGAGTGGGCCAGCACGACGGCCGCCAGCTCGTCCCACCGCACGTCACGGGTGAGCCGGCGCGTCCGGACCCGCCACCCCCGCTCGTCGACGTCGATGCGGAACGGACCGAGCGCGTGACGCGCCCCGACGAAGCAGAACGGCACGACGAAGGCGATGACCGCGGCCGCGATGATCCTGCCGCTCCAGGGGGCGTCGTCGGTGAACAGTCGCCAGCCGAGACCGGCCGCTGACGCGAGGAGCACCGCGAGGAAGAGCAACAGGAAGACCCGGGTCGCGGGCGACGCGCGCAGCTTCACCGACGCACCGTCTCATCTCCGCCCGGTGGACGACGTCCCGGGTCCCGTCAGCCGCCTCGGCGTTCCAGCTCCGCAAGGGCTGCCGCTGCCTGTTCCAGTTGATGCTGCGGGAACACCGGGATGCCGTGACGCCGGAGCGCCTCGGTGGCCACGCCGCGTCCCGGCATGGTGACTCCGCCGAAGGTTCCGTCATAGACGTAACTGCTGCCGCAGGTGGGGCTGCCGTCCACCAGGACCGCGATGGCCACGTGGGCGTCGATGGCTCGTTGGACAGTTCGGTGCGCAGCGGCGCGGAAGAGTTCGGTGACCTCGCGGCCGGACGCCTCCAGCACCCGGCCGTGACCATCGACCACGTCGGCCGCCGTGCCGTCGACGATTTCGACGGGCGGCCGAGGAACCGGAAATCCGACGGCCAGCTCCGGACAGAACGGCACCAGGCGGCCCTCGGTCCTCCACTGGCGCCAGATCGGCGAATCGACCAGCACCCCGGTCTCGTTGAAGCGGATCGCGGCACCACCCAAGCAGCCACTGACCAGCACCCTCAACACGGGGCCGACGGTACCCGACGTCCTTGACGGTACGGTCACTCGGTGGACACGACCCGCTCCGGCGGCACGCGGTGTTCAGCCGCCGACGAAGCGGGTCAGGGCCTTCTCCAGCTGCGCGGCGGTGTGCCGGCCGAACACGGCGTTGTCGCGGCCGGCGACCACGGTGGCCCGCTCCGGGCAGGTGGTGTCGTCGCTGTCGACGCTCACCTTTCCGAGGCGCCGGTGCGTGCGCAGCTCGTACACCTCGATGCGGTACCGGATCCGGTACAGCGGCAGCGACACGGCCGCCGTCGTGATGGAGACGGAGTACTCGCAGGTGCGGGCCTCGGGTTTGACCTCGGAGGTGGTGACGCAGCCGACGAGACGCACCGCGTCCGGGCGGTCCGGCTCCGTGTCGGGCGGCAGGTCGGTGACCAGGCGTTGGGCGCTGCCGCCGTCGAAGAGCTGGAACAGCGCGATCGGATGCGGGCCGGGGCCGGTGGCCGGGGCCGCGGCGGAGTATGCCGTACCGGGACCCTCGCAGGCGGGGGCGAGGTCGTCGACGCGCGCCGGCAGCCGGTCCTCGGTGCGGGTGAGATAACGGGGCAGGACGAGCTGCCACACGAACAACGCCGCGACCGCGACGACCGCGGCACCCGTGGCGGCGTAGCGCAGGTACGGCACGGGGACCGGGCGGTGCTGGCGTAACGCGGCGAGCAGCTCGCGACGGCCGGTGTACTCATCGATGGTCTCGACGTCGCCGTCGCGGTGCAGCAGCGCCACCCGCGTGCTGGGGTCACCGATCGGCGGTGGCTCCTCCAGATGAACCTGGGGCCAGGGCAGCACCTCCGGCCGCGCCGACTCTCCGCTGATGACGATGCCCCCGTCGCAGACGGCGATGCGTTGCTGCCGGCCGATGCCGACCGGTGCCACCTGTGCCCACAGCCACGCCCCCGCGGCGGTGCCGAGCAGGATCGCGGCCCCGAGCAGGAGGGAGCCGACGACCGTGGCGCCGAACACGATGGGACCGACGATCGCGGTGAGGATGGCGGCGAGGATGGCGATCGACATCACGGCGCTGGCGCCGCCGGACCACACCGGAGCGCGTCGGCGGTGGACCCGACGCAACGGGCCGATTCCGCCCTCCTCGGCGAGGCCGGCGAGCTCTGTGCGGTGTCGTCCCATCGACGCCGATAATAGAGCGACGGTCGCGGTCGCGGGGGGTGCGGACGGCCGTAGGACGGGTGCAACTGAGCGGCTGTGACATCCTCGTATGCGAATGGTTGACAACGGGGAGGAATCATGACGCAGCCGGGGCAACCGTACGAGCATTACGAGGTGCCTCCCGCGGGTCAGGAGTACACGGGGCAGTACGACCCCCAGCCCCCGTACCCCTACGCCGGGCCCCCGCACCAGCCCTACTCGGCGCAGCCCTACAACCAGCCGTACTCGGCGCCTCCGCAGCCCTTCCGCGAGCCCGGGTATCCGCAGCCGCAGCCGCCCGCGCCGCCGCGGTTCAACAGCGGCCTGATCGCGCTCCTCGCCAGCCTCGGCGTTCTGGCGGTCGTGGCCGTGGCCGTCGTGATCGTCACGGTGGTGCGCAGCGGTGACGACCAGCCGTCGGCCGGGCCCGCCCCGACCGCGTCCGGGGCCGCGACGACCGCTCCCGCCCAGGTCGGTCCGGTGGACCCGTGCCTCGTGGGCAACTGGAAACAGACGACCTACAGCTCCCCGTTCGACCTGAGCAAGATCACCCTCGACGGAAAGAAGATGGGCGAGGTCAAGCTCAGCGGCAGCGGGCGAACGTGGAAGATCACCGTCGACGGCAAGGGCACCGAGGACTGGAGCAAGGCGCAGTACACGGGGAGGACGGCCGACGGCCACAACGTCGTGGCGACCTTCACCGGTACGAACGAGTGGACGCTCAAGACCGCCAACAACCAGATCCTGTTCACCTCGACCGGCAGCGACGTGGTCATCACCATCACGGTCGACGGCAAGCAGCAGTTGAACGAGTCGGTCAAGCCGTTCAACAACCCGCTGCCCTACGAGTGCTCGTCGAACTCGTGGACCGCCAAGTCCCTGACCGATCCCGACGCCAACACGATCTACCAGCGCACGGACTAGCGAGCGTCGCCGGTGACGGTCACCGACCGGACAGGACGGCTGCCCCCACCGGGGGAGCGGCGAGCACCACCCGGCCGCGTCCGGCCCGTTTGGCGTCGAGCATCGCGTGGTCGGCCCGCAGGAGCAGCTCCTCCCCGTCGCCGAGGTGGGCGCCGGCCACGCCGATGCTCGCGCCGACCCGCAGCGGGTGCCCGTCGACCGTGACGGGTTCCTCGACCGCGCCGACCAACCGCCACGCCAGCTGTTCGGCGGAGGGCAGATCCAGGTCGACGCAGAGGATGGCGAACTCGTCGCCACCGAGCCGGGCCACCAGGTCGCCGGTGCGTACGGCGTCATGGAGGCGCCGGGCGACTTCGGTGAGCACCGCGTCGCCGGCCGCGTGGCCGTACGTGTCGTTGACCGACTTGAACCCGTCCAGGTCGACGTAGAGCAGCACGGTGTACCCGCCGCTCCGGAGCCGGTCGGCCAGCCCGCGCCGGTTCACCAGACCGGTGAGCGCGTCGTGGCCGGCCAGGTGTGACAGCAGCCGCTGCGAGCGCTGCTGCTCATGCACCGCACTCGTGAAGCGCGTGAGGCTGAACGCGATCGTCAGCACCGTTCCGGCGATCAGCGGCACCCGTTCCGCCAGCTCCAGGTGTCCCCGGGTGACGGCCATCATCGGCGCGGTGAGAACCGCCAGCCCGAGGAACACCACCCGCGCCGGATGGAGCGTGACCTCGGTGCCGGCCGTCGGGGTGACCAGTTCGTCGCGGCGCGGATGGGCCACCGCGGCGACGATCATCGCGTTCGCGAGCAGCAGGAGTCCGTTCAACCGGTCGACGTCGCTTTCGGCGATGAACCGCGGCAGCAGCGTGAAGGCGACGTCGACGCACAGGGTGGTGGACGCGCCCGCGAGCAGCAGGCGGGTGGGCCGGCCGGCCACCCCCGGCGAGAGCACCAGGTACAGCATCGCGGCCAGCAGCACGATGTCGCCGAGCGGGTACAGCGTCCCGACGACGATCTCGATGGTCTTCGCGCTGGTGGCGAGCCCGGGCGCCACCAGGAACTGCCAGGCCGCCAGCGCCGCGGCCGTCGTGAGCGTCAGCCCGTCCTGGAGTGCGGCCGCCGCCTGCGCCGGTGCCCGGCGCCGCACCATGCCGACGAGGCCCGCTCCGAGCAGGGGGTACCCGGAAAGCCACAGGACGTCCGGTAGCCCGACGGTCGGTTCGTGCCCGGCCAGCGCGAGGCCGGTCCACAGGAGGTCGCCGGCGAGCCAGACGGTGACGGCGGCGGCGACCATCACCCACGGACCCCGCCCTCCGGCGCTCGGGCGGCCGATGGCGCGCCAGGCGGTGCCGACGACGACAGCGAAGCCGACGAGGTAGGCCACCTGCCCCACCGTCGACGCCGGTGCCAGCAGCGTGGCCACGACGGCGACCAGCACGACCGGCACGGCGACGGCCTGGTACGCGTCCGGACGCCCGACTCTCCCACTCACGGCCTTGACCACGTCGGGCAATCGACCGTCGCGGCCCCCGCCTGAGTGAAATCGCCGACGGGGGTGTCGCGATCCTGGGCGGTCGGGGTCTGGCGTGGACGGCCTGGAGCCGGCACCCGCCACTCTGTCCACTCGGGACCCCCGCGCACCTCAACGGCACATCTGTTCGACGAACTCCTCCAACTCCGGCCGCAGGAGTTGCGCGATGGCAAGGATCGCCCCGGTGGAGCGGGGCTCGCCGGGAACGTTCAACTCTGGAACCGGAGTCGGCGTCCGGTGCAGGCCGTCGACCGCGTCCAACGGCCCGACGCCGTTGCCGACCAACCACAGGTAGTCGGCCAGATTCCTGGCGAGGACGGCGATCTCACCTTCGGAACCGAGGAACACGACGGGCTGGGTGTCGAGAGCGGCCGCGCGCTCGCGGATCCAGATGGCGGCGAGCCCGCCGGCGAAGGGTCCGTGGATCGCGGCGGCCAGCAGGGGCGGCATCTCCTGATCGGACACGGTGGGTAAGCCTAGGCGGTCGCGTCCCGCGGCCTCGGCAGTGCGCGGACGACGGTGCCGAGCAGCCACTCGCCGGGGAGGTACCCGAACTGGCGCGAGTCGAAGCTGGCCGCGGGGTTGTCCCCGGCCACCACCAGCCGGCCCGCCGGCACGATGCGGTCGCCGGCGATCCGTTCCGGCACCTGCCCCGCGGCCAGAGCCTGCCCGGGCACGGCCGCCACCCGCTTCACCACCCACCCGGCACCCGGCCGCGGCTGGAAACCGTCGCGGTAGACGACCAGGTCACCGGTCCGCACCCGGTGCGCCGGGCGGCGGCGCACCAGCAACCTGTCGCCGGGACGCAGCGTCGGCACCATGCTGACGCCCCGGACCGTCGCCACCACGTACGTCCGACGGACCGCGACGACGAGGCCGGTCGCGAGGAGCACGGCGGCGGCCACGAACCACATGTCAGACCGCCTCGAGGACGTCGCCGGGGACGACGTCGGGCCCGGAGCGGAACCCGGACGCCTGCAACCGGAACAGCCGGGCGTATGCGCCGTCGCCGGCGACCAGTTCGGCGTGCGTGCCGGATTCGGTGACCGCACCGTCGTCCAGCACGATGATCTGGTCGGCGTCGCGGACCGTGTTGAGGCGGTGCGAGATGAGCAGGGTCGCCCCGTCGGCACGGTGCTGCCGCATGCGCTGGTGCAGGTCGTGCTCGGCCTGCGCGTCGAGGCCCGAGCTGGGTTCGTCGAGGATGGCCAGGTCGCGCGCGTCGCGGAAGAACGCCCGCGCCAGCGCGACCCGCTGCCACTGCCCGCCGGAGAGCACCACACCGGTGCTCGGCCGCGCGAGGTCCCGCGCGAGGTCACCGCCGGTGCCGCGGGCCGGCTCGGCGAAGAAGATGCGGCTCAGGAGCGTGTCGTAGCCCTGCGGCAGGTCCCGCAGCGTCCCGTCGACGCCCGCCAGGTCGGCGGCGGCGGTGATCCGGGCGCGGTCGTCGATCGCGGTGACGTCGCCGATGCCCACGTTCTCCGCGGCGGACAGGTCGTAGTTCATGTGGTCCTGGAACACCGCGCTGACCCGTTGCCGCAGGTCGCCGACCGGCACGTCGCGCAGGTCGGTGCCGTCCCACAGGATCGAGCCGCGGGTCGGGTCGTAGAAACGGCACAGCAGCTTGACCAGCGTGCTCTTGCCGGCCCCGTTGAGCCCGACGATCGCCGTCGAGGAGTTGGCCGGGAGGAACAGGTCGACGTCACGCAGGATCCACGGGTGCTCGTCGCTGTAGCGGAACGACACTCCCCGCAGCTCGATCCCGTGTCGCAGCGGCGCCAGGGCGGCCGGCCGCGCCGGGGGCGGCTGGTCGGGTCCGGTGTCCACCACCGCCGCGAAGTGCTGGAACATCAGCAGGTCGTGGTGCGTGGTGGCGATCGAGCCGATCAGCGAGTGCAGGCCACCCTGCACGCCGGCGACCGCGGCGAGGAAGACGGTGACGTCGCCGATGGTCAGCCCACCCGACCGGACCGCCAGGATCGCCCAGAGCAGGCCGCCGCCCGCAGCCAGCGCCCCCAGCGCGCCGAGCCCGGCCTCGGCCCGCAGCTCGGACCGGTCGAGGCGGCGGCGGGCGGTGTTGGCGACGACCCGCTCACCGATCATCCGGTCGCGGAGGAACCGGGCCGTGCCGAACAGCCGGACCTCCTTGACCGCGTTGATCCCGGTCAGCAGCTCGCTGTAGAAGAACTCGCGGCGCTCGGTCGGGCCGAGCGCAAGGGTCATCGTGGCCCGCCGCCGGGACAGGCGCAGCTGTGCCAGCAGGGCCGGCACCGCGACCACCACCACGATGATCGTCATGGTGGGGCTCAGCACCAGGAGCGAGCCGACGAACCCGACGAGCATGAGCGCCCCGCGCGCCATCCCGAACACGCCGGTCGCCAGGCTGGCGCAACCCGCGGCGGCCTGCTTGGCCATCCGGAGCCTGTCGACGAACCGCGGATCCTCGAACCGGGCGAGGCCGGTGAACTGCTCGGTCGCCGCGTAGAGCCGGTCGGTCGCGTGCAGCCCGACCCGCCGGCCGATCTCGTTGTTGACGTAGGCACCGCAGGCCGGGACGACGGCCAGCACGACACCGACGACGCCGAGCCCACCGGCGAGCCAGCCGATCGGGCCGCCGCCGACCAGCCGGTCGAGCAGCACCTTCGTCAGCCAGGCGGCGGTCACCGGGGCCGCGGACTCCAGCACCACCAGCACGACGTAGGCGAGCGTGGTCCCCGGGGCCGCCCGCCAGGTGAGTGTGGCGGCGTACCGTGCCGCCACCCGCAGCCCGGGGGTGGCCTCGACGTTCGAAGACTCAGCGGACATCGGCCGAGGCCCCGACCGGCCGGCGGGTGAGGAAGGCGGCGTCCACGCCGCTCGCCCGCACGACGCCACCGGCACCGACGAGGTAGAGGACCGGCAGGGCATCGGCCTCGAATGCGTCGCTGAGCGGACCCTTGCCGCGCTCGATCACGACCCGCGCGACCGGGGACAGCCGATCGGCGTAGACGGCGCAGTCCTCCGGGGAGGCCATGGTGAGCACGGCGAGCACCTGCTGGCGGCCGCCCGGGAACTCCGCCGCGTGTTCCAGGAACCGGGGCAGCAGCGTCTCGCACGGTGCGCAGCCGGGGGCGAGGAAGGTGACCAGCGTCGTGCCGGTCAGCAGGTCCCGCGAAACCGGTTCTCCGTCGGTGGTGACGGCCGCGAACTCCGGCACGACGGTGTCGGGCGCGAGGACCCGGTCGCGGCCGAACGACACGGAGGCGTCGTTCGACTGACCCAGCGTCGCCAGCTGGGTCGAGAGCACACGTATCCGACGCGTCAGCCCGAGCGCGAGCGTGAGGGTCAGGACGGACAGCAGCGTGCTGACCGTCACGGCGGCGACAAGGTAGGGCATCGGGTCTCCCTTGTGGACGGAGCGGCCGGGCGGAAGGACCGGGTGGAGGGGCCGGGCGGAAGGGCCGGGCCGGTGGGTGCGCGGCGTGCGCCGCGCACCCACCGCTGTGACGGTGCTCGTCAGCAGGAGCCGCAGCCGAAGTCGACGATGGGGCTGCTGCCGTCGGTGCAGGAGTAGTAGTCGTACAGGCGCGCCCTGGTGGTGGCGCACCGCACGCACCGGCTGCCGGTGTACCAGCAGGCAGCGGCCTGGGCCTGCACCTCCGGTGCCATCGCGGACAGCAGCCTGTCGGCGAGACGGGTGACGAGTGTGGTCATCCCTTGCTCCTTTCGGTTGGGTTGATCGCATCCTGGCGTCCGCGCGTAGATTTCCCGTGCGGTCCGCGTTGATCCCGTCGGCCGCCCGCTCTACACCGGCCCTACGCGGTCTCGACGCCGCGCGCCGACGATGTCTGCATGGACCTGCTGGTGTTCGGTGACCGGGTGCTGCTGGCCGTCGTCTACCTGCTCGCGGCGGCGACGAAGGTGGCCGGGCGCGACGCGTTCGAGGCGTTCGTGGTGTCGGTGCGCGCCGTGCCGGGCGTCCGGGTCCGGGCGGCACGTCCCCTGGCCGGGCTGGTGGTCACCGTGGAACTGGCCGTCGCCGTGCTCCTGGCGGTGCCGGCAACGACGCGGTGGGGCTTCGCACTGGCCGCCGGGCTCGGCGCGGCGCTGACCGCGGTCATGGCGGCCCAGGTCGCCGCCGGGGTGCGGGTCGCGTGCCGGTGCTTCGGCCCGTCCCGGATCCCTCCGGGGCGGTTCCACGTGGTCCGCAACGGCGCGCTGGCCCTGCTCGCCGCGGGCGGCTGGCTGGCCGCGCCGCTGGTCGGTGGGGATCAGCCGGCCACCGTGCTGGCGTTCGCCGGTGCGGTGGGTCTGGTCGCCGCGATCGTCGTGGTGGCGCTCGACGAGGTGCTGGCGCTGTTCACCGATCCGGCCCCGACAGCAGCTCCGTGACAGCCGCGGCCTCGTCGTCGTTGCCGACCTGGCGGTACAGGTCGAGCGCGGCGCTCCAGGCGGCACGGGCCGCGTCGTCGTCGCCGACAGCGGCGTGCGCGTGGCCGAGTGACCGCATTGTCCTGGCCTGGGCGAACCGGGCCTCCACGCGGCTCCACCGGGCGGCGGCCTCGGTCAGCCGGGCCACCGCGCGGCGGGGCCGGCCCTCACTCAGCTCCAGCTCGCCGAGGCCGTGCAGCGCCAGCGCATGGCCGAAGGAGGACTGTTGCGCCACGCTGAGGGCCAGACCGTGCTCCAGCACGCGCCGCGTACGCGGCCGGCCCCGCCGTACGTAGACGAGTCCCAGGTGGATGGACAGGTACGCCTCCTGGAGCGTGTCGTCCGTCGCCTTCGCCATCTCGACGCCGCGCTCGAAACAGGTCTCGCTGCGGTCGAGGTCGCCGAGCTCGCGGTGCACGACACCGAGGAGGCCGAGGACGACGCTCTGGTCGCGGGTGCTCCCCGCCTCGCTCGCCATCGCCAGCGCCGCCTCGCCGGCGACCAGGGCGTCGGCGAAGCGGCCCTGCTCCCGGCGGATGATGGCGAGCTCGATCTGCACATGCCGTTCGCCGAGCCGGTACCCGACACTGGCCGCCGCGGCCCGGCTGGCGTCGAGGCAGGCGAGGGCGCGGTCGTGCTCGCCCTTGAGCCGGTGCACGTCGCTGCACAGGTACAGGGCATCGGCCTCGCCGCGTCGCTCACCCAGGTCGCGGAAGAGCGCGAGGGCGGCCTCGGCCGAGGCGAGCTTGGCGTCGGCGGTCGCGCCGGGCCGGGAGGTGAACCGGTCGGCGAGGTTTCTCAGCAGGACGGCCGCGCCGAGCCGGTCGCCGGCGGCCTCGCAGGCCGCCAGCGCGGCCCGGTGCGTCTCCATGCCGTCGTCGGGCAGGTCCCGCAGCTCGAAGAACGTGTGGGTCGCGTCCGCCAGCCGGCCTGCCAGCATCGCCAGCCCGGTCGCGGCGGCCTGGGCGACCGCGGCGAGGAGCGTGGCACGCTCGGCGTCGAACCAGGTGAACGGGTCGGTCACCAGATCGTCGAGCGTCACCCCCGCGGGCAGCGGCGACCCCAGGTCGTGCCCGATCGACGCGAGGGTATGGGCCGGTAGCCGGCGGTCGGCCTCACCGGCCACCGTGAGCAGCGCGCCGAACGCGCGGGCCAGCGCCGCGGTGACCGCGTCGGCGGGCTCCTCGTCCGCGACCCGCTCGCGCGCGTACAGCCGGATCAGGTCGTGCAGGCGGAACCTGGCCTGTCCGGTGCCGTCGACACCGACCTCGTCGACGAGCCGCGCGTCGACCAGCGCCCCGAGCGACTCCTCCGCCTCCATGAGCGGCACACCGGCGACGGCGGCCGCGAGCCATTCGGTGACGTCGGGGGTGTCGAGAGCCCCCAGCAGGCGGAACATCCGCCGGTGCGGCTCGGCCAACATCCGGTACCCGGCCGCGATGCTGGCCCGGACCTCCAGGTCTCCGACGCGCAGCTGGTCCAGGCGGCGCCACTCGTCGCGCAACGCCTCGGCGACCCGGGCGAGCGGACGCACCGGCCGGCTGCCCACCCGGGCCGCCGCGACGCGGACGGCGAGCGGAAGGTGGCCGCAGAGCCGCACGATCGACTCGGCCACGTCGGGCTCGCGGGCAGCGCGTTCGGCCCCGACGATGCGCAGGAACAGGTCGAGCGACTCCACCGGCTCGAACGCGCCGAGGTCGACCACGGTCGCACCTTCCAGGCCGGCGAGCCGGGACCTGCTGGTGGCCAGCACCGCGCAGCGCGCCGACCCGGGCCGCAGGTCCCGGACCTGTGCCACGTCGGCGACGTTGTCCAGCACGACGAGCAGCCGCCGGTCGTGGACCTGGCTGCGGTAGAGCGCGGCCCGCTCGGCGGCGCCGTCGGGCACCTGTGCCGCCGGGACGCCCAGCGCCCGGAGGAACTGGCCCAGCACCAGCGCCGGGTCGACCCGGGTCCGGAGGACCCCACCGAGATCGGCGTAGAGCTGCCCGTCCGGGTACGCCTCGGCCAGGCGGTGCGCCAGGTGGACGGCGAGCGTGCTCTTCCCGGCACCGCCGGGTCCGGAGAGGACCACGATCGGCAACGCCGCCGCCCCCCGCGGGGTGAGCAGGTCGAGGCACGCGCGGAGCGGTTTGTCCCGGCCGGTGAAGTCGGCGATGTCCGGCGGGGTCTGCGACGGGACGCGCTCCCACGCGGAACGCGGTGGATCCTCCGGTGTGGCCGGCGCCGGTGGCTCCTCCGGTGTGGCCGGCGCCGGCACTTCCGCCTCTTCCGCGAGGACCTCCCGGTACGCCCGGACCAGCTCCGGCCCCGGATCGATCCCGAGCTCGTCGACCAACCGGTGCCGTGCCTCCGCGTACGCGTCCAGTGCCTCGGCCCGGCGACCGGCTCTCTGCAGCGCCCGCATGAGCTGCGCGACGAACCGCTCCCGGAAGGGATGCAGCATGACCAGTTCCCGCAGGTCGCCGACGAGCCCGGCCAGACCGCCACCGACCGCGAGGGCGGCCTCGACGCGGGCCTCCAGCGCGTCGAGGCGCCGCTCGGCGAGCCTGGCCGCGTGTGCGGACACCAGCGGCGTCGGCGCGACGTCGGCGAGCGGCGCCCCGCGCCACAGGGCGAGGGCGTCGTCGAGCACCTGCCGGGCCGCCGCCGGGTCGGCTCGGGCCCGCAGCACCGTCTCCCCTTCGGCCAGCAGGTCGTCGAACCGGTCGGCGTCGAAGTCCCCACGCCGGCTGCGGAGCCGGTACCCGCGCGCCTCGGTGGTCAGCACCGCCCCGTCCTGGTCGCCGATCGAGCGGCGCAGCTCCAGCACGTACCCGCGGACGAGGGTCCCGGCCGACCGGGGCGGCTCGTCGGGCCACAGCTCCTCGACCAGGTGCCCGACCGGCACGGTCCGGTTCGCGTTGATCAGCAGCACGGCGAGCAGCCCGCGGACGCGGGCCCCTCCGACCGCACGCCAGCCGGTCCGCGTCGACACCTGAAGCGGACCAAGGTAACGGAAACGCACGCCGTGGCCTCCCCGATGGCGACGTCGAATCCACGAGTCTAGATCGCCCGGTACCCGCGCCCCGGGCCGCGTGGCGTCGGCGCGTCAGTCGCGGAGGAGTGCCTCGACCAGCTGCCGGTAGATCCGTAGCTGGGCGCGCATCGCGGCGGGGCTCTCGAGCGTGCGGCACAGGATGAAGCCACCCTCGAAGGTGGTGTAGAGGTGGTCGGCCAGCGCGTCCAGGTCGATGCCGGCGGCTGACCGGCGGCCGGCGAGGGCCGGTCGCAGCAGGTCGACCAGGGCGTCGCGCCACACGCGGGCGGCCGCGGCCACCCGGCGGTTGACCTCGCTGCCGGTGAACTCCCGCTCGGCGAGGACGGTGGCGTACAGGCACCCGGACTGTTCGGCCATGAGGCCGTCGGCGCCGTCCTCGTAGAAGCGCAGGAACGCGACGAGCCTGGCCGCCGGGTCGGCGATGTCGGCCGTGGCGGCCAGACCGGCGTCGAGGTGGGCCAGGTCGGCGGCCACGTACCGGTCGACGACGTGGGCCGCGAGATCGGTCTTGGACGCGAAGTGGTGGAAGAACGCGCCCTTCGAGCTGCCGGCCCCGGCGATGACCTGGTCGACCGACGTGGCGCTGTAGCCCTGCTCGGTCATGAGCCGTTCCGCGGTGCGCATGATCCGCTCGCGTGTCGGGTTGCCGTCTCGTGGCACGCCCATCGTTGTAGCAGACTGTTTGGTCTGCTACAACCAGACCAGTCAGTCTGGTACGAGAGAAGGCGCAGACAGGGACCACTACCGCAGATGGCCGGGCAGCCGATGGTGACCGACGGCGGCCTGGAGACCGATCTGATCTACCACCACGGCGTCGACCTGCCCGAGTTCGCCGCGTTCCCGCTTCTGGAGACCGACAGCGGTCGCGAGCTGCTGCGGCGCTACTACGGGCCCTACGTCGACATCGCCAGGCGGGCCGGTGCCGGCGTGCAGCTGGAGACCCCGACCTGGCGGGCCAGCCGCGACTGGGGCGAGCGGCTCGGCTACACGGCCGCCGACCTGCGCCGGGTCAACCACCGGGCGGTGGCCGTCCTGCAGAAGCTGCGCGACCGCGCCGGTCTCGACCCGTTCCTGGTCAGCGGCAACCTCGGTCCGCGCGGCGACGGCTACGTCGCCGGCGACGAGATCGACCCCGACGACGCGGCCACCTACCACGCCGCGCAGGTCGACGCGTTCGCCGAGGCCGGCGCCGACCTGGTCACCGCGCTCACCCTCACCGGCACCGGCGAGGCGATCGGCATCGTGCGCGCCGCCCGGTCCGCCGGGCTCCCGGTGGCGGTGTCGTTCACGGTCGAACGCGACGGACGGCTCCCGGACGGAACGCCGCTGTCGACGGCGGTCACCACGGTCGACGCGGAAGCCGCACCCGACTACTTCATGGTCAACTGCGCCCATCCGGAACACATCGCGCCCGCCCTGACCACGGGCGGCTGGCTGTCACGGATCGTCGGACTGCGCGCGAACGCGTCGACGCTCAGCCACGCCGAGCTCGACGCCGCCACCGAGCTCGACGAGGGTGACCCGGTCGACCTGAACAGGGCCCACGACAAGCTCCGGTCGCAGCTGCCCCGGCTCACTCTCGTCGGAGGCTGCTGCGGCACCGACGCCCGCCACGTCGACGCCCTGTGGAACCCCGACCGGTAGCGGCGACCACATGCGGTGACCGCGTGCGGCCGCCGCGCGGGTCGGCGGGACGCGGTCGTCAGGCGTGGCGCGGCGGTCCGGCCGCCACCCGGCGTTCGACGGCGGTGGTGTCCCGGTCGGTCCACTGCGCTTCCGGGTCGGCACCGAAGCGCCACGGGTTGGCGTCCTCGAGCCACCAGGTCGCACCCGCCTCGACGTAGGCGGCCATCCGGTCGGCGTCCCCGGGTCCGGGGTCGGTGCTGCCGGACACGACCACGTCGAAGGGGGTCGTCGCCTCGCGGTGGGTGGCGACGTAGGCGACCGCCTCGGCGACCTCGTCGGGCCGCAGCGGAGCACCCCACTTTGCCGGTGCCATCCCGTCCCAGCGGGCCGCCCGGCGCAGCGGCGGCCGGTTGGGCCACCAGCCACCGACCCAGATCGGGATCCGCGGCCGCTGCACCGGGGTGGGCTTGAAGGTCACCTCGGCGAGCCGGTAGTGCCGGCCGTCGAACCGGAACGGCTCGCCCGTCCACAGACCGGTGACGACCGCCAGCGCCTCGTCGAGCCGCTCGGCCCGCACGCGGGCGTCGGTCTCCTCGCCGAACCAGCCGTAGTCCCACTGCACCGGATCGCCCAGGCCCACGCCCAGTACCAGCCGACCACCCGACAGCCGGTCGAGCGACACCGTCTCCCGCGCCACCTTCCACGGCCGGCGCCGGGCCAGCGGAGTGACCATGGTGCCGATGGTCAGCCGGCGCGTGCGCACGGCCACCGCCGCCAACCCGACCCAGACGTCACCGATCGGATGGAAGCTGGGGTCGTACACCATGTGGTCCCACACCAGGAAGCCGTCCCACCCGGCCGCCTCCGCGCTGACGGCAAGGTCGGCGAGGGCGACCGGGTCCGCGAACGGCCCGAACGGCGGCACACTCACGCCAAAACGCACGTCGCGTCCTCCCGGGCCGTCGGCGCCTACCCTGCGACGATGAACATAGCCGGCCGCACGCTCGGCCCCGCCGTCCTGCACGCGGGACGGCCGGACCCGCCCGACCTCGCGGTCCTCCCGCCGTTCTTCACCGACCTGCTGCACGAACTGCCGTGGTGGAACCGCACCTGGCGGGTCACCGAGGTGCAGCCCGCGTACCCACGGGAGTTCACCAGTGGCGAGCAACGGCGGAAGAACAGGTTCACCGAGGTCTCGGTGCCGGGGACGCTCGACGGCGGCACCGACCGGACGTTGCCGTTCTTCGCGCGGGCGCTGGGCATCCCCGAGGCGGACCTGGCCGCCGTCGCCGGCGTCGACGGGGTGGACGCGCACCGCGCCGGGTGACCGGCACCGTATGCGCGGGGCCGAGCGTGCGGGCGGAGCCGAGCAGAATGCTCGTTCGTGGAGCCCTTCGTTCGCCAGTTCGTCGACTACTGCCAGTACCAGGTCCGTACGGCGCCGTACTGGCGCGCGGGCATGGGCATCTACGTGGTGGGCGACGATCTGCTGCACGTCGGAAGCCCGACCGACTGCACGGGCTTCGCGGGAACCCACACCGGCTGGATCGGGATGCGGGTCGTCATCAGAGATCGCGCGCCGGACCACGTAGCCGAGGACTGGGACGTCATCAGCGAGACGACACTCTGGTCCCCCCATGGCGCGTTGTCGGTGCACAGCCTGCTGGGCGGGACCACCGACGAACTCGCCGACCTGTCCGTACGGCCCGGTCTGGTCCGGATCCGCGCGCACGCCCGCCACCGCCTCCACGAGAGTGTCCGCACCGGGGCGGACCCGCCCGAACAGCACGAACTGCTGGTATGGCCGGTGACCGAGGAGACCGGCCACCGGACCCTGCGCACGGACGGCCGGCACGGATCGTTCGACCAGAAGCGGGCGGCGGCCGCCGAGTACGCGATGCTCGACCTGATCAGACAGTACGACCCCCACGAGGAGCGCGATCCGGACCTGCCCCGCGTCACCGTGGTGCGCCGCAGCGCCGTGCCGTCGCCGGCGGCGGACCTGGCGCGCCGCTTCGAGCGTCGGTTGCCCGCCGGCGACCGGGAGGTCCACCTCGTCCGGACCGCCGCGCACACCCTCGAGTGGCGATGGGTATCGGCGACCGCGCCGCTCCCGGACGCGCGGCCGGCCCCCGTACGGCTGGAGGTCGTGCACGGCGTGGTGACGATCCGCCACGAGGAGGTGATCGGTCGGCACGCCGTCATGCTGGGGCTCGTCTGGGACTACCTGCTCGAGACCGACCCCGCCGACCCGCCCGCCTGGGAACCGGCCCTGCGGGCCGCCGCGACCGAGCAGGCCGAGCGCAGGGAACGGCTGCGCCTCGACGCGCTGGAGGAGGCGCGGTCCTGGGGTGGCACACCACCCACCGGGCGCATGCGTTCCCTGTCCCACCGCGCGCGGGCACTCGCCGCCCGCGACCGTCCGCTGCTGGACCGCCTGGCCGCGATGGCGGCCGACGACCAGGTCCGGATCGCGGTCTGGGCGGCCCGAGCGGCGATGCGGGTGTCCGGGCTGGACCGGCTGGACTGGATCGCCGGGGCCCTGGAGGAGGTGGACGCGGGTCGTGGCCTGCCGAGCGCGTTCACCGAACTCGGCGGTCTGGCCGCCTTCCGCCGGCTGCTCGAGGACCCCGCGGCACCGCGCACTCCGGTCACCCTGCCCGACGGCTCGTCGAACCTGCAGGCTGTGGCCGCACTGCCGGCGCTGATCGCGCTGGCCCACGACGATCCGCTGGGTGCCGCGGTCGACGCCGTCCATGCCGCCGCGAACACCGTCGGCGAGGACGGGTACGCCGAGTTCCTCATCGAGGTGTGGAAGCGTGTCGCCTGACGGCGAACGGGTCAGCCGGTCCGGCTCTGGACGAGCTCCCCGTCGACGAAGGCGCGGTACTCCATCGGTCGCAGACCGGCGAACGCGCGTTTGCGTTCGATCTCGATGATCACCTCATGGTCGTCGATGCTGAGGTGGTGGCGCTTGACGGTGGACCAGGACTCTTCGAAGGGCAGGTTCTGCTTGAAGACGGTCTGTCCGTCGACCGTGATCCGCGTGCGTCCCCAGAACTTGCTGTGGATGAACTCGACCGCGTAGCCCGGGCGCTGTCCGACCGTGAACTGAAGCTCCACCGCAACAGTGTGGCATCCGGATCGACGTCCGGGAATCCGTCGGTGTCACCGCTCCCGCGGTTCGATCCGGCGACCGTCGACGACGTGCCAGAACTCACCGTCGGGTGTGCCGGTCAGCTGGGGCGGCCTGCCGTCCACGAGTACCGCGGCGCCGTCGTCGTCCAGACGGAGCAGGGTCGCGAGCAGGTCGCCGGTCGTCGCGTCCCACAGCCGTAGTGCCTCGTCGTCGGAGCCGGCGCGGACGTCCCAGATGCGCACCGCGGCGTAGCCGCACGAGGCCAGCAGTACGCCGTCGGGAGACCAGGCCACGGACTCGACGTTGTCGTCGGCGGGGCGCAGCTGGGCTTCGGAAGCCGGCATCGCCTCTCCTCGGAGCCGGCCGGACAGGACCGGGTGATCGTGCCACGGTCGGGCAAGGGCCGCGGGCCCGCCGGCGGACGGTCCGGCCGCGCGGTCAGCCGGTCTCCGCCAGCCGGGTGTAGCGGCGGACCGCCGGCCCGTAGGTCACCGCCGTGAGCGCGGCGAGGACCGCGACCGCGACCGCGAGGTCGCGGTGGTGACCGGTGTCGAGGACGGCGGAGCGGCCCGCCGACAGGACCGGGTCGAACGGGTTCCAGGTGGCGACGGTGCGGTACCAGCCGGGCATGAGGGCGGTGGGCACCCAGAACGTGGAGAACATGATGACCGGCATGAACAGTGGCTGCAGGCCGAGGACGGCGGCGTGGGTGCGGGTGGTCAACGCGGTGAGGTAGAAGATGCCGTTCCACGCCACGGCCAGACCGGTCGCCAGCGCTATCAGCAGCGCCAGTCCGCCGATCCCGCCGGTGGTGTCGGCGCCGAGCGCGACCGCCGCCCCGGCGGCGGCGGTCGCGATGACCGCGCCGCGGACGGCTTCGAACCCGACCTTGCCGGCGAGGACCGCGAGAGGGTGGACCGGCAGCAGCCGCAGTCGTTCGAGGTAGCCGGTGTCGATGTCGCGCAGGAGCCCGCCGGCGGTGTATCCGGCGCCGACGAAGACGGACAGAAAGACTCCGCCGGCGCCGATCCAGTCGGCGAAGTCGTCGGTGGGCCAGCCGGGTACGTCGGCGATGCGGCCGTAGACGGTGCGGAACAGGACGAGCAGGAACACCGACAGCAGGATCGGGGCGACGAACGCCAGGCCGACGTTGCCGCCCGCTTCCCGGGCGGTGCGTCGGAAGATCAGCCACGAGTCGTGGATCGGCTTGGTCATGTCTCAGCTCCGGGTGAGGTGCCGGCGTAGCGACAACGCGGTCAGGATCATGCCGACAACGGTCCAGCCGAACAGGACGACGGCCGCCAGGCCCAGGTCGGCGGACCAGAGTCGGCCGAGCATCGCCTCCCGGGACGCGTCGACCACGGCGGTGACGGGGTTGGCGCGGGCGATCGGGCGGGCCCAGCCCGGCATGACGGCGAGCGGCACCAGAGCGCTGCTGAGAAAGGCCAACGGCAGACCCAACGGCTGGAGCGTGAACGGCGTCTGCGGGTCCCGGGTACCGATCGCCACGGCGAAGAAGACTCCGGCGTAGGCCACGCCGAGCATGGCCACCAGGGCGACCACGACCGCGATCCCGGCGGCGCCGTTGCGGGCGTCGGCGCCGAGGGCCAGCCCGACAGCGACCACGATGAGCGCACCGGGGACGAGCCGTACCGCTTCGAACGCCATCCGGCCGATCAGCTGCCCGGCGAGGTGCGCCGGCAGCAGCCGCAGCCGGTCGAAGAACCCGCCGCGCAGATCGGCGGCGAGCCCGGCGGAGGTCGCCCCGGCGCCGAGCAGCGCCACGAGGACCACCGCACCCGGTACGAGGAAGCTGACGTACCCGGCCCGGCCGTGGAACCCCTCGACGGTGGTGATGCGGTCGAACAGCGCGGTGAAGACAACGGTCATCAGGAGCGCGGGCAGCATCGGAAGCAGGTAGAACGGGCCGGGGTCACGCCGCGCTTCACGACCCTGGCGGGCGAACACCAGCTTGGAGGCGGACAGCAGCGATCTCATGCGGGTTCCTCCTGGCCGGTACCGATGGCCGATCCGGTCAGCCGCAGGAACACGTCCTCCAGGGTGGCCTCGGCGACCGCGAGGTTCCCGACCCGGATACCGGCGGCCCGCACCCGGTCCAGCACGTCGAGTACCGGCGGTCCGTCGGTGCCGAGGTCGAACGTGGCGACGCTGCGATCGTCGGTCACGGTCAGGTCGGGCAGCGCCGCGCGGACCGCGCCGTCGCTGCCGTCGTGGCGGAAGGTGACGCGGGTGCGCCCGATCGTGGCCTTGAGGCCGGCCGGCGTGTCGAGCGCGATGATCTCGCCGTGGTCGATGACCGCGACCCGGTCGGCGAGTTCGTCGGCCTCTTCGAGGTACTGGGTGGTGAGGAAGACGGTCACGCCTGTGTCGCGAAGGTAGCGGATGTGGGTCCACAACGCGCGCCTGGCCTGGGGGTCGAGGCCGGTGGTCGGCTCGTCGAGGAACAGCACGGGCGGCTCGCCGATCAGGGCGGTGGCGATGTCGAGCCGGCGGGCCATGCCGCCGGAGAACGTCCCGATGCGCCGGCGGGCGGCGTCGGTCAGCCCGAACGTGTCGAGCAGCGCGTCGGCCCGGGCCGCGGCCGCACGTTTCGGCAGGCCCCACAACCCGGCGACCAGCCGAAGGTGCTGTTCGGCGGTCATGGCCGGGTCGAGGGCGGCTTCCTGCAGCGTGACGCCGATGTTCGCCCGCACCCGCGCGGGGTCGGTGATGTCGTGTCCGGCGACCCGGGCCGATCCCGCCGTGGGGCGGCTCAGCGTGGTGAGCATCCGGACCGTGGTCGTCTTTCCGGAGCCGTTGCGACCCAGGTAGCCGAAGACCTCGCCCGCCGGCACCCGGAAGCTCACCCCGGCGACGGCCGTGACCCGGTCGAACCGTTTGACCAGGCCGGTCGCCTCGATCGCGGGGTTCGCCGGGCTCATCGGGCACCCGCCAGCCACCGGTGTACCGGTGCGAACGGGGCGAGCCGGTCGGCGCACCACCCGGCGAAGGCGGGCGTGGTGATCGCGGCCGGGTGCGCGAGGCGGCGGACGACGTGGAAGCCGTCGCGGACGGCGAACCGGGCCGCCGGTGTGTCCGGGTCGAAGCCGGCGGGCACCCGTCGACGGGTCGGCTCACTCAGTTCGGCACCGTCGGCGAGCACGGCGGTCACGTGCCGGTCGAGGTCGGGGGCGTTGTCGTGGAGGGCCTTCCGGTAGGCGTCCAGGGCCGCTCCGCTGCGGGGCATGACGCCGCAGCCGAGGTGGATCTCGGCCGGGGCGATGCGCAGGATCAGCGCCGGGTCGACGCGTGGCCCGTTCGGACCGTCCCAGAACGCCAGGTCCAGGTGCGGCTTGTAGGGCGGCTTGTCCGGGGCGAACCGGAGGTGGTTGGCGATACGGAACAGGCTGCCGCCGACCCGCGGCTCGGCCCGCAGCCCGCCGGACACCCGCCGCCGCAGACGCTCGCCGAGGTCGGTGACGAACGCCTTGGCGGGCTCCAGCAGTTCGCGCCGGTACACGTCGTGGTGGGTGTCGAAGCACCGTTTGGTGTTGTCGCGCTCCAGCGCGGTCAGGAAGGCCAGGCCGCCCGCACCGAACCCACCGAAGCCGCCGGCGTCGTCGGGGGCCGGCCTCGCGGTGGGACCGCCACCGGCGGCGTGGTCGCGGGCCTCGGCGAGCAGGCGGCGCCACCTGCGCCGGTCCGGACGGGGGAGTGCCACCCACTCGCGGAACGTCCGGCCGGCGGGTGCGAACGGCTCGCCGTCGCCGGTGGCGATGAGCTGCCCGACCCGCTCCGCCGGCAGCTTGACCAGCAGCGCCCCGCTGCGCCGGTCGAGGGAGGCGAAGAACCGGCCGTCCAGCCGTACGCACGGCAGTCCCATCATCGTCGACCGCTGCACCGCCGGATCGGCGTACATCGGCTCGACCAGTTCCCAGAACAATTCGGCACCGGACATCGGCATCGTCGGCCACTCCCATCTGGAGGTTCATCCGACCCGATTGATCCCGCCGGCGACGCGAACTCATCGGTCCCGTCGCACCCCGGCGCTACCGTGTCCGGGTGACCGTCGACCCGAGCACCGACACGTTGGTCGCCGCGGCCCGTCGCGGCGACAGCGCGGCGTTCCAGGAACTGGTCGCGCCGCACCTGCGGGCACTGCACCTGCACGGCTACCGGATGCTCGGCTCGTACCACGACGCCGAGGAAGCGCTGCAGGAGACACTGCTGAGGGCCTGGCGGAGCTTCGGCGGCTACGAGGGGCGGGCGCCGCTGCGGCACTGGCTGTACCGGATCACCACCACGACCTGCCTGAAAATGATCAATCGGAGAACCCGCGACCCGATCACCAACGCTGCCGATGTGGCCTGGCTGCAGCCCTATCCCGACGCGAACCTCGACGAGCTGGCCGACGCCGACGCCGACCCGGCCGCCATCGCCGACCGGCGCGAGTCCGTGGCCCTGGCGTTCATCGCCGCGCTGCAGCTCCTGCCGGGAACCCAGCGGGCGGCACTGATCCTGCGCGAAGTGCTCGGCTGGCCCGCCCAACAGGTCGCCGACCTGCTCGACACCAGCGTCCCGGCGGTCAACAGCGCCCTTCAGCGCGCCCGCGCCACGGTCGCCACCGCGAACGCGGCCGGCACCACGAGGCCGGGCCGGCCCTCCAGCGCCGACGAGCGGCGGGTCGTCGAGGCGTTCATCCGGGCCTGGAACGACTGCGACATCCCGGCGCTGGCCGCCCTGCTCCGCGACGACGTCACCCTCACCATGCCGCCCCAGACGCTGCGGATCCTCGGCCGGGCGGCGGTCGCCGAGTTCTTCGCCACCGTGCCCGCCGACGGTCACCTCGACCGCATCACGCTGGTCGAGGTTCGCGCCAACGGCCACCCCGCCCTCGCCGCCTACCTCCCCGACGACACCGCGGGCGACCCGGTCGGAGACTGCCGCGGTTACGGGATCATGGTCCTCACCCTCGACGGCGACCGCGTCGCGGGCATCACCGGCTTCCCCGACCCGACGCTGTTCCCGGCGTTCGGCCTGCCCGACCGGGAGGCGGCTCAGCGTTCAGCCGGGCGGCGCGTCGGGTGAGGTAGTGCTGTTCGGGCAGGCTGGCGGTCATCCGGGCGGCGCGGAGGTAGCTCTCCCGGGCCGCGTCGTGGTCGCCGGCCTGTTCGAGAAGGTGGGCGCGGACGGCGTCGAGGCGGTGGGTGTGGGCCAGCCGTCCGTCGTCGTCGAGGGTGCCGAGGACGGTCAGGCCGGCGGTCGGCCCGTGGACCATCGCGACGGCGACCGCGCGGCTGAGGGTGACGACCGGGCCCGGAGCGATCCGCTCGAGGACGTCGTAGAGGGCGAGGATCTGCGGCCAGTCGGTGTCGGCGGCGGTCGGCGCCTCGTCGTGGACGGCGGCGATGGCCGCCTGGATCTGGTACTGCCCGATCGGGCCGGCGCCGAGTACGCGGGCGAGCAGGGCCTGCCCCTCGGCGATCGCTTCCGGGTCCCAACGGTCCCGGTCCTGGTCGGCCAGCGGGACGATCGCCCCGTCGGCGTCGGTGCGGGCGGCCCGGCGAGCGTCGGTGAGCAGCATCAGCGCGAGCAGCCCGGCGGCCTCACCGTCGTGGGGCTGCAGGCGGTGCAGCAGACGGGTGAGCCGGATCGCCTCGGCGGCGAGGTCGCGACGGTGCAGGTCGGGCCCGGAGGTGGCGGTGTAGCCCTCGTTGAACATCAGGTACAGCACGTGCAGCACGACGGCCAGCCGCGCCGGCCGCTCGGCCGGGTCCGGCAGCTCGAACCGGGTGCCGGTGTCGCGGACGCGCTGCTTGGCGCGGCTGATCCGTTGCGCCATCGTCGGTTCGGGAACGAGGAACGCCGCGGCGATCTGCGCCGTGGTCAGGCCGCCGACCGCGCGCAGCGTCAGGGCGAGCTGTGACGGCGGTGACAGGGCGGGATGGCAGCACAGGAACAGCACCAGCAGGGTGTCGTCCGGGTCGTGCGGGGTCTCGCGGGTCGGGTCGAGCGCGGCGGTCACCTCGCGGCGGCGGCGGGCGCTGTCGGTGCGCCAGTGGTCGACCAGCGCCCGGGTCGCGACGGTGAGCAGCCACGACGACGGCCGTTCGGGGACGCTGCCGGCCGGCCACTGCGAGGCGGCGGCGAGCAGGGCCTCCTGGACGGCGTCCTCGCACGCGTCGAACTGGCCGTGGCGGCGAACCAGCGTGCCGAGGACCCGCGGCGCCAGTTCGCGCAGCAGGTCCTCGATACCGGGTGGGCTCACTGGTCCTGCGGCGGCGGCTCGTCCATGATCCGGCGGATCTCCATCGGGTACTCGGTGACCGCGACGACCTGCGAGGCGATCTCGATCGCCCGATCGTGCGTGCACTCGAGGATCCAGTAGCCGGCCAGGGACTCCTTGATCTCGGCGAACGGTCCGTCGGTCGGCGCTGGCGCCCCGTCGACGAACCGCACCGTCGTGGCCCGGGTCGGGTCGGTCAGGTGCCGGCTCTCCACCACCTCGCCGGACTCGCGGAGCTCACGGTCCATCCGCATCATGGTGGTCTGCATGTCGCTGATCCACTCCGGACTGCGGTCGGCCAGGGTCGTGCCCAGCCCACCGAACATCATGATCATGTACTTCATCGTCGGATTCCTTCCGTCACACGTCCACCGGCGGGAGCGTCGGCGTCAGGTCGGAGCCGCCATCGCCGTTCTCGACACCGGTCCGGGGATTTCTTCCGCGGGTGCGGAGGTACCGCACGGTCCGGGTCATGGCAGCCGAGTATCGCAGCCAGCGCCCGGGCCGGACGATTCCTCCGCCGGGAATCGCCGACGCACCGTCGAGCGGGGCCGGCGGGCCTTTCA
>NZ_BOPH01000083.1 GCF_016863655.1 Virgisporangium ochraceum
CGTGGATGACCGGACCGCTGTACTGCCCGGCCACGTCGACAGCGAACCGCGCCGCGGCGTGGTGGTCGGTGTGGTCCTCGTAGTACCGGGCGTCGGGGGTCGGGTCCTGGTACCGGAGCACCGTCGGCTGGTAGCTGTTGAAGATGGCCAGCAGCACCGAGTTGACGTCGGCCTTGGAGTAGCTGTACGACCCCACCGCCGCGCCGGTCGGCACCACGGTCTGGTCGGTGTAGCCGTTGTCGTAGACGTCGCCCAGCTTGAGGTCGCGCAGGTTCATGAAGACCAGCTGCACCTCGGGCCGGCTGATGAGCCAGTACTTCTCGACCTTCCGCGACCCGATCGTCCAGGCCTGGCTGGTCCACTCCTCCTGGGCGTTGGTGTTGGTGTCGGGCACCCCGGCCATCCGCGCGTACGCGTCCTGGAGGCCACGCTGGAGGCTGCGGGCCTTCTGCGCGGGCGTGTTCCCGGCGCCGCTGATCTCGCTCGCCGTGATGTACACGGTGACCGTCGGTACACCGGCGCGGATCGTCTGGTAGATGTCGGGGTTCATGAAGAACAGGTCGTCGTCGGCGTGCGCGACGACGTTCATGACCTGAACCCGGCCGTTGGTGGGGTTGGAGGCCGCGAACGCGGCCTGCGTGGCGCCCATGGCGACCCCGATCCCGGCGCCGGCGAGCGGAGCGGCCACCGCGGCGGCGGCACCGCCGCGGAGCACCCCCCGGCGGGTTACGGAACGGTCCCGGTTGGACCCGGTCATTGGCAGATCTCCATTCGTCGGTGCGAGGGGTGGTACCGCGGGGGATGCAACCGCCGATGGCCGGCCACCACGGGTGGTGGCCGGCTCACGGCGCGGAGGTCTACGGAGTGCCGAGCAACGACCGCACCGCGTTGATGTAGATCTGCTCGACCCCGTTCGGTGACGAGGCCGTCGGCTTGCCCCGGAAGTGGCCGAGGTAGCCGTACACCGTCATGGACCCACCGGCGATGCCGGGGTGGTCGGCGTCGAACCCTCCCGCGTACGACTCCCCCCGCCGGAGGAGCTCGTCACTGGGGATGTAGCACAGCGTCTCGTGACAGCACGTCGAGTACAGGAGCCGGCTCGAACCGCCGTACAGGGAACGCATGTACACCGCGAAGCCGGAGACGACCTCGCCGCCGCTGAACACCATGCGCAGCCCCGGTGCCCCGGACAGCTTCCACACCTGGATGGGCAGCGGAACGCTGGTGGCGAACGTGTTCGAGTCGATCTGCTGGATCATCGTCTGTGCGTGCCGGCGGTGGTAGCCCGACGGGTAGTTCTGCTGCCGCTGCTGGTAGATGTTCTTGACGACCTGCATGTTGCCCGGCGTGGGCGTGATGTCCAGCGGAAGGTTGACCGTGCTGTAGCCGGTCAGGATCGGGCCGGCCAGGGCCCGTCCGGGCGTGGCCATCGCGGTGGTCACGGCGGTGGCGAGGTTCTGACCCAGCTGGTCGACGTACGAGAGGCTGAAGACGCCGTCGGGGTTCTGGTCGCCGCACGGGCCGAGGATGAACTGGGCGAGCGCGCCGGTCGAGCTCTCGATGCGGTCTGCGGCCGCACCGGGGTAGTCCGGGTCCAGCAGCGTCTGGCTACCGCCCGCGACCGGGTGGCAGCCGTAGCTGAAGAGGACGGCCAGCGGGGCCCCGCTGGAGTTCCGGGCGACCAGGACCGGCACATCGGTCTCGCGGTAGCTCATCCCTTCCCGGTTGTACGACCAGTTCTGCGTCGTCACCTTGTAGTCGAGCGTGCACGGTACGCGGGTGGCGTTGTACGTGTCCTGGACCAGCTGCACGATCTTGTCGGCCAACGCCGTGGAGAGGTTGGAGATCTGCGTGCGGTGCGTCGCGTTGGCGTTGTACGCGATGAACGGGTCGAGCTTCTCGGTGGTGGCCGGACCCGAGTGGGTGTGCGAGGTGGACAGGACGAAGTCGCCCTGGGGAATACCGATCGCAGCCACCCGGTCACGGATGTTGATGTGCAGGCTGCGCCCGAAGGCCAGCGTGTCGACGGTGACGATCGCGTTGGGCCAGCCGTCGTCCCAGAAAATGGTGCAGCGGGCCCGCAAGGGCCGGTTGACACCGGTAGCGACACGAGGAGTGTCGACCCCGTAACCCGCCATGATGGAACCGACCGGCGGGGTGATGTCGACCTTCCCCGTGGATATTGCCAAAGCCATCTGTGTTGCCCTCCCGTGGACAGATGTCGGTCGACGTCGATATTTGTGCGAGTTGCGGTGAATCGATGCATGGACATCCTGGTACAGACCATCAAGTCGCGGGATCGTAGGAACGTCTGACTAGAGCTGTCCTCACGTCCTGTAGTCATGGCCGCGGTCGTATGACCTTGGTCTCCGCTGTCCACAAAGGACCGATTTGGCGGCACCAAGGCCTTTCACGGCCCCGAACTTGTGGTAGTGAACGCCTTGGACACACCTGGAAGAGGCCGCCGGTTGCACCAATCGGCTGTCGGCTATATGTCACCACGCGCCTGCGGCACGACGCGCACACGGACCGTCACGCAACGACCGCGGCGCACGCCGACACCCGGAGGGAAGGCGCCGACGTGCGCCGCGTGATGACGCGGGGTCAGCGCACCGCTACCCCGCGAGTCCGGTGCAGGCGCGTCCGTCGATGGAGCAGGCGGTGGGTGTCGCGTCGAAGACGGCGGCCCCGTTGACCTGGAACGTCACCGTCACCGACGCGCCGGCCGGCACGGAACCGGTGGCGGCGGTGGGAGTGAAGGTCCAGGTGGCCGCGTTCCGGGTCGCCGTCGCACCCGAGGCGTTGGAGACGGTGAGCGTCTCGCGCGGCAGGGTGAGCGTGACACTCCACCCCGTGACCGGCACCTGTCCCGGGTTGGTGACGGTGACCGTCGCACGGTAGCTCGCCAGTGACTCGCTGCCACCGACCTTGTCGTAGCGGGCCTGCAGCGGTTGCGCCTGCGCACCCGGTGCGTTACGCACCGGACCCGTAGCGCCACCCGGTGTGGTGGTGCCGCTCGCCGTCGGACCCGACGGGACCGCGGATCCGTTGGAGGCGACCACGACCGGCGCGCTCCGCGACGTGACCGCTGTCGGGATGCCGCTCCCCTGTGCCGGTCCGACGGCCGGCGTGGCGCCGGTCGCCGCCCGGCGCGGCACGTTCACCGGGCCCGTGGGAACGAAGAGCCCCACCAGCAGTACGGCCGCGCCGATCGTCACGATTCCGGCACCGATGCCGACCGCGATCCGTTGCGTCGCGGGAACGTGCCCGGCGCGGAACGGCCGGCGCAGCAGCGCGAGCCCGCGGGTGAGCGTGTCCAGAACGACGACCGGCACGCTGCGCGGCCGGGATCTGGGCAGAGAGCTGTCCATGAGGTGGGGTCTCCGTGGGGTGGCGGGTGACGGGCCGGCGTTACAGCGACCGCAGCCGCGACAGCATGCGTTCGAGCTGGTCGTCGGTGGGCTGCGCCGGATCGCGGAAGTTGAGCTGTGCGGCGCTGAACTCCGCGGAATGGCGTCCACCGGTGCGCCTGCGTAGCGGCGTCCGGACGGCCGGTGCGCCATCGCGCGCGGCGTGCCTCGGCACGAACGGCACCGTGCGGATGTCGTGCGCGGCCAGGACGCGTCCGGCGTGCTCCGCGGCGGTCGCGGTGTCGTCGAGGACCGAGTCGAGAGTGGTGTCGAGCGCGGTCAGGCCGTTGAGGGTCACGCCGAAGACCGCGTCGGGACCGGCGGGCGCGAGCGCGAGCAGTTCGTGGTCGAGCATGACGACCGTGCGCCACACCGGTCCCAGCGTCTCCGGACCGGACGCGCCGGCGAGGCCCCGCACCGTCGACGCGAGGCGCGAGATCTGCGCGGTCGTCCGCGGAAAACCGCCGCCCCAGCTGGCCATCGCATGTCCGTCGGTGGTGAGCAGGACGGCCGACTCGGCGCCGGGAATGCGGTCCACCAGACGCTCCAGCAGACCGGCCAGGTCGGTCACCGCCAGGTGTGACTGGGTCATGCTGATCCTCATCTCTGCAGGCTCGGGTCGGTGTCGGTGGTCAGCACGCGGAGCTGGGCGAGCAGGTCGCTGCGGCTGACGCAGCCCAGTCGCTGCCGCATCCTGGCCATGTGGTGCTCGACGGTCTTCGCCGCGATGAACAGCCGGTCGCCGATCTCGCGGTAGGTCAGGCCGGCCAGCACCAGCGTGGCCACCTCGTGTTCGCGGGGGCTGAGGCCCGCCTCCCCGCGCCGGGCCGGGCGGGCGCCCGGCTGCGGTGCCGGTCCGGCACCCGCGTCGGCGGGCGCCTGCCGGCCCTGCAGGACCCGGGCGCAGTCGAGCAGCGCGGTCATCACGCGACGGTCGGTCGTGCGGATCGCCGCCTGCCCGGCCAGCCGCGCCCCGTCCCAGCAGAAGCCGGTGGCGTGCAGCGCGCGGGCCGCGGCCTCGACGCGGCCCTGGTCGACGTCTCCGTCGAGCACCGCCAGCCAGCACGCGGCCGCCGACGCGACCGCGGCCGCGAACGGGCTGTGCCCGCGCCGGGCCGACAGCGCCGCCGCGTGCGCCGCGGCCTCGGCCGGCTGTTCGGAGATGACGGCGGCGTGCAGGCAGCTCCAGTGCAGCTGCACCGTCCACAGTGGAGGGTCGCCGAGGTTCTCCAGCAGCGCCCACGCGTCGCGGAGCTGGTTGGCGATCCAGCGCTGCTGACCGATCCGGGCCGCGGCCACGGCGAACTCGCCCAGCGGCAGCAGCGTGAACAGGTCCACCGGGTGCTGGATGACCGCCTGGCACGCGTCGGGCCACGCGCGGTGCAGCGCCACGAGGTCGCTGTCGCGCCGGGCCAGCCCGAGCGCCAGCGCCGCGCCGAGGATCCGGTCGCGCGGCTCCAGCCGGTCGGTGTCCGTGCCGGCGGCGGCGCGTGCCGCGGCCGTGTCACCGCGGACCATGAGCAGCCACGCGCGCAGCAGCCGGTGCCGCGTGGTCATCAACGCACCGCCGACGCCGCCGGCGACCGCGCGCATCAGCACCGACTCGCCGATGTCCAGCTCTCCACAGTGGACACCGACGAGCGCGGCGAGCGCCGCCGGGCTGTCCGGCAACGGGGTCTGGTCACCGGCCGACTCCAGGAGCGTCGCGGCCTGCACGAGCGTGGACAGCGCGGTCGTCGGCGCGGCGCAGACCGACTCGTGCACCCCGCGTGCGGTCAGGCCGGCGGCGCCGGCCAGCAGCGTGGGCGACCCGGTCGCCGGTCCGTCGCGCAGCAGCTTCTCCGCGTCGGCCAGCCGACCGGTCCCGACGAAGCCGATCGCGGCGAAGGCGGCGGCGGAGGCGTGACCGGACCACAGGTACAGCTCGGCGCTGCGGGCCAGCTGCCCGCGGTGTGCCAGGGCCGTGGCCGCCATGACCGCCCCGTCGCCCCGCTCGGGCGAGCCGGGATCGGCCATCACCTGGTCGGCCAGCCGCAGCGCCGTGTCGAGGTCGCCGACGAGCGCGGCCGCGCGGGCCTGCGCCACGACGGTGGGCCGGCCCGCGGCGGCGGCCACCTCGAACATGCGCACCGCCAGGGCCGGGTCGCTACCGAGCGCCTCCTGCGCGGCGACCTCGAAGGCGCCGGCCATCGCGCCGCCCGCCTCCGGGCCACCCGCGTCGAGGAGGGCGCGGACCAGCGCCAGCACCGGCCCGCCGCGGTCGAGCTGGAGCCCGATGAGCCGCTGCCACACCGCGATCCGGTGCGCCACCGGCACCACGGCCCGGATCGCGGCGCCGGCGACCGGCACCAGCTCGCCGTCGCGTCCGAGCAGCCCGGTCGCCCGGGCCGCCTCCAGCACCGTCACCACGCCGTCGGCGTCGCGGTCGAGCAGGGCGCCGAGAAGGTCCATGCGCAGGCCCATCCCGGCCTCCGTGGCCAGCTCCGTGGCCAGCAGGACCCGGCGGACCTCCGGGTCCAGCGCGTCGAGCTCGGCGGTGAACGGGGTCAGCACCTCCGCGGGCACCCCCACCGACGACGGGCCCTGCGCGGCGAGCCGGGCGACGAACGCGGGCACCCCACCGGTCAACGCGGTGACCCGCGCGACGGCCGACGGCGCCGGCCGCTCCGGCCAGACGCCCGACAGGTACGCCTCGACCTGGTCGACCGCGAACGGGGCGAGCGCCACCGGCCGCGACGTGCGCGACACGGCCTCCACCAGCTCGGCGAGGCCGGCCGGGCGGGGCCACGGCCGGTACGCGAGCACCAGCCGCGGCTGCTGCCGGCGGGCGAGGCGCAGCAACGCCTCCAGCTGCGCGGGGTCGAGCAGGTGTGCGTCGTCGACGAGGAGGACCGTGTCGTCGTCGACGGTCTCGGGCACGGCCGGCCACGGGGTGCGCACCGGGATCCCGGCCGCCTCGCAGCGGGCGGCGACGGCGTGCAGCACGGTGGTCTTGCCGTACCCGCCCGGAGCCTGCACGCAGAGGCCCGTCGGGCCGCCGGTCACCGCGTCGAGAGCGGCCCGCACCGGTGCGGTGAACACCTCGCTCATGCCCGCTCCCGGGCCACGGGCCGGGTGCGGGTGAGCACCCGGCGGGCGGCGAGCGCGGCGCCCCGCGCCACCACGCCGTCGGGGTGCGGATCGGACCGGACCGGTACCGGCAGCCGCGCGGCGACCAGCTCGGCGAGCCCCGGCGTCTGCGACGCCCCGCCCGCCAGGACGACCGCTGTCGGCTCCGTACCGGCGTCGCGGGCCAGCCGCGCCAGGCCGTCGACGGTCGGCTGCAGGAGCGGGCGGACCAGCTCGGCGAGCTCCGCGCGGGTCACCACGACATCGACCTGACCGGTGGGGGTCGGCACCGGGACGACCGCCTCGGCCGCCACCGACAACCGCTCCCGCGCGACGGCGCAGCTGTCGCGCAGCCACGCCATCATCGCGGCCGACATCGAACCCGCGCGACCCGACCCGGAACGCGCCAGGACGTGCGCGACGAGCGCGTCGTCGAGATCGGACCCGCCGACCGGGTGCTCCACGACATCGACCAGCTCCATCCCGCCGCCGGTGCGTCGTGCGACGACCGACCCGGTGAAGCCGGTGCCACCCAGGTCGTACCCGGCGAACACGCCCGGCGCGGGCAGCTCCCCCGCGGTCCCGTGACCCGCGACCGCGGCCAGGGCGGACGCGACCAGAACGACGTCGTCGAGCCCCAGGTCGCCCAACGCCCCGCTCAGCAGCCCCTCGCGGTGCGCTCCCCATCCGGACGGGCACGCGAGCGCGACCTGCGCCGCCGGCTCGCCCTCGACGTCCCAGACCCGGTCGACGACCCACCTGACCATCGCGGCGGTCAGGCCGTGCGCCGGGTACGGCTGGTTCCCGATCATGAAGGGGACATCGTCGCCGACCCGCCGAACGTAACCACGAATCGACCGGAGTGACGGTCCGGGTTCGTCGGGGCCGGTCACGTCGCGTGGCGACACCGTTCCGTCCATGGAGATCTGGAGCGTGGACCCGACGGTGGCCGAGCGGGCGCCGAGCCGTACGGCTACCGCCTCCGACCAGCCGTCCTCCCCGCGCCGGCACACCGCGGCGGACGCCGTGGTGCTGCCGATGTCCACACCGAGCGCGTACGGCATCCGCCCCTCCTCCCCCCGAGCTCCCCACCGACCGTGATCACGGCAACGCCCTCGTTCGTACCAGATGTCTGGTTGGTGGGCCTCCCCAGATCTTCGACCGCCCTCGATCCCCCAATCCCCCCATCGGGAGGCCCCCGGCACCCCCGGGTGCGTCGCGCGGCGATGCGGCGCGATCCCCGATGACGGTGGACGCGACCGGAACCTAGCGTCACCACCGGTGACCGGGAGGCTGGCCCACCGGCACCGATCGATGTCTTGCACATGTCTTGCACTGCGAGGAGATGCGGTTGATGGAGACCCAGATGACGTTGCACGACTTCGTCCTCAAGCTGCTGGTCGAGCCCGGTGCCCGCGCCGAGTTCGAGCTCGATCCCGAGGGCGCCCTCGCGGAGGCCGGCCTGAGCGACATCACGGCCGCCGACGTACAGGAGGTCATTCCGCTGGTGGTCGACTACGCCCCGGTCGACGGGGTCACGGGGCTCGTCGACCTCGACGCGATCACTACCGACCCGACCAGTGCGGTGAGCCAGCTGCAGGGGATCACGCAGGTCCTGCCGGTCGGCGTGGGATCCGGCACCGGGCCGGACCTCACGCTCGGCGCGACGGCCGTGGCCGGCGTGTCGCTCGACCTCGGCGGGCTCGACGTCTCGCCGGTGACGCTGCCGGGCCTGGGCATCGCGCCGACGGGCAGCGGGCTGGTCGGTGTGGGCGGCGACCTGTCCGCCGTCGCCGACCCCGCGAACACCATCGACGCGATCGACCCGGTGGGGTCGGTCGTCGGCCCGGTGACCGGGCCGGTGCTGGGATCCGACCTCGGCGGCATCGGTGGCGTCCACACGGGCATCGCCGGTGTGGACGGTCTCACCGGTTCCGTCACCGGCTCCGTGCACGGGGTCGTCGGTGGCGTCACCGACCCGCTGCACGGCGTGGTCGACTCCACGGTCACCGGCGTCGTGGGTACGGCGGACGTGACCGTCGGAGCGGTGACCGGGGTGACCGGCGCGGTCACCGCGCACAGCACCGAGGTGGGCGTCACGGCCGACCCGACCGCGTCGGCCTACACCGGGTCGACCCTGGGCCAGCCGGTCGACGGGCTCCTCGGCGGCGTCACCGACACCGTCGACGGCGTGACCGACATCTTCCACTGATCCGCAAACCAGCCCGGGAACCAAGGTCGGAGTCGACGATTGATCGCACCATGGGAGGCCGGACCCGCGTCTGACGTGCGTCCGGCCTCTCCGCGCCGCCACGACGGCGCGGAGACCGAAACCCGCGCCGCCGTGGACGCGCCGCACGCCCCGGACCCGTCCGTCGCCCCGTCGGCGCCCCGCTGGCTCGACCTGCTCGACGAGACCACCCGGGTCTGCGCCGCCTACGGCCGGGCCGACCTGGTGGGCCGCCTCGGGCAGCGGCGCGCCCAGCTACTGGACCCGCAGCTGCGGGTGCTGGTGCTTGGCGCGCCGAAGCAGGGCAAGAGCCAGCTCATCAACGCGTTGCTGAACGCGCCGGTCTGCCCGGTGTCCGACGGCGACAGCGGCGTGCTCACCACCGTGGTGCAGCACGCCGCGGCTCCGTCGGCCTGCCTGGTCCGGCGCGCGTCGGAGCCGGGGCGTTCGGAGGTGCGCACGCCGGTGCCCTTCGACCGTCTCGTCGCGCGGCCCGGCGGACCTGAGCCCGCGCCGGGCTCCTACGCCGAGATCGGCGTGCCCCGGTCGCTGCTGGCCGCGGGGATCGCCCTGGCCGAGGTGCCCGCTGCCGTGATCGAGGCGCCCGACGGGTCGACGGTCGAGACGACCGTCGCCGACCTCGCCGCGTATGTCCGCGCCGACACCGCGATCCTGGTGTCGGCGGCGACCGCCGAGCTGACCCGCGGCGAGCTGGCCCTGCTGTCGACGCTCGTCACCGGGTTCCCCGAGGTGGTGGTCGCGCTGACCAAGACCGACCTCGCCGTGGGGTGGCGGCGGGTCCTGCACCGCAACCGGCAGGCGCTCGCCGACGCCGGCATCCCGGCCCGGGTGGTGCCGGTCTCCTCCGCGCTCCGGCTGCGGGCGGCCACGACCGGCGACCGGCAGCTGAACGCCGAGTCCGGGTTCCCCCACCTCGTGTCGACGCTGCTGGACGCCGTCTCGCACAAGGGCGACCGGTTCGCGCGGTCCGCGGTCACCCTCGTCGGACGCTCGGCTGTGCGCGACCTCGCGACGGCGCTCAACCAGGAGCTGGCCGGCATCGCGTCCGGTGGCGACACCGACGCGATGTCGCGGCTGCGCGAGGCGCAACGGCGCAGTGACGAGCTGCGCCGGAGCACGGTCCGCTGGCAGAACGCGCTCGCCGACGAGGTCGCCGACCTGCTCTCCGACGTGGAGTACGAGCTGCGGGAGTCCGCGCGCGTCATCCTCCGCCGCGTCGACGGCATGCTCGACGAGATCGACCCGGTACGCGGCTGGTCCGACGTGGAGGACTGGCTCAACGGCGCGATGGTCGACACCGCCGAGGAGGCGTGTGCCTCGCTGGTCGACCGGATCGACGCCCTCGCCGAGCGGGTGGCGCGGCAGCTGACCGACGATCCGGCCGCCGTCGTCTGGAAGGCCGAGCGCCTGCACCGGCTGACCGACCGCGTGTCACCGATCGACCGGCCGGTGACGGAGCGGTTCACGCTGAGCCAGCGCGTGTTCTCCGGGCTCCGCGGCTCGTACGGCGGCGTGCTGATGTTCGGCCTGGCGACAAGCCTCGCCGGCCAGCCGCTGATCAACCCGATCTCGCTCGGCGCCGGCGCCGTCTTCGGCGGCAAGAGCATCTTCGACGACGGCAGGTCGGTCCGCAAGCGTCGGCAGGCCGCGGCGAAGGCCGCCGTCCAACGGCACATCGACGACGTGTTCCTGCGGCTGGGCAAGGACGTGCGCGACGCCATCCGGCACGTGCAGCGAACGCTGCGCGACCAGCTCGCGACGCTCACCGACGGGCTGCAGGAGTCCATCGTGGAGTTCGCCCGCACGGCGAAACAGGCCGCCGACAGCGAGGCCGCCGTGCGCGAGCACCGCGCGCAGCGCATCCGCCGCGAGCTGATGCGCCTGGAAAGCCTCGACGAGCAGGCACGGGAGCTGTCATGACTCAAGCGACGCACGTGCGCACCGCGGTGTGGGACCTGTTGACGGAGGCCTCCCGCGTCTACCGCGACAGCCGGCGGGCCACGACGTGGCTGCGCGACCACCTGTACCGCCTCGACGAGCCGTTGCGCATCGCGGTGACCGGGCGCGCGCACTCCGGGAAGTCGACGCTGATCAACCTCCTCATCGGCGAGGACGTCGCGCCCGTCGACGTCGGCGGCGAGCCGCTCACCTGGTACCAGGACGGCTCGGTTCCCCGGGTCACGGTGTACCCCGACCGCGGACCGGCGCACGACCTGCCCGTCGCCCGGCTCGGCACCGGGCTGCGCCTGGATCTGACCCGCTGGAAGCCGTGCGACGTCGACGAGGTCGTCGTCGAGCTGCCCGTGCGCGCGCTGCGGCACGCCCAGCTCATCGACGCGCCCGCCGTGACACCGGCCGGCGGCGACGGCTCGGTCGCCCGGCGCGTCCTCCGCGACGCCGACGCGGTGCTGTACCTCGCCCAGCAGGTGAACGAGGCCGACCTCACCTTCCTCCGGTCGACGCGCACGGGCACGGGGTCGCTGGCGTTGCCGGTCAACGTGCTCGTGGTGCTGTCGCGGGCCGACGAGGTCGGCGGCGGCCGCATCGACGCGCTCGGCTCGGCCCGCCAGGTCGCCCGCCGGCAGGGCCGCGACCCGCGCGTGCATCACCTGTGCCAGAACGTCGTGGCGCTGTCGCCCCTGCTCGCCCGCACCGGCTCGACGCTCACCGACTCCGAGTTCCTCGCCCTCGCGACGCTGGCCGACGTGCCCCGCGCCGGCCTGGAGCCGTTCCTGCTGTCGACCGACCGCTTCACCGGCGCCGACTTCCCGGTTCCGCTCGACACGACCGTGCGCGGCGCACTGCTCGACCGCCTGGGCCTGTTCGGCGTGCGGCTGGCCGTGACCCTCATCCGCACCGGCGGCCACACGCGGGAGAAGGTCGCCGAGCAGCTGGTCCGCCGCAGCGGCCTGACCGAGACACGGGAGTCCATCCGTGAGTTCTTCCTCGACCGACGACAGGTCCTCAAGGCACGGACCGCGCTTCTGGCGCTGGATTTCATGCTCCGGGCCGAACCCCGCGACGACGCCGGCCACCTCCACGCCGAGCTGGAACGCATCGTCGCCAGTACCCACGACTTCCAGGAGCTGCGGACCCTGGCGGCGCTACGGACCCGACGGGTGATCCTGCCCGACCCGTCGGCCGCGGAGGCCCGCCGGCTGCTGGGTGCCGACGGGACGAGCGTGCCGGCCCGGCTGGGCCTGGAGAACGAGTCCTCCGACGACGACCTGTGGGCCCGGCTGCACGACGCGCTGCACCGGTGGGTGCGCGAGACCCACAACGCGCAGCTGACCACCGACCAGCGCCGCGTCGCGTCGGTGGTCGTCCGCAGCTGCGAGGGGATGCTGTCGTCGTTCTGACGGTGGACCCGCCGGGGGCCGGGCCACATGCGGAAGAAGGCGGAAGGGCTTCTTCCGTGCGCATGCCGCCCGCCGCCCCGTGTTTGTCACCTTCTGCGGAATCGTGCCGCCAAAGGCCGTCCGGACGCAGCCGCGCGGTAGTTTGATCGCCACAAGTCGATGTGTGGGTGCGCGGATCCGGTTTCGCGCGGTACCGCGTCCCCGCCGGGAGGGGGCACCGATGGGCAACAGCAATCCGAACGGCACGACGGCGTTGAAGCGCGACGGCTTCGAGCTGGAGGACACGTTCAGTGTCTCGGCGAGCGAACGCGGCCTGATGGACAAGGTCTTCGCCCGCGGCAGGGCGGGTTCGGCCAAGCGCTGACGGCACCGGGTGGCGGTCCGTCGGACCGTCACCCGGGTCAGTGACCGGTGCGGCGACGCGACGACGGGGTGCCCATGTCGGCGAGAAACGAACGCAGTGTCGGTGTCGACGAAGCGATCTCACGGATGCGCGCGACCCTCGACGGCGCCGGACTCACGTGCGAGATCCAGACCGGTGGGGTCACCGGGTTTCCCGTGTACCGGTGCTGCCTGGTCGACGCGTCGGGTAACCCGCTCGCCTATTCGCTGGGCAAGGGCGCCGGCCGGCAGAGCATGGCCAGCGCGCTGTACGAGCTGTGGCAGCACTACCAGCACGAGATGGGACAGCGTGGCCTCGCCGCGCGACCCGACGGGGTACGGGTCCTTCCGGTCACCGACGTGCTGGCCCAGCCCGGGTTGGGCGGCGAGGCGATGCTGCACCGGTTCGTCGAGGACCATCCGGACGCCCGCGTCGCGTGCCTGGAACTGGTTCCGGTGAACGGTTCCGGCGGCAGCCTGTGGTATCCGGCGTTCCCGCGCTGCCCGTCGCTGCGGTGGTATCCGGTGCCGGGCGACGACGTGACCTACGAGTCCTACGCGCGGTACGCCTACGACAACGGCACCGCCTGCGGCGCCACGGAAGCCGACGCCGTGCTGCACGGCCTGCTCGAGGTCATCGAGCGCGACGCGGTGTCGTTGGCCCTCCTCGACTGGTACGCCGCCGATCCGCCGCGCGCGCACGCGGTCCCGTTGCACACGCTGCCGGAGAGCCTGCGCCCGCTCGCGGCCCTGGCCACCGACTACCTGGGCGTGCCGCCGCTGCTCCTCGACGTGACCAGCGACCTCGGCGTGCCGGCGTTCGCCGCGTTGCCGGCACGGGCCACGAAGTACGTCGGGCTGCTCGGGTCGGGCGCGTCGCTCGACCCCACGTACGCGGCCGAGCGCGCCCTCACCGAGCTCGTCCAGTGCTGGTTCACCGCCGACCTCGACGTCGACGCCACGCACGCCGACCGGCTGGCCGCGCTGGAGCCGTGGCCGGTGCTGCACCGCTGCGCGGTGCTCGATCCGACCGGGCTCGCCGGCGCCGCGCGACCGGTGCGGCGCGACTGGTCCGACGCGCCGCGCCGCACCGTCGACCAACAGCTCGCGGCGCTCGTCGACCTGCTCGCGGCACACGGGTTCCGGCCGTGGACGTTCCGGTGGAACCCGGCCGACAGCCATCCCGTGCTCACCGTCGTGGTGCCGGGGCTGGACTCGTTCGCGATGGTGCACAACGCCGTGCCCGTCCTGCCGACCGGCCGCGCGATGCGGCGCCTGACCGACCTCGCCGCCGCATGATGGCGGCGTTGCGCCTGCCGCAGTTCCGGTTGCTGTTCGCCGGTCTCGTGGTGAGCATGGTCGGCGACTCGGCGATGATGCTCGTTCCCGCGATCCTCATGCGGGACCTCACGGGGTCCGCGGGCGCGGCCGGTCTCACCATCATGTTCTTCATGCTGCCGATCTGCGCGGCACCGGCGTTCGGATGGGTCATCGACCGGTTCCGGCGGCGCACGGTCCTCGTCGTGACGTGCCTGCTGTCGGCGGTCGCGCTCGTCCCGCTGTTCACTGTGGACGGTCGCGGCGACTGGTGGACCGTGTACGCGGTGTCGGCGACGATGGGCGCCTCGTACGTGTGCGTGTTCGGATCGGTGACCGCGCTGGTCCGCGACCTCGTTCCGCACGAGCACCTCGCCGGCGCGAACAGCGCCATCCAGACCGTGCGGCAGGGGCTGCGCCTCGGCGGCCCGCTGCTCGGCGCGGCGCTGTACACGGTGGCCGGCATCGGCCCGGTCGCCCTGGTGAACCTGGTCAGCTTTCTCGCCGCCGCGCTGGTGTTCCGGCTGCTGCGCGTCCGCGAGTCGCCGCCGCCCCGCTCGCGGTTCGCGCTGTGGACCGAGGTGACCGCCGGCATGCGCGTCATCGCCGGCACCGCGCCGGTGCGCCGCAGCGTCGTCGCGATCTGCGCCCTGTTCGTCGCCGGCGGGCTGACCGAGTCGGCCATCTTCGCCGTCGTCACCGAGGGCCTCGGCCGGCCGCCGGCGTTCGTCGGCGTGCTGGCCACCGTCACCGGCGTCGGCGCGGTCCTCGGCGGACTCGCCGCGTCACGGGTCATCGCCCGCTACGGCGAACTGGCGGCGGTCGGCGTGGGCGCCGCCGTGTACGCGCTGGCCACGATCGGGATGTCGGTGCCGGCGCTGCCCGCCGTGACCGCCGCGGCCGCCGCCACCGGGGTCGGGCTGACGATCCCGTTCATCGCCCGCGTGACGCTGCTGCAGAAGACCGCTCCGGCGCACCTGATCGGCCGCGCCACCACGGCGTACGACGCGGTCGGCGGCGTCAGCCAGGTGGTCTCGATCGCCGCGGGCGCCGCGCTGGTCAGCGTGGTCAGCTACCGCCTGCTGCTGCCGGCGTTCGGGGTGCTGGTGCTCCTCGCGGCCGCGTACGCCTGGCGCGGGGCCGGGATGACCCGCCCGGCCGCCGGCTACGCTCGAACAGGAGCGGCACGGGCATGAAAGAAGCCCGCTCACCGGCGGGCACAGTTCAACCTTACCCGGAGGATCCAGCGGCCGCATCGGCGCAAAGAACGATCTTATGGGTGGATTTGTCGCCTACCGTTCCGCACATGCCCGCTCTCACCTTCCCAGGGACCAGTCTGTCCGCACACCGGCGGATCTCCTTCGGCCGCATCGCGGAGCACCTCGACGTACCCGACCTCCTCGCCATCCAGACCGGCTCCTTCGACCGGCTGGCGGACACCGGCCTGGCCGAGATCCTCGACGAGATCAGTCCCATCGAGGACTTCTCCGGCACGATGTCGCTGTCGTTCTCCGCGCCGCGCTTCGACGAGGTCAAGGCCTCGATCGAGGAGTGCAAGGAGAAGGATCTGACGTACTGCGCCCCGCTGTTCGTGACCGCGGAGTTCACCAACCACACGACTGGCGAGATCAAGAGCCAGACGGTGTTCATGGGTGACTTCCCGATGATGACCCCGAAGGGGACGTTCATCATCAACGGCACCGAGCGGGTCGTGGTGAGTCAGCTCGTCCGGTCTCCGGGCGTGTACTTCGACAGGACGCCGGACAAGACGTCGGACCGGGACCTGACCAGCTGCAGGGTCATCCCGTCGCGCGGTGCGTGGCTGGAGTTCGACATCGACAAGCGCGACACGGTCGGCGTGCGGGTCGACCGCAGGCGTCGGCAGGCGGTCACCGTGCTGCTGAAGGCGATCGGGTGGACGGCCGAGCGGATCCGTGAGCGCTTCGGGTGGTCGGAACTGATGATGACCACCCTGGACAAGGACCACACCAAGGGTCAGGACGAGGCGCTGCTGGACATCTACCGCAGGCTGCGCCCGGGTGAGCCGCCCACGCTCGACACCGCCCGGACCGCGCTGACCAACCTGTACTTCAACCCGCGTCGCTACGACCTCGCGAAGGTGGGGCGGTACAAGGCGAACCGTAAGCTCGGCGTCGACGAGGCCGGTACCGCGCTCACCGAGGCCGACATCGTGGCGACGGTCGGGTACCTGTGCCGGCTGCACGCCGGCGAGGAGGGCTACGAGACCGACGACATCGACCACTTCGGCAACCGTCGCGTGCGCACCGCCGGTGAGCTCATCCAGAACCAGCTCCGCGTCGGCCTGTCCCGCATGGAACGGGTCGTCCGCGAGCGGATGACGACCCAGGACGTCGAGGCGATCACGCCGCAGACCCTGATCAACATCCGCCCGGTGGTGGCGGCGATCAAGGAGTTCTTCGGCTCCTCGCAGCTGTCGCAGTTCATGGACCAGACGAACCCGCTCGCCGGTCTCACCAACCGGCGCCGGCTCTCGGCGCTCGGACCCGGTGGCCTGACCCGGGAACGCGCGAGCCTGGAGGTCCGCGACGTCCACTCCTCGCACTACGGCCGGATGTGTCCGATCGAGACGCCCGAGGGCCCGACGATCGGCCTCCTCGGCACCCTGTCGATCTTCGCGCGGGTCAACGCGTTCGGGTTCATCGAGACGCCGTACCGCAGGGTCGTCGACGGCGCGGTCACCGACCGGATCGACTACCTGACCGCCGACGAGGAGGACCGGCACGTCATCGCGCAGGCCGCGGAGCCGCTCACGGGCGACGGCCGGCTGGTCCGGAGCCGGGTGATGGCGCGGCGCAAGGGCGGCGAGAACGAGCACGTGGCCCGCGACGCGGTCGACTACCTCGACGTCTCGCCGCGGCAGATGGTGTCGGTGGCCACCGCGATGATCCCGTTCCTGGAGCACAACGACCCGAAGCGCGCGTTGATGGGCGCGAACATGCAGCGGCAGGCCGTACCGCTGGTGCGCGCCGAGGCACCGCTGGTCGGGACCGGCATGGAGTACCGCGCCGCGGTCGACGGCGGCGACGTCGTCCTCGCGGAGGTGGCCGGTGTCGTCGAGGACCTCAGCGGCGACTACATCACCGTGCACCAGGAGGACGGGCGCCGCCGCACGTACCTGCTGCACCGGTTCGACATGTCCAACCAGGGCTCGTGCGTCAACCAGAAGCCGGTCGTCGCGGAGGGCGACCGCGTCGAGGCCGGTCAGGTCCTCGCGGACGGCCCGTCCACCGACCGGGGTGAGATGGCGCTCGGCCGCAACCTGCTCGTGGCGTTCATGCCGTGGGAGGGGCACAACTACGAGGACGCGATCATCCTGTCGCAGCGCCTCGTGCGCGACGACGTCCTCACGTCGATCCACATCAAGGAGCACGAGGTCGACGCCCGCGACACCAAGCTGGGGCCGGAGGAGCTGACCCGCGACCTCCCGAACGTCAACGAGGACCTGCTCGCCGACCTCGACGAGCGCGGAATCGTCCGCATCGGCGCGGAGGTGGTGCCGGGCGACATCCTCGTCGGCAAGGTGACCCCGAAGGGCGAGACGGAGCTGACCCCGGAGGAGCGCCTGCTCCGGGCCATCTTCGGCGAGAAGGCCCGCGAGGTGCGCGACACCTCGCTGCGGATGCCGTACGGCGAGACCGGCACGGTCACCAGGGTGCGGGTGTTCTCCCGCGACGACGGCGACGACCTGCCGCCCGGCGTCAACGAGGTCGTCCGCGTGTACGTGGCGAAGAAGCGGAAGATCCAGGACGGCGACAAGCTGGCCGGCCGCCACGGCAACAAGGGCGTCATCTCGAAGATCCTCCCCGTGGAGGACATGCCCTTCCTGGCCGACGGGACCCCGGTCGACATCGTGCTGAACCCGCTCGGCGTGCCGAACCGCATGAACATCGGCCAGATCCTGGAGACCCACCTCGGGTGGGTGGCGAAGACCGGCTGGGCCGACGCGCCCCCGGACACCCGGGTGGCGACACCGGTGTTCGACGGGGCGACGCAGGAGGAGATCGCGGGCATGCTCGCGTCGACGCTGCCGAACCGCGACGGTGAACGGCTCGTCGGGTCGTCGGGCAAGGCGCGGCTGTTCGACGGTCGTTCCGGTGAGCCGTTCCCCGAGCCGGTCGCGGTCGGCTACCTGTACATCCTGAAGCTGAACCACCTGGTCGACGACAAGATCCACGCGCGGTCGACCGGTCCGTACTCGATGATCACGCAGCAGCCGCTGGGTGGTAAGGCGCAGTTCGGTGGTCAGCGCTTCGGTGAGATGGAGTGCTGGGCGATGCAGGCCTACGGCGCGGCCTACGCGCTGCAGGAGCTGCTGACGATCAAGTCCGACGACGTGCTCGGCCGGGTGAAGGTCTACGAGGCCATCGTCAAGGGCGAGAACATCCCGGAGCCGGGCATCCCCGAGTCCTTCAAGGTTCTCCTCAAGGAGCTGCAGGCGTTGTGCCTCAACGTCGAGGTGCTCGGCGGCGACGGTGTCGCCCTGGAGCTGCGCGAGACCGACGAGGAGGTGTTCCGCGCGGCCGAGGAGCTCGGCATCGACCTGTCGCGGCGGGAGCCGAGCAGCGTCGAGGAGATCTGACGTGGAACTCCTTGGTTGTGGGGCGGCTTGGTTGTGGGGCGGCTTGGTTGTGGGGCGGCGCCGGCCGCGTCGCCGCGGATTGGTGGGACCGCCGGTAGCAGCGGCAGGAGTGGGTCAGCGCGACGTGTACCGCACCCGGGCGATGGGCCAGTCGGACGCGAGCCACCGCGACACCGCCTCGTACAGCGGCACGTCCAGGTCGGCGTGGTCGGCCCGGACCCACGACTGCACCTCGGCGACCTCCGGCTCGTCGCGCAGCGGGTAGATGTACACGCAGCCGATCACCTCGTCGCCGGACAGCACCGAGTAGGTGAAGCCGGTCCGCTTCGCGAAGTCGTCGGCGTGCCGTCGCAGATCGGCGAGGTTGCGGTCCAACGACATTCCCTCGGCCGGGGGCCACTTCTCCGTCTTGAAGCCGGGCGTCGCGCGGATGTGGTCGATGCTGCCCGTCCACGCGGCGTGGTCGCGCTCGTTGTGCCGCGGACCGAGCGGCTCCAGGCGGAACCGCTCGGTGACCAGCTCACGCGGCACGTCGAAGTCATCGGGAACCAGGGCCATCCCGGTAACCTACCCCCGTGCACGTCGTCGACGGGGTGCCGACGCCGGTCGGTCCACTATGGACCGACCTCCGCGCGCCGGATCAGCTCGTCGCGGTAGGTGTGGTCGGCGCCGGGGTGCTCGTCGGCCACGCGGGCGCCGTTCTCCCACCACTGCCGTAGTCCGCGCCCCAGCTCCCGCCCCGCGCGGGTGTGCACGCACAACGCGTAGTCCGGGACCTCGACCCGGAGCTCACCGCTGTCGACCACCGTGCGGACGTAGTCGGCGTGCTCCGCGCTGGTGCGGTCCTTCGGCGCGGTCGCCAGGTAGCGGACCGCGTGCACGACCTGCATCCAGTCGGTGCCACCGCTCGCCTCGTAGTCGGCCCGCAGCTCGCGCAGCAGAACCGGGGCGAGCGGCGCGCCCATTCCCACGTCCTCCACGGCGATCACCCGCAACCGCCGCCACAGGTGGGCGGCGACCTCCGGGGACGTCGTGTGCATCTCGTACGCGGCGAGCACCGCGTTGTCGACCCGGCCACGCCGGATCTCCTTCTGGAGCACCGATACCAGCTGGTCGACCGGAACCCCGCGCGGGCTGAGCATGCGCGTGTACGGGTCGTCGGTGTGGAGCGGTGGGTTCATGAGGGTCACGCCTTCCCATGTGGACTCATCAGGCGCGTCCGATGGTCGGAAGGGGCCTCGCTAAGCACCAGCCTGCCACGACCGCCGCCGCCGCGCCACTACGGGACCCGGCGCAGCCAGAAGGTCAGGCGCAGATCCGCGTCCTCGTGGGGTGTGGCGGGCCAGGCCGGTCGGCCCGGCTCGAACGTGGTCGCGAGCACGTCGTCGGCCACGAGGTCGCGGTGTTCGGCCAGCGCGGCCGTCACCTCGCCGTCGGCCGCGTCGTACCGGAGGTCGATCCGGTCGGTGACCTCGAGGCCGCTGGACTTGCGGGCCTCCTGCACCAGGCGGATCGCCTCGCGGGCCAGCCCGGCACGGCGCAGGGCGGGCGTGAGGTGCAGGTCGAGCGCCAGGCTGGCGCCGGCGTCCGACGCGACGGCCCAGCCCTCGCGCGGCGTCTCGGTGACAACCACCTCGTCGGGTCCGAGGGTGACCGGCTCGCCGTCGACGGTCACCGTGGCGCCGCCGGCGGCCAGGTCCCTCTTGAGGGACGCGGCGTCCGCCGCCGCGATCGCCGCCGCCACCGCCTGTACCCGCCGGCCGAACCGCCTGCCGAGCGCGCGGAAGTTCGCCTTCGCGGTGGTGTCCACAAGGGACTCCCCGCCGGCGCTGACCGGCAGCACCGCGGCCACGTTCAGCTCCGCGGCGATCTCGGCGACCAGCGCCGGGTCCAGCGTCGCGAACCCCGGTGCCGAGGCGAGCGACCGCGACAGCGGCTGCCGGGTACGGACCCCCGAGCCGGCCCGGGCGGTGCGGCCGAGCTCGACCAGCCGCCGGGTCAGCGCCATCTGCTCGCCGAGCCGGGGATCGACCAGCGTCGCGTCCGGTTCCGGGTACGCCGCCAGGTGGACGGACACCGGCGCCGCCGGGTCGACGGCGACGACCAGGTCCTGCCAGACCCGCTCGGTGACGAACGGCACGATCGGCGCGAGCAGCAGCGTCACCGTGCGCAGGGCCTCGTGCAGCGTCGCCAGCGCGGCCGGCTCGCCGCGCCAGAACCGGCGGCGGCTGCGCCGGACGTACCAGTTGGACAGGTCGTCGACGAACGCCGCGAGCAGCTTGCCGGCCTCCTGCGTGTCGAAGGCGGTCATCGCGTCGTCGACCCGCCGCACCACCAGGTTCAGCTCGGACAGCACCCAGCGGTCCAGGACGGACCGGTCGGCCGGCGCCGGATCCACAGTGGACGGTTTCCATCCCGCCGCGCGGCCGTACAGGGACTGGAACGCGACCGTGTTCCAGTACGTCAGCAGAGTCTTGCGCACGACCTCCTGCAGCGTCGCGTGCCCGACCCGGCGGGCCGACCACGGCGATCCCGCCGCCGCCATGTACCAGCGCACGGCGTCGGCGCCGTGCCGCTCCAGCAACGGGATCGGCTCGAGGATGTTGCCGAGGTGCTTGGACATCTTGCGGCCGTCCTCGGCGAGGATGTGACCGAGGACCACCACGTTCTCGTACGCCGAGCGGCCGAACACCAGCGTCCCGACGGTCATCAGGGTGTAGAACCAGCCGCGGGTCTGGTCGATCGCCTCGCAGATGAACTGGGCCGGATAGCCGTTCTCGAACCGCTCCCGGTCGCGGTGCGGGTAGCCGAACTGGGCGAAGGGCATCGCACCGGAGTCGTACCAGGCGTCGATCACCTCCGGGACCCGCGCGGCGACGGCACCGCAGTCGCAGGGCAGTGTCACGTCGTCGACGAACGGGCGGTGCGGGTCCATCGTGGACAGATCGCGGCCGGCGAGTTGCCCGAGCTCGGCGAGCGAGCCGACACACGTGAGGTGGCCGTCCGGGCAGCGCCAGATCGGCAGCGGCGTGCCCCAGTAACGCGCCCGCGACAGCGCCCAGTCGACGTTGTTCGTCAGCCAGTCGCCGTAGCGGCCGTGCTTGATGGTCTCCGGCTGCCAGTTCGTGCGCTCGTTCTCGCGCAGCAGCTGGTCGCGGACCGCGGTGGTGCGGATGTACCAGGAGGGCTGGGCGTAGTAGATCAGCGGCGTGTGGCAGCGCCAGCAGTGCGGGTAGCTGTGCCGGTACGGCTCGTCGCGGAACAGGAGACCGCGCTCGCGCAGGTCGGCGACGAGCGGCGCGTCGGCGTCCTTGAAGAACCGTCCGCCGACGAGCGCGATCCCGGGCTCGAACGTGCCGTCGGGGCGCACCGGGTTGACCAGGGGGAGCCCGTACGCGCGGCAGCTCGCCAGGTCCTCCGGGCCGAACGCGGGCGCCTGGTGCACCAGGCCGGTGCCGCTGTCGGTGGTGACGTAGTCGGCGAGGATCACGACGTGCGCGTCGGGGATGTCGACGAGGTCGAACGGGCGCCGGTACGACCACCGCTCCATCTCGGTACCGGTGAACGTCCGCTCGACGGTCCACTGTGGACCGAGCGCCTGGGTGAGCAGCTCCGCCGCCACGACGAGCCGTTCGGTGCCGTCGGTGGCCACGACGTAGGTGACGTCGGGACGCACCGCCACGGCCGTGTTCGACACGAGCGTCCACGGGGTGGTCGTCCACACCAGCAGCGCCGCCCCGCCCGCCAGCGGACCGGAGAGCAGCGGCAGCCGCACGTACACCGACGGGTCGACGTCGTCCTCGTAACCCTGCGCCAGCTCGTGGTCGGACAGCGCGGTCTGGTCGCGCGGGCACCACGGCGCCACGCGGAAGTCCTCGACGATCAGGCCCCTGTCGAAGATCTGCTTGAGCGACCACCAGACCGACTCGACGTACTCCGGATCCATCGTCCGGTACGCGTCGTCCATGTCGACCCAGTAGCCCATCCGCGCGGTCATCTCCGCGAACGCGTCGGTGTGGCGGGTCACCGACTCGCGGCAGCGGTCGTTGAACGCGGCGATCCCGTACGCCTCGATGTCCTGCTTGCCGGCGAAGCCCAGCTCCTTCTCCACGGCCAGCTCGACCGGCAGCCCGTGGCAGTCCCATCCGGCCTTGCGCGGAACGTGGAAGCCTTTCATCGTGCGGTAGCGCGGGAACACGTCCTTGAAGACCCGCGCCTCGATGTGGTGCGTGCCGGGCATCCCGTTGGCGGTCGGCGGGCCCTCGTAGAAGATCCACTGTGGACGGCCGGAGGTCTGCTCGAGGCTGCGCGCGAACACGTCGTGCTCGTGCCAGAAGCGCAGCACCTCGTGGTCGAGCGCGGGCAGGTCCACCTGCGCGGGTACGGGCCGGTACATCGGTGTGTCCTCCGTCGGGCGTCGTCACCAACAGAGGGACGGAGCCGCAGCCCCGCGGTACCACCCTCCTTGACCGTGCATGCCCTTGCGAACCGCACAGCCCACTCGCTTTCCGCAGCGCCGGTTCTACTCGGCCCGCACGGGCCTTTCCTCCGGCGGCTCCGGGGTGATCTTCCCGCCGCGCACGCTCCCGGGCTCACACCGTCCCCGGGTCGCTACGAGCTGCGTGCGGCGGTACTCGTCCCATCGACGCCGTCTGCTGCGGTGCCACACAGTACAGCAGATCCCCGGCCGCGGTCCCCGCATTTCAGGCGTTCGCGCGGCGCAGGCGCTCTGCGGCCTGCGCCCGGACCGCGTCACCCGCGACGGGACGCGTGCCGAACGCGGCCTCCCACCGCGCGTTGTGCGCCGCCGGCCACAGGCTCGCCGCCCACGCGACCTCCCGCTCCCCGGCCGTGAACCGGCGCCCCCGCTCCTCCTGGTAGGTGGCCAGGAACGCGGCCGAGCTGGCGACCGACGCCAGCGTCGGCGGCGAGGCACTGGCGAACGCGCCGCTCGCCGCGCCCACGAGCGCGGCCTCGGGCTGCCAGGCGAGGCTGTCCCAGTCGTGCACGGTCCACAGCACGCCGTCGCGCCAGCGAAGGTTCTGCGCCTCGAAGTCGGCGTGGCCGAGCACGCACGGAAGGTCGGCGGCCAGAATCCGGTGCCGGACCCGGCGGGCGGCCTCGCTGATGAACGCCGGCACCGCGAGCCGGTCGCGTTCGTCGAGCACGGGGACCGCCGGCCAGATCCCGCCGTCGGCGTGGTCCCACCGCACCCAGCGCGGGTTCGGCAGCGGCGGTGCGACGGAGACCCCCGCCAGCTCCGCCATCAGCCGTGCGAACACCGCCGCGTACCGCGCGGCGACCGCCGGGGAATCGCCGGGCAGGAGCACGCCGCCGGGCCGGAACTCCTCCGCGTGCACCACCACCGATCCGACACCGACCGCCGGCGTCAGGGGCCGCGCGCACGGGAACCCCCGCTCCGCCAACCGGGCCTGCGCGGTCACGCAGGACGCCGCGCGTCCCTCGTCCGCACGCGCCTTGACCACGATCTCGCGCCCGCCGGCCAGACGGAGCCCGAACACGGCGGAGATCTGCCTGAGCTCGAACAGCACACCCACCGGTGCCGCGCCGAGCGTGTCGACACACCAGCGCGGCAACCAGGCGGGCAGGCTGTCCAACGGCACAGACCCACTGTGCCACGCGGACTCACGACTCCCGGTACAGCGCCTGTCCCCAGCCGAGGTTCGCCGGCCCGGGGTACACCGACAGCGGACTGCTGACGGAGAGGTACCGCCCGGTCGATGCGTGCACCAGTCCCCAGTACGGGTTGCCGCCGTCCCACATGAAGATGTCGTAGTTCTCGAGCGTGTGCGGGAACACCGCGAAGTCGTTCGCGACCGGCCGGAGGAAGCTGTCGGCGCCGAACCCCGCGCTCGCCGCCTCCGACTTGAGGACGAAGTGCCGCTTGTCCCAGGAGGTCTCCCGGCACACCCGGAACTGCTGCCACCAGCCCTTCCAGGTGATGTCGGCATACACGAGGCCGGTGCCCGGATCCACCGAGATGTACGTGTTCGTGGACGCGGCCCTGAGGAAGTAGCGGTTGCCGCAGACCAGCGTGCCGGCCTGCGCCGGCGCGGGTGTGGCCACCGCGGCGACGGCGCCGCCGGCGAGACCGAGAACCAGTGTCAAGACCAACGCGCCGAGCCGTCGACGAATCATGGATCCCCTCCGATCGTCGGGAAGCTCCCGCGCCCCCCGCGTGGAGTCTGCCGACGGACAGGCACCGCGGAACAGGAAAGACGCCGGCAAATGGCGATCTGTATTTCCGCCGCCTCCTCGCGGTTCCTCAAACGGGTAGGAGGTCTGAATGAACGGAACCTCGGCAACCGCGGGTGTGGTGGCGGCCCACCTGCTCGGCCGCTTCCGGCTCAGCGTCGACGGCAACCCGGTCGACGTCGCGGTGCGGCGGCGGGTCCGCGACGTGCTGGCGTACCTGGTGACGCATCGGCGCGTCCCGGTGCCGCGCGACGTCCTCATGGACGTGATCTGGCCGGGCTCGACGCCGGCACAGGCGCGCAACAGCCTGCACGTCGCGCTCAGCGGCGCCCGGCAGTCGTTGCGGGCCGCGTCGGCGACGCCGGTGATCGAGCGGCATCACGACAGCTACCGGATCGCGCCGGCCCTCGAGGTGTGGACCGACGTGGAGCAGTTCGAGCGCGAGTACTCGGCCGGCCGCCGCGCCGAGGTGGCCGGTCGACCGGCGGCGCTGGAGCACTACGAGCGCGCCTGCCAGCTGTACGAGGGCGAGTTCCTCGCCGACGACCCGTACAGCGACTGGACGCTCGGCCGGCGGGAGGAGCTCCGCCTGTCGGCCATCGAGCTGCGGAGCCGGCTGGTCGACGCGCACGTCCGGGGCGGGGCGTTCGCGGCGGCCGCGGCGCTCGCGCGCCGGGTGATCGACGACGATCCGTGCAACGAGCACCTGCACCGTCAGCTCATGGTGTGCTACGCCGCGACGGCGATGCGCCACCTGGCCCTGTTCCAGTACCACCGCCTCGCGGAGGAGCTGTGGCGCGCGTTCCGGGCCCGCCCGTCGGCGCGCACCCAACGGTTGTACGAGCTCCTGCGCCGGCAGGACGCCATGCCGACGTCGGCGGAGGTGCTGTGCGCGTGAAGGCGCGTACCCTGACGGCATGACGGCCATACACGTGCTTGCCGGAATCGCCAGCCCCGGCGGTCTTCTCTTCGAGTGCACCGTCGACGGCTGCGGGCGCCGGCTCGTGATCGACCGCGAGCGCGGTGCGCTGGTGGTGATCGACCACGGCGACCCCGGCGCGGTGCACCGGGGCGGAATGGGCCCGGTCGCCCTCGCCCCGGTGGCCGTGCGTCAGAGCTGACCCCGCATCAGCCGATGCGGAGCAGCCCCCGGATCATCCGATGCGCAGCAGCGGTGCCTCGTCGATCGCGGCGACGTCGGTGATATTTCCGAAGTTGCGCAGCAGGAGCACGATCACGATCTTGTAGACGCCGGACGCTCCCGGCGCGGGGTTGTCGGGGAACGTGTTGGGCGGCACCACGATCACCGTGCCGTAGTTGGTGCCGCCGTTGAGCGGGACGGTCTGGACCGGCGGCATGAGAATCTCCGCGCCCGGCCCGATCGACTCGGCGTAGGCGGCCACCTCCCAGCGCCCGCCGAGCACCCGGGCCGACTCCGCGTCGATCTGCCACACCGCTTCGATCTTGATCGGCTTCGACGCCTCGAGCACGTTCGTCGTGCCCACGCTGTTGTCCAGGACCTTGGCGGCGAACGTGCCGCTGCCCTGCTCGGGGAACTGAATGCCTGGCACTGCTTCCTCCTCGGGGAGCGACGGCGGCCCAGCGCCACCGTCGCCTCCGAGCATCGGCGGGCGTTCTTTCCGGCGACCTAAACAGCGCTTATCGACGGACGCGACCGCATTAAGAGCTCCCACCTCGATCGGGTGGAGGTGCCTGCTGCGGTTCCGGCACGATTCCGCTGGAGGGCGCCGGCGCGATACCGCCGGGGGGCGTGCGGCGCGTCCTGCGCGCCGGTGGGCGGGCCATGGTGCCGACCGGTGACACCGGGGATCCGGACGACCCGGCCGGGCTGTCACCGGTGGACAGCGTGCCGATCAGCCTGGCCGGGCAGCACCCCGGCGGCGGCCGTGCTGTGGGCGACCGCGGTGCGTCTAGCGGCGCGCGGCTGAGGGCGACCGCCGCGCGTAGTAGCGGTCGTAGTGCCAGTGGCCGCCGTACGAGTCGTCGCGGACGCGGGCGACGATGCGGGCCTTCATCGGTGCCAGCGACCGGCGGATCGCCGACCGGCGCAGGCCGGTCATACGCATCGGGGCGGGGTAGCCGAGCAGGCGCCGCTGTGCCCAGCGGAGCACCGGCCACGGCGCGAACCGGAACACCATGCCCTTGAACGAGACCGTCGGGCGCGACGCCACCTGGAAGACGGCGACCCCGTCGGGTGCGAGGATCCGCGCGAACTCCCGGACGTAGCCCGTCGCCAGGTCCGCCGGCAGGTGCTGCAGGACCAGGCTGCTGTACACGAGGTCGACCGAGCCGTCGGGGATGAACGCGAGGTTGTCCGCCTCGTTCAGCACGAAGCGGCACCGGCCGTCGGACCGGTCGAGCCGCTTCGCCTCGGCGAGCATCGTCGGTGAGATGTCGACGCCGATCACCTCGGTGAAGCGCTGCGCCAGCGCGGCCGAGAGCCGGCCGACACCGCAACCGAAGTCGACCGCCACCCGGCTCCCCGGTGAGAGACCGAGCCGGTCGAGCTCGCCGAGCGCCCTCGACACCTCCTCGCCGCCCAGGGCGAAGAACTCGTCGACGTCCCAGCGCCCCCCGCGGGTGCCGGGCGCCACGTACACCGCCCAGAGTGGGTCCTCGGCGCCGAGCCGGGTCCAGTCCTCGCGTAGCTCATCGAGATCCACGGCCCATTATGCGATGATCACCGCCCGCCGGAGAAGCGCTCCCACGCCGGGTCAGCGAATCATGACATTTGTCGATACGGTGGGCGGCAGCACATCGACCGATGTGCTTGCCACACAACCCAACGGGGGGTTTCATGCTGCGCAGACGCTGGAAGACGCTCGGCCTCGCGGCCGGGCTCATCGGTGCCACTGTGCTGATGGGTGCCACGCCGGCCCAGGCGGCACCGGCCAGTGTGACGTCGTACTCGTTCACCAGCGAGGCCGGCGACTACATCGGTGCCGGGCAGTCGCGCGACTACCGGTCACCGGCGACGAACATCCGGATGTCCGGCACGGCCGGCGACCTGACGGTGTCGGTCGACGCCGGGTCGGAGTGGTGGACGGTCCACCTCGCCGCGCCGCGCGGTGACGTGCTCCGGCCGGGCCGCTACCTCGACGCCGAACGGGCGTCGTTCCGCACCGGCCGCTCGCCGGGTCTCGACGTGTCGGGGACCGGACGCGGCTGCAACGAGGTGTACGGCAGCTTCTGGATCGACCAGATCGGCGTCGCGCCCGACGGCACCGTGACGCTGCTGGACGCGCGGTTCACGCAACACTGCGAGCGGGCCGACGCGCCACGGCTGCAGGGCACGGTGAAGTTCGCCGCGTTCCCGCTGTCGTACCGGTTCGTCAGCGACGCCGGTGACTACATCGGTGCCGGCGTCACCAAGGGCTACACCAACGCGACGTCGGTGTTCGGCCTGCAGGGCACGGCGAGCGGCGTCGTGTTCTCGGTGTCCGGCGAGCGCGACGACTGGACTGTCTACCTGTACCCGCCCGCGGGCCAGGCGCTGACGGTCGGCACCTACACCGGCGCCCAGCGGTACCCGTTCAACGACGCCGGTCGTCCCGGCCTGTCGGTGAGCGGGAACGGGCGCGGCTGCAACACGTTGACCGGGCAGTTCACGATCCGGGAGATCGCGTTCGACGCGGCGGGCGCGGTCACCGCGCTCTTCGCGACGTACGAGCAGCACTGCGAGGGCGGCACGCCGGCACTGCGCGGCACGATCCGCTACTTCGCCTGACCGGGCGGCCGTGGGGCGCGGCACCCGGCACGCCCCACGGCTGGCCTGAGCCGAGAATGAGACCATGCGGTCACCCTCCTACGGCGCGCACACCCGGCTGCACAAGGTCAAGCGCCCGGCCGGCGTCTTCTGGTTCGACCTGCGGCCGATCGCGGAGGACCGCGACGGGACGTGGCTGCGCGGCCCGGTCGGCACGCGGTGGGGGGCGCCGCACGACGAGGGCGCGCTGCCGGTGCCCGTGGTGGTGCTGCTGGCACCCGACCGTCCGTGGGTGGCGTGGTGGGTCGGCGACCCCGACGACCGGCGGCTGGAGATCGACGTGTGCCTGCCGCCCGAGCGCACCGCCGACGGCTGGCGGTACGTCGACCTCGAGCTCGACCCGGTCTTCCACGAGAGCGACCGCCGCGTCGAGATCGAGGACCGCGACGAATACGACGACGCCCGCCGGCAGGGCTGGATGAGCCCGGCCGACGCGGAACTGGCCCTGCGCACGGCCGAGGACCGCGCCGAGGCGCTCCGGCGCCGCACCGAGCCCTGGCAGGCGCGCGGCTGGCAGCTGTTACCCGGGTAGCTCGGCGAGGCCGCGTTCCCACCGGTCGCGGCGCTCGTCGAGGGTCTGCTCCCACCACGGGACACCACGTTCGCCGAGGGCGACCTTCGCCGTCCGCACGCGGGCGCGGGCCGGTGCCGGGTCCCGTCCCGCGCGCAATGCCGCGCCGACGTCGCGGCGGGCGGACATCAGCGCCCGGCGCAGTACGGCCGCCACGTCCTCCGGGATGGCCGGGTCGGTGGCCCGCCACCGGCGTCCGGACACCACGATGTAGCGCCCGTCGTCAGTGCGCTCCGCCGTCACCCCGACCGTCTACCCACGACGGGCCGGTCAGGAACCCGCGGACCGCGGCGTCCCAGGCGTCGGGGTTGTCGAAGTGGGCCATGTGACCCGCGTCGGGAACGCGGGCCAGCGTGCTGCCCGGCACCTCGGTGTGCAGGCGGTCGGCCAGCGCCACCGGGAACGACAGGTCGTGCTCGCCCTGCACGACGAGCACCGGCCGGCCCCAGCGGCGCAGCACCGCGGGCGCGTCGTCGGGCGCGGCCGGGCGCCTGACGCCGGCCAGGGACGGCCCGTTCCAGTCACTGGAGAAGCGGACGCCGTCGAGCACGCGGTCCCACTCGTCGAGGCGGTCGAGGCGCCAGATGTCGCGCGTCGCGCTGGTATGGGCCATCGCGCGGCTGAGGGCGCCGTCGGGAGCGTGCGGTCCGACCAGCGCGGGGTCGTCGAAGCGGACCGGTGGACGCAGCGTCAGGCGACGCCGGTACTCCGGGTCGGCTTCGAGGTCGGCCTGCCAGCCGTCGCGGTACGCCGTGGTGGACGCGAGGAGCAGCCGGCGCACGCGGCCGGGATGCCGGTCGACCGCGCGCATCGCGATCATCCCGCCGTAGGAGAAGCCGAGGACGTCGGCCCGCTCGACCCCCAGGTGGCCGACGAGCCCGGCGACGTCGTCGGCCAGCAGCGTCGGCCGCAGGTCGTCGACCGGCAGCGTGCCGAGCGGTGGGACACGGGCGCTGCGCCCGCAGCCCCGCAGGTCGAACATGACCACGTGCGCCACGTCGCCGAGCCGCTCGACGGCCGGCGCCAGGTAGGAGTGGTCCCACGTCGGTCCGCCGTGCACCACCACGAGCGGGGGCAGCGCCGGGTCACCGACCCTGCGGACGAACATGTCGAGACCGTTGACCCGCACCCGCTCGCCGTCGCCCACGCCCGTCCCCTCCCCCGTGACCCGACGACCCTACCGGGGCGGCGCGACCGCCGGAAGCCGTGCGAGGATCGCCGGATGCCCGGACCCCACGCCGTGACCCCCGACCCGCGCCGCACCGACCGGGACGGGAGCTGACCGTGGGCGCCTCGGCGTGGGACTACTACGTCCCCTACCGCACCGACCTGAACGCCGCGCTGCTCGACCTGCAGGCCCGGGTGCTGGCGGAGGGCACGTACTACTGGGCCGGCGGCGGTGCGGCGTTCGGGGAGGCGAAGCAGTTCCCGAACCGGCCCATGACCATCGACGACCTGTGGGCCGAGGAGATCGTGCAGAGCGAGGGCACGCATTCGATCCTCGACATGAACCGGGTCGTCGGTCCCGGCGAGAAACCCGACTTCGGGACCGTCGAACCGGTGACGCCGGAGGAGGCGCGCCGGTGCGCCGGCACCGAGGTCCTCACCCGTGAGCACGTCCCGCTCCTCGACGACCTGGCGGACCGGCGCTGGTTCGGCCGCTGCGCAATTCTGCACGACGCCGACGGCCGCCCCACCGAGCTCTACTTCTTCGGCTTCTCCGGCGACTAAGGCCGCCCGGCGCCGGGCCGGGCAAGACCGACAGTGGTGGCGACTTTCTGCTGTTTCGGCCGGGGTGAAACCGCGAAAAGTCGCCACCACTGTCGACCACACCGGCGCTGGTCTGGACGGCCCGGCCTCTAGACGGGAGACAGGCCCGCGTCGGCGAAGATGTGGCGCGCCAGCGCCGATCCCAGGAACGCGACGAACGCGTCGGCGCCCACGGGGTTGGCGCCGGTGGTCACCCGGAGCGCGGTGTACTCGTCGGCGATGCGGTTCGCCTCGGAGAAGTCGACGGCGCGCAGGCCCGCTCCGGCGGCCACGACGTCGGTCCGGTGGACGAGCGCGGCATCGGCGGCGCCGGACCGCACGCGGGTCAGCGCGGTGGCCGGGTCGGGCTCCACCGACACCGGTCGCACGGCGACGGCCGCGGCGTCGAGGGCGGCACGGCCCGTCCGTCCACAGGGGATGGTCTCGACGCACAGCGCCACGCGGGCACCGGGAAGGTCCGCGACGCCGGCGATCGCGGTGGAGCCGGGCACGGCGATCACGATCGGGTTCCGCGCGACCACGGTCGGGCCGCCGCGGACGTGCGCGGCGGTCAGCTGACCGGTGGCGGCCGCGTCCGCGGAGACGAACACGTCGACGGACGCCCCGGCGATGATGTGCAACGCGTGCCCGGCGCCGGGACCGTACTCGACCGCGACGCCGATGCCGGGGAACGCCTCCTCGAACCTCGGAACGAGCAGGGTGAGGGTGGGGCGCAGCTCGTCGGCGGCGTGCACCACGACCGTCCCGTTGGGCGCGCCCGGTGACGGCGGCCCGGCGTCGTGGTGGTGCCCGTGACCGGTGGACGACGGCGACGCGGAGGCCGGCGCCGCCGCCGGAGCGGCGCCCGGGGACGGGCCGGAACAGGCGGACAGGCACAGGGCCAGCGCGGCGGCGACGGCGAAGCGACGGACCATCGGGCTCCCTCGTGGTCGGTCGGCCCGGCCCGGGGCGGGTGGCCCCGGGCCGGGCCGTGTGGACGTCACCCGAGGGGTGTCAGCAGGGGCCGTTGTCCGTCCACGGACCCCATTGCCCGCCGGTCCCGGGGGTCTCGCCCTGCGTCCAGTGCCGTGCGGTGTACCTGCGGCCGTTGTGCGAGACGACGGCGCCCGCGGTGTAGACGGCCGAGGCGTTCCACGCCGGGCCGCACGGGTTGCCACCGCCACCGCCGCCACCGCCGCCGCCGGTGCCGTTGACGTTCACGTCGACGCAGGCGTAGAAGGCCATCGGGGTGTCGAGGATGTTCCAGACGGCCAGGATCTTGTGCCGTCCACCGGGCAGCCCGGTGAGCTGGTGGCTGAGCTGCGGCGGCGGCTGGGCATTGCCGTTGGTGAACGTCTGGTGCAGGTTGCCGTCGACGTAGTACTGCCAGTTGAGCGTGCGGTGCATGGCCGTGTTGCGCCAGGTGAACGACGCCGAGCTTCCGATCGACTGGACCTGCCAGCCCTTGGACTCGTTGTCGAGCTCCGAGAAGCGGCCGCCGCCGCTGCACAGGCGGGAGCCCTTCTCGGCCTCGACGCTCTGTGGTTCGTACCGGACGTCGCCGCAGTTGGCGACCGCGCCGGTGGCGCACTGGTCCTGGCGGCTCGCGGGGTTGGTGATCCAGCCGTGCGCACTGGCCGGCGACGCCGGGAGGATCACGGTGAACAGCGGGGCGGTGAGGATGGCGGCGGCGAGGACCGCCAGCCTGCGTCGGTGGGACATGTCCCTCCTCAGGGAAACGAGGGCCACAGCCGACGTTTGGTCCGCCCACCGACATCGACCTTTGCATTAGGGAACGTCAATGGATTTACGTTTGTCAACACTTCCGGCCGTACCGGTCCAGTCCGGTTCGGTCCACCCGTTCCGGAGGTCCCGGCCGGTAGGGTCGTCGGTGTGGATCTGGACGTCACCGCCGCCCGGCTCGGGGTCCCCGTCGACGAGGTCGACCGCGTGCACCGGCTCGCCGGCGACCTGCCCTCGGCGCCGCTGCCCGACCGGGCCGACGCGCCCGCGATCCTCGACCGGCTCGCGGTGCGGCCCGACGACGCCGCCGAGATCATGGCGGGCTGGCCCGACCGCGACTCTCCACTGTGGACGCCCGAGCTGCGGTGGCTGCTCGACCGCTCGACCGCCCTCGTGGGCGCCGATCTCGGCGGCCACGGCTGGCTGACGCCCGGCCCGGAGCTGCCCCGCGACCGCGGCCCGGCCTGGCGGCACTTCTACGTGTACGCGTACCTGGCGCTGACCGACGTCGTCCGCGGGTACCACCGCGACCACGGCATCGGCGACGCGGTCACCTGGACGACGCTGGCCGACCTCGGCCGCAACCTCGCGGTCGACCGGCGGATGAACGGCGAGGGCTGGCCGGTCATGCAGGCCTGGCTGAGCCTGCACTGGCGCGGCGCCGTCTACGAGCTGGGCCGGTTGCAGCACCACCGCGGCGACGCCGACCTCGGCCTGCACATCCCCGAGTCCGGACCGATGACCCCCGAGGCGGTCACGGCCTCGCTCGACGCCGCCCGCGCGTTCTTCCCGCGCCACTTCCCCGACGAGCACTACACGCACTTCTCCTGCGGCTCCTGGCTGCTCGACCCGCAGCTGCGGGAGTACCTGCCCGGAGACTCCAACATCATCCGGTTCCAGGACCGGTTCGAGCTCAAGCCCTACCAGGAGCCCGAAGGGATCGACTGCGACGTCGAGGTGCTGCGGTTCGTGTTCCGCACCCTGACGACGCCGCTCGACCAGCTACCCCGCCGCACCGTTCTCCAGCGGGCGGTCATCGACCACCTGAAGGCCGGCCGCCACTGGCAATGGCGGCACGGCCGCTTCCCCATGTGACACCCAGCCGGGCGACCTCGGCGGTGTCGCCGCCGCGGGTGGCCAGCTCCAGGTGGTCGGCCACGATGCGCAGCGGGTCGGGCAGCCAGCCCGACCGCGTCGTCCAGTTCCGGAGGACCTCGGCGCAGCCCGTCTCCCGGCCCGCGAGCGCGCCGAGCACCTGCTCGCGGCGCAGCTGCTCCGGGTCGTGCGACAGCGGTTGGAGGCGGCCGGACCGGAGGCCCACGTGGTGGGTCGACCCGCCGCAGTCGACCGCGATCCGCTCCGGCACCCGCGCACCCGGCGGCCGGGTGTGCGGCTCGTCGGCCCGGTCGGGGAACAACGCCCCGCGTACCAGGGGATGCAGCTCCCCGGGCGGCATCGCCCCGATCCGCAGCGGGCCCATGAACCACCGGTCGGAGACGGCCTCGCCCGGCAGGTCCGGTGCCGCCGGCGGCCGGTCGTCGGCCACGTGCAGCAGCGGTTGCCGCCCGGGCCGCAGCGTCAGCGCGAGCCCGGCGTACACGTGCGGCTCGCGCTCCACGCGGCGCACGACCCCGACGGTGCCGGCGTCGGCGCCCAGCAGGTCGCGGGCGACCGCGACCAGGTAGCTCCAGCGGACCCCGCGCACGGCGCACTCCGCCAGGATCTCCGCGACGCCCGGGCCGAGGTCGACGCCGGCGGCCCGCCACGCGGTGCGCCAGGTGCGGTCGTGCCCGGACAGGTCGTGGGGCAGCCGGCACTCCCATTCGGTGAGTGCCGCCCGGTCGCCCGCCGGCGGATCCGCGCCGGGCAGTTCGTCCTCGCCCAGCCGCCGGCCGTCACGGTGGAAGAACGGCGTGCGGTCGGCGCCTCCCACCTGGACGCGGAACCGGTCGACGTGCCGGACGTCCCACAGGCACCGGCTGAGGTGCCTACCCGGCAGGGGCGGCGCCGGGTCGACGGCGAGGATCAGCCGCGGCGCGGGGTCGGCGACCGGTGGCGTCGTGACGACGAGCGCGCGGGCCGGCCCGTCGGTGGCGAGCACCGTCGGGGTGACGGACCGCAGCCGCAGGTCGGCGTCGAACAGGTGCCACCGGACGAGGTCGGGCGCGAGGTGCCGGAGGTCGTCAGCGAACCGGTCGGCCGCGTCGCCGGTCACCGACGGATGGACCTCGACGCGGGCCGCCGCGCACGCGCCGCGCCAGTCGCCGGCGAGCCGCCGTTCGGTGGCGGCGCGTACCATGGCGGGGCTCAGGTCGTACCGGCGCCAGATGCCCCACCCCATACCGGAACGCTAACCACCGGCGACAACCGGCAACGCACGCTGCATGAGCACCGTGTCGACCCAGCGGCCGTGCTTGTGCCCGACGGCGGTGAGCCGGCCGGCGTTGGCGAACCCGAGCCGCCGGTGCAGGGCGGCCGACGCGTCGCTGCCGGTGTCGGCGATGACGGCCACGACCTGCCGCATCCCGGCCGCCGCGCACCCGTCGAGCACCGCCGCCAGGAGCGCCCGGCCGAGGCCGCGGCCGGTGAAGCCGGGCGCGAGGTACACCGAGTCCTCCACCGTGTGCCGGTACGCCGGCTTGGGCCGCCACGGGCCGGCGTACGCGTACCCGGCCACCTCGCCGTCGACGGTCGCGACCAGGAACGGCAGGCCGCGCGCGGCGAGGTCGTCGTGCCGGGCCCGCCAGTCGGCCACGGTCGGCGGGGTCTCCTCGAACGTCACCACCGTGTCGGTGACGTAGTGCGCGTAGATGCGGGCGACGGCCCCGAGATCGGCGGGGGCCGCGGGCGAGATGACCGGCATACGACGTCCATCCGTTTCCTCTATAGCGGAACGAGGGCCTATTATAGTGAAATGCTCGCGGAACTGGGCGCTCGGATCCAGCGGCTGCGCCTCGACCGCGCGCTGACCCTGCAGGCGCTGGCCGACGCCGCGTCGGTGAGCGTCAGCATGCTGTCGTCGGTGGAGCACGGGCAGAAGTCGCCCACGATCACGGTGCTCGCCCGCATCGCCGGCGGCCTCGCCGTGCCCCTGGCCGACCTCGTCGCCCCGCCGGAGGAGACCCGGGTCGTCGTGCGCCGCAGGGCCGAACAGGACGTCGTCGACGAGCCCGGCGGGTGGCGGCGCACGATCCTCACACCCGTGGTGCCCGGGGTGAACTTCGAGTGGGTCCGCACCACGCTGCCGCCGGGCTGCGACGCCGGCGTGTTCCCCGCCTACGCCAGCGGCTCCCACGAGTTCGTCGTCGTGCGGTCGGGCCGGCTGCGGCTCACGATCGACGACGCGCCCGTCGATCTGGGCGCCGGCGACTCGGTGTACTTCGCGGCCGACGTTGCGCACGCGTACGCCAATCCCGGCCGCCGGCCGTGCACGTACGACGTGGCCGCGCTCATCATGCGTCCGCGCCGCCCACGCCCCTGAGCCGGCTCCTACGCCTACGATCGTCGGGTGCACGGGGATCAGCGACGGCCCTGGCCGCTTCTGCTCGCGGCCGTGCTCCTGCTCGCGCTGGGAGCCGGGGTCGCGTGGGGCGTGGGCGACACGCTCGCGCTCACGTCGGCTCCCGCGGCGGTGCCCGTCGAGCGCACGGCCGCGGCGCCGGTCACCCCGATGGTGCCGGCGCCCGCGTTCGCGGCCGTCGTGGTGACCGGGGACAGACGCGTGACGCTCGCGGCCGAGGCGGTGGCCGACGCCCTGGTGCGACGCGGCCTGCCCCGTCCGGCGGTCGTACCGGCCGCGACCGTCGCACCGGTGCTCCGGGTCTCGCTGACGCCGGCGGTCGCCGGAGCCGAGGCGTACCGGGTCGTCGACGCCGCCGACGGGCTCACCGTGGAGGCGTCCGGACCGGCGGGCGCGGCGGCCGGGCTCTACGCGGTGGCCGACCGGATCCGGTCGGGCCGGGCGATCGAGCGCGGATCCGTGGTGACGCCCCGCCTCGGGCTGCGGCTCACCGACGCCGGGTCGGTCGGCCGCGAGCCCGACGCGGCCGCGTTCGCCGCGGGTACCGACTACTCGCTCAACACCGACATCGTCGGCGGCGCGCTGCTGCCGCGGGCGCCGTGGGTCGACGCGGCCGCCGTCGAACGGATCGCGGCCGACTTCCGCCGGTTCGTCGAGCACGCGCTGGCCCGCGGGTACAACGGGGTCGTCGTGCCGGGCTTCCTCGAGTACGTCACGTTCCGCGGCGTCGACGGCGTGTACCCGGCGGGCGACGACCACGTCGCGCGGGCCGAGGCGCTCGCCGCCGCGTTCGCACCCGTCTACCGGTACGCCGCCGACCTCGGCATGAGGGTGTACATGCTCACCGACATGCTCGCGGTCTCGCCGCCGCTCGAGCGGTACCTCGACCCGCTCGACGTCACCAGCCCGCGGCTGTGGTCGGTGTACCGGGCGGGTCTCGCGGAGCTGTTCGACCGGATGCCGTTCCTCAGTGGACTGATGGTGCGCATCGGCGAGGGCGGCGAGGTGTACGCGCAGGGCGGCTGGGACTACTCGTCCAAGCTCGTGGTCACCACCGGGGACGCGGTACGCGCGATGCTGCGGGCGTTCCTGGCGACCGCCGGCGAGAAGGACAAGGACATCATCTTCCGCACCTGGACCGTCGGCGTCGGCGCCGTCGGCGACCTGCACACCAGTCCCCGGTCCTACGAGAGCGTGCTCGGCGGCATCGACGACCCGCACCTGGTCGTGTCGACCAAGTACACCAACGGCGACTTCTACAGCCATCTGCCGTTCAACACGACCCTCGGCACCGGCCGGCACCGGCGCATCGTGGAGTTCCAGGCGCGGCGGGAGTTCGAGGCGTTCGGCTCGTTGCCCAACGACCTCACCGACCTGCACCGGCAGGCGCTGCTGCACGCGCTGGAGCGCAACCCGCACATCGAGGGCGTCTGGACGTGGACGCAGGACGGCGGGCCGCTGCGCGCCGGTCCCATGACGCTCTATCTCCGGACCGGTTTCTGGCAGCTGTACGACCTGAACGTGTACGCGCTCGGCCGGCTCGCGTGGCGACCCGACAGCGAGCCCGCGGCGGTGACCGCCGACTGGGCGCGGCAGACGTTCTCCGACGACGACCGGACGGTCGCGGCGGTGACGGAGGTGATGGCGTCCTCGCGCGAAGCGGTGACGAAGGGCCTCTACATCGCCCCGTACGCCGACCGGTCGGTGCGCGCGCTCGGCCTCGAACCGCCGCCGATGATGTGGATCTTCGAGTGGGACATCGTCACCGGCGACTCCGCCGCCCTCGACAGCATCTACGCGATCAGCCGCGGCCGGGTCGACGAGGCGGTCGCCGACGGCGACCGCGCGGTCGCGCTCGCCACCCGCATGCGCGAGACGCTCGCCGCCACCGACCCGGCCGCCTGGCGCGATCCCGTTCTGCGCCAACGGTTCCAGGACACCCTCACGTACCAGGCGGACCTGTTCACCGCGCTCGGCGCGTACCGCACCACGGTGCTGAGGCACGCCGAGTGGCTCGACACCGGCGACGCGCGCGCCCGTGACGGGTGGCGGGCGGCCGAGCGCCGGTACCGCGCCGCGCGCGCGTCCCATCTCGCGCGCTACCAAGGGAATCTCGACTTCCCCGCGTTCAACTTCACCGCCGCCGACCTGGGCGCCGCGCGGGCCGACCGCGACCCGGCGATGGCGTGGCTGGCGCGGATCCTGCTCGCGGCGGTCGTCGCGGTCCTGGCCGTCGGGGCGCGCCGGCGTCCACTGTGGACACGAGCACTGTGGACCGCGGTGAGCAGACCGTGGCGCCTCGCGGCCCTGCCGGCGCCGGCCCGACGGCTCGACCGGGTCCTCGTGTGGCTCGTCCCGGCGGCGGTGCTGGTGGCCGTCCGCGGGGTGCACACGTGGTTCGCGGCACCGGCGCACCTGCTGGTGACGCTCGGCGCGTGGCTGCTCTTCGCGGTCGTCGTGCGGCTCGCGGTGCGGCGCGCCGACCCGTTCCACCTGTGGGCCGCGGTCGGCGGCGTGATCCTGCTGCGCGCCGTGATCGTGCTGGTGGCGTTGGTGGCGCGGGGTCCCGGCCGCTACTGGTTCAACGTCTGGACCGACCCGGCGGCCCGCTTCCTGTACGTGACCGTCGCGTTCGCGGCGTTCGCGTGGCTGTTCGTGGTCACCGCGCTCGTCCTGCGCGACCGGTACGGCCTCAGCCGGCGCCGGGTGGCGGGAACGCTGCTGTGCGCGGCGGGGGTCCCGCTCGCGGTGCTGGGTGGGCTGGTCGCCGCGGTCGGCCTGGAACGCGCGCTCACGGTCTGGAACGACCAGCTCGCGCTGCTGCCGTGGGGCCTGTCGCGGATCCTCGGGATCACGGTGTACCTCGGCATCCCCTCCGGCCTGGCGACCTGGACGGCGACGGCCGGGGCCGTCCTCGTGGCGGCGGGTGTCCTCCTGCGCCCACGCCGGGCGAGCGCCTGACGCGCGTCACGCCCAGACACCGGCGGTGGCGACCCCGACCGCGAGAAACGGGCCGAACGCCAGCCTGCTCCCCCTCGCGAGCCGACCGGACGCGAGCCCGACCAGGGCGACCACCGCACCGAGCACGGTGGCCACCGCGAGTGCCAGCAGCGCGCCGGGCCACCCGAGCACGATGCCGGCGAACACGCCGAGCTTGGCGTCGCCCAGCCCCACCCACCGCCCCCGCGACGCCAGGTGCAGCATCGCGTGGAGCCCGCCGAGCAGCGCCACCCCGAGGGCCGTACCGGTGGGATCCCGCTGGCGCACCACCGCCTCCACGAGCGCGACGGCGACCAGGGGCAGCACGACCCGGTCCGGGAGCCGGCCCCAGCGGGCGTCGTACACGGCGAGGCCGGCGAGGGCGACCAGGTATCCCAGCCACAGCACCAGCGCGGCGGTCCCGTCCGTAAAGCGGAGGAAGGACACCGCGAACGCGACCGCCAGCCCCGCCTCGACCACCGGGGCCCACGCCCCCACCGGGGCGCCGCAGTGCCGGCACCGTCCACACAGGACGATCCAGCTGACCACCGGTACGAGGTCGCGGACCCCGAGCCGGCTCCCGCAGGTCTCGCACCGGGACCGGCCGCGCACGACGTCGCCGCCGGTGTGCAGCCGCCATACCAGGGCGTCGAGGAAGCTGCCCAGGGCCGCTCCCAGGACGCCCAGGTAGACGACCACCTACAGCAGCACGACCGGGCGGCCGCGGCACTCGCGACGGCGAGCACCACCAGCAGCCCGGTCGCGAAAGGAACAACGGAGGCAACTGAAATCGCCTTCAGGGTCGCCCGTGGCCGATCTGGCACGCTGACCGGCATGCGGATACTGGTGGTCGAGGACGAGCCGCGGCTCGTCGCGAACCTGCGCGACGGCCTGCGGGACGACGGGTACACGGTCGACACGGCCACCGACGGCCGCACCGGGCTGATGCTGGCCCGCGAGGGCCGGCACCGGGCGATGATCCTCGACCTGATGCTGCCGCGGCTCAACGGGTACCAGGTCTGCGCGCAGCTGCGCCGCGAGGGCAGCACCCTGCCGATCCTGATGCTCACCGCGAAGGACGGCGAGTACGACGAGGCTGAGGCGTTGGACACCGGCGCCGACGACTACCTCACCAAGCCCTTCTCCTACGTGGTGCTGCTGGCCCGGCTCCGGGCGCTGCTGCGCCGCGGCGGCGCCGACCGGTCGTCGACGGTGACCGTCGGCGACCTCCACCTGGAGCCGGCCACCCGCCGCTGCCGGCGCGGTGGCGTCGAGATCCGGTTGACCAGCAGGGAGTTCGCGGTGCTGGAATGCCTCGCCCGGCGGCCCGGTCGGGTGGTGGCGAAGAGCGAGATCCTCGACGAGGTCTGGGACCGCGGCGAGGACGGCGACGTCAACCTCGTCGAGGTCTACGTCCGCGGGCTGCGCCGCAAGCTCGACCCGCCGTCGGGGCCGCGGTGCATCGAGACCGTGCGCGGCGCCGGGTACCGGATGGTGACCGGTGGATAGGCTGTTGGCGCGCCGGTTCGGGTCCGTCCGGGCCCGCGCGGCCATCGGCGCCGCGCTGGCGACGCTCGCCGTCTTCGCCGCCGGCGGGTACCTGGTCCGTGGTGAGGTGGCGCGGGACCTGGAACGCAGCGACCTCGAGGCGGTGCGCGAGGACGCGAACCTGCTCGCGGTGCGGGTCAGCCGCGAGTCACACGCGTTGGACGCGGGAACCTCGTACGCCATCGTCGGTGCCGACGGCCACGTCTGGTTCCGCAACGGCATGTTCTCCGGCAACGGTCCGCTCGGTATGGCGCCGCTGCCACCCGCGCCGGCCGACCACCGCGACTACGACGTGCGCACCGTGCGCCTGGCGTTCCCGGCCTGGGCCAGCGGCCCCGACCCGTACTACTCGGGCCTGTCGACGACCCCGCGCCGGCTCGCGGTGGCGGTGTGCGTCACCGAGGAGCTGCCCGCGGGTAGCGTCACCGCGTTCCTGACGCCGGCCGGCGCGGCCGCACCGGACCAGCCGCCGCTGCCGGCGCAACGCTTCACCGTGTACGTGGTCCGGTCGCCGCAGGCGGCCGACGAGGCGGTCGCGTCGGTGACCCGCACCGCCGGCTGGATGCTGCCGGCCGCGGTGCTGTTCGTCGCGGTGGTGGCCTGGCTCGTCGCCGGTCGCGCGCTGCGTCCGGTGGAGGCCATGCGGGCGCGGATGGCGTCGATCACCGGAAGCGGTGCGGTGCGACGCATCCCGGTGCCGCCGGCGGGTGACGAGCTGACCGACCTCGCGACGACCATCAACGCCACCCTCGACCGGTTGCAGAGCGCGCTGGCCGAGCAGCGCCGGTTCGTCTCCGACGCGTCCCACGAGCTGCGCACCCCGCTGACCACGCTGCGCAGCGCCCTGGAGATCGCGCTCGCCCACCCGGACGGGCGCGACTGGCCGGCCGTGGTGTCCGCCGCGCTCGCCGACACCGGTCGGCTGCAACGCCTCACCGACGACCTGCTGCTGCTCGCCCGCCTCGACCACGGCTCCCGCCCACCCGTCACCGACCTGGCGAGCGTCGTCGCCGAGCGTGTCGCCGAACGCCCGCCCACCGACGGCCCGACCATCACGGTGAGCACGCTGGAGACCGGCGCCGTACCCGTGCCCGGCACCGAGCTCGACCTCAGCCGGATCGTCGACAACCTGCTGGACAACGCCGTCCGGCACGCCCGCGCCCTGGTCGACGTCGGGCTGACCGTCGACGGTGCCGCCGCCGTCCTGACCGTCTCCGACGACGGTCCGGGCATCCCGGTGGCCGACCGCGAACGCGTCTTCGACCGCTTCGTCCGCCTCGACGAGGCCCGCGACCGCGAACAGGGCGGAACGGGCCTGGGGCTGGCGATCGTCCGCGGGATCGCCGTCCGCCTGGGCGGCACCGCCGGGGTCACCGACACGGCGACGGTCACCGTCCGGCTGCCCGTCGACCGCACGGCGCTGGACCGCGCCGCACCGTGACGACGGGCCCGCCGGTGGCGTCGCGGCCTACAGGTGCGACCGGGCCTGCTCGTAGGATCCCGCACCGGCCTCGGCCGGACCGTAGACGAGGCTCAGCACCCCCGTGGTGAACGTCTCCGACGAGATCAGGCGCAGCGGCACCGTGGACTCCCCCTCGTCGAAGAGCCGGATGCCGTGGCGGACCGCGATCGGGTGCACCAGCAGGTGCAGCTCGTCGAGCAGCCCCGCGGCGAGCAGCTGGCGGACGACCGACGGAGAGCCGCTCATGCCGATGGCGCCCGTACCCGGCTCCGCCTTCAGCGCCGTGACCGCCTCCACGAGGTCCCCTCGCAGTTGTTCGGAGTTGCGCCAGGTGAACTCGAGCTCCCGGTGCGACACGACGATCTTGCGGAGGTCGCCGAGGGTCTTCGCGAAGCCCGCGTCCTCCTCGCCGGCCAGCTCGCGCTCCGGCCAGGCGCCGGCGAAGCTGTCGTAGGTGACGCGGCCGAACAGCATGGTGTCGGCCGCGCCCAGCGTGGCGCTGACGGCGGCGCCCATCTCGTCGTTGAAGTACGGGAAGTGCCACTGGTCGGGCGCCTCGACGACCCCGTCGAGCGAGATGAACATGCCCGCGATGATCTTCTTCATGGTGCTGTCCCTTCGGGTCGGTGACTCGTCCACCGACCCGACGAGCGGCACCACCCGGATTCGACAGCGCCCCGGAACTATTTCTGGCGGTCTTTGAGGCGCTGTTCCTCGCGGCGCGTCTCGGCGTGGGTCTCACGTTCGCGGACCAGCCACTCCGGCGGATCGGCCGCCAGCGCCTCGATCGACGCGGTGGTGAGCGCCTCGGTGACCCCGCCGCGGGCCAGCCCGCTGTTCGACACGCGCAGCCGCGCCGCGACGACGTTGCGCGGGTGGGGACCGTCGCGGCGCAGGTCGACCAGCCACTGCGGCGGGTTGCGCTGGAGCTCGGCGAGCTCCTCGCGGCTGATCTGGCCCTCCTGGAACTCCTTCGGCGTGGCGGGCAGGTACACGTCGAGCTTCTGCGCCGCCGTGGCGGGCTTCATCAGCTGTGGCTTCTTCGGCTTGCTCATCGGCGTCCAGGGTAGCGATACCCTGGTCGCGATGTTCCGCCTGCTGATCGCCGCCGGGGTCACCGTCGACAAGTGGACCCGCATGTGGGCCGAGCGGGTGCCCGGCACCGACCTGGTCCCGGTGCCCGCCGCGCCCGACGCCACGCTCGACGACGGTGCCGCCAACAGGGCCGACGCCGGGCTGCTGCGGCTGCCCGTCGACCGCGACGTCTTCCACGCCGTGCCGCTGTACACCGAGGCGACGGTCGTCGTGGTGCCACGCGACCACTTCGTCGCCGCCGGCGACGAGGTCACGCTGGCCGACCTCGCCGACGAACCGCTGCTGCGGCCGCTGGACGACGTTCTCACCTGGCCCTCCGCCGTGACGGGCGAACGGCCCGCGACCACGGCCGACGCGGTGCCGCTGGTGGCCGCCCACGCCGGTCTCCTCGTCGTTCCCCAGTCGTTGGCCCGCCTGCACCACCGCCGCGACCTGACCTACCGGACGGTCACCGACGCGCCGACCTCGTCGGTCGGGCTGGTATGGCGCCAGGACGGGTACTCCGATCTGGTCGAGGAGCTGATCGGGATCGTGCGCGGCCGCACCGCGAACAGCACCCGGGGACGCGCGAAGCCGGCACCGCAACCCGCGCCACGGGGGCAAACCGGGCGGCGGCGACGATGACCGACGATCTATCGTCTGCGCCATGCTGCTTCGTCACATCACCATCGACTGCGCCGACCCGTACGCCCTCGCGACCTTCTGGAGCACGGTCACCGGCTGGCCCGTGTCCGACGAGGACGCACCCGGCGACGACGAGGTGCTCGTGGAGGCACCCGCCCCGGTGCCCGGGCTGCTGTTCATCCGCGTGCCGGAGGCGAAGAGCGTCAAGAACCGGGTCCACCTCGACTGGAAGCCGACGGAGCGCACGCGTGACGAGGAGGTGGCGCGGATCCTCGACCTCGGCGCCACCGTGCACGAGGACCACCGCAGGCCCGACGGCCGCGGCTGGGTGACCCTGCTCGACCCGGAGGGCAACGAGTTCTGCGTCGAGCGCGGGGCGGCCTGACACCATGACGGTCGAGGTGCCGCAGACGGTACGGGGGCGGCTCGCGACGGTCGGCCGGGAGCCGATGTCGTGGCTGCCGACGCTGTTCGTGGTGCTGCTCGGCGCGGTGCTGCGGCTGGCCAACCTCGGCCACCCCAACAGGAAGATCTTCGACGAGGTCTACTACGCCACCGAGGCCCACGAACTCCTGACCTACGGCATCGAGTGGCGCCCGGAGAACAACGCCGGCGACTACGTGGTGCACCCGCCGCTGGGCAAGTGGTGCATCGCGGTCGGGGAATGGGCCTTCGGCTACAACACGTTCGGGTGGCGGATCTCGTCGGTGGTGGCGGGTGTCGTGTCGATCCTGCTCCTGGTGCGCATCGGCCGGCGGCTGTTCCGGTCGACCGTCCTGGGCTGCGCGGCGGGTCTGCTGCTCGCGCTGGACGGGCTGCATTTCGTGCTGTCGCGGTCGGCGCTGCTCGACATCTTCCTCATGCTGTTCGTGCTCGCGGCCTTCGGCTGCGTGGTGCTCGACCGCGACCAGCGCCGCCGCAGGGCGCTGGACTCCTACGGTGCTCTACGGCTGGGCTTCCCCTGGTGGCGGATCGGGGTGGCGTTCTTCCTCGGCTGCGCGTGCTCGGTGAAGCTCAGCGGCGCGTTCTTCATCCCCGCGATCATCCTGATCATGCTGATCTGGGAGGTCGGCATGCGTCGCGCGGTCGGCGGCACGCGGATGGGCGGGCTCCGCAACGTGACGGTGTGGACCGCCGCGATGGGCGTGCTGGTGCTCGCCGTGTACCTCGCCTCGTGGACCGGGTGGTTCGCCACCGACCGGGGCTGGAACCGCCACGGGCTGGCCATCGCCGGCAAGGACGAGCCGTTCCTCGTCGGCGCGCTGCGCAACCTGGTCGACTACCACATCGCCGTGTACACGTACCACACCGGCCTCGGCGACCCGCACGCGTACCAGTCCTGGCCGTGGCAGTGGCTGCTGATGGGCCGGCCGGTGCTGTTCGAGTGGGTCGAGAACACCGGCTGCGACGCCGACCGGTGCGTCACGACGGTGCTGCTGCTCGGCAACCCGGTCCTGTGGTGGTCGTTCGTCCCGGCCCTCGCGGCCCTCGTGTGGTTCGGGATCGCCCAGCGCGACAAGCGCGCCGGGGTCCTCGGCCTCATGGTCGCCGCCGGACTCCTGCCCTGGTTCTGGTACCACTACGACGGCGGCCGCACCATGTACGTCTTCTACGCGCTGCCGGCGCTGCCGTACCTCATCCTGGCCGTGCTGTACGTGCTCGGCTCGATCTTGAGACCGCCCGACCGCCGGATGGTCGGCGCGGTCGCGCTCGGCGCCTACGTCCTGCTGGTCGCGGCGTGCTTCGCGTACCTGCATCCGATCTACGTCGGTGAGTCAATTCCGTACGACGCCTGGTGGGACCGCCTGTTCCTCGGCCGGAGGTGGGTCTGACCTTCGGCACAACATTGATCGGCGTCAAGATTTCGCCTAACGTCGTCGGCGGGAGGCGCCATGCGACGGATACGGATCCTGATCCCCCTCGTGGTCGTGCTCGGTGCCGTGCTGGTCGCGGCGCCGCCCGCGTCGGCCGCCACCAGCTACACGGGCTCGCTGCCCAACGGCACGACCTGGAAGGCCGACATCCCGGCCAACTGGAACGGGACGCTGCTGCTGTACAGCCACGGCTACCTGCCCACGTTCGCCGGCGCGCCGAACCTGCCGCAGAACGCGCCCGACCCGCAGACCGCCGCCGCGCTGCTCGCCGCCGGCTACGGCCTGACCGGGTCGTCGTACGCGGCGGCCGGATGGGCCCTCAATACGGCGCCGAAGGACCAGCTCGACACCCTCGCGGCCACGGTCGACGCGATCGGCCGCCGGCCGAAGCGGGTCCTGGCGGTCGGCACGTCGATGGGCGGCCTGGTGACGGCCCGGCTCGCCGAGACCGGCGGCGGCATCCACGGCGCGCTGTCGACCTGCGGCATCGTCGCCGGCGGCGCGGCCCTGAACAACTACCAGCTCGACGCCGAGCACGCGATCGCCCGCCTGCTGGCGCCCGCCCAGCCGATCAGGCTCGCCGGGTACGCCACGCTCGCCGAGGCGTTCGTCACCACGTCGGCCCTGGTCACGGCCGTCACCCAGGGGCAGACAACGGCGGCGGGACGGGCGCGCGTGGCGCTCGCGGCCGCGTTCCACCACGCGCCCTCCTGGCTGCCCGACCAGCCTCCGCCGGCCGACGTCGACGCCGTCCAGCGCGGCCAGTACGAGTGGCTGCGGCAGAGCCTGCAGTTCACCACCCCGGGGCGCTTCGACATAGAGACCGCGGTGGGCGGCAACGCCGCCTGGAACCGGGGGGTGGACTACCGCCGGCTGCTCGCCCACTCGTCCGACCGCGACACGGTGACGGCGATGTACCGGCGCGCCGGCCTCGACCTCGACGCCGACCTCGACCTCCTCACCCGCACCGCCGACGTGACCGCCGACCCGGCGGCCGTCGGGCGGATCTTCGCCACGTCGGTGCCCTTCGGCCGGCTGCGGATGCCCGTGCTCACCGTGCACACCACCGACGACCAGCTCGTTCCGGTGCAGCAGGAGCACGCGTACGCCAACGCCGTGCGGCGGGCCGGCCGATCGGGGCTGCTGCGGCAGGCCTACGTGGCGCGTCCGGGCCACTGCGCGTTCACGCCGGCCGAGCTCGTCGCCGCGGTGCGGGCCCTCGACCACCGGGTCGCGACCGGCCGGTGGGACGGGCGCACCTCGGCCGATGCCCTGCAACGCGCCGCCCTGAACCTCGACCTGGGCCCCGCCGCCTACGTCCGTTACACCCCCGGCCCCCTACTACGCGACTCCTTCTAGCCCGCCGATGACCCGGGCTAGCGCACGCGGCGGCGGCTGAGGGCGGCCACGCCGGCGAGGAGCACCACGAGCACCGCGGCGAACCAGGTCATCGCGGTGGTCGTGGTCACCGCGCGGGTCGCGACGCCGATCGCGACGGCCGGCAGGCTGAGACCCAGGTAGGAGACCAGGAACAGGCCGGCCAGCGCCTCGCCGCGGCGGGCCGGTGCGGCGGTCGTCACCACCGCGCCGACCGCGGCCTTGAACAGCATCCCGGCGCCCACGCCGGCGACCACCCCACCGACGAGGAACGCCGCCAGGTTCGCGGCGTGCATGCCGGCGACGAGGACGAGCACGCCGGCGACCTGCGCGAGCAGGCCGGCGGCCAGCCTGGTGCCCGCCGCGAGGCCGTTGGTCAGCGTCTGCGCGGCGGCCGCAGCGGCGAAGACCGCGAACACGACGGCACCGGCCAGCGCCCGCGACGGGTGGTGCAACGCGCCGGCGACGAAGCCCGAGGCGACGGACGTGAACAGGCCGAAGACCGCGAACGACGCGAAGCCGGCCACGGTCGCGACGAGGTAGCCGTCGCCGTGGTCGGCGCTGACCCGCTGCGGGCGGTAGGCCGGCCGGTCGGCCCGCACCTCGACCGTCTCGGGCGTCGCCGCGACGGCGACGATGGCGGCGGTCAGCAGCACCGCGAACACCAGGTACGGGGTGCGCAGCGGGGCGTCGACGTACTGGGCGAGGAACCCGGCCACGAGCGGGCCGAACCCGACGCCACCGAGGTTGGCCGCGGTGGACACGATCTCGAAGCGCTGCCGGGACGCGCCGGGCCGGTGCGCGGTGTGCAGGTCGAGCAGGTACGCCGTGGCGGTGGCCGTGATCATGCCGACGCCGAGACCGGTGACCAGCCGGGCCACGAGCAGCACCGGCAGCGACGGGTCGGCGAGGAACAGCACCGCGGCCACCAGCTCCAGCGCGAGCGCCGGAACGAGGACGCGCCGGCGTCCCACCCGGTCGGAGATGTGCCCGGCCAGCAGGAGGCTGATCACCACGCCGACGGCGTAGACGGCGAACACCACGGTGACCATGAACGTCGAGAACCCGTCGCGGGCCTGGTAGAGCGGGTACAGCGGGGTCGGCACGGTCGAGAACGCCATCGCGACGAGGAACGCGCCGCTGACCGCCCAGAAGCCGATGCCGTGCCGGCTCGAACCGCTCACGGCGGGTGGGGCGGGTCGAACGGCCGAGGTGATGGTCATGGACCCACTGTCCACGCGCCAGCGATCGCGTCCAACGAGAGTTCTCGCTCCCAGCGATCTGGATGTGCGATGGTTGGATGCGTGGAGCTCCGTCATCTCGAGTACTTCGTCGCGGTCGCGGAGGAGCGGAACTTCACCCGGGCCGCGGCGCGGCTGCACATCGTGCAGTCGGCGGTGTCGGCCGCGGTCAAGGCGCTGGAGCGCGACCTCGGCGCGGCGCTGCTCGACCGCAACTCCAAGCGCGTGCTCCTCACCGACGCCGGCGAGGCCCTCCTGCCCCGGGCGCGCATCGCGCTCGACGCCGCCCGCGACGCCGCCGACGCCGTCGCCGAGGTGCGCGGCGGCCTGCGCGGCACGCTGCGCCTGGGCACGATGACGTCGGTCGGGCTCATCGACGTGCCGGCGCTCCTCGGCGAGTTCCACCGCCACCACCCGGGTGTGCTCGTGCGGACCAGCGCCGCGCCGTCCGGGTCGCGTGGGCTCCTCGACGCGCTCGTTGAGCGGCGGCTGGACGTCGCGTTCGTCTCCTGGCCGGGACCCGCGCCCGCCGGGATCGACCTGACCGACCTGGCCCACTCGGTGATCGACCTCGTCGTGCCGGCCGGGCACCCGTTCGCCGGCCGGGCCGCGGTGCCGATCGACGACCTGGCCGGCCTGGACTTCATCGACTCACCCGTCGGCTTCGGCAACCGCACGGTCATCGACCGCGCCTTCGCCGCGGCGGGCCTGCGCCGCCGCGTCACCATCGAGATCACCGACATCGCGACCGGGGTCGCCTACGTCCGGCACGGCCTGGGCGTCGCGCTGCTCCCCCGCTTCATCCTCGGTGGCGCCGGGGGCGTCGCCACGCTGACGGTCACCGGCGCAGACCTGCGCTGGCCCCTGTCGCTGGCGACCCCGACCGACCGCCCACCCGCCGCACCGGCCCGCGCCCTGATCGCCCTCGTCCGCGACGTGCTCGCTGACCCGGTCACGCGTTCCGGCGTAGCCAGTCGGCCTTTGCCTGATCCCGCGGCACCGGCGCGGTCCGGTCGAAGGAGTCGAGCAGCGCCGCCAACGCGGCACCGGGACCCTGGTCGCCGATGACGTAGGCCCGCGCGAGGTCGACCGGTTCGGTGACCCACCACCCGGGCGCCCCGCCGGCGATGAAGCCGAGCAGGTGGTCCCGGTCGAGCAGCGCCGCCAACTCGGGGACGGCGACGTGGTCGAGCCGGTGACCCAACGCCCGGCCACACACCTCGGCGGAGGCGGCGTCGTGCAGCTGCCATCCGGCGCCGTCGGCGGGATCGAGCCTGCGGCGCAGCAGCCCGTGAGACTCCTGCGGAGCGGCAGGGACCCGATCCCACTCCTCCCGGATGTACCGCCACCGCGCGGCGGGCAGCACGGCAAGGTTCACGTAGAACGTAACCCGGTCACCGGCCTCCCACCGCGATCTCTGCAGGTTGACCACGGCGAGGTCGCCGCGCGGCGACTGCCGGCGCCAGGTCGAGGCCGCCCGGGCGTAGCCGGCCGCGCGCAGCGACGGATGGACGTGCTGACGCAGCATCTCCGTGTAGGCGGTCACTTCCTGATCGAACCAGGTCGTCGGGAACGGAGCGGCACGGACCCGTGATACCGATCGCTGCCGGCGCCGGTGCTCGAAAGCGAGGACCGGCACCTTCACCACGGTGTCGACGGTGTACCGGAACCGACGCCGGCCGGAGACGTCCATGAGCACGGCCGCCGCCTCCTCCCGCCGCCGGTCGCGGTGCGCGGGCGGCAGGATGACAGATCCCAGGCGCAGCAACAGGTCACGACGCGCCGCCCGGCAGTGCGTCACCGGGGAGTGCGCCGCCGACCGCGCGCCGACCGCGCCGACCGCGGCGGCGGGCGTCGCTCGCGGCGAGCGCCTCCCGCGCCCGCGCCACGCCGTCGGCGGTCAGGCGGTAGTAGCGGCGCCGCGGGCGTCCCATGGCTTCGGGACCGGTCTCCTCCCAGCGGCTGGTGACCCAGCCGGCCCCCTCCAGCCTCGCCATGATCGGGTAGATCGTGCCGGGTGGCAGGCCGGTGGCGTCGACGAGCTCGAGCCCGTACAGCTCCCCGTCGGGCTCGCCGAGCAGCACGCGCATGGTGAGCTGAACCTGCAGCGTTAGTCGCATTATCGAACTCTATATAGCCCCCTCGCCACCCCGCAACCTCCGGAACGCCGCGCGGTAGGCCTGCGGGTTCGTGCCGACGACCCGCCGGAAGCGGTCACGGAACGCCGTCGGCGAGCCGAAACCGGCGTCGGCGGCGATGCGGTCGACGGGGTGGTCGGTCGCCTCGAGCAGGTGCTGTGCCCGCCGCACCCGGGCGCGCAGCAGCCACTGCAGCGGTGTCGTGCCGGTCTGTTCGCGGAAGCGCCGGTTGAGCGTGCGGCTGCTCATCCCGGCGTGGGCGGCGATGTCGTCGAGGGTGAGGTCGCGTGCGGCGTTGTCGCGCATCCAGGTCAGCACCGGTTCGAGCAGCGAGCCGCGCGGGGTCGGCGGCTGGTCGTGGACGATGAACTGCGCCTGCCCGCCCTCGCGCTCCAGCGGCACCACGGAGATCCGGGCGGCGTCGGCGGCCACCGCGGAGCCGTGGTCGCGGCGCACCAGGTGCAGGCACAGGTCCAGCCCCGCGGCGGCACCGGCCGAGGTGAGGAACTGGCCGTCGTCGACGTAGAGCACGGCCGGGTCGACGTCGATGTCGGGGTGACGCTCGGCGAGCAGGCCGGCGGCCAGCCAGTGGGTCGTCACGCGCCGGCCGTCGAGCAGCCCGGTGGCCGCGAGGATGAACGCGCCGGCACAGATCGAGGCGATGCGGGTGCCCGCGGCGGCGGCGCGGCGCAGGGCGTCGAGGACCTCGCCGGGCACCGGTGCCGTGACGTCGGCGCAGCCGGGCAGGACGATCGTGTCCGCGGTGGCGAGCCCGTCGAGGCCCCACGGCGGCCGGAGGGTGAACAGCCCGGCGTCGACGGTCGGGGTCGGGCCGCACACACGGACCTCGTAGGCGCGGCCGCCGTCGGGCAGCCGGGTGCGGGTGAACACCTCGATCGGCGTGGAGAGATCGAACGGGACCACGGTGTTCAGCGCGAGCACGGCCACGGTGTGCATGGCGCCGACCCTATGCGCTGTGGCGAGAACCCGTTGGAGGGTGGCATTCCAGCCACTTCCCGGTGCCCGGAGGCGCGACTAGCGTCGCCACGTGACCAAGATCCTCCTCTCGGTTCACGTGCTCGCGGCGATCCTTACGGTCGGTCCGGTGACCGTGGCCGCCAGCATGTTCCCGGCCGTCGCGCGCCGCGGCGACGCCGCCGCCCTGCGCACGTTGCACCGCATCTGCCGCGTCTACGCGGCACTCGGCATCGTGGTTCCGGTGTTCGGCCTGGCGACCGCGGGCAGCCTCGGTGTGCTCGGCGACGCGTGGCTGATCACCTCGATCGCGTTGACCGCGGCGGCCGCGGGTGTGCTCGTGCTGCTCCTGCTCCCCCGGCAGGCGCGGGTGCTCGCGGACGGGCCGCCGGACCGGTCGCTGCCCGTGTGGACCGGCACGTTCAACCTGCTGTGGGCGGTGGTCACCGTGCTGATGATCGTCCGCCCCGGCTCGACGACGGGGGCGTGATGCTCGCCCTGCGGACCGCGGCCGTCGTGGAACTGGCCAGCCTGGTGGCGCTGCTGGCCAACCTGGCCACCGTGCACTGGGAACCGGTGTCGTCGGCGGTGGGGCCGGTGCACGGGTGCGCCTACCTGTTCGTCATCGTGCTCGCGTTCCGGCACGCGGCCGACCGGTGGACCCGGGCCGCCGCCCTGGTGCCCGCCGTCGGCGGGCTGCTTGTCCTGCGCCGGATCGCCGCCGCGCGGCTACCCGGTGCCGCAGGATCGCCCGTTCGAGCCCGACGAGCTCCGCGCCCGGGTCGACGCCCAGCTCGGCGTGCAGGAGCGCACGGACGCGACGCAGGCTCGCGAGCGACTCGCTCTGCTGACCGCAGCGGTACTGCGCCCGGGCGAGCAGCGCCCACCGCCGTTCCCGCAGGGGGGCCTCGTCGGCGCGGGCCTGCGCCTCGGCCAGGATCTCCACGTGCCGGCCGGCCCGCAGGGCCGCCTCCAGCCGCAGCTCCTGCGCGTCGAGGCGCGACTCGGTCAGCCGGCCGGCCTCGGTGCGACCCGGCTCCCAGCTCTCGACGTCGGCCAGCGGGCGGCCGCGCCACAGGGCGAGCGCCTCGTCGACCAGGAACAGCGCCCGGTCGGGCGCTCCGAGGTCGAGCTGCTCGCGGCACCGGCGCAGCAGCAGGCCGAACCGGCGGGCGTCGATCTCGTCGGCGGCCACGGCGAGGCGGTAGCCGGTCGCCACGGTCTCGACCGACCCCGGTCCCAGCGCCCGGCGCAGCCGGGCGACGCAGCCGTGCACCACCTTGCGCCACGACACGGGCGGCTCAGCGCCCCACACCGCCTCGGCGAGCTGGTCGAGGGTCAGCGCCTCGTCGCCGCCGACCACGAGTGCCGCGAGCACGCTGCGGTCGCGCGGCCCGAGCCGGGAGCCGACACCGCGTTCCCGTTCCCCCGAAGGAGTGACCCGAGATGCACAAGGGCCTGATCGTTCCCGTACTGGTGGCGACCCTCGCGTTCGTCCCAACGCCGGAAGCCGCGCCGGCCGCGCCGCAGGCCGCCTCCCGCGCCGAACCGCCGCGACTGGTCGCGCCGGGCTTCGCCAGCGCCGGTGAACGGATCCCCGTGCTCGCGTTCGCCTACCGCGGCCGGTGCGGGCCCACCGGGCTGAGGTTCGACGACGCCCCCGTGGCGCACCGGCTCACCCGGTACGCCGGATCACCGCCGTCGGACCGGGTCGAGATGTTCATGACCCTCGACGTGCCCGCCACGGCGACGCGCGGCCGCCACGAGATCCAGCTGTACGGGCCGGGCCCGCAGGCGCGCTGCCCCGCCGGCTCCGCGACGCCCACGCGGCTCGCGGTCGGCACCGTCATCCTCGGGCCGTGAACGCGAGCGGGCCCGGCCGATCTCGTGAATCGGCCGGGCCCGTCGTGGAACGGGGTCAGCTCACTTCAGGTCGAAGCGGTCGAGCTCCATGACCTTCGTCCACGCCGCGACGAAGTCGGTGACGAACTTCTCGCGGGCGTCGTCGCTGGCGTAGACCTCGGCGAGGGCACGCAGCTGGGAGTTGGAGCCGAAGATGAGGTCGACCGCGGTGGCGGTCCACTTCAGCTCGTCGGTGGACACGTCGCGGATCTCGTAGACGTGCTCGTCCGACGACGCCTTCCACTTGGTGCCCGGTGCGAGCAGGTTGGCGAAGAAGTCGTTGGTGAGCACACCCGGCCGGTCGGTCAGCACGCCGTGCTTCGCGCCGCCCACGTTGTTGCCGAGCGCGCGCAGGCCACCGACGAGCACGGTCATCTCCGGCGCGGTCAGGTTGAGCATGTACGCGCGGTCGACGAGCAGGACCTCGGGCTGGGTCTTCTCGCCGGAGCGCAGGTAGTTGCGGAACCCGTCGGCGCGCGGCTCCAGGACGCGGAACGACTCGACGTCGGTCTGCTCCTGGGTGGCGTCGGTGCGGCCGGCGCGGAACGGCACGGTCACCTCGACGCCGGCGTCACGCGCGGCCTTCTCGACGGCGGCCGAGCCGGCGAGCACGATGAGGTCGGCGAGCGAGATCTTCGCGTTCCTGTAGCCGGCGCGGATCTCCTCGAGCTTCCCGATGACCTCGGCCGTGCCCTGGTTGACCTCCCAGCTCCGCTGCGGCTCGAGCCGGATGCGCGCGCCGTTGGCGCCACCGCGCTTGTCGGTGGACCGGAACGTCGCCGCGCTCGCCCAGGCGGTGGAGACCAGCTGCTGGACCGACAGGCCCGACGCGAGCACCTGCTCCTTCAGGGCGGCGATGTCGGCCTCACCCACGAGGTCGTGGTCGACGGCCGGCACCGGGTCCTGCCACAGCTGCGGCTCGGCGACCCACGGGCCGAGGAAGCGGCTGACCGGTCCCATGTCACGGTGCAGCAGCTTGTACCAGGCTTTGGCGAACGCCAGCGCGAACTCGTCGGGGTTCTCCAGGAAGCGGCGGGAGATCTTCTCGTACTCGGGGTCGACGCGCAGCGACAGGTCGGTGGTGAGCATCGTCGGCCGGTGCTTCTTCGACCCGTCGAACGCGTCCGGGATGATCTCGTCGGTGGTCTTGGCGACCCACTGCTTGGCGCCGCCGGGGCTGGTGGTCAGCTCCCACTCGTAGCCGAACAGGATCTCGAAGAAGCGGTTGCTCCACTGGGTCGGCCGGTCGGTCCAGGTGACCTCGAGGCCGCTGGTGATCGTGTCCTTGCCCTTGCCGCTGCCGTGGGTGCTGAGCCAGCCGAGGCCCTGCGCCTCGATCGGGGCGCCCTCGGGCTCGGGACCCACGTGGTTGTCGGCGATGCCGGCGCCGTGGGTCTTGCCGAACGTGTGCCCACCGGCGATGAGGGCGACGGTCTCCTCGTCGTTCATCGCCATGCGGCGGAAGGTCTCCCGGATGAACCACGCCGCGGCGAGCGGGTCGGCGCTGCCGCGCGGGCCCTCCGGGTTGACGTAGATGAGACCCATCTCCACGGCCCCGACGCCCTCGGTCATATCCTGGTCGCCGAGGTAGCGGGAGTCACCGAGCCAGACGTCCTCCGGTCCCCAGAAGATCTCCTCGGGCTCCCAGGTGTCGGGCCGGCCGAACCCGAAGCCGAAGGTCTTGAAGCCCATCGACTCCAGCGCGACGTTGCCGGCGAGCACGAGCAGGTCGGACCACGAGACCTTCTGGCCGTACTTCTGCTTCACCGGCCACAGCAGGCGGCGCGCCTTGTCGAGGTTGGCGTTGTCGGGCCAGCTGTTGAGCGGGGCGAACCGCTGACCGCCGTCGCCGGCGCCGCCGCGGCCGTCCTGGATCCGGTAGGTGCCGGCGGCGTGCCAGCTCATCCGGATCATGAGACCGCCGTAGTGGCCGAAGTCGGCCGGCCACCAGTCCTGCGAGGTGGTGAGCACGTCGGTGATGTCGCGCTTGAGCGCCTCGACGTCGAGCTTGGCGAACTCGGCCGCGTAGTCGAAGGTCTCCCCCAGCGGGCTGACCTTGGACGAGTGGGTGTGCAGCACCGACAGGTCGAGCTGGTTGGGCCACCAGTCGCGGATGGTGCGCGGCCGACCGCCGGTCTTCGGGGTCGGCGAGTCGATCGCCGGGTTCTCGCTCTCGCTCCCGGTCGCCGTCACGGAATCAGCCGATGTGTCGCCGGGTGAGGCGACGGAGTCGTGTGCCACTGGGCAACCGTCGTTCTTCGGGTCAGTCATCTGGGTCCTTCCGGTTTTTCCGACATTCGGGGCACGTGCCCCAATAGACGACCTCGGCCTCGTCGATCACGAAGCCGTGATCCTCGGAGGCGGTGAGACAGGGAGCGTGACCGACGGCGCAGTCGACGTCGGCGATCGCGCCGCAGCCGCGGCACACCACGTGGTGGTGGTTGTCGTGGGTGCGCGCCTCGTAGCGGGCGGTCGCACCGGCGGGCTGGATGCGCCGGATCAACCCGGCGTCGGTGAGCGCTTTCAGCACGTCGTACACCGCCTGGTGCGACACCGTGGGATGATCCGCGCGGACGAGCGTGATCACGGTGTCGGTGTCGACGTGCGGATGCTCGCGCAGCGCGGCCAGCACCGCCAGCCGCGGCCTGGTCACGCGCAACGAGGCGGCCCGCAGCTGCGCCTCGACGTCGGACCTCACTCGATCAACCTAGACCAGTTATCTGGAATAGTTCAAGTTTTGGTCGCGCTCCCACGAACGGGTATGCGGGTTGGCATGCACTGGCTCTTCGACGGCTGGATCGCCGGCGTCGGCACCACCAGCGGCACCCGCCTCGTGCTGGGCCACTGGCCGCGGTCGCGTTCGGACCGGTCAGCGACGTCATGGTCGAGCATGCCGACGGCCGCCGGCTGCTGCTCGTGGACACGCCGGACCTGGGACGGTTCGTCGCTGACACGTACGCCTTCGACGCGGTCCGGGTGACGCCGGTCACCGTCCGTCGGGAGGGCTTTGTGTGGACCGTGACAGCGCCGCCCCTCGAACTCCGGTTCACGGTGGGCGGGCGGGGTGCGCTCGGGTGGCTGCTGCACGCGGGACCTGCGCCGGATCACCGCCGCGACGGCCTCCTGGGACGGCGCGGGCCTCGGCCGCCTCACCGGCGTGGACCCGCCGGTGCGGTTCGGGTTCGGCTCTACGCCGCGGACGCCAGCTCTGGTGCGGGTGACGACGACGGTCGCGCTTCCCGTCCGTGACGGATCGCCGCCGCCAGGACGAAGCTGACGCTCACCAGCAGTGTCCAGGAGCCCAGCTTCGACAGGTGCACCAGGCGCCACACGTCGGCCTGGTCGGGGTAGCGCCAGGCGCCGAGGAACGTGGCGGTGTTCTCCGCGATCCACAGGAACGTGCCGATGAGCCCGAACGACACCGCCAGCGGCATCCGGTACTGCGTGCCGCCGACCGTGTAGTGCACCCACGTGCGCCACGTCGCGGCGACCAGGCCGGCGGCGGCGAGCAGCCGCAGGTCGGGCAGGAAGTGGTGGGTGAAGAAGTTCAGGTAGACGGCCGCCGCCGCGACGGCGGTGAGCACCGGCCGGTAGCCGACCAGCCGCAGGTCCAGGTGCCGCCAGGCGGCGCAGATGTAGCTGCCGACGGCCGCGTACATGAAGCCGCTGTAGAGCGGCACGCCGGCGACCTTGGTCAGCGCCTCCTCCGGGTAGCTCCACGAGCCCATGCGGATCTTGAACAGCTCCAGGGCCAGCCCCACCAGGTGGAACACACAGATCACGAGCACCTCGCGGCGCGTCTCGACGCCCGTGAGCCACAGGACGGCCGTGAGCGCGAGGCAGCCGAGCAGGAGCGCGTCGTAGCGGGCGACCGGCAACGGCACGACCGACGACACCGCCAGCAACCCGAACACCCCGACGGCGAACAGGCAGCTTCGCGCCTCCAGCCACGCGAACCGCAGCAACTGCCCGACGAACCTCCGCACGATCACGCCCGCAGACGCTAGTGCGACCGGTCGGGGCCGCGACTCCCCAAAGCGTGCCTCAGGCTCGGCGGACGCGAGGGCATGGGAGCTCGGTGGCAGAGTGATCGTCATGGCTGAACTGCTGACGCTCGTACGCCCCGGCCTGCCACCACCGGCCGTGCGGGTGCCGGCCGGGTACACGCTGCGCGCCTGCTCCCCCGACGACGTCGAGCCTCTCGGTGACCTGTACTTCGCCAGCTACGACCCGGGCGTGGCGAGCGCCACCCGGGAGGAGGCGGTCGCCGACATCCGGGCGGCGTTCGCCGGCGAGTACGGCGAGTTGTGGCCCGAGGCGTCGCTCGTCGTGGAGACCGGGGCAGGGGGCCTCGTCGGCGCCGTCCAGGTGGTGCGGCGGGCGCCGTGGCCCGACACGCCGAACTGCCCGTTCGTCATCGAGCTGTTCACGGACCGGGCGCACCGCCGGCGTGGGCTGGGCCGCACGCTGATCGCGGCGGCACTGGACGTCACGCGGTCAAGAATGGCGCTGCGCGTCGCGGACGGCAACGGGGCCGCCCTGAACCTGTACCGGGGCCTGGGCTTCGAACCCGTCGGCTAGAACGCAACGGGTGGGAGGTCATCAACGTCAACCAGGCGCTGTGAGGTTGATAACCTCCCACCCGACGGGCGAGCGAGCCGTCGGAGACGGTGAGACGTTCACCGGCGTGCCCAGGGGGACGGACTGAACGTGATCGCATTCGGAGTCGTCGGCATCGAGCACCCGCACGCGATGAACATGATCGCCGGCCTGCTCGCGGCCGGTGCGCGCTGCGCCGGCCTGTACACCGCCGAGCCCGGACCGGTGTTCGCGCAGTGCCGGGCCCGGTTCCCCGACCTGCCCGTCGTCGACGACGCGCGGCGGCTGATCGAGAGCGTGGCCTTAGTCGTCAGCGCCGACGTTCCGGACCGGCGCGCGGCGGTGGCGGTCTCCGCGTTGCGCGCCGGCAGGGACGTTCTCGTCGCGAAGCCGGGATGCACGACGCCCGGGCAGCTCGCGGAGATCCGGGCCGCGGTCGAGGAGACGGGACGCCGGTGGGTGGTCGCGTTCTCGGAACGGCTGCACGTGCGGTCGGCCGTGCGCGCGGGGGACCTCGTGCACGCCGGTGCCATCGGCACGGTGGTCCAGACGATCGGACTGGGACCGCACCAGCTGAAGCTGCCGACGCGTCCCGGCTGGTTCTTCGACGTGGAACGCAACGGCAGCATCCTCACCGACCTCGCCTCGCACCAGATCGACCAGTTCCTCTACTACACCGGATCGACCGACGCCGAGATCGTGGCGAGCACCGTCGCCAACTACGGGATGCCGGAGCGCCCGTCGTTCGAGGACTTCGGCGAGGTGCTGCTCCGGGCGGAGCGTGCACACGGGTACGTCCGCGTCGACTGGTACAGCCCCGACGGGTTGAAGACCTGGGGTGACGGGCGGCTGACGATCCTCGGCACCGCCGGCTACATCGAGCTACGCAAGTACGTGGATCCCGCCGGACGGGCGGGCGGCGACCACCTGTTCCTCGTGGACGGCCAGGAGACCCGGTACGTCGACTGCTCCGACGTGCGGCTGCCGTTCTACCCCGACCTCGTCCGCGACGTGGAGGAGCGTACGGAGACGGCGATCGGCCAGGAGCACACGTTCACGGTCTCCGAGCTGTCGATCCGCGCGGCGGAACAGGCGCACCGGGCCGGGCACCTCACGGGGTGACCTCGGGCCAGTCGAGCATCCGCGCGCCGAGAACGGCCGTCTCCACCGTGTAGCGGTGGTCGGGGTTCGACGGGTCGTACCCGGTGAGCCGGTGGATGCGGGCCAGCCGGTAGGTCAGCGCGCGCACGCTCAGGTGCAGGTCACGCGCGGCGGCCGTCGCGTTGCCCGCGCGGAAGTACGCGGTGAGCGTGTCGAGCAGGGGACGCGCGCCGCCGCGGGCGTCCTGCAACGGCGACAGCACGGTCTCGACGAGGTCGACGATCGCCGCCCGGTCGCGCCCGAGCACCTGGTACACAAGGAGATCCGCGCCGAGCAGGTGGTCGGCCGCGACGCCGAGGCGCGACGACAGCTCCAGCGCCGTACGCGCCTCGTCGTAGGAGCGGGCCACCCCGCCGGGACCGGGATGCGGCCGGCCGACCCCGACCGTGCCGGGACGCTCGTGCCCCACCGCCGCACGGACGTCGGCGAGCACCGCACCGCTGTCGGTGCTCTGCACGACGCACACGAGCAGCCCCTCCTTGGTGGCGATCAGCACACCGGTGCCGCCCAGCCGGCCCCGTACCGCGTCGGCGACACTCCGCGTGCGGTCGTCGGCGTCGGTGAACGCGTTGCCTCCGTTGAGGACCGCGACGACGTGGTGCGCCACGAGGTACAGCCCGAAGCCGCCGGCCCGTTCCGCCAGCCGGCCGGGGTCGGCACCGTGGAGCAGGTCGTCGATGAACTCCCGGCGCAGCGCCTCCTCCGCGCGGATGGCCGAGCGGTGCGCGTCGTCGTAGCCGTCGGCGAGCGCGACGACCGCCTCGTTCGCGGCGCGCAGCACGGCCGCGGTGACGTCGTGCCGGCGCGGCGTGCCGGTGTCGGGAAGGTCGGTCCACGCGAGCCGGGTGGCGCCGAGGTACACGTCGACGAGCGTGCCGAGCGGAACGTTGTTCTCGGCCGCCCGCCGGCCGAGCAGCCGCCGGTCGTCGCGCTCCTTACGGGTCAGGCCCCGGCCGGTGCGCCGTACATCGCGCACGATCTCCAGGTACCCCTCCAGCAGACCGGGGTCGGTGCCGCTCGACGCGGCGGCGCGGCGGGCGATCGCCGCGATGGTCTCGGCCAGCGCGGCGCGGCTCGGTGAACGGGGCACCCCTTACCTCCTTCGTTGCCGGGAACCGGCAGTGAACGCACCGCCACCGTAGCCGAGCCGCGCTCTATCCCGGTCATACATCTTCCACGATCATGTAGGCGACGACAGAGGCGGAGGTGGGAACGGTGGCGGAATTCATCGAGGCGACACTGGCCTTTCCGACCGCTCTGTTCTCGTTCCTGCTCGTGGTGGCCGTCGGCTACTGGGTCGTGGTTCTGCTCAGTCTCCTCGACCTCGATCTCTTCGACGCGGCGGGCGTCGACGCCGACGGCGTCGCCGCGGCCGACAGCGGGATCGCCTCCGCCATGACCGCCGCCGGGCTCGGTGGCGTGCCCGTCACCGTGGTTCTCACGGTGCTGATCGCGTTCGCGTGGTTCTTCAGCCTCGCCGGGAACGCTTTCGTGGGCGGCATTCCGCTGGCGCGCGCCGTGGTGCTTCCGGTCGCGCTCGGTGGTGCGTATCTCGGCACCCGGTCGATCGTCGTGCCGGTCCGGCGCCTGCTCCCGCACCGGCCCGCACCGTCCAGGATGGACTTCGTCGGCCGGCACTGCGTGGTGCGCACCGGCCAGGTGGGTCCCGACTTCGGCCAGGCCGAGGTGACCGCCGACGACGGGTCCACCGCGATCATCCAGGTGCGCCTGGCCGCGTACTCGCTGGCCGATGCCGGCTGGACCGCGCTGATCTACGACTACGACGCCGAGACCGAGGCGTTCTGGATCACGCCGGCCGAACCGGCCATCTGAAAACCCTTTCTCCGTAAGCCCTTTCTTCGACGGGTGCCACGCGTTGACCGTGGCCCCCGACGACTCGCGCGCCCATAAACAGGAGGTGTCCGGTGGACGAAATCACCGTGGGAATCGGTGTACTGCTCGCTGTGCTGCTCATGGCCGGGTTCGGCCTCGCTGTCTTCGTCACGCGGCTGTTCCGCAAGGTGCCGCAGGGCAAGGCGCTGATCATTTCCAAGGTACGCAAGGTCGACGTGACGTTCACCGGCGCCGTCGTGCTCCCGGTGCTGCACAAGGCCGAGGTCATGGACATCGCGGTCAAGACCATCGACATCGAGCGGACCGGCCGCGAGGGCCTGATCTGCCGCGACAACATCCGGGCCGACATCCGCATCACGTTCTTCGTCCGGGTCAACAAGACCGCCGAGGACGTCGTGAAGGTGGCACAGGCCATCGGCACCGACCGGGCCAGCGACCGGGAGACGCTGCAGGAGCTGTTCAACGCCAAGTTCTCCGAGGCGCTCAAGACCGTCGGCAAGCAGCTCGACTTCGTCGACCTCTACACCAAGCGCGAGGAGTTCCGCGACCGCATCATCCGGGTCATCGGCACCGACCTCAACGGCTACAGCCTCGAGGACGCGGCCATCGACTTCCTCGAGCAGACCCCGATGAACCGGCTCGATCCGGCGAACATCCTCGACGCGCAGGGGATCCGGAAGATCACCGAGCTCACCACGATCGAGCACGTCAACACCAACGAGTTCCAGCGCACCGAGGAGAAGGAGATCACCCGCCAGAACGTCGAGGCGCGGGAGGCGATCCTCGAGCTGCAGCGGCGGCAGGCCGATGCCGAGATCCGGCAGCATCGGGAGGTCGAGATCGTCCGGGCCCGCGAGGAGGCGGAGATCCAGCGGGTGCAGGCCGAGGAGCGGCTGCGCGCGCAGACGGCCCAGCTGCGCACCGACGAGCACCTGAGCGTCCAGCGGGAGAACCGCGACCGCGAGATCGCCGTCGCGGCGAAGAACCGCGAGCGGGTCATCGCGATCGAGACCGAGCGCATCGAGAAGGACCGGCTGCTGGAGGTCGTGCAGCGCGACCGCGACGTGGAGCTGTCGACGATCGCCAAGGACAAGGAGGTCGAGGCCGAGAAGCGGGACATCGCGAACGTCATCCGCGAGCGGATCGCCGTGCAGAAGACGGTTGCCGAGCAGGAGGAGGCGATCAAGCGGCTGCGCGCCGTCGAGGAGGCCGAGCGCACCCGGCAGACCGTCATCATCCAGGCCGAGGCGCAGGCGCAGGAGAAGCTCGTCAAGGACATCAAGGCGGCCGAGGCCGCCGAGCAGGCAGCCGCGCACAAGGCCCGCGAGTCGGTGGTGCTCGCACAGGCCCGGCGCGAGGCCGCCGAGCTCGACGCCGCCGCGAAGGCCCGGCTGGCCGACGGCATCCGCGCCGAGACCGCCGCACCGGGGCTCGCCGCGGTGGAGGTCAAGGAGCGCGAGGCCGACGCGATCGCGAAGGTGGGCCGGGCCGAGGCGGCCGCCGCGGCCGAGCACGCACGGGTCGCCGCCGACGCGGTCCGCGACCGGATGAAGGCGGAGGCCGAGGGCCTCACCGACAAGGCCGCGGCGATGGCCGCCCTCGACGAGGCGAGCCGGGAGCACGAGGAGTACCGGCTGCGGCTGGAGCAGGAGACGAAGGTCCGCCTCGCGGGCATCGAGGTGCAGCGGTCGGTGGCGGAGTCGCAGGCGCGGGTGCTGTCGGCGGCGCTGGAGAACGCCAACGTCGACATCGTCGGCGGCGACAGCCAGTTCTTCGACAAGCTCGTCGGCGCGGTGTCGCTGGGCAAGAGCGTGGACAGGTTCGTCGACCACTCGGCGGTCGCGCGCAGCCTCGCGGGGCCGTGGCTGGAGGGGTCCGCGAACCCGGTCGAGGACCTGGCGAAGCTGCTCGGTTCGGTCAACTCCGGTGACGTGTCGAACGCGGCCCTGTCGGCGCTGCTGCTCCAGCAGATGCGCCACAACGGGTCGGAGAAGGCGGCGGCGTGACGGGGGGCACGTCGACGACGGTCGGGCCGGACACGGGTGCCTACGCGGTGCTCCGTGCCCGGCTCGCCCGGCACGGCCGGGATCTGGCGAAGGCCGCGGAGAAGCTCGACGCTCAAAGAGCGACCACGTTCGCGTCAACCGCGCTGCGCGTGCTCGGATTGGAACGTGTCCGAACCCCGGCACCGACCGTCGCGCGGGATGTGGTCTGGGTAGGCGGCAGACTCGTCGTCGGCTTCGAGGGGACGCTCGCCGCGTACACGTTCCACCGCGAGGGCGAGACGTTCCACCTCACGCCGTCGGGCGCGGCGTGGCTGCGCGACGAGCGGCTGCACGCCGACCTCGCCGAGCTGTTCCGGTACCACCGGCACACCCGGCTGCTCCGGCTGCGCGTGTTCGACGACCGGCTGCTGGCGACGTTCCAGGTCGGCCCGCGCCCCACCGACATCCGGGTGCTGCGGTGGGCGGTCGCGGCCGACGGCTCGGTGTCCTATGTGGACAACCAGGGTGAGCGGGAGCGCGCGGCGCCGCCGCCGGCCGACGTCGGATGGACGCCCGCCGGCCGGGAGGACCAGGTGCTGGTCGACCGGCGGCCGGTGCTCCTCGTCGACGGCGCCATACACGTGTCGACCACCGGTGGTGCGCTGACCGTCACGCCGGCTGACGACCGGGACCCGGTCTTCAGCGAGCCGGTCGACGAGCCGTTGCAGAGCCTCGCGGACGCCGACGTGGCGTACGCCCGCGTCGGTGCGCTGGTGCTGCTGCGGGTGCGGCCCTACCGCGAGGAGTCCGACCGGTACCTCGCCTACAACACCCACACCCGCGAGGTCGTGCGCCTCGACGGGCTCGGCCGCGCCGTCCGGCGCCTTCCCGACGACCGCGGCGTCGTCTTCCCCGGCGGCTACTGCCTCAGCGCCGGCCCGGCCCGCGGGTTCGACGTCGACGACGAGGGGATGGAGTTCGAGCGCGTCGTGCGGCCGGCGGGCGGTGCCGACCTGCTGTACGTGTTCCACGCCCGGACCACTGGACGCTCGTTGCTGGTGCCCTACGACGTGGTGCGCGACGAGGTGGTCGCGCCGATCGAGGGCACCGGCCACGCGCTGACCGACGACGGCATCCTGCTGGTGCTGAAGGACTCCGGCGCTGAGCCGACCCGCACGCACACCGTGCAGGCGTGGCACACCCCGTACGTCGACGAGGCCGCCGGCCCGGCCGGCGAGGGTCCGCTGGCGCGCATCGGCAACGCCGACCTCGTCCGCGCGGTCTCCGACTGTCTGGCGCTGGCCCGGTCGGCGCGCGACGTTCCGGAGTCCACGGCGGCGATCGAGGCGCTCGCGGCCGCCGGCAACCGGCTGCTCGACCGGCACCACTGGCTCGGCGACGCGGCGCTCGCCGAGGCCGGCGTAGGCGATCTCCGTACGCCGGTCGCGGCCGTCCGCGACGCGGCCGTGCGGCTGCTGGACGAGTACGAGCGGACCCGGGTGGCCGTCGCCGCCTCCCGTGCGGCGGAGGACGAGGCCGCCGAGCAGGTGACGGCGCTCGTGCGGCGGGCCGAGGGCGAGCGGCCGGACAGCACGGCCGGCTGGGTCGGGCGGCTGGCCGAGCTGCGGGCGGCGCACGGTCTCCTCGCGGGCGTCCGCGAGCGGCCGCACGTCCGTCCACAGAGGATCGACGACCTGGCCGCGGCGCTCGACGCGGCCACCGCCGACGCGGGCCGGCGGGCCGTGGAGTTCCTCGCGGCGCCGGACGCGTTCGCGCCGTACCACGCGCGGCTCGACGGTCTCGACGCGGCCGCGCGCGAGGTCGCCACGGGCGCTGACGCCGACGCCTTCGCCGAGCGCCTCACCGCGGAGGTCGACGCCCTGCGCGCGGTGACCGACGTCGTCGGGACCCTGGACGCCGCTGACACGGGGCAGCGGGCCCGGATCCTGGAGCAGGTCGGCACCGTCCTGGGTGGACTGAACCGGACCCGCGCGACGCTGGACGCGCGGGTCCGGGAGGTCCGCTCGGCCGAGAGCCGGGCGGCGTTCGCCGCCGAGTCGACGCTGCTGCAGCAGTCGGTGACGGCCGCTCTCGCGCTGGCCGACACACCGCGGCGGTGCGACGCCGAGGTCGCCTCGCTCCTGGTACGGCTGGAGGACCTGGAGGCGCGGTTCGGCAGCAACGACTGGTTTGTCGCCGGGGGAGGCGACGAAGAGGACCAGCAGGCCACGCTGGCGGCCACCCGCGCCGCGGTCACCGACGCGTTCGCGGCCCGCAAGCAGGCGCTGCTCGACGAGCGGGCGCGCCGCGTCGACCGGGTCGCCGCGTCGTGCGAGCGGGTCTTCGCGGCCATCGCGCACCGCTCTGCCGCGCTGTCCACAGTGGAGGAGGTGCGTGCGTACTTCGCCGGCGACCCGCTCGTCGGCCGCCTGCGCGCGCTCGCCGAGGAGCTGCGCGGGCTCGACGAGCCGGTGCGGGCCGTCGACGTGGCCGCCCGTCTGGTCGCCGCCCGCCAGGACGCCAACCGCACGGTCCGCGACCGGGCCGACCTGTACGACGACGGCGGCGCGACGATCCGGCTGGGCGCGCACCGGTTCGCGGTCACCACGGAGCCGGTCGAGGTCGCGGTGCTCCCCCACGGCGACGACCTCGCCGTCACGGTCACCGGCACCGGCTACCGCCGCCCGGTCCGTGACGACGGGCTCGCCACGACGCGGCGGTTCTGGGACCGGCCCGTGGTGTCCGAGTCGCCGACGGTGTACCGGGGCGAGTACCTCGCCGCGTCCCTGCTCCCCGCCTGCGGGCCGGGCACGGACCTCGCCGCGCTCGTCCGGGAGGCCGCCGCGGCCCGGCACGACGAGGGGTACGTGACGGGCGTGCACGACCACGACGCCACCGCGATCCTCGGCGCGCTCGTCGACGCGCGCGCCGCCGCCGGCCTGCTGCGGTACCCGCCCGACGCGCGTGCCGCCGCCCAGCTCTACTGGGGCCTGGCCGACCCCGACCCGCGGCTGGCCCACCGGGCGGCGGCCCTGGTGCGCGCCCGCGACACCGTCGGCGCGGTCGAGGCGGTGCGCGCGTTCGCCGACGACCTGCGCGTGGCGGCACACCGGTTCCTCGCGGACGCGGGGCTGCCCACCGGCGGCGACCTCGTCGGCGAGTACCTGGTGGAGGAGCTCGCGACCGGACCGTCGTTTGTGGCCAGCGTCGAGGCGCTCGACCTTCTCGAGCGCTTCCGCGCGGACCACGGCGACGTGGTCGACCCCGACGACGGTCCCGGCGCCCGGCACCAGATCGCGTCGGCGTGGCTCACCGGGCTCGGCCCGTTCGTCCCCGAGGCGGTGGCGATGCTGGTGTGCGACGTCGAGCGCGTCCGCGTCGACGCGCCCGTCGTGTCCACAGTGGAGGGTCTGCTCGGCGCGCACCCCCGCGTCGTCGACGGCCGGCTGGAGTTCCGGCTCGACGACCTGCTCGCCCGCACCCGGGAGCACGAGGTTCACGAGGTGCCGGCCTACCGCGCGTACCGGTCCGCCCGTGCCGAACTGGTCGAGCGCGAGCGCGACCGGCTGCGCATCGACGAGCACCGGCCGGCGGTGCCGGACTCGTTCGTCCGCAACCGGCTCATCGACGAGGTGTACCTGCCGCTGATCGGTGACAACCTCGCCCGCCAGCTCGGTACCACCGACCCGGCCGGCGCCACCGAGCGGTCCGGACTACTCGTTCTCGTCTCCCCACCCGGGTACGGCAAGACGACGCTCGTCGAGTACGTGGCGAGCCGGCTGGGTCTGCTCCTGGTCACCGTGAACGGTCCCGCGCTCGGCACCGGCACGACGTCGCTCGACCCCGACGGCGCCCCCGACGCCGCGGCGCGGCAGGAGGTGGAGAAGATCAACCTGGCGCTGGAGCTCGGCACCAACGTGATGCTCTACATCGACGACATCCAGCACACGTCGCCGGAGCTGCTGCAGCGGTTCGTCCCGCTGTGCGACGCCGGCCGGCGCATCGAGAGCGTCCGTGACGGGCGCGCGGTCACCGTCGACCTGCGCGGTACGCGGTTCGCGGTGTGCCTGGCCGGCAACCCGTACACCTCGGCCGGACAGCGGTTCCGGCTGCCCGACATGCTCGCCAACCGCGCCGACGTGCTCGACCTCGGCGAGGTCCTGTCGGGCCGCGACGACCTGTTCGAGGAGAGCTACCTGGAGAACGCCCGGGCCGCACTGTCCACAGAGGACACATCGGCGCTCCTGACGCACGTGCGCGACGTGATGCTCGCGGTCAACCGCGCCTACATCGACTCGGCCGCGCAGACCGACGCCAGCCGCACCGAGCCGCCGTTCCTGCTGCAGGGCTCCTACCGCGACATGAACGCGATCGCGCGGCGCGTCCACCCCACCATGGACACGGCCGACGTCGACGCGCTCGTCGACGACCACTACGCCGGCGAGGCGCGGACGCTCGGCCCCCACGCCGAGGCGAACCTGCTCAAGCTGGCGCTCCTGCGCGGCGGTCACACGCCGGCGCAGGCGGAGCGGTGGGACCACGTGACAGCGGCCTACCGCCGCCAGCAGCTGCTGGGCGGCTCCGACGACGACCCGGTCGCCCGGGCGGTGGGCGCCATCACCACCCTGACCGACCGCCTGGAGGCGGCGATCCTGCGGGCGGCGGCCGTCCCACCACCCAACGGCCACCGTATCTACCTCGAGTCCCTGGGCAGCCCGTGACCGCGTTCCGGCCGAGAATGCACGAGCGTTTCCTCTGGCAGGGCCGGCCGGGTCAGCCGGACCAGCCCGTGTTCCGGGACGTGGCGCACGTCCGGAGAGGGCGCGCCCGGGTGGCGAAGGCACGCCCCCGGGCCCGCCGGGCGTGGCTGTCCGCCTGAGCGGTGCCGGCCGCCGCCGGCCGGCACCGCTCAGGTCTTCATGAGGTGCAGCAGCCAGTCGGAGCCGGTGCGGATCAGGGCGTAGGTCCTCGGGACGCCGCGACCGTGGAGGGTGAAGACGATGCGGCGTTCGTTGCGGTCGACCTCCTCCCACCAGCCGATGTCGGCGATGTCCTTGTCGGCGTCGGTGTAGGTCAGGTGGTCGAGGTCGTGGTCGGGCACCGCGACCGCCAGCCGGTTGCGCCCGGGGTCGTCGGGAAGGCCGCGCGGCACCGCCCACGACCGGAGGACGCCGTCCTCCTCCAGGCGCAGGTCGAAGTGGTGCCGCGGCTTGCGGTGCTCGTGCAGCACGAACGTCGTCCGGCCCTGGTCGTCCACGGCTCCCAGTCTGCCCCCTCGCGGAGGGGCGGAACCGGCATGGTAGAAAGTATCGATAATGGGCGATCAGCGTAGGCTCGACCCGTCGCGGCCGCACGCGGCGCGGCGGTACAACTACTGGCTGGGCGGCAAGGACCACTTCCAGGCCGACCGCGACTCCGCGGCGATGATCGAGCAGTTCATGCCGTCGGTGGCCATCGGGGCCCGCGAGAACCGCAGGTTCCACGGCCGGGCGGTGCGGTACCTCGCCGACGCCGGGATCCGCCAGTTCCTCGACATCGGCTGCGGCCTGCCGGCACCCGACAACACCCACGAGATCGCCCAGGCGGTCGACCCGACGGCGCGGGTCGTCTACGTCGACAACGACCCGCTCGTGCTGGCCCACGCGCGTGCCCTGCTCCAGGGGACCCCGGAGGGCCGCACCGCGTACATCGACGCCGATCTGCGGCAGCCCGAACGGATCATCAACAGCCCCGAGGTCTTCGCGACGCTCGACCTCGACCAGCCGGTCGGCATCCTGCTGGTGGCGGTGCTCCACTTCATGCTCGACGAGGACGAGCCGTACGAGATCGTGCGGCGCCTCGTCGACGCGGTCCCCCCGGGCAGCTACCTGGTGCTCAGCAACGCGACCACCGACTTCATGCCACCCGAGCACGTCGCGATGTACGACGCGGCGAACGCCCGGGCCGAGCGGCGGGAGGACCGGGCGCAGTTGCGGTCGAAGGAGGAGGTCGCGCGCTTCTTCGACGGCCTCGACCTGGTGCCACCGGGAATCTGCTGCCCGGTCGACTGGCGCCCGACCGACCCGCAGGCCCCGCGGCCCGGCCCTACCGAGGTCTTCGCGCACGCCGGCGTAGCGAGGATCCCTCAGCGCAGCGCCTCGTAGTACGCCTTCATCGACGGGTAGTAGTCGTCGAAGACGGGTGCCGGCCCGCCCTCGCGCGAGGCGACCAGCGCGTCGAGGTAGAACTCCCAGCCCGGTCCGAACTCGCCGACGCCCTCGGTGTCGGTGAGGTGCTGGGTGAACCGCAGCTCGGTGACGCCCGCGGACCCGGTGAGCTCCAGCGACAGGTGCCAGCTGCCGTAGTCGTTCACCGCCGACAGCGCCAGCCGGTGCGGCGGCTCGCACGCGTCGATCGTCATGGCCTCCCAGGGCTGGCCCTCCTCCTGGACCAGCTGGACCTCGATCTTGCCGCCCGGAGCCGCGTCGCCCCGCCAGGGGCCGTACCAGCGGGCCGTGCGGTCGGACTCGGTGAGGCTCGCCCAGACGTCCTCGACGGGCGCGCGGAACGTGCGGGTCAGCACGAGGTCGCGGCCGAGCAGCCGGCCGGTGGGTGTCAGGGTCATGCGGTCTTCTCCTGTCGTTCGGAACCCGGTGCGGCGGCGCGCCGCTCGCGACGGGTGCGGTAGACCTCGGTCTCCAGGGCGTCGAAGGCCCGTTCCCAGGCCGACGGGGCGGTGAGCCGCTCCAGCCAACCGGCCAGCTCGGCGAGCGGCCCGGTGACCAGGGTGTAGACCCGGTGCCGGCCGTCGACCGTGTCACGCACCAGGCCGGCCTCGCGCAGCACCCGCAGGTGCCGGCTGACGGCGGGCCGGCTGATGTCGAACCGGTCGGCGATCTCGCCGGCCGACAGCCGCTCCCCGTGCAGCATCTGCAGGATCTCGCGCCGTACCGGGTCGGCGATCGCGCCCGCCACCTCGTCCACGCCGGAAAGCGTAACCTATAGGTTACACGTCAGGCCAGCCCGGACCCGGAGAACGTCGACCGGAACTCCGGCCAGGCGTCGCGCAGGTAGAGCGCGAACGGCACCCACCACACCAGGTCGTTGGTGATGATCATGATGACCGTGTCGGCCGGCCAGGTTCCCGTGGCGATCAGCCACGCCAGTCCCACCGGTCCGAGGATCTTGCCCGTGAGCCCGACGGCCGCGACCGGCCAGCCGGCCTCTGGCCGGCGGGCCACCTCCAGGTACAGCAGGCCGTACAGGCCCAGCACCATGCCGAGACACGCGAAGATCTGCGGCGAGTTCGACAGCGGCAGGCCCGTGACCCGGTGGAACCACTGCGGGTCGAGCACCGCGTAGCAGCCCCAGGCGATGTTGTACGCCCCGGCCAGGGCGAACGTGACCCGGTGCAGGCGCCGGCGCCGCATCAGTACGCGATCCCGATGTCGCGGTGGAACGTCTCCGGCCGGTCGAGCACGGCCAGCATGTGGTGCGCGACGTCGGCGCGCGCGATGAACGCGCCACCGCGGACGTTGCGCCCGACGGCGGTCCGGTAGCCGCGGCACAGCCGCACCTCCAGCAGCCGGGGCGGGCGCGACACGGTCCAGTCGAGGTCGCTGTCGCGCAGCACGTCCTCCATCAGCGTGCCGCGGCGGGTCCGCACGACGACAGTCACGTCGTGACCGGCCGCGACGGCCTGCCGCAGCAGGTGCCGGCCGACGCCGCCGGTCGCGGCCAGGATGGTGAGCTTCACGCGGCCCAGTCTGCGAGGTGCGTTCAACGCCGTCGTGGCGGCCGCATCCCGACAACCGGCCCGATATGGGACGCTGCGGTACATGCCGCTACATCCTGCAGACAGCCACGTGCACAGCGAATGGTCCTGGGACGCGCGTGCGGGCGCGATGGAGAGCACCTGCGCCCGCGCGGTCGAGCTCGGGCTGCCGGCCATCGCGTTCACCGAGCACCTCGACCACACCGTCTGGATCCCCGAGGCCATCGACGACGGGTTCCCGGTGTCGCTGCTGGCACCCGACGGGTCGCTGACGCCGCCGAGGTTCGACGCGGTGGGCTACCTCGAGGCCATCGAGCGGTGCCGGCACCTGTTCCCGGACCTGCGGATCCTCAGCGGTCTCGAGGTCGGCGAGCCGCACCGGCACGCCGACGCGCTCGCCGCCGTGCTCGCCGTCGGCGACTTCGACCGGGTGCTGGGCTCGCTGCACTGCCTGCCGGTCGGCGACGTCTATTTCGAGCCGCCCGGGCTGCTGCGCCGGATGACGGCCGGGGACATGGTGCGGCGGTACCTGGCGGAGGTGGCGCGGGCGGTCTCCGGCAGCCACCCCTTCGCGGTGCTGGCGCACGTCGACTACCCGTTCCGGTACTGGACCGGTCCCGTCGACATCACCCCGTTCGAGGAGGAGTTCCGGCACGCGTTGCGGGCCACCGCCGACTCCGGGCGGGTGCTGGAGGTCAACTCGTGCCTCCCGTCGCTGCAGCCGACGATCCTGCGGTGGTGGCGCGAGGAGGGCGGCACCGCGATCACCATCGGCAGCGACGCGCACGAGCCCGACGAGCTCGCGCGGAACTTCCGCGAGGTGGCCGCGACGGCCGAGGCGCACGGGTTCCGTCCCGGCCAGAAGCTCTACGAACCGTGGACACACACCGGATGACGATCATGGCTGTGCCCGCCGGGCGGTAGGACGTCGGATAACCGCGGCGTCAGGAGGGCGGCGGCACCGTCCACGCGTGGACGTCGCCGACCGGGCGGTACAGCACCATCGTCGGTCGCTTGCCCTTCGGGACCGGCAGCGTGATCCAGCCCCGCGCGCACTGGCCGGCCGGAACGGCGGCTCCGTCGGGGTACCGCGGCTCCTCGAAACCGGGGAACGTGCGCGTTCCGATGCTGGCCGTCGTCCCGTCTGCGAACGCCACCGACCACACCGACCACCCGGCGACGTACTCGAGCCCGCGCGGCAGCGTCCGGGGGCACGTCCGCACCTCGGCCGCCGCCCACTCGTGGCCGGGTCGGTCGGGGTCCGGGCAGGCCGACCCGGCCGGCTGCTTGTAGTCGAAGACCGTGACCTCCAGGTCGAACCCGGTGCCGACGGTCGACCGGGGCTGGCCGAACGCGACCGGCGCCGGCAGACCGGCGGGTGCCGGGTCGGTGTTCGCGGGTGGTCCTCCGGTGCCCTCCGGCGCGGGGCAGGTGCCGGTCGACGCGGCCGCGCCGGGTCCGGACGCGCCGGACCCCGCCGCATTGGGCCGCGCCGCATGGGGCCCCGCCGCGTCGGACCCGCCCCCGTCGCAGGCCGCCAGCGCGGTCGCGACCAGCGCGGTGACGGCGGCGAACGCCACCCGCCATCCATCTGCTCCACTCGATGCCACGGACGGGCAGCCTAGCGGGGTGCGACCTCCCTGACGAACACGACCGCGTCGGTCGTGGGCAGGCCGGCCGGGTCGAGGGCGGAGTAGCCGTGGTACGGCGACGTCCGCGGCACCAGCCCCGGGCCGGCCACGGAGCGGGCGTCCACCACGAAGCTGTCGCCGGGACGGGCGTACAGCAGGCCCTCCACCGTGTCCGGGGGCGGGGCGTCGACACCGTGGTGGCGCAGCGTGCCGATCGCCGTCGCCAGGAACGCGTACCGCTCCCCCAGCCGGTCGGCGACCAGCGCGCCGGCGCCCCACCACGCCACCTCCTGCTCGCCCATGCGCATCGTGCTCCTCGCCCGCTGCAGGTGGCCGTTGTGCGCGTGCACCAGGGTCGGGCCCTCCCCGGCGAGGGCGAGCAGGTTGGCGGCCATCATCGCGGCGCGCGCGGTCACCAGCCGGGTCAGCCGGGCGGGCGAGTCGTCGGCGAGCCAGCGGTGGTACCGCAGGAGACCGGTGGCTGTGCGGGCGTACAGGTCGTCCTCCGGTGAGACCGGTAGCTGCGCGTGGAGCAGGGTCACCAGGTCGTCGGCGAGCAGCCGCAGCCGGTCGGCCTCCGGCGAGCGCCCCACCGACCGGGACGGGTCGCGCATCGCACCGGGGTCGGCCCAGCGGTCGTCGGCGCCGAGGAGGTCGTCGAGGTCGCCGGCGGTGCACGGAAGGGAGTCGACCCGGTCGGCGAGGCTCGCGTGCAGGGCCATCAACGCGTGGCGCGGGCTCTGCGCGCCGGTCATCTCCAGCGGGCCGTCGAACCCGGCGAACCGCACGTGCTCCGCCGGAGGCCGGGCCTCGTTGTGCGACCGCATCCAGCGGACCAGGTCGCGGTTGCCCGCGGACGCGTTGAACCACCGGTGGCTGAAGCCGCGCTCCATCACGTCGTCGAGGTCGCCGTCGCCGGTCCGGACGTAGTCGTCGACGATCCCGGCCAGCAGGCAGTCGCTCTCGATCGCGACCGTGCGGTAGCCCTCCCGCTCCACGAGCTGGCGGAAGAGCCCGTTGCGCACGTCGAGGAGGGTCCCCTCGCCGTGCACCGGCTCACCGAGGGCGAGCATTCGCGGTGGGACCGGCAGCAGCGCGGTCACGGCAGCGGCGTCGACCATGCCCTGAACGCTATCGTTGAACCTCCGGTTGAACCTTTCGTACGGCGTGCACCGGTCGGTACCGGTCGTCGAGCAGCGTGATCAGGCACAGCAGCAGTACGAAGAACAGCGCTGCCTTCACGTCGAAGTCACCGTCGTCGCGGCCGAGCAGCGCTGACGCGGTCACCACGAGCACGACATTCACCAGCACCCGGCCGACGAACGCCGCCACCGACGACTGGATGCTGTGCCACCGGCGCGCGACCAGCACCGTGATCGCGGCATTGACCACCACGAACACGGCGGTGCCGACGAACAGTTCCGTCCCGCTCGACCGGAGGCCCGGCAGCACCTGGCTGAAGACGACGCTGAGACCGCCGACGAGCGCCACCTTCTCGACGGTGCCGCGCGACCCGATGGTCCCGTTGGTGGCGAACCACCGGTCACGCTCGGCGGCGGAGTCCATCTCCTCGGGAAGCGGGTCGGCGCGCACCGCCCACCGGCGGCTCGGCGCGGGCAGCCGGGGCCGCAGCCCGAACCACAGGCCGGCGACCACGCCGAGCACCAGCCCTCCGAGCACCAGCCACAGCCACGGCTTGTCGCTCAGTTGGTCGGTCAGGTCGAGCTGCGCGATGTGGATCCAGTACTCCTGCGGCAGCTTCACCCCGATCCAGATCACGGCGGCGACGATCACCCAGGCCCGGAAGCCGACCCGGGCGGGGTCGCGGCGCAGCCGGTACGCCTCGTAGGCGATGAAGAAGTACTCGAACACGTTCGGGAAGATCAGGAGGAACGGGCGCCACTGCGTCTCCTCGAACGCGATCACGCCGACGAGCCGGTAGAAGTAGAGGAACCCGGCCACCCGGACGGCCGCCTCGCTGGTCCAGTTCCGCAGTGTCGCGAGGTAGGCGATGGCCAGGTAGTAGACGTCCATGGCCTTGTCGTAGCCCTGGTAGCCGGGCGGGTCGTACCCGAACGCCTGGAAGATCGTCTGGTCGACACCGTCGAGCACCAGCGCGCCGAGGATGGCGGGCAGGGGGAAGCGGGGAATCAGCAGCGGCAGGACGAACCGGGCACCGACGACGACCAGGAAGACGGCGGCGTCCACGCGAGCCTCCGGGGGATCGATGGGTCGCACAGACTCTACGCACGCACGCGTGTCGAGAACGTCCCCGCGGCTGCGTCCCGGCACCGTCGCACACATCGGAGGAGACACACATGGCCGTTCAACGCATGGACAACGTTCTCATCGTGGTCGAGGACCTCGACGCCGTCGTCTCGTTCTTCGTCGAGATCGGCCTGGAGCTCGAGGGCAGGGGGCCGGTCGAGGGGGCGTGGGTCGACAGCGTCATCGGCATCGAGGGTGCCCGGCAGGAGGTCGCGATGCTGCGCACCCCGGACGGCCACGGCCGCGTCGAGCTGGCGTCGTTCCACACGCCGACGGCGATCCGCCCCGAGCCGGCCGACGCGCCGGCGAACACGCTGGGCATCCGGCGCGTCATGTTCGCCGTCGACGACCTCGACGACACCGTCGCCCGGCTGCGTGCCCGCGGCGCCGACCTCGTGGGCGCGGTCGCGCGGTACGAGGACCTGTACCTCCTCTGCTACGTCCGCGGGCCCGAGGGCCTCATCGTCGGGCTGGCCCAGGAGCTCGGATGAGGCGGGGCGCCGGGCCGGCTCTGGGCCTCAGGCGAGGTAGGCGAGCGCCGCGCGGTGCAGGTCGGGGTCGCGGGAGTACAGCGCCGGTCCGGAGTGGGGGTGCTGCTGGCCCGCGAGGCCGCTGAAGCACCCGCCGGCCTCGGTGACGATCAGCGACGGTGCCGCGAAGTCCCACACCTTGCCGCGGGTCTGCACGGCGAGGTCCAGGTCGCCGCGGGCGACCAGCAGGCCCGGGTGGTCGGGCCACGGCAGCGGCGCGGTCACCGCCGACAGGCGCGAGACCACGTGCGCGTCCGCCGGCAACGGGACCGGGCCGGGCACGACTCCGAGGCGGCTGGCCGCCACGTCGGTGGTCGGCCCGGTGCCGACCCGGATGCGCTCGGCCCCACCCGTGCCGCCGTCGGTGAGGTCGGCGACGTAGGCACCGGCGCCCCGCTGGGCCCACCACACGCGGTGCTGCGCCGGCTCCGCCGCCACGGCGGCCACCACCTGACCGTCGGACTCCAGCGCGACGAGCACCAGCCACACGTCCAGTCCCCCGGCGAACGACACCGTCCCGTCGATCGGGTCGACGATCCAGCGGCGGCGGTCGTCGCCGCGCTGGCCGCCCTCCTCGCCCAGGATCGCGTCGGTCGGCCGGGCACCGGCGAGCACACCGACGATCGCCGCCTCGACCGCGCGGTCGGCCTCGGTCACCAGGCTGCCGTCGGGCTTGTGTTCCCGGCCGAGGTCGGCGAGGCGGGCGAAGTGCTCCATGGCCAGCCGGGCACCGGTGGTCGCGGCGGTGATCGCCAGCTCGAGGTCGTCGCTCACGCGTCCATCTTCGCCGACGGCCCTCGCACCGGACGGCGATCAGCGGGCGGCGAGGGCGCGGAACCGGTCGGCGGCCCTCGCGGTGACCGCGCCGCCGTGGCCGAACACCGCGACCTCGAACCGCAGCTCCGCGAGCCGGGCCACGCTGGCCCGCGCCGCGGCCACGTCGGACGTCATCAGGCGCGGCGTCGACCGGACCTTCGTGCCGGCGCCCGCGGCCGCGTCACCGGCGAACAGCACGCCGCCGTCGCGGTCGAGCAGGTAGGACACGTGACCGGCGGTGTGGCCGGGCGTATGCACCGCCGTGAACCCCGGTACGGAGAAGGGCCCGTCGGCGCCGAGCACCTCGTCGACCGCCACGGGTTCCGGTGTGCCGGTGAGGAACCGGGTGACCTTCTGCAGCGGCGTCAACGGCATCGGCACCGCGCCGCTGATGACCGGCGCGTCGAGCGTGTGTGCGACGGTCCGGGCACCCGAGCGGCGGACCAGGTCGGCGCCGCCGCCGGTGTGGTCGGCGTGCCAGTGCGTGAACAGCACGGCCCGCACGTCACCGACGGTGCGCCGGGCCTCGTGCAGCGCCCGCTCGACCTTCGCCGACCGCCGCGGCAGCCCGGTGTCGACGAGCACCACCCCGTCGTCGGTGACGACGAGATGCGCGTGCACGAAGGAGATTCCGATCTCGAAGACGCCGTCGGCGACCTGACGCATGCCCTCACTGTAAGCGCGGATCGGCGGGGTAGGTGGTCCGACCGGTGACGCGCGCCGCCGCCGCGAGGGTCAGTCGACGCAGGGTCGCGGCCGTCACCAGGGCCGCGACCGCTTCCCTCGGCACGAACGCGTGCTGTCGCACCTCGCCCGGCTCCGTGACGACCGACGGCTCCGAGACCGTTCCGCAGTCGAACAGGAAGTAGGCCATCGGCCAGGGTCGGTGCCCGTGCGGTGGCAACCAGTCCACGACCAGGAGACCGGCGGGCCGGACGACCAGGCCCACCTCCTCGCGGACCTCCCGGACGCACGCCGCCTCCGGCGTCTCACCGGGTTCGAGGTCGCCGCCCGGCGGCACCCAGTCGGACCGGTACGTCGGCAACGTGAGCAGGACCCGACCCGCCCCGTCGGTGATGAACGCGTCCGCCACCACGAGCACCGGCGCGGCCGGTCCGGCGGTCACGCCGCTGCGGGCGTACGGCCGCCGGGGAGCGTGCGGCCACCCAGGAGGGCCACCAGTTCCCCGCTCCCCGCGCGCACGGTCCGGCCAGCTCCCCACGACCAGCCGGTGTCGGTCGCTTCGAGGCGCAGGCCCGTGAGGTCGACGCCGAACCAGGCGCCGTTCGCCGCGGTGAGCGCGTCGAGCACGGCCGCCACCGCCTCGCCGGGTACGACCGCCGGCCGGCCCAGCGCGAGCGTCACGTCGAGGGAGTGGATGACGGCGTGGCTCAGCGCGCCGACGGCGCCTCCGCCCGGCGGCTGCCACGCGTGCAGCTCGGGCGAGCGGAGCTGGTCGAGGAGGTCGGCGGGCGGCAGCGCGGCGTCGCGGACGGCGACGGTGTCCGACAGCACGGTGAAGTCGCCGCCGGCCGCGGCCAGCTCCGCCCCGAACCGCTCGGGGGTCAGCCGCACCGGCATCGTCACGTGCGCGACCACGTGGCGCACGAGCCACTTCTCGCACAGCGTCGGCGCGTCCCAGGCGTCGACGGACCCGAGCAGCCCGGCGAGCCCGCCGTAGGTCGACGCCACCCACGTTCTCACCATCAGGTGGGCCTCCAGCTTGTCGAGGGACGTGGCGAAGCCGGCGCGGGCCTCGGGCCGGCGCATCGCCTCGGGCACGTGCCGCTGGTGGATGGCGACCTCGGTGGTGCCGTCGCCGAGGTCGGTCAGCGTGCTGGTGGTGTGCATGCCGCTGGCCGGCTCGACCCAGGCCAGCAGCCCGGGCGGCACCACATCGGTGAACGTGGCGACCATGCGGTGGCTGCCGTGGTCGCCGACCATCAGGGTCTCGAAGCGGCCGCCGGGCCGCAGGTCGACGACGATGCCGTCGACCGGTGTGGTCATGCCGGCCGGTCCCCAGAACCGCGCCAGCTCGGCGGGCTCGGTGAGGCACCGCCAGACCAGCTCGCGGGGTGCGCGGAGGACCCGCCGGTACACCAGCTCGTCAGCGGTCACCGGTCCTCCTGCAGGTGGGCGAGGTGCGTCTCCAGCCGGTCCATGCGCTCGGACCACGTGCGGCGGCTCTGCTCGATCCACGACCCCGCGACCTCCAGCGCCGCCGGCTCCAGCCGGCACGGCCGGGTCTGCCGGTGCCGGCCCCGGCTGATCAGGCCGGACCGTTCGAGCACGCGGAGGTGCTGCGACACGGCCTGCATGCTCATCGCGTACCGCTCGGCCAGCTCCGTGACGGTCGCTTCGCCGGCGCTGAGCCGGGCCACGATGTCGCGCCGGGTGCGGTCGCTGAGCGCGGTGAAGACGGCGTCCAGCTGCGTAGCTTCCATGCGGGCTACTCAACCATCCACTTTATCAAGCGTCAAGTTGAACTACTGAGTGAAGTCGACCTATCCACCGAGAGCAATCTGTCGTATTGTCAGAGAGTGATGCCTCAATCGACGCAGGGTCATGTTGACTGGTGGAAGCGGTGACCGCCACCGGCTGGGTCGCGCTGGGAATGGCCCTCTTCGGGGCCCTCAGCTACGGGGTCGGTTCGATCCTCCAGGCCATCGGCGCCATGCGCAGCACCAGCACGGTGCGCACGCTCGGCCATCCGCTGTACCTGCTGGGCGTGGGGTGCGACCTGCTCGCCTGGGGCGCGTCGATGGTCGCGTTGCGGGAGCTGGCGGTCTACCAGGTCCAGTCGATCCTCGCCGGGTCGCTCGCGGTCACGGTCGTCGCCGCCCGGCTGGTGCTGGCGTCCCGGCTGCGCGGCCGCGACGTGGCCGCCGTCATGGTGACGATCGCCGCGCTGACGGTCCTGGCGATGTCCGCCGGGCCGCAGGAGGCGGTGCCGCCGTCGGGTCCGCTGCGGCTGGGGTTCTGCGTGGCTGCGGTGGCGGTCGCGGCCGGCGGCTGGGTCGCGACGAAGGTCGGCTCCCCCGGCGTCGTGGCCGCGCTGGCGGGCACGGCGTTCGGTGGCGCGGCGCTGAGTGGACGCGCGTTGCCGATGCCCGAGGAGTCGGCGAACACGGCCGCGTTCCTGCTGGCACTGATCATGGAGCCGATGACGCTGGCACTGCTCGTCTTCGCGGCGTCCGGCATGCTCCTGTACACGAACGCGCTGCAGCACGGCCAGGTCGGCCCGGTCACCGCGGTGCTGTGGATCGGCGAGGTCGTCGCGCCGTCGGCGGTCGGGCTGCTCCTGCTCGGCGACTCGGTGCGGGCCGGTTGGCAGGTACCCGCCGCGCTGGCGGGCGTCGTCGTCATCGGCGCGGCGGTGGTGTTGGCGACCGCTCCGGCCTCGTCCACCACGTCCGCCGAGACCGCCGTCGTGCCGAAGCCGGCCGCGCCGGTCCCGGCCCTGTCGGCGCCGCTGTCGGCGCCGCTGTGGCCGTCGCTGGACGCCTCGACGCAGCTCCGGCCGTTCCTCGACCAGGAGTCGGGCGTGATCCGGTGGTGGGGGCCGCCGGTGGTCGACCGGTACGCCGGAACGTTCTGGTGGTGGGGCCCTCCGACGAGCCCGCAGCTGGTCTGGGTTCCGGCCGGCCGCCGGGTCGGCACCCGCTTCCGCGGCACGGCGCGGGTGCCCCGTCCGGAGGCGTATTTCTAGACTGCGCTCATGCTGTACCGGTCCGGTGACCTCGAGGTCGACACCGACGCGTTCGAGGTGCGCGCGGCGGGCCGGCCGGTCGACGTCGAGCCCAAGGTGTTCGACGTCCTCGTCCTCCTGATGGCGAACCCCAGCCGGGTGCTGTCCAAGGAGGAGCTGCTCGACGCGGTGTGGGGCAACCGTTTCGTCTCCGAGTCCGCGTTGACGACGGCGATCAAGCTCGCGCGCCAGGCCATCGGCGACAGCGGCCGGAAGCAACGGCTCATCCGCACGGTGCACGGCCGCGGCTACCGTTTCGTCGGCCCACTCGACGAGGTGGCCGACGGCACGTCGCCGGACCCGGACGTCGACCTCCACCCGGTCCCACCGACCCGGTACGTCGTGAGCGACGGCGCCTCGATCGCCTACCAGTGCTTCGGCGACGGCCCGAACCTCGTTCTCATCCTCGGCTTCGCCACCAACCTCGAGGTGCAGTGGGAGCACCCGGCGATCGCGCGGTTCCTGCACGGGCTCGGCGGGTTCTGCCGCGTCGTCGTGCTCGACAAGCGCGGCACCGGGCTGTCCGACCGGCTCGGCCGCGACGAGGCGCCGCCGCTCGACCAGCGGGTCGACGACGTCCGCGTCGTGATGGACGCCGTCGGCATGGAACGGGCCAGTGTCTTCGGCTCGTCCGAGGGCGGTTCGCTGTCGGTCCTGCTGGCCGCCACGCACCCGGAGCGGGTCGAACGGCTTGTCCTGCACGGCACCTGGGCCCGCCATCCCTGGCTCGACCGGCCCCACGACCGCGACCTGGCGGCGGTGGAACGGCGCTGGGGCAGCGGCCGCGTCTACTCCTGGCTCGCCTCGTCGATGGGCGCCACGGCGGCCGGCCGCCGTTTTCTCGGCCGGCTGGAGCGCCAGGGCGCCACGCCCGGCACCGCGCGCCGGCTCGTCGAGCTGATGAGCGCGATCGACGTGACCGCGCTGCTGCCGAGCATCCACGTGCCCGCGCTCGTCATGCACCGCAGCGAGGACGCGGTGTACGGGATCGGGCACGCGCACGACCTCGTCCGCGGGATGCCACACGCCGAGCTGGTCGAGCTTCCCGGCAGCGACCACTTCCTGTTCAGCGGCGACACGGCGCCGATCCTGGCCGCGGTCGAGCGGTTCGTCGCCGGCTCGGCGCCGGCGCCCGTCGAGGACCGGTTCCTCGCCACCGTCGTGTTCGTCGGGGTCGCGGACACCGGCGGCTTCACGCCGGTCCCGGACGATCTGGTCGCCGTGGTGCGCGACGGCGTGCGGCGCCACCGCGGCGAGCTCGTCAGCGTGACCGGCGACGGCCTCCTCGCCACGTTCGACGGGCCGGGCCGCGCGGTGCGGGCCGCCTGCGACCTGCGCGACGCGCTCGCTCCGCTCGGCACCGCCGTCCGGATCGGCGTGCACACCGGCGAGGTGGCGCGGCGTGGCGGGCACCTGTCCGGGATGGCGGTCAGCGTCGCCGGTGGGCTGGCCCGGGCGGCCGATCCCGGCTCGGTGCTCGCGTCGCGGACGGTCACCGAGCTCGTCGCCGGGTGGGGTCTGGCGTTCGCGGCGCGCAACGGGCCGACCGTCGCGGGGCTGCCGGTGTTCGAGGTCGTCGTCTGATCCTCAGAACCTCCTCAGGCTCCCACCAAGTCTCGCCGCGCGGTCCGCCGGATCGTGGTGGCATGACAACTCACGACGTGGTCGTCGTCGGGGCCCGCGCCGCCGGTTCCGCGGTGGCGGGGCTGCTCGCCCGGCTCGGCCACGACGTGGCCGTCGTCGACCGCGCCGATCCCCGCGGCGACACCGTGTCGACGCACCACATCAGCCGGACCGGCATGGTCGCGCTGCACCGCTGGGGTCTGCTCGACGAGCTGCGGGCGACCGGCGCACCGGAGCTGCGCGAGCTCACCTTCCACCGTCCTGAGGGGACGGTCACCCGGCCGCTGCGGCCGTCGCAGGGCATCGACCACCTGCTGGCGCCCCGCCGGTACGTGCTCGACGGCCTGCTGGCGGAGGCGGCCGTGCGGTCCGGCGCGCGGCTGCGCACCGGCCTGACCGTCGCCGGCGTGCGGCGCGACGGCAGCGGCCGCGTCACCGGGGTGCACGGACCCGGCGTGGAGCTGAGCGCGCGGTTCGTCGTCGGTGCGGACGGGCTGCACTCGCGGATCGCCCGCTCCGTCGGTGCCGCGATGGTCGGCCGCCGCCCGGACGGCGGGCAGTCGCGCTACGCGTACTACGCCGGGCTCAGCCGGTCCGGTATCGAGTTCTTCCTGACCGACGGCGCGCTCGCCGGCATCTTCCCCACCCACGACGGCGAGGCGTGCGTGTGGATCTGCACGCCGGCCGGTACCGGTGACCGCGACCTCGACGCTCTCGTGCGGCGGTTCGCACCGGGCCTCGCGCGACGGCTGCGTGACGGCCGGCGGACGTCGCCGGTCAGCGGCATGATGCGCTCGCCGAACCACCTGCGCGCCGCGTGGGGCGCGGGGTGGGCGCTGATCGGGGACGCCGGCTTCCACCGGGACCCCATCAGCGCCCACGGCATCAGCGACGCATTCCGCGACGCCGACATCCTCGCCGGCCACCTGGACGCCGTGCTCCGCGGCCGGGCGGACGAGCGGGCCGCACTGGGCGCGTTCCAGCAATACCGGGACGCGGCCGTCGCCGACATCTTCGACGTCACCTGTGCCCTCGGCACCTTTCCGCCCGTCACCGGGCTCGCCGACCTGATGCGCCGGCTCGGCCGGGCGGTCGACACCGAGGCGGCCGCGCTGGCCGCCGCGGGCAACCCCGAGGCGGCCGCGCCGGCCGCCGGGACAGAAATGGAGAACTCATGACCACGACGACGAACGACAGCATGCGCAACGGGGTCGACACCGCGACCCTGTTCGCCACCCTCGACGCGGTGAAGGCCGCTCCGGCGGCCGCCAGGTTCCAGTTCCGCGCGACGAACGAGTGGCTCACGGGTACCCACAACCGCAGCACGATCCACGGCTTCTTCGGCGTCGGCGAGGAGCGCGCCCACGAGCGCGCCTTCGACCTCGACGCCGACCATCCGGCCGTGCTCGTCGGCGGGGACAACGCGCCGACGCCGGTCGAGCACCTGCTGCACGCGCTCGCCGCCTGTCTCACCGCCGGTCTGGTCAACATCGCGGCGGCGCGCGGTGTGCGGCTCACGGAGGTGCGCTCCACCGTGACCGGCGACATCGACCTCAACGGGATCCTGGGGCCGGATCCCGCCGTCCGCAACGGTTTCGAGCGCGTCTCGGTGCGGTTCAGCGTGGCCGGCGACGCACCGGACGAGGTGCTGCGGGCGATCGTCGAGCAGTCACGGGAGCGGTCGGCCGTGTTCGACATGCTGACCAACCACGTACCGGTCGACGTCGAGGTCTGAGCTATCCGCGGGTCGCGCGGAACACCAGCAGCCGTCCCGCGCCCGCGCCGCCCTGCCAGTCACCGGCCCACGTGACGTCGGTGAACCCGGCCGCCTCCAGCTCCGCCCGGAACTCCTCCGCGGTGCGGAAGTACAGCGTGTTGGTGTAGACGCGGTCGGTCCCGTCGGGGAACACGTTGTGGGCGTCGAACACCACCCGCCCGTCGCGGACCTCGGTGACCTCCATCCACTCGCGGAGTCGCCCGACCGGGGTGTCGCGCTCGGTGACCCCGGTCGTCCAGTGCTCCCACTCCCGGAAGGCGGGGTCGCGGGTCTCGAAGCCGAGGGTTCCACCCGGTCGCAGCGCCCCCGCGAGCGACCGGAGGGTGGCCGGAAGGTCGGCGGGTGCGATCTGCATGATGGCGTTGCCGGTGCAGATCGCGAGGTCGACCGTCGCGGTCGGTTCGAGCACGGACGCGTCGCCGAGGATCCACGTCACCGCGTCGCTGCCCGGCTGGCGGCGGGCGTGGTCGAGCATCGTGCGGCTCGGGTCGATGCCGGTGACGGTGCGGCCCGGGCCCGTCAGCGAGCGGGTCAGCAGACCGGTGCCGCAGCCGAGGTCGACGATCGAGCGGGCGCCGGTCTCGTCGGCCAGCGCGCGGTAGTGGGCGTGGTCGGGGCCGGCCGGGTTGTCGAGGTCGTACAGCTCGACGAGGTCGGTGTCGCGGAAGGGATCGTCGGTCACCGACGGACCGTAACGACCGCGCGGGCCGCGCACGAGCCAATTAGCCGAGCCACCGGTCGAACCAGGACCGCGTGCGGCGCAGCACGTCCAGCTGGTGCGTGCGTTCGCGGATCGGGTGTCCCTCCCGGGGATACACGACGTACTCGTGCGTCACCCCGAACCGCCGCAGCGCGCGGTGGAGGAACTCCGCCTGCGACAGGGGGACGTTCGTGTCGTTCTCGCCGTGCAGGATCAGCACCGGCGCCCGGATGCGGGAGGCGTACGAGATCGGGCTGAGCCGGTGGTGCGGGTGCGGACCCGGTCCGTCCCAGCCGTTGCCGCCACCGAGCGCGGCCTCGAACGGTCCCCATTCGCCGGTCGCGGCGAGCATCCCCCAGTCGCTGATTCCGGCGCCCACCACCGCGGCCCGGAACCGGTCGGTGCGCGCGACCGCCCACGCGGCCATGAAACCGCCGTGGCTCCACCCGCCGATGCCGAGCCGCCGCGGGTCGGCGACGCCCTCGTCGACGAGCAGGTCGACGCCCGCGCAGATGTCGCCGAACTCGTCGAGGCCGACGGCTCCGGCGACCCGCGCCGCGAACTCGTGGCCGTATCCGGTGCTGCCACGCGGGTTCGGCAGGAACACGGCGTAGCCCACGGCCGCCAGCCACTGCGCCGACGGGTACCAGTCGAGCATGAGCCGGTCGGTGTAGCGGCCGTACGGTCCGCCGTGCACCAGGGTCACGAGGGGGAACGGCCCGTCGGCGCGGGTCAGCCCGGGCGGCAGCACGAGCAGCCCGTCGAGGTCGAGCCCGTCGGCTGCCTTGTACCGCAGGCGTTCCTGCGTTCCCCACCGCACGTCACGCAGTTCCGGCCGCAGATCGGTCCGTCGCGTGAGAGGTCCGCGCGTCGGTCCCGCGTAGACGTTCCAGGGTTCGGGTGACGCGCTGAGCACCGTCGCCACTCGTGCGCCGGGCCGGTCGGCTGTCAGGCTCCTCGCCTCGCCGCGGAGGCGGCAGACCTCGACGAGGCCCGCGTCGAGCCGGTGCACCGCGGTGTCGAGCCCGTCGGCGACCAGCACGAGCGGCTGTCCACTGTGGACCTGCACCAGCTCCGTCGGGCAGACCGTCGCGCCGGCGGTGAGGACGCGGTGCTCCCCCGCCGGCGCGTCGACCGCGACGTCGAGGACGACGGTGCCGCCCACCGGGGCGGTCTGACCGAGGTACGCGAGATGCCAGCCGTCGTCGGCGTTCCACCAGGCCGGCGACGACGCGTCGAGCGCGGCCGGCCCGAGGTCGCGCACCGCGCCGGTGCGCGGGTCGAAGACGTGCAGCGCCGTGTTCAGCATCCCCGGGTCGATCTCGGGGGTCGACCAGGTCAGCACCGCGAGCGGTCCCCCGTCGGGGTGCTCGACGACGTCCACGACGTGCCGGTCGCCGAAGCCGTCCGGCGTGCGCACCTCGCCCGTCCGCACATCGAGCAGCCGCAACCGGTCCGGGCGGACGTGCTCGCTCCACACCCGGGCGTCGTCACGCTCGTCCCGGCGCCGTCTGTCCTCAGTGGACGGCTCGTCGGCCGCGAGAAACGCGACGGAGCCGGCGAGCGGACGGTGGCCCGACACCCCGCCGTCCCACGCCGTGACCGCCGAGACCACGCCGCTGACCGGGTCGACCTGGTGCACCTGGGCGGTTCCCCGCTCCACCCGGTCGGAGAGGAAGTACACGACGGACGAATCGGCGTCCCACCGCGGCGCCGCGTCGTCCGAGTTGCCCGACGTCAACCGCCTCGGCGTCCCGTCGCTCCCGCTCCCGCCGTCGACCCCGCTGTCGACGGCCACCAGCCACAGGTCACCGACCGGGTGGTCGCCCACCCGGCCGCAGGCGGCGACGGAGTACACGGCCCACCGGCCGTCCGGCGACAGGGCCACCTCCCGCGGCACCGGACCGTCGACCACCGCCTCGGCGGCAAGCTGCGTTTCGGTCACACCGCACGATAGCGGACCCTCAGCTGATGCGGCGGCTGTCCACCACGCACGTCAGCACGGGGTCGGACCCGATCGGCACGAGCGGGAACCAGCAGATCGACACCTCGACGCGGTCGATCGACGTGAGCGCGCCGGTGAGGTCGAAGCTCCGCGCGACCACCGAGTTGTCGGCCTCGATCTCCATCGTGTCGACGACCGTCGTTCCCGAGTACGCGGTGTAGACGGCGTCGGTGTCGGGGAAGTTGTCGCAGCCGCCGGTCTCGTCGTCGGTCACCACGGCCGTGACCCGCACCGACCGCACGAGGCTCTCCGGTGCCCAGGTGAGCCGGCCCTCCGCGGAGCCTTCGCGGCAGGTGCCGGCACCGGCGACCGAGATGGTCCCCGTCCGGCTCGGCACCGGCGTCGGTACGGCCGCGGCCGGCGCGGCGGGGAGCAGCGTCGCGGCGCCAACCAGCGTCGGAAACCGGACGCACTCAGGTCGACGCCCTCAGCCGTGCCTTGAAGTCGTCGTAGGCCACCTCGACCGGGTGCAGGCCGTCCGTGCTCCCGCTCAGCTCGGACCGCGGGATGGGCGGCCGTGGCGGCCACCGCCCGGCCGCGCCGGGATCGCCGGCGAGCACGCGCCACGGCGGCGCCAGCCGGATCCCGCTGGTCGCCTCGCCGAGAAGCACCTCGACGAGCACGGCGTCGGCGGTCAGCCACTTGTGGGTCCCGGCGCCCTTCGACCCGTCGTGCCAGTGGTCCCAGCCGTACAGCGCGCCGGTCACGCGCAGCCGCTCCCGGTCGCGCCACGCCGCGGCGAACGCTCCCTTGTGGACGCCCACCAGCAGATCGACGTCGCTCACCCCATCGGCCCGGCCGGACGCCAACGACCCGATGACGACGACCACCTCGACCCACGGCAACGCCGTCACCCGTTCCCGCAACAGGTCGAGGTACCGCTGCTGCCGCTCGGGCCGACCCAGTGCCGCCACCACGCTCCTATCTCAGTGCGGTTCGTTCGTCGACCAGCCGGGTGGGTGTGCCGGCGAACAGGTCGGGCCCGGCCGGCCCGTAGGCGAGGTTGAGGGTGTCGAGGCGGTAGGACCACGCGCCGCCGAGGGCGACCGGCATCGAGAAACGGTAGTTGATGTGCCAGCGGACCCACTCGCCGGCGCGCAGCCACACCGCCGGCGGGCGGCGACGGCGGTCCGGCATGCCGAAGGTGGCGGGCGTCAGCCGGACCCGCAGCCGGCCGTCGACCTCGGCCAGTGTGACCCGCCCGCGGTCCGGAAGCGCCGACGCGCAGGTCTCCCGCGGCGCGAAGCCGGTGGCCTCGTCGAGCAGCACCTCGTGCCACAGCGGCAATGGTCCGCGCGGCACGGGGAACCCCACCGGCACGGCGTTGCGACGGGCCGCCGCGGCGCCGCCCCGCGAGGCCTTCGTCCACGACGTGCGGACCCACTGCGCGATCACGTCCATCCCGCCATCATCGGCCCGGCGCGGCGTCACGGCTCGACGATCACCTTCAGCCCGGGACGGGTGACCGCCGCCTCGAACGCCTCCCGTACCGCGGTGAGCGGGAACCGGTGCGTCACCAGTCCGCGCACGTCGACCAGGCCCGCCAGCACCAGCGCCGTCGCCCGCGGGTAGACCTCCTTCATCCGGCGGACCATCACGATCGTCAGCCCCTTGCGCCGCGCGACGCTCGCCGGGAACGCCGACGTCTCGGTGCCGGGGATCCCGGCCAGCACGACGCGTCCGCCCGGGCGGACGGCGTCCATCGCGGCGGCGATCGCCGGGTCGGTGCCGGCGATCTCGAACGCGACGTCGACGCCGAGGCCGGCGGTGAACGCCGCGAGCCCCGACACGTACGCGCCGTCGGCCGGGTCGAGCACCTCGTCGGCGCCGCGCTCCGTGGCGGCGAGGCGGCGGTGCTCCAGGGGGTCGGCGGCCACGATCCGGGCGGCGCCGGCGGCCCGGGCGACCTGGATCAGCAGCAGCCCGATGGGCCCGCATCCGATGACCGCGACCGACCCGCCCAGCGGGATGTGCCCGAGGTCCACGGCGTGCACGGCGACGCCGAGCGGCTCCAGCATCGCCCCGTCGGCGTCGGTGAGCGCGTCGGGCAGCGGGTGCAGCCGCGCGGTCGGCCAGGCCAGGTAGCGCTGGAGCCCGCCGTCGCGGGTGGAGTGGCCGGAGAAGACCAGCGCGCGGCACAGGTTCGGGTGCCCCCGCAGGCACAGGTCGCACGCGAGGCACGGCACCGCCGGGTCCACCGCGACCCGGACGCCGTCGAGGCTTCCACCCTCGACGACGCCGGCCAGTTCGTGACCGCCGACGAGCGGGTGCGTGATGCGGGCGTCGCCGATGCCCCCGTCCTCGTACCAGTGCAGGTCCGACCCGCAGAGCCCGACGGCGGTGACGCGGACGAGGCTCTCGCCGTCGACCGGCACCGGTGCCGGCTCCTCCGCGAGGCGCAGGTCACGGGCGGCGTGGAACCGCGCGGCGAGGTTGAGGGTCGTCATCGGGCCAGGTTACCGAGTCGAACGTCGGCGCTCCGGGCTCGCCGGGGAGCCGGGCGGCCCGCACCACGTAGGAGATCGCGTGGTACCAGCCGCAGATGAGCATGAGGTCGACGACGCCGTCGGGTCCGACCGCCGCGGTCAGCGCGTCCCACTCGTCGTCGGTGAGGTCGTGCCGGGTGTGCAGGGCGTCGACGGCGGCGAGCACCGCCCGGTCGGCCGGGTCGGTCCAGCAGGCGTCGGTGGCGGCTCCGCCGGTCACGGAGCGGAGCTGCGCGTCGGTGAGGCCGGCCTTCGCCGCCAGGAGCGCGATGTGGACGCCCCACTCGTACTCGGCGCCGCAGAGTGCCGTCGTGCGGTCGATGACCAGTTCCCGGTGCCGCAGCGACAGCGCGCACCGGCGGGAGAGGTAGTAGCTGCCCCAGCCCTGGATGGCGCGGGCCCGGTCGGGGCGGCGGGCGAGCGCGCGGAACAGGGCGAGCGGTGGGCCCAGTGCCTCCAGGGCCGCGGCGGTGTCGTCGTCGTACGGCGGTTCGGTGTCCACCCGCGGCTGGTTCGATTTCCGAAGCATGGCGGCACGCTATCATCAGTGCTTCGGAAACAAAAGCAATGGGACGGAGTGAGCACGTGTCGACTCCCCTGCCGGGCCGCCCGGTACGCGGGTCCCGCTCCGGGCGGCCCGTGATGGCGATCCTCGACCTGCTGGGCCGCCGCTGGACGCTGCGTGTCCTGTGGGAACTGCGCGCCGACCCGGTTCCGACGTTCCGGACCCTGCAGCACCGGTGCGACGGCGTCTCGTCGAGCGTGCTGGCCGAGCGCCTGTCCGAGCTACGCGAAGCCGCCCTCGTGGAACGCACCGAGGACGGCTACCGCCTCACCGACCAGGGCCGGACCCTGCTCGACACGCTCGCGCCGCTGGAGACCTGGGCGCGGACCTGGCACCCGACCCCTCCGTGACCCGGCCCACTTCCAGCCCAGCCGCCCCCTTACCCGGTCCCCAGACGCGCCGCGCCGCCGCCCCTCACGTGGCGATCGACGACGCTCGATCCAGTGCAGGAAGCGCGCCGAAAACCACACTGGATCGAGCGTCGTTTATGTAAGCCCGCGGCGCGCGTCAGCCGGCGGCGCCGCGTCAGCCGGCGGCGAGTGCCCGGCGGCGCCATTCGCCCGGGGCGCAGCCGACCTCGCGGCGGAACGCCGCCGCGAACGCCACGTCCGAGGAGTAGCCGACCCGGGCCGCCACCGACGCGACCGTGGCGCGCTCCGCGCGGAGCAGCGTGCGCGCCCGTTGCATCCGTGCCGCCTGCAGGTACCGGATGACCGGCTCGCCGACCCGCTCGGTGAAGCGGGCCGCGAACGCCGCCCGCGACAGGCCGGCCGTGCGCGCCAGCCCGGCGACCGTCCACTGTCGACCGAGGTCGGCGTGCAGGGCACCCAGCGCGGCCGACACATACGGGTCGCGCAGGCCGGCGAGCCAGCCGGGACGGTCGACGGTCATGGCGTGGTACCGCAGCGCCCGCACGAGCAACGCGTCGGACAGCCGCGCCATCACCAGGTCGCTGCCCGGCCCGCCCTCGAACGCCTCGGCGCTCAGCGCGTCGATGTACGGACCGAGGCCGCTGCCGCCGGGCACGTGCAGCACGTCGGGCAGTCCGCGCAGGGCCGGATGCCCGCTCTCGCCTACCAGGAACGCGCCGCACACCACCACGGTGTCCACTGTGGACCCGCCGATGCGCAGCCGCGTGCCGGGCGTCCGCGCCGCCACCTCGATGCCCGACACCACCGGCCCGGTGCGCGGCGTGGAGCACAGCTCGTGCGCGTCGCCGCCCGGCAGGATCACGAGGTCGCCGGTGTCGAGCGCGGTCACGGTCCCATTGGCCTGGACCAACGTGCAGCGCCCCCGCGCGACGATGTGGACCCCGCGCACGCCCGCCTGGTCGAACCCGACGCGGAACGGGGTGCCGAGCTCGAGCCACCGGTACGCGGCGGTCTCGAGGCGGAGTTCCCGCAGCAGCGTGCTGAGGACGTCGACCGGCGGCTGGACGGACGCTGTGGTTTCCCGGACGGTCACGCATGGATTGTCCGACCAGCCGGTCCTACCGTCGATCGCATGAGCGACATTCTCGGCTTTCTCCAGGTCAAGCTGCCCGTCACCGATCTCGCCCGCAGCGTCGACTTCTACTCCCGGCTCCTCGACCTGCGCCTGTGGGTGGAGATAGTCGAGCGCGACGTGGTGCGCGGCGCCGGTCTCATCGACCGCGACGGCCGGTTCAACATCGCGCTGCGCGACCGCGAGGTGTGCGCGTCGACGCCCGACCTCACCGGTTTCGACGTGGCCGCGTTCCGGCCCGCCGACCGCGACGCCCTGGTACGGCTGGCCGAACGGTGCGACCGCGAGGGCTTCCCGCACAGCGGCGTCACAGACGGACCCACCGGCGCGGTGCTCGACGTCACCGACCCCGACGGCACGGTGCTGCGCTTCTACCACTTCACCCTGCCGACCGAGGGATTCACCGGCGTCGTCTTCGGCGACGGTGGCGTCGAGACCGGTCACTACGCGTCTCCGCGCCTGGCCGCCAACGTCTCGGCGTACGGTTCGTAGAAAGGAACGACCCGAGCCGAAGGAGCACCCATGCCCGTCGAGCTGATCAATCCGGACGGCCTTCCCGCACCCGAGAACTTCGCCCAGATCGGCCTTGCCACCGGCAGCCGCACGGCCTACATCTCCGGGCAGGTCGCCCGCGACGCGGCCGGGAACCCGGTCGGCGCCGGCGATCTGGCGGCCCAGGTCGAGCAGGCGTTGACGAACATCAACATCGCGGTGGAGGCGGTCGGCGGCACGTTCGCCGACGTGGCGAAGCTGACCGCGTTCGTCGTCGACTGGACGCCCGACAAGCTCGACCTGGTGATCGCCGGCGCGGTGCGGGCGGCGGAGAAGCTGGGCATCGACCCGGTGAAGCCGGTGACGCTCGTCGGGGTCGCCGCGCTCACCGAGCCGGACATGCTCGTCGAGATCGAGGCCGTCGCCGTCCTCGTGTGATCGATATTCGCTTGACCGGGACCGCGGGCGCTGGTTCGCTGGCGCCCGTCCGGCCCCGGTGTGGGGCCCGTTCGAGGAAGGAGGCGAGATCGATGTTCGCCCGGTGTGTCACCTGTTCCTCGAAAGGCTTCCAGGCATGTCCTTCGCCCGCTCCTTCCGCTGCGGCCACTGCGGTGTAGACGTCTCACTCGACGCGCCGGGTACGTCGCACCGCAACCACTGTCCACACTGTCTCTGGTCCCGCCATCTCGACCGCAACGTCCCCGGCGACCGCAGGGCCGGCTGCTCCGGCGCCATGGAACCGATCGCGGTCACCGTACGCGGCGAGCGTCGATGGGTGCTGATCCATCGATGCACCGGCTGCGGACGCCTGCGGCTCAACCGCACCGCCGGCGACGACAACGTGCTCCTGCTGATGCAGCTGGCCGCGATGCCGCTGGCGATGCCGCCGGTCCCGTACGCCATGGCTGTCCCGGTCGTCGGGGAGGTCACGCACTCCTGAAGTCCGCCTCGGTCATGCCGGCCGGGTGGCCGGGCGGCCACTGCACGAGCTCGATCCGGTACCCGTCGGGGTCGGTGAGCCATGACGTGCGCATGCCCGGCCCCAGGTCGGCCGGCGGCTCGGCCGTGACATCGTTGGCCGCGAACCCGGCGATCGCCGCGTCCAGGTCGTCGACCTGGATGACCAGGTGGTTGACGGCGCCGATGTCGGTGACCGGCCGGGCCGCGTCGTGCACGAGTTCGAGGCTGGCGAACGGGTCGTCGGGCAGCTTCAGCATGGTGAGGCTGCCGAACCCGGTCTCGGGCACGGTGCCGAGCACGGTGTAGCCGACCGCGGTGTAGAAGGCGAGCGACCGGTCCAGGTCGGTGACCCGCAGGCCCAGGTGCAGCGTGCGCATGGCAGGAGCCTAGGTCCAGGCGCGGGCGGCCCGCTCGACCGTCGCGTGGCGGGTCGCCCAGAAGGCGGCGTCGCGGGGTGGTGCGGCGGCCGTCCGGCCGTCGAGGGTCTCGCGCAGGATGTCGGCGTGTCCGGCGTGCCGGGTGGTCTCGGTGAGCAGGTGCACCAGCACCCCGAACAGCGTCACGTCGGGGCGCGGCCACCAGGGGACGTGGCCGGGCGCGTCCAGGGCAAGCGCGCCGACCGTCGCGTCGGAGTGGGCCCACACGCGGCGGTACCGGTCGACGATCTCCTCGCGGGTCTCCGTCCCGGTGGCCCACAGGTCGGTGCCGCGCTGCCCGACGTCGTCCCAGCGGGGCAGGGGCTCGGGGAACGGCCGGTCGAAGACCTCGCCGAGGTACCGCGACTCCCAGAGTGCCAGGTGCTTCACCAGGCCCAGCAGGTTGGTTCCGGTGGGCGTCAGGGGCCGGCGCACGTCGTACTCGCCGAGGCCGTCGAGCGTCGCGACCATCTCCTTCCGCACGTCGGCCAGGTCGGTGTAGAGGTGGTCCTTGGCGGCCCTGGCCGCGTCGTCCAGCACGGGCCCGATCATGCCCGTAGGGTCCGCGGCATGGCAACGCACTGGACGCTCGGCTGCGACGCGGCCGACCCGCACCTGCTCGCCCGGTTCTGGGCCCACGCGCTCGGCTACGTGCCGGAGCCCGGCTACGACGACCCCGACGGTGCCTCGATCGTCGACCCGGACGGGAAGGGACCGGCGATCAGCTTCCTCCGGGTACCCGAGGGCAAGGTCGCCAAGAACCGGGTGCACGTCGACCTCCGGGTGGCGGGCGAACCGCCGTGGGACCCGGACGAACGCGAGCGGCTGGCCCGGGCGAAGGCGGCCGACCTCGTCGAGGCCGGTGCGACGGTGACCGGCGAACAGCTGTACGGCGGGCAGTTCGGCCACCTCGTGATGCGTGACCCGGAGGGCAACGAGTTCTGCGTGGCGTGAGCCGGACGCTCAGCCGGTCCCCTTGACGCTGCCCGTGACCTCGCCCTTGTCGTGCCAGGCGTAGCAGCGTACGTAGTGGTCGCCGCGGTTCCACACCCGTTGGCTGCCCAGCGAGGCCATGTAGCCGAGGCGGCTCGAGCCGGTGACGTAGCGGTCGATGACGTCGTAGCACTGCTTGTAGAGCCCGGAGCCCTTCGGGTCGGTGGGCCGCTGGGTACCGGGCACCTTGAACGCACCCGCGTACTCGGCGTCGTGCGGCTGGGTGCAGTCGGTGGGGTTCAGGTAGTCCCATCTGCCGTCCGACTGCAGGCCCACGGCGGTGAAGCAGCGACGGGCCACGGCCGCGTCGGCCTTCGCCAGGTTGCGGACGGTGCCGCGGCGCCGGGAGACGGCGTCGGAGGTGTTGACGGTCTCCATCAGGTCGCACCGGAACCACCGGCCGCCGCCCTCCCACTGCAGCGACGACGGGACGGTGACGCCGAGCCCGACCCGGGCGTCGAACCACTGCCCGCCCAGGAACTCGACCGCGAGGCCCTCGCACGCCTCGAAGAGGCGCACGTAGTCGGCGCTGCCCTCGCTCGGGCTGGCGGTCAGGGCGTCCGGGACCTGCCCGACGTGGAACGTCTCGATCGTGTGCGCCTCGTCGCACGAGATCGGTGGCCGCGTCACGGTGTTGGTCTCGTAGATGAACCGCACCGGCGCGTCGTGGCAGCCGACGCCCGGCACCTTCGCCTTCGCGTCGACCATCGCCGTCCAGTCGTCGACGAGGTCGCCGTCACCCGGTGTGCCGCAGCCACCCACCGTCACCGTGATGACCGCAGCGACGAGCCACCGCCCCCATGCCCGTTCCATTCGACAATGGTCGAGGTATCGATCCGTCCGTCCGGTACCCGGAACCGCGTCCGTTACAGGTCCGCAACGCTGCCGGCGCGACCCCGGCGCGAGCGGCGCGGTTCAGCCCGGCTGGGACGCCGCGAGCTTCGCCAGCGCCTCGGCCGCACCGGTGGTGAGCGGCGCGCCGTGGCCGGGCAGGATCACGCGGACGTCCAGCGCCGCCATCTTGCGCACCGACGCCGCCGCCTGCGTCATGTCGGCGGTGTTGCGCGGGTCGGGTCCGGCCAGCCCCTGGGTCGTGCGCAGCGCGTCTCCGGCCGCGAGAACGCCGGTCGAAGGGTCGAAGACCGCGATGTGCCCGGCCGTGTGCCCGGGTGTCCCGATGATCCGCAGGCCGAAGATCTCGTCACCGTCGCCGACGGGCTTGACCGGCACCCGGATCGCGCTCACGTCGGCCGCGCCGGTGTACAGCGACCCGGCGGTGACCTTCGGCGCCACCTCGGCCGCGCCACCCGCGTGGTCCTGATGCCGGTGGGTCAGGATGACGTGCCTGACCGCGCCCCAGCTGGCACCGGCCGCGGTCAGTCCCGCCTCGATCGCCGTCCCCGACCCCGGCGTACCGAGGTCGACGATCGCCGCCTCGCCGCCGCGCACCAGGATGTAGGCGGAGACGAACGACAGGTTGACCCGCTGCCAGCCGCCCAGCGACTCCCCCGCCGCCTCGGCCGAGGCCGGGGGCCCCGCGGCGGAGGGCCGCGCGGAGGAGGGCGGCGCGGACGGCGGTGCGGCGGACGGCGTCGACGGTTTGTCGCCGGAGCAGCCGGTCACCGTGGTCACGACGGAGATCCCCACGACTCCGGCGCCGGCGGTCACCAGTAGGCGCCTGCGGGTCATTCTGCGATCGTTCACCGTTCATGCCTACCGCACGGGGCACCCGCGGGCCACCGGGTCACCCGTACCCCGGTTCACCGGGCCAGGAAGTGCCATCCCGTCCAGAGCCAGGCCCCGAACACGAGCACCCGCCCGGTGCGCGTGGCCAGCGCCGCCGTGACGGTCCTGCCGAGCGGAGACACCGCCGACCCGGACCGCCGGGCCCACCACTCGACGACGAGCGCCGCGGCCACCAGGCCCACGAACGCCAGCGCGATCACGTCCCGGGGCGTCACGCCACGACCCGCGGCGTCACGCAACGACCCGCCGCGTCACCGGCGCACCAGCCAGACCCCGGCGCCGAGCCAGAGCAGGTACCCGACGACCCGCCCCGGATACGTCGCCAGCACCGGGTCGAGCAACGTGCTCAGCGTCGGCCACGCGAGGTCGTTCGGACCGGCGAGCAGCGCGACCTCCACCGCGACCACCACGGCACCGAGCCCGCCCCACACCGCCACGGAGGGGGTGCCGACGGGTGCGGTCACCGCGGGCCGTCTGCGCATCCCGTACCACGCCACCGGCACCCCGACGAGCATCACGGCGACCAGCGCGGGAAGCGTCAGCGGACGGCAGAACGCCGCCACCCCCGCGTACCCCAGGATCCCGAGGCCCACCACCGGCCCAGCATAGGACCGCCGCGATCCCGGTCCGGCCCCGTGGCGTGGGCCGACCGACGCCGGCCCACGCCACCGGTCACCGCGCCGCTCGGCACGGTCAACGCAGATCCGACGTCACCGCCAGCCGCAGCCACGCGTCCACCCAGGCCGTCACCGCGTCGTCCGCCGGCCCGGCCCTCAGCGTCTCCGCGAACCCGGAGACGGCCCGGCCGGCCCGGCCGAGCCCGACCCGCGACAACTCCCCCGCCGCGGCCGAGACCCGCTCCCCGAACCCGGCCGGCAGGTGGTCGAGCCCCCGGTGCGCGACCTCCGCCAGCACCGACATCGCGCCCTCGACCGCGACGTCGATCGGGTCGGCGGCCGGCGGCACGCCCGGGGAGACGACGACGCCCGTCTCGTCCACGGCGAGGTCCGGGACCACCACCCGACCGTCGACCGCCACCGCCAGCGGATCGACGACGACCGCACCGGCGTGCCGGCGCAGTGGCCCGCTGACGAACCGCGGCCGCCCGTACTCGCCCCGCAGCGCGCGGGCGAGGGAGTCCAGGCCGCCCGGTGCGGTGGGCCGGTACGTCGACGACACCACGCCGGTCCAGCCCTCGCGGTCGGCGATCACCGCGTCGAGCCGCTGCGCGCCGGGCGCGTACGACAGCTCCCGCACCTCCGCGATCTCCACCACCCGCACCAGCTCCGCCTCGACGCGCGGACGCACGAACCGCGGCGGCAGGCCGTCGAGCTCCTCGGCGACCGCCATCAGGTCGCGCACCACGAGGCTCGACGGCAGCTCGTGCCACGCCCCGGCCGACGGGCCGACCGTGGTCTTCGCGATGTTCCCCGTACCCAGGCGTACGGCGCGGCTGGCGCTGCGCACCGCCGACTCGGTGACCACCGACCCGGCCGCCAGTGCCGCCACCGTGGCCCCGCCGACCCGCCGGCCGGCGACCCGCTCACCGAACGACGCGACCGTCCACAGTCGACGGACGACCAGCACCGTGGCGCTGTCCGGGTGGGCGAGGAAGATCTCCACCACCCGCTCGGTCTCGGAGCCGCGGACGCGGCAGCCCAGCCCGTCCAACCGCAGCCGCCGCAGCGGGGTCTGCGCCGCCTCCTCGGTGCCCAGGATCCGCGACCGCAGCCCGGATCCGCCGCCGCCTACCGCCCGGTGCCGGGCGTGCAGCTCGGTGACCAGGTCGGCCAGCAGGTCGGGGCGGTACCGCGTGCTGCGGTCGGCGTACGCGGCGAGCTGTTCGGCCAGGTCGTCGACGGCCAGCAGCGGCCACCGCAGCCCGGCCGCGTCGAGCGTGCGCCGCACGGCGGCGACCGGGCCGGCGAGCCCCGCGCCGGCGTGCACCGCGCCGGTCCGCAACACGTCCGCTCCGAGCGCGACCGCCTCCACCAGCCCGGCCTCGACGGCGTCCGCGACCTCACCGACCTGGACCTGCACCTGCACGTCGGCCGCACCGGGATGCCGCTCGTCGGCCACGCGGAACGCCCACACGGCCAACGCGATCACGTCGTCGCGCGCGCCCTTCACCGCATCGGTGTGCGTGAATCCCAGGTCGCCGGGCACCAGGAACCGCACCGAACACGAGCTCAGCTCCGCGCGCGGCGCCGGGTCGGTCGCGGTCGCCCGCACCACCCGCGCCACGTAACCGGCCCGCGCCGCCCGCCGGGCCGCGGTCATCAGTCGTCGCCCTATCCGCGCCTCGAGCTGTTCGTCGGTGAACGTCCCCGGCGTCCATCCGTCGCTCGCGCTCTTGTCAGATGACGCACGTGGTGGTGACGCCCCTGTGTCAGCGTCGCGTGGCAACGCCGTACCCGGGTCGGACGCCGCAGAGCCCTGGTACGCCAGCACCACCACGAGCACGTGCCGGCACACCCCGCTCGCCCCGCATGTGCATGTCGCCGCGTCGAGCCCGCCCCCGACCGGCACCGTCGTGACGATCCCGTCGGCCGACGTGCCGGTGAGCGTGCCGTCGTCGGCGAGCACCAGTGCGGGCGCCGCCGCCTCGACCTCCTTGGAGGCCCGCTTGACCAGCCCCCGGTTGGTGAGCGTGGTCAACGCGTCGGTGGTCAACGCGAGCAGGTCGGCCCTCATCGCCCGACCCGTTCGGCCACGAACGCCGCCAGCTCGCCGGGGGTCATCGCGCCGATGTGCGCACCGAGGTCGGCGAGGCTCTGGGCGAGCTCGCGGTCGTAGCTGGGGTTCGCCTCCTCGTCGAGGGCGGCGAGGCCGAGCACGGTCGTCCCCTGTCCGACGAGGTCCTTGACGGTACGCCGCAGCGCCGCCTCGCTGCCGCCCTCGTAGAAGTCGGTGATCACCACGAGGATGGCCCGCCGGGGCTGCTCGACGAGCTGCGCACCGTACGCCACCGCACGGGCGATGTCGGTGCCGCCGCCGAGCTGCACCTTCATGAGCAGCTCGACCGGGTCGTCGACGTCGCTGGTCAGGTCGACGACCTCGGTGTCGAACGCGACCAGGTGCGTCTGTACCCCGGGCAGCCCCCACAGGCACGCCGCCGTGACCGCGGAGTGGATCACCGACGACACCATCGACCCCGACTGGTCGACGATGAGGATGACCTGCCAGCGCTCCAGGTGCCTGCGCGTGCGCGACAGGAAGTGCGGGGTCTGCACCGCGATCCGGCGCCGCTGCGGGTCGTAGTGTTCGAGGTTGTCGCGGATGGTGCGCCGCACGTCGAAGTTGCGGGCCAGCTTGAAGCGGCTGGGCGTGCGCGACCGCGGCCCGGAGAACGCGACCCGCACCTCGCGGGCCAGCTTCTCGACCAGCTCCCGCACCACCTTCTCGACGATGCGGCGCGCGAGCCGCAGCACGTCGGCGTTCATCAGGTGCTTCGTGCGCAGCACCGCCTTGAGCAGCGTGGCGTTGGGCTCGATCCGCGACAGCACGTCGGGGTTGGTGACCACGTCGAGGATCTCGTACCGCTCGACCGCGTCGCGTTCCAGCCGCTCGATGGTCTCGCGTGGGAACAGCCGCGTGATCGCGTCGAGCCAGTCGACGGTGGTCAGCTGCGACGGTCCGCTGCCCCCTTCGCGTCCGCCCGGGCCCCCGTCGTCGCCCCAGCCGTCGCCCCGGCCCGCTCCCGGTCCGCGCCTGACGCCCCGTTTCGCCAGGTCCTCGTCGCGGCCGTACAGCCAGTCGAGCGCGGCGTCGCGTCCCGCCCCGTCACCGGACAGCCCGCCCCCGCCGCAGACGGCGCCGCCGGCCTCCCCCAGCACCAGCCGCCACCGCTCCAGCCCCGGATCCAGGGTCATGCCAGGCCCTCCCGGGCGAGTACGGTGTCGACGCGGTGCTCCAGGGTCCGCGCGCGGAGCAGGGTGTCCGGGTCGACGGTCTGGCGGAGGAAGGCCCGGGCCGTCCCCCGGTGGCCGCGGCGCGTGAGGATGAGGCCGGCGATGACCTCGCGTTCGCGGGGTGGGAACCAGCTGAACGCCTGCCGCAGGGCGGGCAGGGCGACCAGGAAGTCGTGCTCGGGCATGCCGTCGACGAGGTCGTCGAGCAGGGTGATCACCCCGTCGGCGTGCAGGACCTCCTCGCGCGCGAGCGCGAACAGCCCCGCGAGCCAGTCGCCGACGGTGTCCGGCAGGGCCGCGCTGCGGACGGCGGTCGCCGCGTCACCGGCGGGCGCGCCGAGCGACCATGTGAACCCGAACGCGGCGCCGCGCAGGTCGGGCGGTGCGGTGCGGTCGACGGCGATGCGCGCCATGACGTCGAGCGCCGGTCCACGGTCGGCGCCGACGGCGTCGCCGGCGTGCACGACCGCGTCGCGGGTCGCCACCAGGGCGTTCAGCCGCGCCGGGTCGGCCGGCGCGGGTCCTCCGTGCAGGCCCTCGGCGAGCCACAGCACCCGGCGCACCGCCGCGCCGATCACCCGCCCGAAGGCGGGGCTGCGCGCGGTGCCGAGCAGCCGGTCGTGCCGCCACAGCATCAGGGTGACGGTGAGCACCGCGCCGAGCGGGCCGAGGTGGGGCGCGGCGCCGACGGACGCGTCGATGCGGCGCAGGATCCGGTCGGACACCGTGCCGATGCCGCACAGCGCGGCGTCGAACAGGGCGCCGGCCAGCACCTCGACGTCGCCGCTGGCCTCGGCGCGCTCCTCGATCCGCGCGGTGGCGGCGGCGTCGAGGGTGCCGCCGTACGCGCCGGCCTCGATGAGGGCGGGAAGCCTTTCGGTGACGGGCGTGAGCGTCCACCGCTCCTCGAACACCGGGTCGGCGCCGGTGGTGGGGCCGGACTCCCGCCGTACGCCGGGGATCCGCAGCACGCGCAGGCGGTGCAGCACCCGGCTGGCGGCGCGGCCCGGGCCGGTGGTGAGGTCGAGGTCGACGGTGCGGGCGCCGTCGAGGTGGTGGCGCTCCAGTTCGGCCTCGACGTCGTGCACCAGCGGCGGCAGCGGGGTGTCGGGGTGCAGCCGGCCGACCCGGTCACCGCTGAGGGCCGCCACCATCTCGACCACCACCGGATGGCTGCCCGCCCGCAGCGTGCCCCGCGACGACCAGGGCAGCGGCACGTCGAGCGCCTCGCCGACGAGCGTGGCGGCGAGCCCGTCGAGCACGTCGGTGCGGGCCGGGTACCGGTGGCCGCGCACCATCGCGAGCCCGCTCGCCGTCGCCCGCGCGGCGATCAGCGACGCGGTGGACACGTGCTGGCTCCGCGCGCGCAGCCGGGCGACGACGGCGCCGGTGAGCCGGTCGGCGGCGGCCTGCGGCCCGTGGTCCCACAGGTCCTGGTAGTAGGCCGGCGACGGCATGCCGGACTGGTAGCCGTCGAACGCGTCGAGGCGGCGGAACGAGTAGGGCACCAGGTAGCTGCCGCCGACCGCGTCGTCGGGCGGGCGGGGCACGTCGGGCCAGCCGCTCCCGGTCCCCTCGAGGTCCCTGACCAGACGCATGAGCGCGGGCCGGTGGAACCCGCCGGTGACGACGACCACGGGCCGACCGCCGGCGTCGGCCGCGGCCGCCCGGATCCAGCGCGCCATGTACGCCTCGCGGGCCGTGTCGTCGTCGCCGGCCGCACCGTCGCCGCGCACCAGGTCGAAGTACGCGGCGAGCCGGTCGGCGAGCCCGTCGGACCCGTCGATCTCGATCAGGTGGTCCCACAACGAGTCGACGTTGTCGACGGAGAACTCGGCGCACAGCCGCTCGACCACCGTGGCGTACCGCTGCTCGGCGTCGGCGTACCGGTTCGTGCGGTGGGCGAACGCCGGATGCCAGGCCGGCAGGTCGATGAACCGCAGCCGCGCGCCGACCGCGCGGCCGGCCGTGAACGCGACGTACTCCGGCGAGTACCCGCAGAACGGCGCCCACGAGCCGTGTGTCCGCTCCGGGTCGCGGTAGCTGCTGAAGATCGCGACCGGCAGCTCGTGGCCGAGCAACAGCTCCTCGATGCGCCCGTTGAGGTCGGCCGGCCCTTCGACCAGCACGTACGCCGGCCGCAACGCGGTGACCGTCGCCTCCACCAACCGCGCACACGCCGGCGAATGATGCCGCACCCCGACAAAGGTGACCCCCGAGCCGCCTCCGGGCACGCCGACCGTTTCCATCAGCCCGGGAGCAGGTGGCGGGCGGCGTGCAGTGCCGGCCACTGCCCGTCCCGACGCCATTTGACCTGCTGGTCGAGGTAGCGCCGCAGCTTCGCCAGGTCCTCCGCGTTGTCCTTGGCCGCCGTGCCGGCCAGGCACGACACCAGGTCCTCCGCGGTGCCGGCCTCGCCGCGCAGGAACCAGCCCCGCACCCCGACGGCGTGCGCCACCGACACCGCCTCCGCGGTGCTCATCACGGTGCTCAGGCGCTCCATCGCGTCGCCGCGCCCCGACTGGCCGGTGCGCAGCTCCCGGAACGTGGTGACCAGCACCTCCAGCACGTCACGCCGCGGCGCGACCGTGACCCCCGACCGGCGCAGCAGCGCTCCCGCCTCCGCCTCCACGAGCGCCAGCTCGGTCTGGAGGTCGGCGATCGGGAACACGGTCTCGAAGTTGAACCGCCGCTTGAGCGCGGCGCTCATCTCGTTGACGCCCCGGTCGCGGGTGTTGGCGGTGGCGATGATGTTGAACCCGTCGCGGGCGAACACCATCGAGCCGTCGCCTCCCTCGGCGGCCGACCAGCGGTTGCTGCCGCCGCTCAGCTCGGGGATCGCGAGCACCCGGTCGCTCAGGGGCGAGAGCAGGCAGTCCTGCACCTCCAGGGGGCACCGGGTGATCTCCTCGAACCGCACCGTGCGTCCCTCGGCCATGCCGCGCAGCAGCGGCGCCGGCACCAGCGACCGCTCCGACGGCCCTTCGGCGACCAGCAGCGCGTAGTTCCACGAGTAGCGGATCGAGTCCTCGGTGGTGGCGGCCCCGCCCTGGATCGTGAGTGTCGAGTCGCCGCTGACCGCCGCGGCCAGGATCTCCGACAGCAGCGACTTCGCCGTGCCGGGCTCGCCGACGAGCAGCAGCCCCCGGTTGGTGGCCAGGGTGACCAGCGCCCGGTCGATCAGCGACGGATCGCCGACGAACTTGCGGCTGATCCCGTCCCGTTCGTCGCCGACGACGAACCGGCGGGCGGCGGTGAGGCTCAACGCCCAGCCGGGCGGCCGTTCGCCGTCGTCGGCGGCCCGCAGGCGGGCCAGTTCGTCGGCGTACCGCACCTCGGCCGGCGGCCGTTGTACGCGAAGTGTCATCGGACAACGTCCTCCAGGTCGCGGATCAGCTCCGACGCCGCGATGTCGTCGAGCGTGCCCATCGGGAGCGGGCCGTCGGACGACCACGGGTCGCCGCCCGGCCACCGGATCACGACCTCGTCGATGCACTGCTCGGTGATGCCCATCGGCTGGAGGACCGGGATACCGGGGTCGATCATGATCATCAGGGTACTGCCCGGGAGGGCCCGTTCGAACCAGGGTCGCAGACCGCCCTCGCGCACGTCACCCCACTGCCAGCCGCGCCGTTCCAGCGCGAGCAGCCGGCCGGTGTGCACCACCCGGCCCTTCCAGCGCAGCAGCGCCGGCGCGGCGCGTTCGGCCGCGGTGAGGGCGAACGTCTCCCGGTCGAGCTGCGGGAACGGTTGCAGGATCTCGTAGTCGGCGAACACCTCCGCCCATTCCTTGCCGGCCGGCCCGAGGTCGACCGGGTGCGCGATCCGCACGGTCGCGTCGGCGGGGAGCGCCCAGACGTCGTCGCCGGAGTCGGCGAACGTGCCGTCCTCGGCCACCCGGAACGTCTCGCCGGTGTCGGTGCCCCACACCAGCCGACGGACGAGGTGACGCACCAGCGGGTGCCCGGCCAGGTGGGTGCGGAAGTCGGCGGCCGACCACCGCCGCTGGTCGACCATCGCCCGTTCGAGCCGGCGGATCTGGTCGCCGGCGGCGGTGCGCACGTCCTTCTTCAGCCCGGCGAACCGCTTCACGGCCGCCGGCGCGCGGTCGGGGTCGTCCTTCGCGCCCGGTTTCGGTAGCGCGGAACGCCGCCGGCCGGTGCCGTCGACGACGTACGGCCGCAGCTGCTCGTCGAACCCGACACCGAACGACCGCGGCCCGAAGTCGAGCACCAGGCCCCCGTTCGCGTCGAGGCCGAAGTCGGGCACCACCCGGTCGGCCAGCTCGGTGAGGGTCAGGCCGCGGTCGGTGGCGATCTCGGCGATCCGCGTGCGCGCGTGCTCCCGGACCCGGTTGTGCCGCGTCTTCTCCGCGATCCCGTACAGGTGCATGAGCGCGACGTCGGTGCCGATCGCGCGGAGCACGTCGAGCCCGACGAACGCGCGCGGGTAGCCGCCGCCGCTCGGCCACGACCGGATCACCGGGCTCAGCCGGCGCACCGTCTCGTCGTCTCCGATCAGTCCCAACGCCGGCAGCACCCAGTTGTCGCGGCTCGGCATGCCCGCGCGCACCCACCGCTCGAACAGCGCCCAGCCGAGGTCGGCCGCGTCGCAGGCCGCCCGCACGTCCGCGACGCCCGCGTACGGGGCGTCGAGCCGCGACATCGCGAGCATCGTGCAGAGGTGCCGCACCGCGTCGGCGGGCAGCACGCCGCCGCCGTCGCGCAGCCGCACCGGCGGCAGCAGCCGCGGGTCGATCCAGGTGGGCAGCGTCGGGATCTTCGCCGGCAGCACGTCGAGCGGGTCGGTGTCGAGGAGCGCGGCGATGCCGTCGGCGGCCGCCGGGCCGTACCCGGCCGCGGCCTCCCGGATGGTGACGTCGTGACCGCGTGCGGCCAGCATCCGCAGCGTCTCCTCCGCGTCGCGACGGGAGCACGCGGACCCGCCGGGTTCCAGCGGGGCCAGCGCCAGCGGGACGAGGGCTCGGGCGGCCACCGCCGCGTGCCGGTCGAGCCACTCCACCGCCGGGGCGCGGCCGGCCCGGCGCCGCGCGTACCACCCGGCCATCATCGGGGCGAGGTCGCCGCTCGCGTACGGCATGAGGTACCGCGCCACTCCCGACGGGTACTCCTCCGCCCGCGCGCGCATGAACTCCAGCACGTCGAGCCCGAAGCGCGCCACGACGACCGGCATCCACCGGTCGGGCTCCGGGACGTACGAGCGCATCCGGTCGGCGAGCGCCGACCGGACGGCCCCGACGGGTCCCCAGGCGACGAGCGTCAGCCTCTGGTGCGCCGTCGGCGGTCCGCCGTCGTCGCGGGTGGTCGCGATCGCGTCGCGGTGGGCCAGCCACTCCTCCCGCTCGCCGGGCCGCCACGCCATCGCGTTCTCCGGCTCCGCGGCGAGCCCGGTGACCACCGCCGGCGCCGGCCGCTCCCCCGCGACCGTCCACGGTGGAGCGACCAGCACCCGGGGCAGCGCATCCGGGCCGACGACGGTGGTGGCGGCCCCGTCGCGGATCCGCTCGACCCGCTGCGCCGCCTCGGCCGGCAGCGCCGGCAGGACCCGGTCGACGACGTCGGGCCGGGTGAGCACCAGCTCGCGCAGGAGCTGCCTGTCGCGTCCCCCGGCGGCGAGCAGCCGCAGCGCCCGGTGCGGGAACCGCCGCGTCGCCTCCGCCAGGAACGGCCGGGCGGCCCGGTCGAGCAGCATCCGGTACGCGTCGTCGGTGGGCACCCGGGCCAGCGCCGACAGCAGCAGCCGCACGGTGGCCGGGTCGAACCCGACGCGGTCGACCCACGCGTCGAGGACCGGCGCGACCGCCGGCCCGACCCCGTCGAGGAGGGTCGCGACGACCTCCGGGCGACCGACGAGCGCGAGCGGGGGCAGGTCACGCGCGAGGCCGCCGGCCCGGTCGGCGTCGCGCACCGCGTGCAGCAGCAGCCAGCCCTCGCCGCCGGCCCGCCGGCCGGTGAGCGCCACGTCGGCCTCGACCCAGTCGGTGCGGTCGGGCACGAGGAACGACGTGGCGGCCCGCTGCGGGAGCACCCCGCCCCGGTACGCGGCCAGCGCGTCGACCACCTGCCGGTGCCCGTCGGCGGACACCGTGCCGAGGTGACGGCGCACGTGCCCGGCGAACCCGGCCCACGGCGGCGGGACCTCGGCCGGCCCGTCGGCGGCGGTGCGGCGGCGGATCACCGGTGCCCGTCCCGCCGCCGGAGCACCGGTCCACAGCCCGCCGAGCTCGGCGACGGTCTGCGCGGCGAACACCGGCCCGTACCGCACGACCAGCAGGTCGGCGACGCCGTCGATCTCGTCGCGTTCGGTGCCGGTGACCGCGGCGAGGCTCGCGAGGACCGCGACGGCCACCCCGAACGGCGTCTGCCCCGTGCCCGCGTCGTCGGACCGCGTGACGACCGGGATGGCCCGCAGCCCCGCCTCGACCACGTCGGGTTCGTGGCCGGGCCGTTCCAGCGCCACCCGCACCCGGTTGCCCCGCCGGGCGAGCGCCGACGCGTCGGCCTCCGGCGCCGGCCCGGGCGGAGGGACGCGGATCCCGCCGCGCCGCGGCAGCACCCTGCGCCGCCACGCCGGCGGCCACTCGAACCGGTCTTCGCTCATCGTCTGCTTCCCTGTGCGAGGACGTGGGTGAGGTCGCGCAGCACCTCGGACCGGCTCACCGGGTGGAGCCGCTCGAACGCGATCTCGTCGACGCCCGAGCGGACGTCGATCCGCGCCGCGGTCTGGGGCGCGGCCGGGTCGAACCCGCCGAGGAACTCCATGCCGGGGTCGAACCAGACGCTGACGCTGGTCTGGCCGGGCAGGGCGAGCCGGAAGGAGTGGCCGCGGTCGGGGTCGTCGAGCTCCCAGCCGCGGCTGCGCAGGCCGAGCGCCCGGCCGCCGGTGGTGGTGCGCCCGACGAAGCGGTCGAGCGGTTCGGCCGACGTGTCGGTCTCGCGGCCGAGCTGCGGGAACGGTTGCAGGATCTGGTAGTCGGCGAACACCTCGGACCACGCCTTCACCGTGGCGCCGAGCTCGACCGGATGCGCCACGCCCACGAGCGCGTCGTCGGCGGGCGCGTACCGGTCGTCGTCGACGTCGGCGTAGGTGCGATCCTCGGCGATCCGGAACGCGTGCCCGTCGTCGGTGATCCAGACCAGCCGCCGGACGAGGTGCTGCAGCAGCGGGTGCGCGACGAACAGCGTGGCCAGCTCGGCACCGGGCCAGCGTCGCCGCCACACCATCGCCTTCTCGAACCGGCGTACCTGCTCGGCGGCGACCGTGCGCACCGACCGCTTCAACGCGGCGAACCGCGAGTACGCCGCCGGCGCGCGCTCCGGGTCGTCTTTCGCGGCGGGCTTCGGCACCGTCCTCAGACGGGCGCCGTGCGCGTCGGCGGTGTAGGGGCGCAACTGCTCGTCGAAGCCGACGACGAACCGCCGCGGACCGTAGTCGAGCGTCATGCGCCCGTCGCGGTCGAGGTCGAAGTCGGGCACCAGCCGGTCGGCGAGCTGCTCCGGGGTCAGCCCGCGGGCCTCGGCGACCGCCTCGATGCGCGCGCGGGCACCGCTGCGCAGCGACCACGTCTTCGCCTTGCGGGCGAACCGGTCGAGGTGCATCAGCGCCCGGTCGGTGCCGATCGCGCCGAGGATGTCGAGACCGAGCACCGCTCGCGCCTGCGCGCCGCTGCTCTGCCACCGCTCCAGCTGCGGCACCAGCCGCTCGACCGTGTCGTCGCCACCGACGAGGCCGAGCGCGGTGTAGACCCAGCGCTCGCGGGCCGGGTACCCGGCGTCGGCCCACCGGTCGGCCATCGCCCAGGCGAACGCCTCCAGCGAGGCGGGGTCGCAGGTCCCGCGGACGACGTCGACACCCGCGTACGGTTCGTCCACTGTGGACAGTGCGAGCGCGGTGCGGACGTGGATGACGGCGTCGGTGGGCAGCGCCCGCCCGTCGGGCACCCGCAGCGGCGGCAGCAGCCGCGGGTCGAGCCAGGCCGGCAGCGCCGGCACCCGGCCGGGGAGCAGGTGCAGCGGGTCGGTGCGCAGCAGGGTGTCGATGCCGTCGGCGGCCGGCTGGCCGTACCCGGCGGCGGCCGCCCGCACCTCGCCCTCGAAGCCCTCGGCGACGAGCAGGCGCAGCGCCTTCTCCGCCTGCCGCCGGGCCGGACCGGCCGCGCCGAGCGCCGGCGGGACGAGCGCCCGCGCGGCGACGCCGGGATGCCGGGTGAACCACTCCCCCGCCAACGCCTTCATCGACGCCAGCCGCAGCAGCCCGGCCATCAGCACCGCGACCTCGGTGGCGCCGTACGGCAGCAGCGGGGCTGAGTTGAATCGCGGCGCCTCCCGGGCCGGCGCGAGCACGGCGGGCAGGGCGTCGGCCCCGAACCGGACCGCCAGCAGCCACTGCGTGTCGCTGGTACCCCACGAGTCGCGGTTGACCGGAACCGGGATCCGGTGGGCGACGGGGCGGAGCACGTCGTCGGGCCACAGCGCGAGGTTGCGCAGCCGGTGCTCGTCGCAGCAGGTCTCCCCGGCGAGCAGCGACTCGACCTCGTCCGGCGTCACCGGCTTCGCGCCGCTGCGCAGCCGCTGGCGGGGGTCTGGCGCCGGCTCCCCCGGCGCCCACACCATCGAGACCTCGGGCGCGGCGACCAGCCCCTCGACGACCACGGGCCGCGCCCGCCGCTTGAGTGTCCACGGTGGACGGCGCAGCAGCGGCGGCAGCTCGTCGACCGGCACCCGACCGTCGTCGGTGCCGGCCGGCGACAGGTGGGCCCGGATCCGCGCTGCGGCGGCGTCGGGAAGGCCGGGCAGCACGCGCTCCGCGACGTCGGGCCGGGTGACGACGTGGTCGCGGAGCAGGTCGACGCCGCCGGCCCGGGCCAGCGCCGCCATCGCCCGCTCCGGCTCGCGCGTCATCACCCGCCGGACGAACGCCGTCGCGTACCGGCTCGGCTCCCGCGTGACCAGCGCGTCGAGCGCGGCATCCGACGGCAGCACGCTGAGCGCGGTCCACACCGGCTCGAGGGTGTCGCGCGTGTGCCGGTGGGCCACCCACGACTCGAGGACGGGCACCGCGTCGGTGCCGAGCACGTCGAGCAGCGTGGCCACCCCGCCGACGGTCGTCGGCCCGGCACCGGCCCGGGCGACGGCGGCCACCTGGGTGAACTGCTCGACCGTCGCCGCCGCGCCGAACAGGAGCAGCGCGTCGGGCAGCGCGCCCGACGAAGCCGCGTCGGCGCAGTCGGCGGCCACCCACGGGACCTGGTCGGGCACGAGGTACGACGTCAGGGCCCGCTGGGCGAACGGCCCGGCACGGTACGGCGCGAGCGCGGCGACGACCCGCACGTGGTCGGCGTCGGACACCGTGGCGAGGCGGACCCGCATCAGCCGGGCCACCCCGGACCAGTCGGCCCGCGGGTCCCAGCCGGTCCATCCGGTGAACCGCTCCAGCGAGAAGAACCGGCCGTAGCACCGCCCGGTCAGCCCCGCCAGCTCCGCGACCGTGCGCGCCGCGAACGCGGGCCCGTGCACGGAGAACACCACGTCGGCGAGGGCCGACCACGTCTCGTCGCCGGTGAGCCGCGGCGCGAGCAGCGCCGCCAGCCCGAGCGGGCTCGGGTCGCCGTCGAGGTACCGCAGCGCGGCCGCGTTCAGGTCGGGTACCGGATCGGGCGCCTCCAGGTGTGGCCGCAGGTTCTCCACCGCCGCGGTGAACAGGTGCCGGCCACCGTCGACGTCGAGCCGTGGCGGCACCGGGACCCCGCCGAGCCGGCCGCCACCGGAGCGCCGGGGCAGCACCTGGTCGAGCCAGCCCTTCGGCCAGGCCCACGTCACGAGGTCACCTCCGTGAGGTCACGCAGCAGCTCCGACGCCGCGACCGGACCGAGGACCCCGAACCGCGCGCCCTCCCGGTCGGTCACCCACCACCGGTCGGTGGGCCGTTTCAGCCACACCCGCACGATCCGCTGCTCGGCGAACATCCCCGGGTCGCCGACGACGATGCCGGGATCGACCTCCGCCACCACGACGAGGTCGCCGACCGGGAGCTGCAACCAGCCCTGCACGCCGTTGTCCTCCGGTGCCCCGCGCCGCCAGCCCCGCCGTTCCAGGGCGAGCAGCCGGGTGGTCGGCACGGTGACGTCGGTCCACCGGTCGAGCCGCCTCGCCGCGGCCTCGTCGTCGGTGAGCGCGTACGTCTCGCGGTCGAGCTGCCGGAACGGCGGCAGGAGCTCGTAGTCGGCGAACAGCCCGGACCACGCCGTGACCGTGTCGCCCAGGTCGAGCGGGTGCGCGACCCGGACGCGGTCGTCGTCGGCGACCGTGAACACCTCGTCGTCGACGTCGGCGAACGTCCGGTCCTCGGCCACCCGGAACGACGCGCCGTCGCCAGTGACCCAGACGAGCCGCCGCACCAGGTGCACCAGCAACGGGTGGCCCACGTACAGGTGGCGGAACTCGGCGCCGGTCCACTCGCGACCGGTCACCATCGCCCGTTCCCACCGGTGGAGCTGGTCGGCGGCGACGGTGCGCACGTCCTTCCTCAGCGCCGCGAACCGCGCCACGGCGGCCGTCGCCAGGTCGGGGTCGTCCTTCGCCGCCGGCTTCGGCAGCGCGGCCCGCCGGGCGCCTGAACCGTCGACGACGTACGGCCGCAGCCGCTCGTCGAACCCGACCGTGAACGACCGCGGCCCGAAGTCGAGCACCAGGCTCCCGTCGGCACCGAGTCCGAAGTCGGGCACCAGCCGGTCGGCCAGCTGGCCGGCGGTCAGCCCGAGGCCGGCGGCTACCTCGGTGATCTTCTCCTGCGCCCGCTCGCGCAGGCCCGCGAACTTCACGGAGGTCGCGATCCCGTTCAGGTGCATCAGCGCCACGTCGGTGCCGATGGCCGCCAGCACGTCGAGCGCGGCGACGGCGCGGGTGTGCCCGCCCTCCCCCGGCCAGACCCGGACCAGCGGCGCCAGCCGGCGGACCGTCTCGTCGTTACCGACCAGCCCCAGCGCCTGGAGCACCCACCCGGCCGTCTTCGGGTACCCGAGCTGCCGCCACCGGGTGAACGCCTCCCACCAGAAGCCGGCCAGCGACTCCGGATCGCAGGCGGCGACCACCTGCGCCACGCCCGCGTACGGTTCGGCGACCGTCGACAACGCGAACACGGTGCACAGGTGGCGCACCGCGTCGGGCGGCAGCGCGCCGGCGCCGTTGGCGAGGACGACCTGCGGCTGCAGCGCCGGATCGAGCCAGTCGGGCACGGCCGGCGGCCGCGCCGGCAGCACCTCGACGGGATCGGTGTCGATCAACGCCTGGACCGCGCCGAGCGCCGCCGTGCCGTGGTCGGCCGCGGCGGCCAGCACCTCGGCCCGGTGACCCGCGCCGGCGACCACCCGCAGCGCCCGTTCGGCGTTGCGCCGGGCCACCCCGACCTTCCCGACCGCGGCCGGTACCAGGGCGCGGGCGGCGACGCCCGGATGCCGCCTCAACCACACGGCCGCGTCGGCCCGCACGGTCCTGAGTCCGTACCAGCCGGCGACGAGCACCGCCACCTCGCTGGACGCGTACGGCATCAGCGCCGGCAGCAGGTCCCACGTGTGCTCGCGGGTCAGCGCGAGCAGCGTCGGCAGCACGTCGAGCTCGTACCGGCCGGCCAGCGCCGGGGCGACCGCGCCGATCTGCCACGCGGCGCGCGGCACCCAGCCGGCGAGCCGCGGCCGGGTGACCTCGTCGGGCGCGTGCACCATGATGGGGACCTCGGCCCGGCCCTGGTAGCGGGAGCGTCCGTCGAACTCGGTGGCCGCGAGCTCGGCCCAGCCGAACCCCTCGTTGTTCCCCCGCGTCAGGTCGGCGACCGACGCCTTCAGGGCCAGGAACGCCTCCCGTTCACCGGGTTCCCAGGCCATCGCCGCCTCGACCGGCGCGGTGAGCCCGCCGACGACGACCGGCTTCGCCGCCGGCTTCCGCCGCGCCCACGGCGGGTCGGCGAGCACCGGCGGCAGCGCCTCCACGGCCGCGACCGCGACCGCCGCGGCGCCGTCGACGATCGACCGGACCCGCGCGGCCGCCGCCGCCGGCAGGCCCGGCAGCGCCCGTTCCACCAGGTCGGGGTGGCCGAGCACGTGGGACCGCAGCAGCCCGGCCGCCGCCCGGTCGTCGGCCGGCGCGGCGGCGAGCAGGCGCAGCGCACGGACCGGGAACCGGTCGATCGCGTCGAGCAGCGCCGCCCGCGCATGCCGGTGGTCGGCCCGCGACAGGAGCAGCCGGAACGCCTCGTCGGTGGGCACGAGCGCGAGCGCCGTGCACACCTGCCGCACGACGTCGGCGGTCTGCTGGACCCGGTCGACCCACTCGGACAGCACCGGCGCGATCCCGGTGCCGACGCCCGTGATCAGCGTGGCCAGCAACGGCGGGTCGTGGCCGGCCTCGGTGAGCCGCCCGGCGGCGGTCATCGCCCGCACCTGGTCGGCGGTGTGCGCGGCGGCACCGAGCGCGTAACCGACGAGGTGGTAGGTGGTCGACGCCAGGTCGACGCAGTCGGCCGCGACCCAGTCGAGCCGGTCGGGCAGCAGGAACGAGGTGAGCGCGCGGTGGTGTTCGTGCCGCCCCGCGCGGTACCGCGTGAGGGCAGCGACCGCACCGTCGCGGTCGGGCCCGCCGGCCGCGGCGAGCAGCACGCGCGTCCGCACGGCCAGCGGGAACCAGTGCGGGAGGTAGTGGTCGGGGAACCCGGCGGTACCGACCCGCACCACACCGACCGCGTCGTCGAGGTAGCGGTTCGGACCCGCCAGCGCGAGCCCGCCCAGCTCGACGGTGGCCGCCGCGGCGAACCCGTACCCGAGCCGGGCGACCCAGTCGTCGGCGACCGGTGCCAGCAGGTCGCGGTCGCGGTACGGCACGACCGTGCCGGCCGCGACGATCAGCACGGCCGCCCCGAACGGGTCGTCGCCGCCACCGGCCGCCGCCAGCCGCGCGTCGAGGTAGGCCAGGCCGGCCGCACGCACGTCGGGACGCGTGATCACCCTGTGGAGCCGCTCGCGCAGCGCGTCGGCGTTGCGGCGCAGCAGGTCGAGCTCGGTTCCCGGCCGCGCCGGCGTGACGACGGGAACCTCCCGGTCGCGCCGGGGCCAGGCGGCCGCCCGCCACCGGTCCGGAAGAACCAGCGACTCCTCGTCGACGGTCTCCACCGGCGCCGTCACCGCAACGAGCGACATCGACGCGATCGGCCGGTAGCCCTTCGTCGCCTTCTCGGCGACCAGCTTCGCGAGGTGCGCCTCGGCCTCCGCGACCGAGCCGAACGTCGTCGCCCGGGCCTGCCCGGCGGTGCCGAGGCGCCCGAACCTCACGGTGACCGTGACGTCGTCGCGCCCGACCTCCCAGAACTTCGCGGACGCACCCGCGACCAGCTCGAACCGTTGCACGCCGTCCCCCTCGTCGCGCGTCTCCGATCGACGCGGGCCACCTTAGCGACCCCCACCGACAAATCGCGCCCCGTGACCCGCACCACCAACGCGAGCGCGAGACCGGCGACCACCCACCCGGTCACGACGGCCAGCAGCAACGCGCTGAGGTGGAACAGGTACACCGGCATCCCGTACCGGTTGAGCCGGTCGAGGATCCGGCCGGCCCGCGGCGTGGCGAGCGCCCGCGTCGCGAACGGTTGGACGAGCCTGATGAGACCGGCCTGGAGCGCGACCAGTGCCACGATCGCGACCGTCGGCGGCGACATGTTCGACCACTTCTCCGTGGAGACGCCCACCAGCCAGCCCGGGTACCCGAACACCACCACGAGCGTGGTCAGCCCGAGCACGCCGGCCGACAGCAGCCCGTACCCCACGGTCCGGCGGGCGGCGACGAGCCGGTCGTGGTGGAACCCGGCCTGGTGCGCCAGCATCCACACGACCACGAGGTTGACCCAGCCGACCCCGGGCAGCGCGAACCCGATCCGCAGCACGTCGACCACCACCGCGACGGCGCCGAGCACGGCGAGCGCGCCGAGGCCCAGCCGCCGGTGCAGCCACACCGCCACCGGCAGCAGGGCCACCAGCATCAGGTACACCGCGAGAAACCACAGTGGACTGAGCGCGAACTCCACCGTCGACCGGGCCCACTCCAGCCCGCCGAGCGCCGCGAGCACCGCGCCGATCACCGCCCAGCCGGCGAGCAGCGGGGCCACCAGGCGCAGCAGCCCGACGGTCCGCGACCGCACGTACCCCGGCCGGTACGCCTTCAGGTGCAGGCAGCCGCCGACGTAGAAGAACACCGGCATCACCTGCAGCACCCAGCTGGCGAGAAAGAGCCCCGGCGCCGAGACGCTCGGCCGGGTCGAGTAGGTCGACGGGTCCAGCGTGGTGCCGAACCAGTGCCAGGCCACCACGACCAGGAGGCTGCCGGCCCGGAGCGCGTCCAGGTAACGGTCCCTCTTCACAGCGACACCACCGCCTTCTCGTCGAGCACACCGGCGATGCTCGCGAGCGACACCGTCCCGGGTTGGAAGTAACCGTCGTGACCGTCGGCGTCGTGCACGTCGAGCGGCAGCGCGCCGAAGGCGGGGTCGGTGGGGTGGCGGCCGTGTCCGGCGCCGAACACCCGCAGCGGCGGGATCCGCCGGGTCCAGTCGTCGGGCGCGCTGCCCGCCCACAGCCGTGCGGTCGTGCGGAGGTCGGCGACCGAGTCGACGTCCATGCCGGGGCTGCCGATCGCGACGAGGTCGGTGACGGCCACCGGCAGCCGCGGCGCGGCGTACGCCAGCACGACGCTGCCGTAGCTGTGCCCGACCAGTACCACCGTCGCATGTGGAGGCAGGCCGGAGACGTACCGCACCAACGTGTCCGCCGCCGCGACCGCCCGCTCCGACCGGATCGCCGTGCGGCCGATCCCGCGCGGCGTGTCGTATCCGAGCCACGCCACGACGGCCGTACCGGGACCGGCGGCGTCGGCGAGCTGCCGCGCCTGCCACGCCGGCGACCGGCGCAGCACGCCACCGAGTCCACTGTGGAAGTTCGCGGGTGTCGTGTCGGCACCGGGTACCAGGACGGCGATCCGGGTCGCGGTCGACAGGTCACCGGCGACCGCGAGCACGGCCGCGGGAAGCGGCGACCGCGCCTCCGGCAGCCCGATCGCGAGCAGCGCGCCGATCACGAGGGCGGCGATGGTGCGCAGGATCCACGAGGTCATGTCGTGAAGCTATGGACGTGGATGCCCGTCGGGCGTCACCCCACGGAGCCCACCGTAGGTGGCTCCGGAGTATCAGTTCCCGGGAACGACCAGCCCGCTCTCGTAGGCGAACACCACCGCCTGCGCGCGGTCACGCAGACACAGCTTCGTCAGCAGCCGGCTCACGTGCGTCTTCACCGTCTGCTCGGCGAGCACCAGGTTCTCCGCGATCTCCTGGTTCGACCGGCCGTCGGCGATGAGCCGCAGCACGTCGGTCTCCCGCGGCGTCAGCGATCCGAGCGCCGCGGAGTGCCGCCGGTTGTCGGGCCGGCCGCGCCGCGTGTAGTCGGCGATCAGCTTGCGGGTGACCGACGGCGCCAGCAGCGCCTCCCCCGACGCGACGACGCGCACCGCGTGCACCAGCTCAGCCGACGGCGCGTCCTTGAGCACGAATCCGCTGGCGCCGGCCCGCAACGCGCCGAACACATAGTCGTCGAGATCGAAGGTGGTGAGGATCAGTACCTTCGGCGCGGTCGCGCCCGACGGCACGTCGAGGATGCGCTCGGTGGCGGCGAGGCCGTCCATCACGGGCATCCGCACGTCCATGAGGATGACGTCTGGGTCGAGCCGGCGGCTGGCTGTCACCGCGTCGGCGCCGTTGGCCGCGTCGCCCACCACCGTGATGTCGGGCTGTGCGGCCAGCAACGCGGCGAACCCCTCGCGCACCATCGCCTGGTCGTCCACGACCATCACCCGGATCATCGGTCCCCTTCCGTCACCGGCAACACGGCGTGCACCACGAACCCGCCGTCGGCGGCCGGTTGCGCCGTCAGTGTCCCGTCGAGCATCGCGGCCCGCTCGCGCATGCCGCGCAGCCCGTGCCCCGGCCCGGCGTCCGTCGCCGGCCGGTCCGTGGGCCCGTTGCGCACCGTCACATCCAGTCCATTGTGGACCCGCGTGAGCGCGACCGACACCGGCGCCCCCGGCGCGTGCCGGCCGGCGTTGGACAGCGCCTCCTGCACCACCCGGTACGCGGTCAGCTCCACCGCCGGCGACACGCCGGACGGATCGTCCAGTGGCCGCAGGGTGATGTCGGCGCCGGCGGCGCGCGCCGTCGCGACGAGGTCGTCGAGGTCGCCGAGGCCCGGTTGCGGCGCGGTGAGCGTCTCCTGGTTGTCGCTGCGCAGCACGCCGAGCAGCCGGCGCATCTCGGCCAGGCCCTCCCGCGCGGCGGCCGAGATCTGGCCGAACTCCGCGCGCACGGGCTCCTCGACGGCGCCGAGCCGGTACTGCGCGGTCTCCGCGCGCACGGCGATCATCGACATGTGGTGGGCGACCACGTCGTGCAGTTCGCGGGCGATCCGGGTGCGTTCGGCGAGCACGGCGCTGCGTTCCTGCTCCGACTCGAGGTCGCGCTGGGTGCGCCGGCGGCGCCGCACCTGGTCACCCACCAGCATCACGATCGTGACGAAGATGATGATGCCGGGCCCGTTGCCACTGCTCGCCTGCCACAGCACGAGCAGGCCGGTGACCAGCCACACTCCCAGCGTGACGACCGCCCGCTGGGTCGCCGCGACCCCGAACAGCACCGCCAGGAACACCGGGATCGACGCCGGCGCCCACGGCCAGTCGGCGGCGTCGGGGAAGGGGAAGAAGAACGAAAGGACGGCCACGAGCGCCGCGAGCCGCCAGGCGACGAGCGGGCGGTACCAGAGCAGCGTCAGCGGCACCACCCCGAGGAACGCGACGACCTGCGCCGCCCCGCCGTGGCTGACGCCCGACACGGCGCCCATGCCCACCGCCAGCGTTCCCAGCAGCAGCAGCGGCAGCCCGAACCGGCGCAGGATCCACGGCCGCCGGGGCGGGGTGCCGGGCGCGCCGGCGCCGACCGCCAGCATCCGCAGATCGCGCATGATGGTGCTCGGGTCCACGTGGTCAGGCTACGTGCCGGGCGGGGCCCGGCTCTGCCTACCGCGGTATGTTCCGCGCCCCCTACCGGGGTATCAGGCCAGCAACCGACTCGCCCGGCGGCGCCCGCGACGAATAGTCTCGCGCCCATGACCGACGGCGACTGGCGGGACGACGGGTTCAGGCAGCGCCGGCCCTCCCCGGAGACCCTCGCCTGGGTCGCGGCGTCGATGGGTCGGGGCAGTCGCGTCGTCGGCTACCGCCGGATGACCGGCGGCGTCTGCTCGGCCGTCAACCGGCTGATCGTCGAGCGGGGTGGCGTGCGCACGTTCGTCGTCCTGCGGCAGTATCCGGGCGGGCTCGGCCTGCGGGAGGCCCTGGAGAAGGAGATCGCCAACCTCGGAGTCGTGGCGGGAAGCGGGCTGCCGGTTCCGGGCATCCTGGCCGCCGACGTCGCCGGTGCCTCGACCGGCGGCGCGCCCTCGTTGCTGATGACCCGGTTGCCGGGGCACGTCGACCTCGACCCGGCGGACCCCGGGTCCTGGTTGACGAGCATCGCGGAGCTCGCCGCGTCGCTGCACTCCCTCGACCTCCCCGCGACGACGTTCCGACCGTGGGCGGACTCCTGGATCGCTCCGCGCGACGGGTTCCGGGTGCCGGCGCACGCGCGGAAGCCTGCCGTGTGGACGGCGGCGTTCCGCGCGATGGCGGCGCCGTCACCCGACGACCCCGCCGTCTTCCTGCACTGCGATCTCCTGCCCGTCAACATCCTGTGGTCGCGCGGGAGGATCACCGGGCTGACCGACTGGAACTCCATCCATCGCGGGTCGCGCGCGATCGACGTCGGGCACTGCCGGCGGTACCTGGCGGCGCTCTACTCGCCCGGATGGGCGGAGCGGCTCCGGTCGCTCTACGAGTCGGTCGCCGGGGTGACCCTCGACCCGTGGTGGGACCTGTACGCCCTGCTCCACTACGACGACAGCGGGTCGAAGTGGATCCGCGGCCAGGTCGCCGGGCGCCGTCCCGTCGACGTGCCCGGCATGACCGCCCGCGTCGAGGCCGCCGTCGAGGCGGCGCTACGGCGCCTGGGCCCCGTCTAGCCAGTGGTGCATCACGCGGAAGGCGTTGGCGAAGATGGTCAGCACCGGGTTGACGCCGCCGTTCGTCACGTGGACCGAGGCGTCGACGACCCGGAGGTTGTCGTGGCCCCACACGCGGCCGGCCGGGTCGGTGACCGAGGTGCGCGGGTCGGTGCCCATGCGGCACGTGCCCGCCTGGTGCTGTCCGCTGCTGGGCAGGTCGGCCCGCGGCGGCCCGTACGCGACAACGGTCGTGGCGCCGGCGGCGCGCAGCCAGTCGGCGGCGCGCTCACCCAGTAGCCGCTGCGCCGCGAGGTCGTTGCGGTGCAGCCCGCCGCTGAGCACCGCCACCGGGATCCCGTGCCGGTCGACGACCGACCGGTCGACGCGCACCCGCGACTCCGCCGACGTGACCTCCTGCACCGGCCCGACGACGCGTTGCATCCGCCGGGTCAGGTGCCGCATCCCGTTCTTGGCCGCGAGACCGTGCGGACCGATCAGCCCGGCCTGCCGGAGGTAGGCGTAGGTGTTCACCGGCGTGGGCACGAACTCGTCGGCGAGCATGCCGCCACCGACGAGGCCGTCGTTGCGGTGGCGGAAGTCGTGGGTCGAGATGGCGGGTCCGGGACCCACGAGGTCGGCGACCACGTCGTCGAACACGCCGACGGCGCCGCCGTACACGTGACCCTGCAGGTGCCGGCCGACCAGGTCGTGGTTGTTGCCGAGCCCGTCGGGTTCGCGGTCGCTGGTGCTGCACAGCAGGAGCCGGGCCGACTCCACCGCGCCTGCGGCCACCACGACGTCGGCGGCGTCGACGCGCCGGCCGTCCGACAGCTCGACGCCGGTCACCGTGCCGCGCGCGTCGGTGACCACGCGCCGCACCCGGGTGCCGAGCAGGACGCTGAGATTGCCGGTGGCCGCCGCGCGGGCCAGCACGGTGTTGTGCGACCCGTTCTTCGCGTCGACCGGGCAGGCGAACCCGACGCACTCGCGGCAGGCCGCGCACGCCGGCCGGCCGTCGTACGGCACGGAGTTCACCGCGAGCGGCACCGCAACCGTGCTGAGGCCGAGGGTCCGCGCGGCCGCGCCGAGGCGTCGCGCCGACTCGGTGACCGGACCGGGCGGCATCGGGTACGGCCGCGACCGCCGCGTCGCGCCGGCATGGGGCGCGTCGGACCCGCACACGCCGATCTCGTACTCCGCCCGGGTGTAGAACGGTTCGAGGTCGTCGTAGCCGATCGGCCAGTCGGCGAGCGCGCTGCCGTCGGGTACCCCGTACGTGCCGGCCATCGCGAAGTCCTCGGGCGTGAACCGCCACGCCTGCGCGCCGTACACGCGGGTCCCGCCGCCGAACGTGTACGCCAGTGACCCGTCGACGCGGGGGCTGCGCAGGTGGTCGTTCCGTGGCGCGGTGAGCCCGCCGCGCTCGACGAGCAGCACCGACCGTCCCGACCGCGCCAGCGCCCACGCAGCGACCCCGCCGCCCGCGCCGGACCCGACCACGACGGCGTCGTACCGCGTCCGCAGGTCCGCGGGCCGGAGGACCGCCGGCGCGCCGACCTCGCGGACGGGCGGCGCACCCGGGTCCCAGCCGACCATCCGCCACGAGACCGCGCCGTCGTTGCCGAGGTTGCCCGGATCGGCGTAGAACCCGGCGTTCACCGCGTCGGCGAACCACAGGTACCCGGCGTTCCCGAGGAGCCCGTCGAGCACCCGCTCCCGGGCCCCGGCGTCGAGGTCGGCGAACCGGCCGCCGGCGCGCTCGTCGAGGAGGTCGAGCACCGCGGTCACCCGGTCCGTCCACTCGGGACGGTCGTGCTCCAGGAGCCGCGCCCAGTACCGCAGTCCGCCCGCCTCCGACGCGGACGCGACGTCGTCCCGCGGCACGACCGCGTCGACCGCGGCCCGCAACCGCTGAACGTCCATCCCCCGGAGTATGTCACCGCCGCCGATGGGCGATGCTGGTCCGATGAACGATCTGCGCGTCCGCTCCGGCGGCGGTGGGCCGCCGACGCTGCTGTTGCTGCACGGCCTCGGCGCCACCGCCGACGTGTGGACCGGCCTCGCCGGACACCTCGACGGCGCCGCGTGGGTCGCACCGGACCTCCCCGGCCACGGCGGCTCCCCACCCCTGCCGGCCTACTCGTTCGCCGCCGTCGCCGAGGCCGTCGCCGGCCTGGTCGACCCGCGCGGCACCGTGGTCGTCGGTCACTCGTTCGGTGGCGTCGTCGCGCTCCACCTCGCCGCCCGCCCGGGTGTGCGGGCCGTCGTCGGTGTCGGCATCAAGGTCCAGTGGACCGGTGAGGAGCTGGCCAGAGCGGCGGCGCTGGCCGGGCGCCCGGCGCAGACGTTCGCCACCCGCGCCGAGGCGGTCCGACGCCACCTCCGGGTGGCCGGCCTCGACGGTCTCGTCGACCCCGACGACCCGTCGCTGGACGCGGCCGTCACCGCGACGGGCGACGGCTGGCGCACCACGTTCGACCCGGCCGCCTTCGGCGTCGGCGAGCCCGGCATGGCCGCGCTGCTCGCCGCCGCCACCGTGCCGGTGACGCTGGCCCGCGGCGAGCTCGACCCGATGGTCTCCGACGCGCAGCTCGCGGCCCTGGTCCCGGAGCCGGTCACGCTGCCCGGGCTCGGGCACAACGCCCACGTCGAGGACCCGGCCGCGCTGCTCCCGCTGCTCAGCCCGCGCTGATGCAGAACGGGTGGCCGGCCGGGTCGGTCAGGACCACCCAGCCGTCGCCGGGCTGGAAGTCCGGCTTCGTCGCGCCGGCCGCCACCAGGTCGGCGGTGGCCCGGTCGATGTCGTCGACCCGGATGTCGAGGTGGGCCTGCTTCGCCGGGCCGGGCCAGTCGGGTGCCACGTGGCCGGACACGCGCTGGAACGCCAGCTGGACCGGTCCGCCGTCGCCGAGGTAGACGAAGTCGTCGTCGGCGGAGGTGACCTTCCAACCGGTCGCCCGGCTGTAGAAGTCGGCCAGGGCGGCCGGGTCGGCGCAGTCGAGGATGATGGCGGTCACTGTCATCGCGGTGTTCCCTTCCGGTGGCCGGGCCCTGTGCCCGGCTCCGGTCCACGAGCCTGCCCGTGCACCGGGTGCCGCGGCTTGAACATGTTTGCGGCGGGTTTCTGTCGTACCCGGGGCGTAACGTCGGTCGGGTGTTGTCAGTGGTTGGTCTGGCCGCCCGGCCGGGGCTCACGGTCGCCGCGGTCACGTGCAGCCCGCTCGGCGGCCGGCACGGCGCGGGCTGGTCGCCGCCGGAGGGACACGCCGCGTACCGGCTGGTGCTGGTGCGGCGGGGCCGGTTCCGCCGGCGGGTGCGGGGGCAGGTCGCCGACCTCGACCCGAGCGTCGGCTACCTCGGCCTCCCCGGCGACGAGGAGCACTTCGCGCACCCGGCCGGCGGCGACGTGTGCACGTCGGTCCAGATCGGGCCGGCGCTGTGGCGCGCGCTCACCCGAGAGGAGCCCGGGCCGTCGCTCACCGGTGGTGGGCCGGCCGGTCACGCCGTGTACGTCGATGCCCGGGTCGACCTTGCGCACCGGCGGCTGGTGAGGGCGGCCCGTGCCGGTGACGTCGAGCACGCGGTCGTCGAGCGGCTGGTCGCGCTGCTGGCCGGCGTCGTGCGGACGCCCGACCTCCGGGAGCCGCCGCACCACGACCTCGCCCTGGTCGCGCGCGCCCGGGAGGCGATCCGCGCCGACGACCCCGCCGCCGGGGGGCTGCTGCCGCTCGCCGCCCTGCTGGGCGTGTCGCCGTTCCGGCTCAGCCGGGCGTTCAGCCGGTACCTCGGGGTGCCGGTCACGCGGTACCGCAACCGGGTCCGCGTCGAGCGGGCACTCGACCGGCTCGAGGCCGGCGCCGACGACCTCGCCGCGCTCGCGGCCGATCTCGGGTTCGCCGACCAGGCGCACCTGTGCCGCACGATGCGTCAGCACCTCGGCGAGCCACCCAGCGCCGTCCGCCGCCTGCTCGCGTAGAACGCGAGTTATGTCCGAACGCAACCCGCGCCCGGGCGCCGCGCGTCTGACAGGGGAAGCGGCGCGGAAAGGCGGACATGGACCGGGACAGCGAGTACGTCGAGTACGTGACGGCGCGCCTGCCGGCACTGCACCGCGCCGCGTACCTGCTCTGCGGTGACCCGTACCGGGCCGACGACATCGTCTCGGCCACCACGACGTCGCTGTACCGCCACTGGAACCGGGTCCGCGCGGCCGAGAACATCGACGCCTACGTGCACCGCGTCCTGGTCCGCAAGTACGCCGACGAGCGCCGCATGCGCTGGGCCAGGGTACTGCTCACCAACCGGGTCCCAGAGCAGGCGCACACCACCGACGACCACGTCGAGGAGCGCGACTCGCTGCGCGCCGCGCTCGCCGAGCTCACCTCCGCCCAGCGCACCGTCCTCGTGCTCAGGTTCTTCTGCGACCTGCCGGTCGCCGAGGTCGCCCGCATCCTCGGCTGCTCGGAGGGCAACGTGAAGAGCCACACGAACCGGGGCCTGATCATGCTGAGACGGGTGCTGGGGGTCGGGGAGACGCCGCAGGTACGCGAGCTGAGGAGCTCGACATGAGCGACGACTCCACGATGAGAGAGGTCCGGACGCTGATGCGCGAGTCCCCGGTGCCGTCGACCAGCCTCGACCCGCAGACGCTCCTCGACCGGGGCAAGCGCTCCCGGCGGCGGTGGCGGCGGGCGTCGGTCGTCACGGCCGCGCTCACGGTCGTCACCCTCGTGGTCACCGGCGTGGGCGCCGCGACGTGGCTCGACCACCGCCGCGACCAGGCCGCCGGCCTGTCGACGAAGCCGCGGGTCGTGCACCGCACCGCCACCCTGTCCGGCGAGACCGGCTGCTGGGCGACGCCCCTGCGCCGGGTCGCCGACGCCACCGCCGGCTTCCACGCCGCCGACCCGAACGCGGAGCAGGTGGTCGGCACCGGCGGCGTCGAACGCATCAGCTGGTGGAACCGCGGCGAACCGACCGTGTTCACCGTCGCGGGCGCCACGCCCGAGGTCACCGCGACCGACGTGAACGGGTCGGGCACCGTCGTCGGTCACGACGACGCCGCGTCCCCCCTCAACTGGACCTACAGCGACGGCACCGTGCGGACGCTGCCGACCCCGGCGGGGTTCGACCGGGCCGAGGTGACGCACGTCAACGGCCGGGGTGACGCCCTGGGCCTGCTCGAACGGTCCGACGGCACCACCGCGCTCGTCGTGTGGCCGTCCGGCGCGCCCGACCGGCACCGGGTCATCGCCGAGCCGGGCGCGCGACCGCTGGGGATCCGCGACGACGGCACGGTGGTGTCGGTGCGCGGACGCTCCGACAGCGACCCCGGTGCGGGCACCGTCGTCCTCCACAGGTCCAACGGCAAACGACTGTCGGTCGCGGTGCCGCGCCAGCTCCGCGCCGGGGGGTCCATGATCGGCGTCACCCTGGAGGGTGACCACCTGTACGGCACGTCCGCGGGCATGCAGGTCACCTTCAGCGACGGCCAGACACCGCTGGCCGCGTTCGTCAACCCGGTGCGGTGGAACCTGCGCACCGGCGTGGTGGAGATCTTCGACAACCTGGTCGGGGTGCCGGTCGGTAGCCGCACCGGATGGTTCGTCGTGGCGGGGGACGTGGACACGCGGGTCCTGGTGGCGCCCGACCGCAGGGCCCGCGAGATCACGCTCGGCGACACCCCCGACGCCGGGGTGCACGCGGTCGGCCCCGACGGGACGACGCTCATCGGCTCGACGGAGACCGACCTCGTCACCTGGCGCTGCCCCGGCTGACCCGCCGGGCGACGTGCGGACGGGCGGCCCGTCCGCGATGATCTGCCGCGTGACCGTTACCGTTTCGCCCTCGGTGGTGCGGCAGACCGAGGGCTGGCTGATCCGTCGCGGGATGCCGGTACTGATCGCCGACTACAGCTTCGCCAGCCACATCCTGCCGCGGATGGTGCCGTTCCTGGCGCTGGTGTCGGTCACCGGGCTGCTGTGGCCGCTGCGCGACGAGGTGTCGCCGGTCGGCCGGTTCGTCGCGGTCCTCGTCGTGCTCGTCGGTGGGGTCGTGGCCGGGATCCTGCTCAACCGGTTCCGGCTGCTGCCGACGTTCCCGCGCCGGGCGGTCATCCTCGTGCTGGTGGCGTACGGCGCGATGCCGCTGCTGATTCCGCTGCTGGACCTGGCGGTGTCGAGCACCGTCGCCTCCCCCGACGTGGGCGCCGGCGAGATCACCGAGGGCCGCACCGGCTTCGTCGGGGCGGTGGTCGGCTTCAGCCTCATCTTCGTCGCGCTGTTCGAGGTGGCGCGGCTGACCACGTTGTTCGGGGTGCTGCCGCTGCTCGCCCGCTCGGTCCGCAACGCCTGGCAGGACCTGCGCAACACCCTGCGGTTGCAGAGCCGGGCCCTGCCGATGCTGCTGTTCGTCACGTTGTTCTTCTTCTTCACCGGCGAGCTGTGGCAGGCGATGAACCGGATGACGTGGTGGCGGCTGGTCGCGGTGCTCGCGTTGTTCGTCGGCGTCACGGTGCTGGCCGCCGCCGGCCGGCTCCGGGAGGACATCGGCAAGGTCGAGCAGGACCTGCGCGTGCCGCGGCTGAAGAAGGCATGCGAGGGCACCCCGCTCGACGGCGTACCCGTCGACGCGCTCGCCTCCGACGGTGCGCTGCGCCCACCCCCGCTCACCGACCGGCAGATCAACAGCCTCCTGGTGATGCTCGCGTCGAGACAGCTCGTGCAGGCGATCGTCGTGGGCCTGTGGCTGTTCGCGTTCTTCGTGGTGCTCGGCCTGATCGTCGTCGACCCGGCGACCGCCGAGCAGTGGATCGGCGAACCACCCCGACCGCTGGCCGCGTTCCCCGACATCCCGGCGGCCCTGCCCCGCAACGCCGCCCTGCTGGCCGGTTTCGGGAGCATGTACTTCGCGGTGACCTCGATGTTCGACACCGAGAACCGGCGCCGCTTCTTCACCCCGATCCTGGAGGAGGTCGAGCGCACCCTGGCGGTCCGAGCCGTGTACCTGGCCGCCCGGGACCGCCAACGCGATTGAGGACCGCACCCGCTTGCATGATCGAAAGTGGTGGCGACCTTTCGCGGTTCCACCGCCCGCGGAACAGCACAAAGTCGCCAACACTTTCGATCATGGCCCGAGCGGTGCCGGGTGGCTGACGGATAATGGGCGCATGACCGAGTCGGTATGGGATTACCCGCGTCCGCCGCGGGTGGAGGCGACCTCACGGCGGATCACCGTGCGGCACAACGGGGTCACCGTGGTCGACACCGTGGAGGCGGTGCGGGTGCTGGAGACCTCGCACCCGCCGGTCTACTACGTGCCGCGCGACGCGGTCGCCGCCGGGCTGCGCCGGTCGGGGCGCCGCACCGTGTGCGAGTTCAAGGGCGTCGCCGACTACTGGGACCTGGTCGTCGGCGACACGACGGTACCGCGCGCGGCGTGGTCGTACGAGGAGCCGGTGACCGGGTACGAGGTGCTCACCGGGCGGCTCGCGTTCTATCCGTCCCTTGTGGACGAATGCGCCGTCGACGGCGAGGTGGTCACGCCGCAGCCGGGCGACTTCTACGGCGGCTGGGTCACCTCCGACATCGTCGGGCCGCTCAAGGGCGGGCCGGGCACGCACGGCTGGTAGCGGGCCAGCGGCGCGGTGGCCACGGTCGCCAGGCCGGCCAGGGCGATCGCCGGCGCCGCGCCGGTCCACTCGGCGAGCACCCCGGTGACGACGGGGCCCATGCCCTGCACCGTCATCAGACCGGTCGACAGCAGCGTGAACGACAGGCCCTGCAACCGCTCGGGCACCGCGTCGCGGAACTGGCGCTGCAGGCCCAGCGAGTAGCCGAGGCCGGCGCCGGAGGCGACCAGGAGCACGAGGGTCACCGGGAGCGGCGGCGTCACGACGAGAACGGTCAGCGGCGCGCCCATCAGCACCACCAGCGGTGCCGCCAGCCGCTCGCGCCGCTCCGCGTCGACGAACCGCCCGACGACCACGTTGCCGACGAACATGCCCACCGGAACGGCGGCGAACATCGGCGCGACGGCCGCCTTGTCGGCGCCGACGTACGAGACGAACAGCGCCTCGGCGCCAGCCAGCAACGTCGACGGCAGCCACATCGCCAGGAGGAGGCGACGCACCGTACGGTCGTGCCACAAGAGAACGGTGCCACGCCAACTCGCGCTCACGAGCGTCCCATCGCTCTTCGACGATGCGACAAGGCCGCGCAGGCCGACGGCCGACCACACGGCGGCGGCGACGCAGGCCGCGGAACCGAGCGCGAGTGCGGGACGGGCGCCGAGCGTCGCGAGCGCCGCGCCGCCGGCGGCCAGGCCGACCAGTTGCGCGGCCGAGCCGGTCATCCCGAGCAGCGAGCGGCCCAGCACGTAGCCGTCGCCGGTGAGGACGATCGCGACCACGCGGCCGGACGCGCCGCTGAACACCGGCGCCACGAAGGCCGCGGCCGCGACCACCGCGATGCACCACCCGGCCGGCAACGGGAACGCGGCGAGCGCGGCCGTCGTGGCGGCGGCGACGAGGTGACCGGCGACGATCAGCGGACGCGGCGGCGCACGGTCGGCGAGCGCGCCGATCAGCACGCCCCCGAACGCCTGCGGCACGAAGCCGGCGCCGAACGCGAGCGCGCCGAGGAACGGCGACCCGGTCGTGTCGTACACCAGCACCGACAGCGCGAGGATGCGCAGCGTCTCGGCCGCCACCGCCAGCAGCCGGCAGACGAACACAGCGCGGAACCGCGGCTCGGCGAGCACTCCCCCGTAGGTCGTCACGGTGCCAGCTTCGTCGTTCCCTTCCGGTGCGGCGAATGTTTCGTTCGTGGGCGTAAGGTCGGTGGCGTGCTGCGGTTCGAGGTGACGCCCGAGGACCTGCTCGCCACGCGGTTCGCCGTCTCGCCGATGTTCGAGCTGCACAGCCTGCTCCGCTCGCTCAACGGGCGCACCGGCCGTTCCGCGCTGCCGCCGGCGTGGCGGGCGCGGCTGCGTCCGCGGTTCGCCGCGCTGCGCCGCGACTCGGAGCTCGACGCGGTGCTCGCGCTGTACCTTCCCCGCGAGGGCGCCGGCTTCATCGCGCCGCCGCCGGCGAGCCTCACCCAGTCCATCGACGACGACCTGTCGATGATCAGGGCGACGCCGCCGTCGGTCGCGCGCGCCGAGATCAGGCGCTTCGTCGGGCGCCAGCCATTATTGGACGCACGTGTGCGCGCAACATTGAGCGGACGTTCTGCCGTGGCACGGATCGCCGACGCCCTGGCAACCGCCTGGCACGAACTGCTGGCTCCCGACTGGCCCCAGCTCCGCGCCATCTGCGAACGCGATGTGGTGCACCGGGCCGGCGAGCTGGGCCGGGGCGGGTGGGCCGCGGCCCTCTCCGGCCTGCACGACGCGGTCCGTTGGAACGCCGGCGGCATCGAGATCGCCCGTATGCCCGGCGGTCCGGTGACCCTGGGCGGCGCCGGGCTGACCCTGGTGCCCTCGGTGTTCGTGTGGCCCGGCCTGGCCGCCCACCACGACGACCCGTGGCCAAGGGCGGTCATCTATCCCGCGCGGGGGACGGCCGCCCTGCTGGAGCCGTCGGGGCAGCGGCCCGCGGACGCGCTGGTGGCCCTGATCGGACGGTCGCGGGCACAGCTCCTGGTAGCACTGGCCGAACCCGCGAGCACGACCCAGCTCGCCCGGGCCAACCGGCTGGCGGTAGGCGCGGTGGGCGACCACCTGGCGGTGCTGCTCGAAGCCGGCCTGGTCGACCGGGCGAGGGCGGGCCGCTCGGTGCTGTACCGGCGCACTCCGCTGGGTGATGCACTCGTGGGTGGGTGAGCGTCTGTCGGGCGATCGGGCACCGGGCCGGGCCCGTTGGTCCGAGTGCCGGGTGCAGCTCGGGTGCCGGCCATTGCACGCTGAGTAGCTGGAAGAGCACACTTCGCAGTCATGGAACGGCGTATCGGCATCGCTTCGCGAGGCAGGTTCGGGCATCTGGCCCGCCTGCTGGTGGCGGGTGGTGCGGGTGCACTGGTGGCGGTCGCGGCCGAGCTGCTGGGATCGTGGGGTACGGAGCCCGCGGTTGCGGATGGCCTGCCCGGCCTACCCTTGCCGACGGTGCCTTCTGTCTCGGCGCCTTCTCTCTCGACGCCTTCTGTCTCGGTGCCTCCTGTGTCGGTGCCTCCTGTATCGGTGCCCGCGGTGACCGTTCCCTCGGTGACCGTTCCCTCGGTGACCGTTCCCTCGGTGACGGTGCCACCTGTGACGGTGCCACCTGTGACGGTGCCACCTGTGACGGTGCCCTCGGTGTCCGTGCCGCCGACCTCGACGCCACCGATCACGACTCCGCCGATCACGACTCCGCCGTTGACTGTTCCGTCGGTGACAGTTCCGCCGGTCTCGGTCCCGTCCGTGACGTTGCCGCCGATGTCGACGCCGTCTGTCCCGGCGCCGCCGGCCTCCCTTCCCCCGATCGCGATTCCCGGAGTATCGGTTCCGGGAATCTCGGTCCCTGGCATCTACGTGCCCGGCCTCTCTGTGCCAGGGATCTACGTGCCCGGTGTCGTGATCCCGGGGACCTCCCTACCCGGGGTCTCCCTACCAGGGGTTTCCGTACCAGGGGTCGCCGTACCAGGGGTCGCCGTACCAGGGGTCGCCGTACCAGGGGTCGCCGTACCAGGGGTTCTCATACCTGGGATCTCTGCTCCTGGGATCCCCGTACCCGGGGTCGCACAGCCTGGGGTCTCGGCACCTGGTCTGGGGCCTGGGGACGGATTCCTGGTGGTGGCCTTTGTTCCGTCGGACTCCGTGGATCCGGTTACCGGACTGCGGGGGCGGTGGGTGGTGGTGCGCTCGCTCGGGTCGGGGTCCACGCGGGGGCTCGGTGGTACGGCGGAAAGCGGACGTAGCCGGCCCGCGCCCATGCGCGTCACCTTGCCGTTTGGACCTTGGCCGCAACCGCTACCGGACGGGTCCGCCCTGCTCACGACGGCGCCGGGCGCCGGGGTGGGCGCGGCCGGGGGTGACCGGGCGGCGCCCGCGGGTGCGGCGACGCTCGCACTGAAGCTTGCCTGGCCGACGACGGCAGGGCGGACCGCTCCGCAGGAGTCGGTGACCCGCGTGGGCCTGCCGGCCCGTGGCCCGCCGGATCGGCCGGGCTGACCCCACCAGGAACGAGACGCCACTACACATTCTCAATCCTGGTAGGTGCACCATGAATCGTTGGATCCTTCGTGGCCTCGTGACCGCCGGCTTCGCCGGTGCGGCCTGGGCCCTCGGCTCGACGGCAGCGTCCGCCGAGACAAGTACTACGGAGCCGGTTCCGCCGGCGTCCGTGTTGACGATCAACGCCGACCTCGGCCTCGGCCGGCATGGCGGCTCGGATTCGGATGGGGGGAACTCCCTTGTCAGCGTCAGCATCACGGGACCGGCTCGGCGTCCGGCTTCCCCGGGCGGGACGGGTGTCGCTGTGACGGCCGCCGTTGGCGCTCCGTCGGCGCCGGTCGCGGCTGTCAATGTTGACGTGAGTGTGGGTTCGTCATCTTCGGGTGGGGGTTCGCTTGCCGCCGTGGATGCGGACGTGACCGTGGGATCGTCGTCGGATGGTGACGGGTCGCTCGCGGCCGTCGACGCGGACGTGACGGTGGGCGGACAGTCCACTTCGGACGGTGGGCTTCTCGCGGTGGACGCGGAGGTGACCGTCGGGTCGTCGTCCGAGGGTGGATCGCTTGCCACCGTCGACGCGGAGGTTGCCCTGGGCGACGCCGCGACCGTCGACGCTGAGGTTGGCCTCGGCGATGTCGTCGACGTCGACGCGGAGGTCGGCCTCGGCGCTGCCGTGGCCGTCGACGCGGAGGTCACCGTCGGTAGTGGTGCGGCGATCGGGGCCTCGGTGGGGTTCGGGCCGTTGTCGCTCGATGCCGCCGTCGTCCTGGGCGGCGTCGATGGCGATGACGGGACGGATGGCGGCTCCGGCAGCGGCTCCGGCGGCGGCTCCGGGGAAGAGGAGCCGGGGACCGAACCCGGCTCCGACCCGGGACCCGGCACCGGCGCCGGTAGCGGCACCGGTAGCGGCAGCGGGACGCCGGTCTCGGTCACCGCGACCGGCTCGCGGTCCGGTGGGGCGACGGTGATCGCCGCCCGTTCCGGTGGAGCTCCGGCGGCGCTGGCGTTGACCGGAGCCGGCATCGCCGGTCTGGCCCTGTTGGCGCTGCTCATGCTGCTGGCCGGTGTGGGGATGTACCGGCTCGGCGCGCGACGCTGACGACACGTTCGACCGCGGAGGGAACCCATCCGGGGACCCTCCGCGGTCGACTGTCCGGGCCGGACCGAAGGACCGACATTCCGGTGAAACTCGACACGCCCGGCCGCCCGTCGCTGAACTTGTCGCACCTCCTGGTTAGGCTCGCCGGGCACTATCCGCCCGGAAGTGGAGTACGCCGAGTTGACTGCACAAGCCGAGTCCCTGTACGGGGCAGATGACCTCACGCATCTCGAGGGGCTCGACGCCGTCCGGAAACGGCCCGGCATGTACATCGGGTCCACCGACAGCCGCGGCATCAACCACCTCGCCAACGAGATCATCGACAACTCCACCGACGAGGGGGTTGCCGAGCATGCCACGCGCGTCGTGGTCACCCTGCACGACGACGGATCCGTGCAGGTCGACGACGACGGGCGGGGCATCCCGACCGACATCAACGCCAAGTCGGGGCTGTCCGGGGTCGAGCTGGTGCTCACCCGGCTGCACGCCGGTGGCAAGTTCGGCGGGTCGGGCTACAAGACCTCGGGTGGCCTGCACGGGGTGGGCGCCTCGGCGGTCAACGCGCTGTCGCTGCGGTTCGACGTCACGGTGAGTCGTGGCGGCAAGGTCCACCACATGTCGTTCCGCAACGGGGTGCCGGGGGTCTTCGACGGCGACGGGCCCGACGCGCCGTTCACGCCGGAGGCCGGGCTGCACGTGCTCGGCCGGATGAAGCGCAACGCGTCCACCGGCACATCCATTCGTTACTGGTACGACCAGCGCTACTTCGAGCCGGGGGCGGCGCTCGACGTCGAAGCCGTCCGCAGCAAGCTGCGCAACACCGCGTTCCTGGTGCCCGGCGTCAGCTACGTGCTGCGCACGCCCGAGGGCGAAGAGACGTTCACCTATCCGCACGGCCTGCTCGACATGGTCGACTACCTGACCCCCGCCGGGGAGAAGCCGGTCTGCGGCACCGTGATGATCACCGGCGAGGGCCGGTACAAGGAGAACGCCGCCGACGACCACGGCGTGATGCGGGCCAACGTCGAGCGCAAGGCCGAGATCGAGATCGCGCTCCGGTGGGGCACGGGCTACGAGCGGACCGTCGAGTGCTTCACCAACACGATCCGCAACACCCACGGCGGCACCCACCGCCGCGGCTTCGAGCGGGCCGCGGTGCGCGCGCTCACCGACGCGATCCGCAACACGCGCGGCCTGCTGCGTCCCAAGGAGGACCCGCCCACGGTCGACGACGTGCTCGAGGGTATGACCGCCGTCGTCCACGTGCGCATCCCCGAGCCGCAGTTCACCTCGCAGACGAAAGACGAGCTGAGCACGGCCGCGATCACCAAGGTCACGCAGGCCGTCGTCGAGCAACAGCTCCGCAGGTGGGTCGAGGACCGCAGGACCCGCACCGAGGCGCGCATCGTCCTCACGAAGATCGTCGAGGCGGCGCGGGTCCGCCTCACACAGAAGCAGCAGAAGGACGCGGCACGGCGCAAGACCGCGCTGGAAGGCGCGTCGATGCCGCCGAAGCTGGTCGACTGCCGGTCGACCGGGGTCGACCGCAGCGAGCTGTTCATCGTGGAAGGGGACAGCGCCCTCGGCTCGGCACGCATGGCGCGGGCGTCCGAGTACCAGGCGCTGCTGCCGATCCGGGGCAAGATCCTCAACGTGCAGAAGGCGAGCCTCGCCGACACCCTGAAGAACATCGAGGTCGCCTCGATCGTGCAGGTGCTCGGTGCCGGCACCGGGCGCACGTTCGAGCCGGCGCAGCTGCGGTACGGGCGGGTCATCATCATGGCCGACGCCGACGTCGACGGGGCGCACATCCGCACGTTGCTGATCACGTTGTTCGCCAAGTACATGCGGCCGGTCATCGAGCTCGGTCGGCTGTACGCGGCGATGCCGCCGCTGCACAAGGTGCAGACCAAGGGGCGCAACGCCGAGACCATCTTCACGTTCACGCAGGCGGAGATGGAGCAGACGGTCGCCCGGTTGCAGAAGTCGGGGCGCCAGGTGATCACGCCGGTTCCGCGGTTCAAGGGACTGGGTGAGATGGACGCCGACGAGCTGTGGGCCACCACGATGAACCCGGCCACGCGGTCGGTACGCCGGATCACGATGCAGGACGTCGACGCCGCTGAGCGGGTCCTCGACCTGTTGATGGGCGAGAAGGTCGAGCCGCGCCGGAACTGGCTGGTCGAGTCGGCCCGGCGGGTCGACCGCGACGCGATCGACGCATAAGGGAGGCGAACGAAGTGGCACGGAAGAACACCGGACCGAAGGTCGACCTCTCGTCGTTCGACCGCGCGGGTGCGAACGTCATCGACAACCCGTTGACGACGGAGATCGAGACGTCGTACCTCGAGTACGCGTTCTCGGTCATCTACGCGCGGGCCCTTCCCGACGCGCGCGACGGGCTCAAGCCGGTGCACCGGCGGATCCTGTGGTCGATGTACGAGCAGGGCTACCGGCCCGACCGGGCGTACGTGAAGTCGGCCCGCGTCGTCGGTGACGTGATGGGTAAGTACCACCCGCACGGCAACGACGCGATCTACGACGCGATGGTGCGGCTGGCGCAGGACTTCTCGCTGAACGTGCCGCTCATCGACGGTCACGGCAACTTCGGGAGCCCCGACGACGGACCGGCCGCCGAGCGCTACACCGAGTCGAGGCTGTCGACCGCGGCGATGCGCCTGGTGGGCGAGCTCGACGAGGACGCGGTCGACTTCAAGCCGAACTACGACGGCTCGCTCCGCGAGCCCACCGTACTGCCCGCCGCGTTCCCGAACCTGCTGGTCAACGGCACGTCCGGCATCGCGGTCGGCATGGCGACCAACATGATCCCGCACAACCTCGGCGAGGTCGTGCAGGCCGCGCGCTGGCTGATCCGCTACCCCGACGCGACGCTCGACAAGCTGATGGAGTTCGTGCCCGGGCCCGACCTGCCCACCGGTGGCAGCCTCCTCGGGCTCGACGAGGTGCGCCGGGCGTACGAGACCGGTCGCGGCGTCGTCCGGATGCGGGCGCGCGCGGAGACCGGTCCGCTCGAAGGCTCGCGCGGACGGCAGGCGATCACGGTGACCGAGCTGCCGTACGGCATCGGCGCCGAGAAGGTGATCGAGAAGATCACCGACGAGGTGAACCGCACGAAGCGGCTGACGGGCATCGCCGACGTGAAGGACCTGACCGACCGGGAGAACGGGATCCGGCTGGTCATCGAGTGCAAGGTCGGCGTCAACCCGCAGGCCCTTCTCGCCGACCTGTACCGCCTGACGCCGCTGGAGCAGTCCTTCGGCATCAACAACCTCGTGCTCGTCGACGGGCAGCCGCAGACCCTGGGCCTCAAGGCGCTCCTGGAGGTCTTCCTCGCCCACCGGTACGAGGTCGTCCGACGGCGCAGCGAGTTCAGAAGGAAGAAGCGGCAGGACCGGCTGCACCTCGTCGAGGGCCTGCTCATCGCGCTGCTCGACATCGACAAGGTGGTGCGGCTGATCCGCAACAGCGAGAACGCGCAGGCGGCCCGCGAAGGGCTGATGAAGACGTTCAAGCTGTCGGAGATCCAGGCGAACTACATCCTCGACACGCCGCTGCGCCGGTTGACCAAGTTCGACCGGCTGGAGCTGGAGGCCGAGAAGTCCAAGCTGGAGAACGAGATCGCCGAGCTGTCCCGGATCCTCGACGACGAGAAGGTTCTCAGGAAGGTCGTCTCCGACGAACTGGCCGCGGTGGCGAAGCAGTTCTCGACCGAGCGGCGCACGTCGCTGATCGACGGCGACCTCAAGGAGGTGCTGGCGGCGTCGGTGCCGGCCGGTCCGCTGGAGGTGGCCGACGACCCGTGCCAGGTGATCCTGTCGGCGTCCGGGCTGGTGGCGCGCACCGCGGCCGAGTCGGAGGAGGCGGTCGAGGGGCGCCGGCGCAGCGGCCGCGACCGGCACGACGCCGTGCGGTCGATGGTGCACACGACCGCGCGGGCGCAGGTGCTGCTGGTCACGAGCGCCGGTCGGGCGTTCAAGACCGACGTGTTGTCGCTGCCGGTGCTGCCGCAGCGGGTCGGCACGGTGTCGTTGCGCGGTGGCATGTCGGCGGCCGAGTTGGTGCCGCTGCACCCGGGCGAGACCGTGGTGGCGCTGGCCCCGCTCGGTGAGACCGACTCCCCCGGGCTGGCGCTCGGCACCCGGCAGGGCGTCGTGAAGATCGTGGCGCCCGACTGGCCGGTGCGGTCCGACGAGTTCGAGGTGATCGGCCTGAGAGAAGGGGACCAGGTGGTCGGCGGCACCTGGCTCACCGACGCGAGCCAGGCGCTGGTGTTCGTGTCGTCCGACGCGTCGCTGCTGCGGTTCCCGGCCAAGCTGGTGCGGCCGCAGGGTCTCAAGGGCGGCGGCATGGCGGGGATCAGCCTCGCCGCCGACGCCGAGGTGGTGTTCTTCGGCGCGGTCGCCACCGACGATCCGCAGCACGGCGCGCCCATGGTGGTCACGTCCACGGGCAACGGGGTCAAGGTGACGCCGTTCGCGGCCTACCCGGCGAAGGGGCGGGCCACGGGCGGGGTGCGGTCGCAGCGGTTCCTGCGCGGCGAGGTGAAGCTCGAGGTGGCGTGGGTGGGCCCCCGTCCGGTCGCGTCGAAGCGGTCCGGCGAACCCGTCGACCTGCCCGAGGTGGATCCGCGGCGCGACGGCTCGGGCGCCCCGAGCCAGCGGCCCGAACTGGTGGGCCACCTCATCGAGAACGCGTAAGAGCCGGCGGGGTCCGGCGCCCATGATCGCCATCCGAGGAAGAAACCTGTAGGCCTGCTACAGGTTTCTTCCTCGCGTCGAGATCTTGGCCGCACGGCGCGCGGCCGCATGATCAGACCCTGATCATGCCGTGCGGGTCGAGCACGTACTTGCGCGCGGCCCCCTCGTCGAACTCCTGGTAGCCGCGTGGTGCCTGGTCCAGCGGGATCGGCGTCGCGTTGACGTTCTTCGCGATCGAGACCCGGTCGTGCAGGATCGCCATCATCAGCTGACGGTGGTACCGCATCACCGGGCACTGGCCGGTGTAGAACGCGTGCGACTTGGCCCACCCGAGCCCGAGCCGGATCGACAGCGAGCCCACCTTGGCCGCGTCGTCCCAAGCGCCGGGGTCACCGGTGACGTACAGGCCGGGGACGCCGAGCGCGCCGCCCGCGCGCACGATGTCCATCAGCGAGTTCAGCACGGTGGCGGGTGCCTCCTTGGTGGCCTCCGCTCCGTGACCGCGTGCCTCGAACCCGACCGCGTCGACGCCGCAGTCGACCTCGGGCGTGCCGAGAATCTGTTCGATCTGCTGCGACGGGTCGCCCTTCGAGACGTCGACCGTCTCGCAGCCGAAGCTGCGGGCCTGCGCCAGCCGCTGCTCGTTCAGGTCGCCGACGATCACCACCGCGGCGCCGAGCAGGAACGCCGATGTCGCGGCAGCGAGCCCGACCGGTCCGGCGCCGGCGATGTAGACCGTCGACCCGGTGGTGACGCCCGCGGTGACGCAGCCGTGGTAGCCGGTCGGGAAGATGTCGGACAGCATGGCGAGGTCGAGGATCTTCGCCATGGCGCGGTCCCGGTCGGGGAACCTCAACAGGTTCCAGTCGGCGTACGGGACCATCACGTACTCGGCCTGCCCGCCGACCCAGCCGCCCATGTCGACGTACCCGTACGCCGAGCCGGGCCGGTCGGGGTTGACGTTCAGGCACACGCCGGTCTTGCCCTCCTTGCAGTTGCGGCAGCGTCCGCAGGAGATGTTGAAGGGGACCGAGCACAGGTCGCCGACCTTGATGTACTCGACGTCCGGCCCGGTCTCGACGACCTCGCCGGTGATCTCGTGCCCGAGCACGAGGCCCTCCGGCGCGGTGGTGCGGCCGCGGACCATGTGCTGGTCGCTGCCGCAGATGTTGGTGGCGACGCTCTTGAGGATGACCGCGTGCGGCGTCTTGCGTCCCACGTTCGCCGGGTTGACGCCCGGCCCGTCCTTCAGCTCGAACGTCGGGTACTCGGTGGACCGGACCTCGACCTTGCCGGGACCCATGTAGGCGACGGCCTTGTTTCCGGACATGTGCTGCGCTCCTTCCGGGGGAACTCCGGTGACGCGCACGATCGTCGAGGGCCGCGTGCGGCACGCGATCGTCGCGGGCCGCGTGTACGTAGGAAGGCGGCGGTGGATGTGGCGTAGCGACGTCGCATTCGAGGGCGATCGCACGCACCGTGTCCTCCGACCGAGGCTACGCCCGCGCCTCCAAGGTCGCACCCGCGGGAAAATCCCAGGCCCGGCCGAGCGTGGCGAGCTCGGCCGCGTACTCGATGCGGTCGAGCCACTCCAGCGGCCACGCCGTCATCCCGTGTGCCGCGCCGAGGAACGCGCCCGCGAGGCACGCGATCGAGTCGGAGTCGCCGGAGGTGGTTGCGGCCCGGGCGAGCGCGGTCACCGGGTCGTCGGCGTGCCGCACCGCGCACAGCAGCGCCGTCGCCATCGCCTCCTCGGCGACCCAGCCCTCACCGGTGACCCGGCACGCGTCTCCCCCGTCGTCGGTGATGCCCAACGCGACGTCGAGGCGGTCGAGGACGTCGAGGCACTCGTCCCACCCGCGGCTGATGAACGCGACCGGCGAGTCGACGGCGGGCTGCTGCCAGAGGCCGGCCAGCCAGTCACCGCGGTAGGTGGTGCGCTGGTCGTGGCAGCGCTCGCGCAGGGCGGCGGGCAGGTCGGCGGGCGCGGCGCCGTCACGCAGGAGCCGGACGGCGTAGGCGGTGAGGTCGCTGGCCGCCAGCGCCGTCGGATGGCCATGGGTCAGCGCGGCCTGCAGCTGCGCGACGCCCGCGAGCGTGTCGAGGTCGTAGCTGCCGACCAGCCCGACCGGCGCGACCCGCATGTTCGCGCCGCACCCCTTCGAGCCGGCCACGGTCGCCCGCACCCACGGCAGGCCCTCGGCCAGACCGCCGCAGGCGCGCAGGCACGTCATGCCGGGCGCGCGGTTGTTCTCCGGGCTGGCGGCCCACTCCACGAACCTGGCCCGCAGCAACGGTTCCAGCACCCCGGGCGTCGGTGCGTCCGCGTCGAACAGGGCCCGGCCGACCGCGATCGTCATCTGCGTGTCGTCGGTGACCAGCGCCGGCTCGCCGGTGAGGTCGCGGGGGCCGCCGGGTCCGTACCGGCGGTGGATCTCCGGGACGCTGAGGAACTCCGTCGGTTTCCCCAGCGCGTCTCCGTACGCGAGTCCGAACAGGGCGCCCGTCGCGGTGGTCACGCCAGAGGATACGTGTCGTGGTAGTCCACGGTGCAGACGACCGCGTCGCGGCGGGCGCCGGTGGTACCGGCGGCGACGAGCGGGGACGCGCTGTGCAGGAACGCCTGGTCGCGGAAGATCAGCAGGTCGCCCGGTTCGAGGGTCCGGCGGAACACGACCTCGTCGGGGTCGTTGAACCGGTGCAGGGTGCTCTCGGCGCCGCCGCCGACCTTGTCGACCACGTAGATGACGACGAACTCCTCGTCGTCCTGGTGCGGACCGGCCACCACGGTGGTGCGGGTACGGAAGAAGTTGATGCCGAACGTGCCCCGCTCCTGCCGCAGGTACGGCGGGACGGCCGACAGCACCGTCCGGATCCACAGGTCCATCAGCGGGTAGGTCAGCAGCGTGACGCGGTTGACCGTGCGGGTACCCATGAACCCGCTGCGGTTGCGGATCTCGGTCTCGTCGTGCTCGCGCAGCGTCAGGCGGTCGCCCGACCAGTGGTACCGGACGACGTCGCGGGCGCGCTCCCGGTCCTTGTGCACACCGGGGTGGTCGGCCTCGAGCACCCCGTCGCTGAAGAACCGCCGGGCCATGTACGGGCGCAGCTCCGCCGGCAGCCCGAGCCGCGCGTCGGTGACCAGCGCGAAGTCGTTCTTCGCCAGGCTCTCCCAGACGGCGGACAACGGCCGCGCGCTGACACGCGGGAGCACCTCGGTGGTCGTCACGGTTGTCCCTTCGCGGCCTGCGGCCGTCAACTGTCGCGGATGGCCGAGCGGACCCGGGCCCGGGAGTCTTCAGGTGTCAACGACCGGCGGAGCAGTTCGTCGAAGTACCGCCGGTACTGCGAGAGGCTCTCGTCGGACTCGAGCAGGCGGTAGCCGGCGTGGGTCTCGATGTGCACGACGTCGCTGTCCAGGGAGTCGCCGAACTCCCAGTAGGTGTAGCTGCAGGTGCAGGTGAACGGCGGGGACGCGGTGAACGGCAGGATCCGCATGTTCACGTTGGGACGGTCGAAGGCCGCGTCGATCGCCCGCAGCTGGTCCTGGAGGATCTCCGGGGTGCCGACGACCTGGTGCAGCGCCGACTCGTGGCACACCACGACCAGGTCGAGCGCCGGCCGCTCGTCGCTCGGGTCGAGCAGGCTGCGGCGACGCTCGCGCAGCTGCACCAGCTGCTCGACCTCCTCGCCGCTGCGCCACGGCTCCATCGTCCTGTACTGCGCCCGTACGTAGGGCTCGATCTGCAGCAGCGCGGGGAAGAAGGGGATGGTGTAGATGCGCGCGATCGAGGCCTCGGACTCGTACGCGACGTGCACGTCGAGGTCGGCGGTGAAGCCCTCGGTCCGGAACGAGTAGTCGCTCCACCAGCCCTGCCGGCGGGCGGCGCTCACCAGACGCATGAGGCGGTCGGCGTCGTTGCGGTCGACGCCGTACTCCTGGATGAGGTCGCGGACGTCGCGGGCCTGGGGGCTGCCCTGGGCGTTCTCCAGGCGCGACAGCTTCGACGTGGAGATCAACGTCGTCGCGGCGACCTGTTCGAGGGTGCGCCCCTGGGCCAGACGGAGGCGCTTCAGCTCCTCCGCCAGCTTGCGGCGCGGAACGATCGGGCCCGTTTTGCCCGTCATAGTCCTGGACCTCGCTGAGTGGGATGTGCCATCTGCAAGACGACTCGGTGCAAGAGGTTCCTCTGGGAATCCCATTCTGTCAAACTCAGAATCAGGGATTTACTGAATCGATATCCCAACAGGAGTCGAGGTGGTGCCAGACGAGCGCCTTCCTGGGGTCAACGAAAACGCCCGCTCCCGTGAACTGGAATCACGAGAAGCGGGCGCTAGCGACACTGCATGACGGGAACGTGCCGCGATCGCTGGACACGGCCGGCACGACCCACACACACCAACCAGCCTCGGTGGACTGATTTCTGCGGAGTATACGTCCCCTTCGTCGGGATGTACATGAGCCAGGGCGCAGGCTCCCCTCCCGGTCAGGTCTCCGATGCGTGAGCGTGCCATCGGAGGTTCAGCATGATGGTCCTGGCCGACTTCTCGGCCCTGATCAAGATCGTTCTCTGTTGTCTCGTCGCCGGGTTCTTCCTGGGGTTCTGCGCCGCGGAGTCGTCACCACCGCGGGAGATTCCGGCACCGTCGACCAGCGTGTCGGCACGTTGATCGAGAAGCGCTGATCGCAGGCGCCGATCAGAGCGTCACACCGGCGCCGCCGCGCCGCGGATCTCCGGCGGCGCCGGACTCCCCCACCGCGGTGACCCCGCCGAAGTAGTGGTCGCGGTCGGCCCACCCGGAGACCTGGAAGCCTGCCGACGCCAGCGCCGACAACTGCTCCTCCGAGTGCCCCGGCTCGACGTGCACCACGGGCCCGACCGGGTGCAGGCGCGGCCGGCCGACGGCGGTGTCCGGGTCGTCGCCGTCGAGGAGCACGTTCACCAGGGTCTGCACGAGCGCGCTGCGGATCCGCGACGCGCCGGCCGACCCGGCCGCCAGGGTCAGGTGCCCGTCGGCGTCGAGGACGACCAGCGGGCACATGTTCGACACCATGTGCGCGCCCGGCGCCAGGCCCGGGGTGATCAGCTCGCCCTCGCCGAGCATCGAGTTCAGGTGGACGCCGAGGCCGGGCAGCCACACACCCGACCCGATCCCGAGCGTCGTGGTGACCACGCACGCGTTCGCCCGCGCGTCGACCACGGTCACGTTCGTCGTGTTGCCGATCGTCTGCGGCCCGTACCCGGCGAGCGCGCGGGCGAGCGTCACCGTCCGGTCGGCCGGTCCGAGCGCGGCCAGGTCGTCGGGCAGCCCGTCGATCGTGGCGACGATCTCGCCGAGGTCGTCCCGCCGGGCGAAGACCCGGTGACCGTGCAGCCCGGCGTGCCCCACCGGCGACGGCAGCACCCGGTACCCGGCGAGGTCCCGCGGACCCAGGGACCCGCCGTCCTCCCGGGCGGCCCGGACCATCAGGTCGGCCACGTGACCGGTGTAGAACGTCGACGGCCCTTCCGACGCCAGGATCGTCAACGCCTCGTCGAGCCCCGGATGGAACAGCAGGTCGCCACCGGCCAGGAGCCGGCCGTCGCGGACGTAGATCGCCGAGCCGGCGCCGTACGCCAGTGCCTGCGCGAGGTTCGCCAGCGTGCGGGCCTGCTGCACCGGCAGCGCCACCCCGTCACGCGCGAGGTCGATCGCCGGCGCCACGACCTCGTGCCACGGCAGCCGACCCCAGCGCCGGTGCACCTCGCCGCACCCGGCCGGCACGCCCGGCACCGCCACGCTGGCGCCGCCGATCGAGTACTCGACCGGCACCGTCCCGAACATGACGTCGATGGGCATCATCGACGTGCCCGTCACGTCGGCGTCGAGGCCGGGGATCGCGCAGCAGAAGTCGAGGACGGTGACCTCACCCGTCGCCGCGTCGTAGTAGGTGGCGAAGCCGCCACCGGTGATGCCGGTGAACACGCTCTCGGCCACGCAACTGGCCAGCACGGCCGCCACCGCCGCGTCGGCGGCGGAGCCACCGGCGGCGAGCACCGACAGACCCACCCGCGCCGTCGCCGGATGCCCGGCCGCCACACCCGCCACCGCCGCCCGGTGCCCGGCCGCGTTCCCGGCCGCGTTCCCGGCCACGTTCCCGGCCGCGTTCCCGGCCGCGTTCCCGGCCGCGTTCCCGGCCACGTCGCCCGTCACCACGACCGCCCGCCCGCAAGGCCGCCGGTACAGCCACCGGCGAGGCCACCGCCAAGGCCGCCGCCAGAGCCACCCGAAAGGCCGCCAGCAGCGCCGCCCGCGAGGCCGCCCGTACAGCCGTCGACAGGGGCGCCGCCGACCCCAGTTCCCACCCCAGAGTCGGGCATGAGGTCCGCCTCCACGTCACCGCGTTCCACCACAATCAACGAATCTAACGATGGGAGTGTCCGAATGAGCATCTCCAGGCGCGCGTTCGTCTTCGGCGTTCCTGCGGCGGCCACCGTCGGAACGGCGATTCCCGCGGCCGCACAGGCCGGATCCGCGCCCCAGCCGCCCTTCCAGAGCCCGATCGCCATCCGGTCGCGGGACGCGGTTCCCGCACCCGGCCTGCCGGCGCTGCGGATCGGGTACCCGCACTCCGCCGACCTGACCCTGCGCTACGTCAGCCGCGACGGCGTCTGCACCGAGCGGGGCGAGGAGGAGGTCGTCCAGGCCGACGTGCCGGCCGGCGTCGCGCACGTGCGGCTCGGCACCACCCGCTACGAGCTTCTGCAGTACCACTTCCATACGCCGTCGGAGCACACGCTCGACGGCCGCCACTACTCGGTCGAGCAGCACTTCGTGCACCGCGGACCGGCCGGCGAGACGCTGGTCCTGGGCCTGTTCCTGGTGCCCGGCGGCCACCGCGAACAGGTGCCGCGCCACCTCCCCGAGGAGTGCGGCGAGGTCCGCCCGGTCACCGTCGACCTCGCCGCGTCGCTGCCCCGGAACCTGTCGACGTTCCGGTACCAGGGATCGCTGACCACCGCGCCGTACAGCGAACCGGTGTCGTGGCTGGTCCTCCAGCACGCACAGGCCGTGGCGGCGGCCGGGACGGTCGCCTACCGCCGGCTGTTCCCGCACGGGAACTCCCGCGAGGTACAACCGTTGAAGGGTCGGAGGGTCAGCTACCGACGGCAATGATCCGGTACGTTCCTCGCCCATGGGGGATCCGACGAGAGACCGGTTCGCACGCCGGGTGGCCATCGCGGTGCGCGTGGCCGGGGGGAGCAGGATCGACTACGACGACAGCGAATTCCGGCTGCGGTTCACGCTTCCGGACGGCACGCCGAAGGTGGCCGACCTCTCCGGCGCGTTCCTGAACTGGGGCACCGTCCCGGTCCGCGAGCTGACGCGCCGGATCCAGCGGTTCGCGGCCGCCCAGGTCGGCTCGGCCGCCACGGTGACCGACTGGGAGTTCGTCGCGCCGCGCCTGCGTCCGGTGCTCGGCCCCGTGCACCGGACCGGGCGGCACCTCGCCCGCGCGTTCCTGCCGTTCGTCGACGAACTGGTGGTCGTCGACCACCCCGGCAGCACGCGGTACGTGCTCGCCGACGACCCGGCCCGGTGGGGCGTCGACCCGGCGGCCCTGTTCGACCGCGCCCGCCGCAACCTCGCCGACCGTGCCCGGCCCGACCGGGCCGGGCACGACCCGGCCGGGCCAGACCGCGCGCGGCACGACCGGGCCGGGCACGACCCGCAGCCCACCCCGGTCACGCTCGACGAGCGCGGAATCCTGCGCGTGCCCGACACCGCGCACCTCGTGCTCGACGGATGGCTGGCCGGCCTCGGGCGGACGCTCGGCGCGCGTCCCGTCGCGTTCATCGCCGACGGGTCGACGCTCACGGTCGTCGGTGACGGGCCCGACGCCGTCGCCGGACTGCTCGAGCTGGCCGAGAAGGAGTACCTCGAGTCGGCCCAGACGATCTCGCCGCAGGCGTACACCGTCGACGGCGAGGGCCGGGTCGTCCCCTACACCGTGCCCGACGGCGACCCGCTGCACGCCGCCCTGCACCGGTCGGAGGTTCTCCTCGCGTCCGCCGAGTACGCGGCACAGCGGGAGAACCACAGGGACGCCGTCCTCGCGCCGTACTCGATGGGCCAGCGCGACGACGGCAGCGTGTACTCGATCTCGGTGTGGGGCCACACCGTCGACACGTTGCTCCCCGAGACCGAGTACGTGGCGGTCGTCGACGGAGCCCGGAGGACCAGCCTCGTGCCGTGGGACACGGTCGTCCGGGTCACCGGTATCGAGCGGGAGCCCGGGTGGTCGCCCCCGCGCTACCACACGCGGGTCTGGCCGTCCTCGGTGGAGCTGGGTGCGCTGCGCGCGGCCGCCGTCCGACCTTAAGATCGCCGCATGTCCGAACCCTTGATCGTCTGCGAGAGCCTGGTGCGGATCTACCAGTCGGGCTCGGTCGAGGTGCAGGCGCTGCAGGGGCTCGACCTCGTGGTCGACCGTGGCGAGATGATCGCGGTCGTGGGCGCGTCGGGATCCGGGAAGTCGACGCTGCTGTCGATCCTCGCCGGCATCGACGCGCCCACCGCCGGGCGGGCCCGGGTCGACCGGTGGAACCTGCTGTCGATGTCGCGCCGCGACCGGGTCCACTACCGGCGGCACACCGTCGGGTTCGTGCGTCAGCAGACCGCCAGCAACCTCGTCCCGTACCTCACCGCCCGGCAGATGGTCGACCTGCCGATGACGGCCGCGCGCACTCCGTCCAAGAAAGAGTCCCACAAAAGGGTGACCGAGCTGCTGACAGCGCTCGGCATCGCCGACAAGGCCGACCGGCGACCGGCGCAACTGTCCGGCGGTGAGCAGATGCGGGTGGCCATCGCGACCGCGATGGCCAACGGGCCGCGCGTGCTGCTCGCCGACGAGCCCACCGGCGAGCTCGACACCGCCACGTCGGAGCAGGTGTTCGGCGCGCTGCGCACCGTGAACCGCGAGTTCGGGGTCACCGTCGTGGTCGTGACCCACGATCCCGCGGTGAGCGGCCAGGTCGAGCGGACCGTCGCGATCCGCGACGGGCGCACCAGCAGCGAGGTGCTGCGCCGCACCGCCACCGCCGAGAACGGCGACACGCACGTGATCGCGGAGGAGTACGCGGTGATGGACCGCGCCGGACGGGTCCAGGTGCCACGCGACTACCGGGAGGCGCTTGCGCTGACCCGCCGGGTGCGCCTCACGCTGGAGGCCGACCGGGTAGAGATCAGGCCGGACGCGTGATCCTCCAGGTAACCGGCGTCAGCCGGAGCTTCGGCGCCGTGAAAGCGCTCACCGATGTCAGCTTCGGGGTCGAACGCGGGAGCATGACCGCGCTCGTCGGTCGCTCCGGCTCCGGCAAGACGACGCTGCTCAACGTCGTCGGCGGCCTCGACCGGCCCGACACCGGGTCGGTGCTCGTCGACGGCACCGAGGTCACCGCGCTCGACGACGACGGGCTGTCGCGGCTGCGGCGGGACAAGGTCGCGTACGTGTTCCAGACGTTCGGGCTGATCCCGGTGCTGTCGGCGGCCGAGAACGTCGGGGTGCCGCTGCGGCTGGCCCGCGCCGATCCCCAGGAGCGGGAGAAACGGGTCGCGACGCTGCTCGACCTCGTCGGGCTCGCCGACCACGCGCGCCAGCGGCCCGACCAGCTGTCCGGCGGCCAGCAGCAGCGGGTGGCGATCGCCCGCGCGCTGGCCGCGTCGCCGCGGCTGCTGATCGCCGACGAGCCCACCGGCCAGCTCGACGCGGAGACCGGCCTGTCGGTGATGGCGCTCCTACGGGGGGTCGTGGAGTCCGAGGGGATCACGGTCCTCGTCTCCACGCACGACCCCGTGATGATGGCCCTCGCCGACACCGTTCTGACCATCAGCGACGGCCGGGTCGGCGGCGCCGACGCGGGTGGCCGCGCGTGATCAGGTTCGTCGGCCGCCGCGCCCGGGCACAGTGGCCGCTGCTGGCCGCCCTGCTCGCCGTGGTCGCGATCGGCGCCACCCTGCTCGGCACCTGCGCGCTCCTGGTGACCCGCACCGGCGAGCGCGCGCTGGAGGTCGTCGCCGCCCGCGCCGATCCCGACGACACCAGGGTCACCGCGTTCACCGTCGACATGAAGGGCGCCGACGCCCGCTCGGTCGCGGCCGACACCCGCGCACTCCTCACGCAGACCCTGAGCCCGTTCGCGTCGACGACGGTCGCCCGCGCGTCGTCGGCGATCCGGTCGCTGCCGTCGGCGCCGGAGGGCAACGGGTCGGCCGCCGAGACCTACCTCGCCGCGGTCGAGGACCTGCCCGCCCGCGCCCAGCTCGTCGACGGGCGGTGGCCGGGCGCGCCCGGTGAGGCCGTGATCCTCGAGTCCACCGCGCGCGTGCTCGGCCTGAAGCCCGGCGACCGGGTCGGCCTCGGCGCCGAGCTGCGGCAGGATCCGGCGGCGGCGGTCGCGGTCACCGTGGTCGGCGTCGCCCGTCCGCTCGGCGGCACCGGCTGGGACCGTGACCCGCTCGGCGGCGCCGGCTACGACTTCGCGTTCCAGGACGGCCGCAGCATGCAGCCGGTGCACGCCTACGGCCCGTTCCTCGTCACCATCGAGGACCTGCTCGCCGGCGCGTCCACGATCGAGCGGCTGGAGGTCACCGCCCGGCCCGACCTCAGCCGCGCCGACCGCGCCGACCTCGACGCGGTCACCACGAGCATCACCGGCGCCGACCGGCGGCTCGACCGCACGCTCGGCGACCGGGTGCGGATCCAGCGGGTCGAGTCGTTCCTGCCGGCGACGCTGCGGCAGGCGCGCGAGCAGCAGCAGGTCACCGTCGCTGCGGTGCTCGCGGTCGCCGTGGTCGGCGCGGTGCTCACGGCGACGGCGTTGGCGCTCGCCGGCCGGCTCACCGCGGGGGTGCGCTCGACCGAGTCCGACCTGTTGTCGGCGCTGGGGATCAGCCGGGGGCAGTTCGCCGCGGCGGCGGGCGTCGAGGCGCTGGTGCTGGCGGGTCTCGCCGCCGCGGTCGCGGTGCCGGCGTCGGCGGCGGTCCACGCGTGGCTGACGCACCTGCCACCGCTGGTCGACGCCGGGCTGGCGGCGTCGCCGCGCGTCACCGGGTGGCAGGTGCTCGCGGTGGTCGCGGGCGCGGCCGGGCTCGCGGCGGTGCTCGTGGTGCCGGCGTCGCAGCGCCGGTTCGCCCGCTCCGGCGCCGACCTGCTGCTGCTCGCGTTCGCGGTGGTGGGGTACTGGCAGCTCGCCACCCAGCCGTCGGGCTCCGGCACCCGCGCCGACGTGGTCCGGGTCGCCGCGCCGGCGCTGCTGCTCACCGCCGGTGCCGCGCTGGCGCTGCGCGTCGCGGTCCCGGTGCTGAAGGCCGCCGACCGGATGGCGCGACGTTCGCGCGGCCTCGCGTGGCCGCTGGCCGCGTTCGAGGCGGCCCGGCGGCCGCACGCGGTCGCCGCCGGGCTGCTGATCAGCCTCGCGTGCGCCGCCGGCACGTTCGGCACCGCATTCGACGCCACCTGGCAGCGCTCGCAGCACGACCAGGCCGATCTGTCGGTCGGCACCGATCTCGCGCTGCGCGTCGCCGCCCCGCCCGCATCCGGCGACGGCGAAGCGGTCTCCGCGGCCACCGGCGGCACCGTCAGCCCCGCGGTCGACCGCGGCATCGCCGTCGGGCAATGGGTCGGCGGCGGCGGCGCGGCGCCGCGCCTGGTCGCGCTCGACACCGGCCGGGCCGCGTCGTTGCTGCGCGGCCGTTCGGGCAAGGGATCGGAGTGGACGCACGTGAGCGCGGGTCTGGTGCCGGTGGCGCCCGTGGTGGGAGCGCCGGTGCCGGCCGGCCTGAGCATCTCCGGCACCTCGACCGGCACCGGTCCGGTGCTGGTGTCCCCGCGCCTGCTGGTGCAGGACGGCACCGGCCTGCGCACCTCGTGCACCGGCGACCCGTTCCCCCTCGACGGCCGCCCGCACCCGCTGCCCGGCTGCGCGGGGCGACTGGTCGCGGTGTTCCTGTCGATGACGTCGACGGAGGTCGAGCCGTCCCCGGCCGCCGTCGCCGTGACCCTCACGATGCCCGGCGGCTCCGGTCCCTGGCACGCGTTCTCCGCTCCCCCGGAGCCCGGCCGGCTGTCCAACCCGGCCGTCGCCGCGACGCCCACCGCCCTGACGCTCACCGCCGACGCCCAGTTCTACGGCGTCTACGACAGCCCGCGGACCCTGGTCGCCACCGCGTTCGAGGACCCGGGATCGGTTCCGGTGGCGGTCTCCGAGCGGTTCGCGGCCGAGCTGAAGGTGGGCACCGGTTCCCGGGTCTCGCTCACCGTCGGCACGACCTCGGTCACGGCCCTGATCACCGCGGTGGTGCCGTCGGTGCCGGGCGCACCGGGCGCGTCGGCGATCCTCGCCGACGTCGACCTGCTCTCCCGCGCCGTCATCCGCGGCGGCGACCCGACGTTCCCCATGGACGCCTGGTGGGTCGGCAACCCGCGCGCCGACGCCCCCGAGCGGCTCGCCGGCCTGCACCTCGGCGCCGTCACCACCCGTGCCGGCGAGACGGCCCGGCTCACCGGCAGCCCGCCACGGGCCGGCCTGCCGGCGGCGCTGCGCCTGCTGGTGCCGGCCGCGGCACTGCTCCTGTTCGCCGGCATCGCCCTGCACGTGACGTTCGACCTGCGCGCCCGGGCGGTGGAGGTGGCGCGCCTGCGCGGGCTGGGCGTGTCGCGGCGCGAGATCCGCGCGGTGCTGCTCGGCCAGCACGCCGCGGTGCTGCTGCCGCCGTTGCTGGCCGGCGCGTTCGTCGGTGCGCTGGCCACCTGGCTGGTGGCTCCCCACATGATCCGGTCCGACACGGGCGCCGAACCGGTACCGGTCGTCCTGCCGCACTGGCCCTGGGGCCGCGAGGCCGTGCTGTTCGCGGTGCTGCTGGCCGGCTGCGCGGTGGCGGTGACGGTCGTGGCGACGCTGCAGTCCCGCCGCGCCGACGCGGCGGACCTGCGGGTGACGGCGTGAGCCCGGCGCGCTGGTTTCCCCGGTTGCACTGGTTTCCCCGGTTGCACTGGCCGTCGGTGCGCGGCCGGGCCCGGGCCGACGCCGGTCCCCTCCTGCTCGCCGCGGTCGTCGTCGCCGTGGTCACGTTGCTGTCGACGGCGGCTCCGCCGCTGCTGCGCACCACCGCCGACGACGCCGTCCGCGAGGCCATCGCCCGGGCCGGCGACAGCGCCGACGTCCTCGTCCACGCCGGCTGGCTCCCCGACGACGCTCCCGGCGGCGGCCGGGACCGCACGCCCGACCTCGCCGAGGACGTCGACGCGTTCCGCCGCCGCGCCTCCAGCGCCCTCGATCCGGGGCTGCGGGCGGCACTCGGTCCCCCGTCGGCGATCGTCACCTCGCCGTCCCTGCGGGTCACCGACGGCAGCGTGCTGCGCACGTTCCAGCTCACCTACCTGGCCGACGACCGCGGGCCGTTCAGCGCCGGCCGGGTCACCTGGGTCGCCGGCGGCCCGCCGGGTCCCAGCGTCGCCCGCGAGGCCACCTCGCCGTACGACGGCCCACCCTGGTCCGTCCACATCGGACTGTCCGAAGTGGACGCCACCGCGCTCGCCGTGCGCCCCGGCGACCGCATCCCGCTCGTCGACGAGCGCAAGCGGGTCATGAACGTGGTGATCAGCGGCGTCTTCCGGCCCGACGACGACCCCGGGTGGCGGCTGGCGCCGTGGCTGGTGCACCCGGTCAGCGGCTCCGACGGCATCGGTACCACCCGGCTGGGCGGTCTGCTCTCCCCCGACTCGCTGCCCGACGCCCGGCTCGCGTTCGAGTCCGACGAGCTGGTCCGCACCGTCCGGTTCGCGCCCCGGCCGGACGTGCTGACCGTCGACAGAGGTGAGGCGGTCGCCGAGTCGGTCGTGGCGCTGAAGGTGCGGTCGGGCTCCTCGGCCGCCCGCGACGACGTCCTCAAGTGGGAGTCGCGGCTCGACGTCGAGCTGCGCGCGGTGCGGGCCCGGGTCGACGCGGCGTCGGCGCAGGCGTCGGTGCTGCTGGTCGCGGTGCTCGCCGGTGCGGTGCTGGTGCTGCTGCTCGCCGCCGACCTGCTGGTGCGCCGCCGCGCCCGGGCCCTGACCACCGCCCGTCAGCGCGGCGCGGGCCTGCCCGACCTCGGTGCCGAACTGCTCGTCGAGTCGGTGCTCCTGGCGGTGCTCGCCGCCGGGGTGGGCGTGGCCGTGGCCCGCGCGGTGACGCCGGGGGTGTCGTGGTGGTGGGCGCTGCCGGTGGTGGTCGCGGCGGCGTTCGCCGGTCCGGGGTTCGGCACGCTCGCCGCGGCCCGGGCCACCAGCGACCGGCGGGCGCCGGCGAACCGGTCGGCGCGGCGCTTCCTGCGGCACACGGCCGACCTGCGCCGGGCCGCTGTCGAGATCGCCGTCGCCGTGGCCGCGGCCACCGCCGTCGTCGCGCTGCACCAACGCGGGATCCTGCCCCCCGCCGACGGGTCCTTCTCCGGGGGTGGTGCCGCGCTGCCGGCCAGTGCGCCCGCCCTCGGGGTGATCGCGGGCGCGCTCGTCCTGCTGCGGCTGCTGCCCGCCACGCTGGGGCTCGCGCTGCGCCGGGCGCTGCGCTCACGCGGTCCCCTCGCGCTTGTCGGCACGGCGCGGGCGGCCGCGACGGCCGGACGCGCGCTGCCGGTGCTGGCGATGGTGTCGGCGGCCGCGCTGGCCGCGTTCGCGCTGACCCTCGACGCGACCGCCGACCGCGGCGTGGCCGACGGCGCCTGGCGGACCGTGGGCGCCGACGCCCGCCTGGACCTCAGCGCCGACCCCGCCGCCCAGGTGTCCACGGTGGACCTGGTACGCCGCCTCACGGCCGCGCCGGGCGTGCGGCAGGTGGTGCCCGCCCAGGTCACCGACGGCGCCCGCGTCCTGACCGGCGAGACGCTGGCCACGCCGCGCCTCGTGGTCGTCGACGCCGCCGCGTTCCAGCGCCTGCTGGCGTCGACCCCGCTGCCCGACGCACCGCAGCTGTCCCGGCTCGCGTCCGGCACCGGCGGCGAGGTGCCGGCCCTGGTCCGCTCCGGCGACGGGACCCTCCGCACGGGCATGCGGCTCGAACTCCCCCGCGACGGCGCCGACCCGGTGCCGCTGCGCGCGGTGGGCACCGCCCCGTACGTCGGCGACGTTCCCGACGTCGTCATCGTCGACGCCGCCGCCCTGGCCGCCGCCGGCGTGGACATGGTGCCGGACACCGTGTGGCTGCGGGGGCCCGGCGCCGATGCGGCGGCCCGCGCCGAGGACGCCGCCGGCACCGCCGCCGACGTGGTCTCGCGCGCGGCTGTCGCCCACGACCGCCGCACCGCTCCGCTGACCGCCGGCCTGCTGCGGCTGGCGCTGGTGACGGCGGCCGTCCTGCTGACCCTGGGCCTGCTGGCCCTGTGCCTGGGCGCGGCCGCCGGCGCACCGGAGCGCTGGCAGACCCTCAGCCGCCTGCGCACCCTGGGCCTGCGCCAACGCGACACCCGCCGGGTGGCGGCCGGCGAACTGCTGCCCCCGGTGGTCGTGGCCGCCGTGGGCGGTCCCCTGCTCGGGCTGCTCCTCGCGGCGGCGACGTTCGGTCCCCTGTCCCTGCTCGTACTGACCGGGCAGACCGACGACCCGCCGCTGGTGGTCCCGTGGTGGGGCCTCGGCGTCGTCGCGGTGGCCCTGCTCGCGGCCGTGGCCGTCGTCGTTCCCGTCGAGGCGGCCCTCCGCCGCCGGCGGCTGCTCGGCGAGGTCCTCCGAGCCGGCGGCTGACTCGACGGAGCCCCCGTCGACGCGCGTCTCCATCCACCCTCCATCCCGCGTCCAAGCAGCCGGCGCCCCGGGAACGGACAGTGTCCACATGACCGTTACGACCGAACGCACCGCCACCGTCGTCCGCTTCCACACCGCGCCCACGCCGGTGCGGGCCGCCTTCCGGGTCCTGGAGCACGTCGCCCCCTGGGCCGGCGCCCGCTGGGCCGAGCGCATCTGGTTCCGGCTACCCGCCCGGGCCGCGCCGAAGAGACCGGCGGGCGGGCGCCTCTTCCAGGTCACGCTCGACGGCCGCGCCGTGCGCGGGGCGGTGTGGGGACGCGGCGGCCCGACCGTCCTCCTCGTGCACGGCTGGGCCGGTCGCCGCGAGGATCTGCACGCGTTCGTGGCACCGCTGGTCGCCCGCGGCCGCCGCGTGGTGGCGTTCGACGCGCCCAGCCACGGCACGTCGGCGGCCGGCGCGTTCGGGCCGCGGGCCTCGTCGTTGCCGGAGTTCGTCGCGGCGCTCACCGCGGTCGTCGGCCAGTTCGGGACCCCGGACGCGCTGGTCGCGCACTCGCTGGGTGCCACGGCGGTGGTGGCGGCGCTGGCCGACGGACTGCCCGCCCGGCGGGTGGCCCTGCTCGCGCCGATGGCCAGCGCCGCCGGGTACGCCCGCCGGTTCGCCGCGCTGCTCGGCTGCGGCGAGCGGACCCACCGGCGGCTCGTCCGCCGCGTCGAGCGCCGCATCGGTGCGCCGCTGCACCACTTCGACGTCCCCGCGCTGGCCCGCGCGGTGGCGCTGCCGCCGGCGCTGGTGGTCCACGACCGGGGCGACCGGTCGATCCCGGTCACCGATGGCACCGACGTGTACGCGGCCTGGCCCGGCGCCCGGATGCGCACCACCGACGGCCTCGGCCACCGGCGGCTGCTCGCCGACCCCGACGTCGTCGCGCACGTGGTGGGGTTCGTCATGGAGTAGCCTGCGGCATGACGGTCTACGCGTTCGGGGCCTGCCGGCTCGACGCCGGCGCGCGCGAACTGACCGTCGACGGGGCGCGGGTGCACCTGGAACCGCAGGTGTTCGACGTGCTCACCTACCTGGTCGCCCACCGCGACCGCATGATCCCGAGGGCCGAGCTCCTCGACGCGGTGTGGGGCAACCAGTTCGTCACCGACTCGGCGCTGGCCTCGCGGGTGAAGTCGGCCCGCGCCGCGATCGGCGACGACGGTGCCGCCCAGGCGATGATCCGCACCGAACGCGGGCGCGGGTACCGGTTCGTCGGGGCGGTCGAGACCGCCTTCTCCCCGCGGTGGCAGCCGACCGGTTCGCTTCCGCCGCCCCGCGCCCCGCTGGTCGGCCGCGTCTGCGACCTCGACGCGCTCGACGGCCTCCTCGGGAAGCACCGCGTCGTCACCATCACCGGACCGGGCGGTGCGGGCAAGTCGACGCTGGCCCTGGAGGTGGCCCGTCGGGCCGGCACCGAGGTGGCGTTCGTGGCACTGGCGCCGGCCCGCGACGGCACCGACGTGGTGCGGGCGGTCGCCGAGGCCACCGGCGTCGAGGGCGCCGGCGACCTGGCGGCGCTGGTGGGAGCACTGGGTTCGCGGCGGCTGCTGCTCGTGCTCGACAACTGCGAGCACCTGCTCGACGAGTCCGCCACCGTCGTCGACGCGCTCCTCGACGGCGTCGCCGGGCTGCGCATCCTGGTCACCAGCCGGGAGCCGTTCGGGGTCGACGGCGAGGCGGTCCACGCCCTCGGGTCGCTCGGTGCCGATGCCGCGACGCTGTTCGTCCAGCGGGCCGCGGCCGCCACGGGACGGTCGATCACCGCCACCGACCCCGCGGTGGTCGACCTGTGTCTGCGGCTCGACGGGCTGCCGCTGGCGATCGAGCTGGCCGCCGCGCAGCTGCGTCACCTCACGCTCGACGATCTGCTGGGCCGGCTCGACGACCGGCTGGGAATCCTGGTCGGCGGCCGGCCGCGGGCCGGCGGGCGGCACGCCACGCTCGCCCGCACCATCGAGTGGAGCTACGACCTGCTGTCGCCGACGTCGCGGGACCTGTTCGAACGCCTGGGTGTGTTCCCGGCGGGCTTCGACCTGGCCGCGGTGGAGGCGCTCCACGACGACGCCGTCACGCTCCTCGCCGACCTGGTGGCCAAGAGCCTCGTTGTCCACGAGGGCCGCTACCGGCTGCTGGAGACGATCCGGCTGTTCGCCTGGCAGCGCCTCGACGCCGGCCGGCGCGCCGACACCACCGAACGCGTGCGCCGCCACGTCGTCGCGCGGACGGCCGCCCTGCCCCGCGCGCACGCCTGGCTGTCGGCCACGCTGGCCGCCCGCACCCGCGACGACCTCGACAACGTGCGGCTCGCGTTCGACGAGAGCCTGGCGCGGCACCGGTTCGCCGACGCGGTCGACCTCCTTGTCGGGCTGAGCACGGTGTGGCGCAACGCCGTCTCGTACGCCGAGGGCCTGCGGTGGGTGGCCGACCTGCGCGGCCGCGACCTCGCCCCGCGCGACCGCCTGTGGCTGCACATCGTCGAGGCCGACCTCGGACTCGGCTCCGGCGACCCGCGCCTGATGGCCGACGCCGCCGCGGCCGCCGAGGCGCTCGCGCCCGCCGTCGACGATCCGGCCGCCGCGGTGATCGCGACCGTCTACCGGTCGCTGTCGCAGTTCAGCCAGCCGGACCGGGCCGTGGCGGGCCTGACCGCCGCCGCCGGGCGCGCGCACGAGGCCGGCGAACCCGACCTGCACCGGCTCGCGCGGGCGTTCCGCGCCGTCGTGCTCCAGGTGTCGGGGCAGCGGGACCGCGTGAGCGCGGAACTCGTCGACCTGCTGACCCCCGTGACCGACGGGTACGACCGGTACATCTGCATCTGGGCCGCGTGGGTCGACGCGCTCGTCGACCGCGACGGGCCGGCGCTGCTGCGGTGGATGGACCGGCAGGCCGAGAACATCCACGGCAGCGGGCTGCGCGAGAACTGGGTCATGCTGTTCTGCTACGCCCTGGCGCACGTGGCCGCCGGCTCCGGGTACCTGCCGCACCTGGCCCGGGCCCGGCACCGCGCCGAGTCCGAGGGCCGGAACGCCGACGCGGACTGCGTCCTGGCCCTGGCGTACGCGGCGGCCTGCCGCGACGACCCGGAGCGCGCCGCCGAACTGCTCGGCGCCTGCGGCGGCGGCCTGTTCCACGACACCGCGAACTTCATCCACTACGCCGTGATCCGCGACCGGGTCGTGCGCCCGATGCTGCCCGCCGGCACGTTCGACGCGGCCTACGACCGGGGTGCCGCCCTGGAGGTCGCCGCGGTCCTGGCGGAGCTGGGACGCTTTCGCTGAGAGCGCTCTCGGCGCTACGGTTCACGGCGCTGCGGCGGCTCGGAGCCTGGGAGGGGGGTGCGGGTCGGATGAGCAGGGAGCGGCCCACGATCGAGGATGTCGCGCGGGCGGCGGGCGTCTCGCGCGCCACCGCGTCCCGCGTCATCAACAACGCGCCCGGCGCCTCGGAGCCGCTGCGGGCCCGGGTCAGCGCGGCCGTCGCCGACCTGCGGTACCAGCCGAACGAGTCGGCGCGGGCGCTGGCGTCGGGCCGGCCCCGCACGATCGACGTCGTCGCGGTGACCTACAACCAGGGGATCGGCTGGCTCGGCACGCACCCGTACTTCAGCCGCGTCCTGGCCGGCATCCTGCCGGTCGTGGAGGGCTTCGGCGCCCAGGTGCGGCTGCAACTGGGCGACTCCGACCCGGTCGAACACGCCATCGACGAGATCGCCGACCACGCCGGCCTGGGTGTCGTGCTGGCCGACATCACCCCGGCCCTGGCCGCGCGGCTGCACCGCCGGTGCCGGCGCACGGTGTCGCTGGTGCGCACCGCGCCGTCCGTTCCCGGCATGGAGGCCGACAACGTCGGCGGCGCCGTCGCCGCGGTCACCCACCTGTACGAGCGCGGCCGCCGCCGCATCGCCGCGATCCACGGCCCCGCCACCAACCCGTGCGCCATCGACCGCCGCACCGGACACCGGCGTGCCATCCGCACGCTGGGTCTCCCCGACCTGAGCGCCGACGGCGGCTTCGACCGCGAGGGCGGCTACCGGGCCGCCCGCGACCTGCTCGACCGGCACCCGGACCTCGACGCCATGTTCGTCGCGTGCGACCTGACCGCCGCCGGTGCCGTGCAGGCCATCACTGCCACCGGACGGCGCGTCCCCGACGACGTGAGCATCGTCGGTTTCGACGACAGCATCGCCGCGGTGTGCGCCAACCCGCCCCTGACCACGATGCGCCTACCGGTGGAGGACATGGCCGCCGCCGCCACCCGCCTCCTGCTGGCCGGCGACCCCCCTCCCGGTCACCGCCAGCACTTCCCCGTGACCCTGGTCGTCCGGGCCAGCACCTAGTGTCCTGAGTCGCTGACTCGTACGCAGTCGTGGTGTGTCACCGTGCGTTCGGACGCTCTGTCTTCGCGAGGGTCCGGGCGTCTGTTGATCGCT
>NZ_BOPH01000084.1 GCF_016863655.1 Virgisporangium ochraceum
CGACGATCAGGGCGACCGCACAGACCTGGTGGGCGGATTTGCGATGACGGACAGTGGCGGGCCGGGCTGATATGTCACCCTTGCCCAACCCACGACTGCGCGCGAACCTGCGACCCGTGACACTACTGGTGCTTTGTCAGGTTCGCGAGACCGCCGTGTGGCGCAACGCATCCAGCGACACAGGTGGGCGCCGTCCACGGCCCTCACGACGCCCCCCTTCCGCCGATCTTGCAGTTGTGGCCTCCCTCAAAACACGACATTTACGCAAATAGGGGCGGCCACAACTGCAAGATCGACGCGGGTCAGGGACGCGGCCACGCCGGAGCGCGCGGGTCAGGGACGAGGGCACGCCGTAGGGCGCGGGTCAGGCGATGTCGATGGTGACCGGCACGGGGTTGGTGACGATGTCGAACACCGCCGAGTGGGTGCGCGCGTGCTCCACGATCTCGGCGAGCACTTCCTCGGACGCGTCGCCGTCGACGACGATGTGGATGCCGATCCCCTCGAAGCCGTTGCGGACCGCCGGGTCCAGGCCCATGAGCCCGTTCAGGTCGAGGTCGCCGACCACCGTCGAGCGGATGTCGGTCAGGCGCACACCGCGCTGGGCCGCCGCCAGCACGATCCCGGCCGTGAGGCACGAGGTCAACGCGTGCAGCACGTACTCCACCGGGGTCGGGCCGCGGTCGCGGCCGACCAGCACCGGCGGGTGGTCGGCGTCCAGGGTGAAGGCGCGGTCGCGGGGGCGGTTCTGGCCGACGCCGTAGAAGTCACGCACGCTGCTGCGGCTGTGGGTCCCGTCGATCCAGGCGGTCTCGGCCCGGAACCGGAACCGGCCGGTCTCCGGTGCCCCGCGCACCACGTCGACCGTGACGTCGAGCACGGTGGTGTCGATGCCGTTCCTGAAAGAGGTCAGCGTGTCCATACCGGGGACTCTGCCCGCACCGGCCGCCCGGGACATGGAGACCGTGTGGAGACCGTCTGCAGACAATCTGTCGGATAGCGGCGGCGCCGTCACACGCCGGCTCACACGCCCGGCGTCCACCCTGGGAGCATGCGCGAAACCGACTGGCAGACACCCCTGGGCGAGGCGTACCGGCTGGCACTGGCCCACCTGACCGGCCTGCCCGACCGTCCCGTCGGCAGCGGGAAGGCCCGACCGGCGCTCGGCGGCCCGACCCCCGAGACGCCGACGCCCGCGGAGGAGGTGGTCCGTGACCTGGTCGCGGCGGCCACGCCGGGACTGGTCGCCACCGGCAGCGGACGCTTCTTCGGGTTCGTCATCGGCGGCGCCACCCCGGCCGCGCTCGCCGCCGACTGGCTCGCCACCGCCTGGGACCAGAACGCCGGCCTCCACGCGACCAGCCCGGCCGCCGCGACGGTCGAGGAGGTCGCCGGACGGTGGCTGGTCGACCTGCTCGGGCTGCCGCCGCACGCCTCGTTCGGCTTCGTCACCGGCGCCCAGCTCGCGAACCTCACCGCGCTCGCCGCGGCCCGCCACGAGGTGCTGCGCCGCGTCGGCTGGGACGTCGAGACGCACGGCCTCGTCGGCGCGCCGCCGATCCGGGTGTTCGCGGGGGCCGGCCGGCACGACACCATCGACCGGGCCCTGCGGTTCCTGGGCCTCGGCACCGGCTCGATCGTGGCGGTGGAGGCCGACGGTCAGGGTCGCATGCGGGTGGACGCGCTGCGCACGGCCCTGGCGACGCACAGCGGGCCGGCGATCGTGTGCGCGCAGGCGGGCAACGTGAACTCCGGGTCGGTCGACCCGCTGGGCCCGATCGTGGACCTCGCGCACGCGGCCGGCGCCTGGGTGCACGTCGACGGCGCGTTCGGGCTGTGGGGCATGGCCAGCCCGGCGACGCGTCCGCTGCTGGCCGGCGTCGAGCGCGCCGACTCGTGGGCCACCGACGCCCACAAGTGGCTCAACGTCCCCTACGACTCCGGGCTGGTCTTCTGTGCCCACCCGGCCGCGCACCGGGCCGCGATGAGCGTGCGGGCCGCGTACCTGATCCACTCCGCGAGCGGCGACCGTGACCCGCTCGACCACAACCCCGAGTTCTCCCGGCGTGCCCGCGGCTTCGCCGTCTACGCGGCGCTGCGCGCGCTCGGCCGCAGCGGGGTCGCCGACCTGGTCGACCGCTGCTGCGCGCTGGCCCGGAGGTTCGCCGACCGGCTGTCGGCCGCCGACGGGGTCACGGTGCTCAACGAGGTGGTGCTGAACCAGGTCCTCGTCGGGTTCGACGGACCGGACGACCGCACCCACGCCATCCTCGACGCGGTCCGGAAGGAGGGCACCTGCTTCGTGAGCGGCACCACCTGGCGGGGCCGCGCCGCGATGCGGATCTCGGTGTCGAACTGGCTCACCGACGAGGACGACGTCGACGCGAGCGTGCGCGTCATCCTCAAGATCGCTGGTGAACGAGGTCGAGCCTCGTGAGGTCGTTCGCGCTCAGCTGGACGCCGCCGACCGCCATGTTGTCGGCCAGGTGCGCGGGATCGCCGGTGCCCGGGATGACCAGCACGTGCGGCCACCGCTGCAGCACCCAGGCCAGCCTCACCTGCGCGGCCGTGAGCCCGTTCTTCCCCGCGACCGCGATCACCTCGGCATCGTCCGCGGAGTCCGCGGGAGTGCCCGCCTCCCGCCCCGCACCGGCGATCGAGAAGAACGGCACGTACGCGATCCCCTTCTCGCCGCAGGCGCGCACGAACGCGTCCTGGCCGGGCCGGTGGCCGAGCCCGTAGGCGTTCTGCACGCTCGCCACCGGAGCGATCGCCTCGGCCTCGGCGACCTGCGCCGGCCCGACCGCCGACAGCCCGAGGTGCCGGATCAGCCCGGCCTCCCGCAGCGCGGCCAGCGCACCGACGTGCTCACCGACGGGTCCCGGCCCGGACACGCGCAGGTACACCAGGTCGAGGTGGTCACGCCCGAGCTGGCGCAGGTTCTCCTCGACCTCGCCGCGCAGCTGCTCCGGGGTCGCCGGTTCCAGCCACCCGCCGTCGGCGGACCGTCGCGGCCCGACCTTCGTGGCGATCACCAGGTCGTCGGGGTACGGGGCCAGCGCCCGGTTGACCAGCTCGTTGGCCGACCGGGTGCGCGAGAAGTAGAACGCGGCCGTGTCGATGTGGTTCACCCCCAGGTCGACCGCGCGGCGCAGCACCTCCACGGCCTGCCCGCGGTCGCGGGGCACGGCGTCGGGCGCGAACGCCGTGCCGGTCTGCGGTAGCCGCATCGTGCCGAACCCGACGCGGTTCACCGTCAGATCGCCCAGCCGGGCCGTGCTGATCGTTCCACCCAAGGTCACCGGACCACGCTAACGCGCGTCACGTGGTCTCTGCCGCCGCGAGCCTGGCCGCGTCCGCGCGGCCTGGAACGCGCGGCGCTCGGCCGTGGGACGTTTTCCGGGTGACCAGCGTTCGGCGCGGCCCGGCAGCCGCGACTCCAGAAACTCGGCGACCGAGGTGGCGGGCCGCCCGGTGACCCGCTCGACCACGTCGGTGACCAGGCTGGTGTAGCCGTGCCGGACCGCTTTGCCGATGGTGGCGAACTCGCGCGCCTCCGGCTCGCCCATGCCCGCGGCCACGAGGTCGGCGACGGTGGCCTCGTCGCTGATCGGCTGGTACCGCACCGGCACGCCGCTGAACGCGCTGATGAGCGCGGCGATGTCGAACTGCGTATGCGCCTGCGGCCCGGTGACCTCGAGGACCTCGCCGCGGTGGCCGCCACGGGCCAGCACCTCGGCGGCCACGGCCGCACAGTCCTCGCGGGTGACGTACGCCGTGGCGCCGTCGCCGTTGTTGTCGAGCAGCGTGCCGGTGGCGAGCATGGTCTCGATGCCCATGAGCACCAGCTGCGTGTAGGGGCTGTTGCGCAGCACCGTGTACGGAACACCGCTCGCGGCGAGCGCACCCTCGGTGGCCCGGTGGTCGGCCGCCACCGACGCCGGGTTGTCGTCGTCGGCGGCCCGGGCGATCGACGTGTACAGCACGTGCCCCACCCCGGCCGCGGCCGCCGCCCGCACCGCCACGTCGTGCTGGCGGACGCGCCGGCCGAGCACGTTGGTGGAGATGAGGAGCAGCCGGTCGACCCCGTCGAGCGCCCGCGGCAGCGTGTGCGGCCGGTCGAAGTCCACCTCGCGGGTGGCCACCCCGATGCCGGCAAGCGCCTGCGGCGTGCGGCTGAGCGCCACCACCCCGGCGGCGTCGACGCGCTCCAGCAGCATCCGGGTCACCAGCCGCCCGAGACGCCCGGACGCACCGGTCAGCGCGATCATCGCACCTCCCACACCGGACCTGCCGCGTCAGGAGAAGACGATAACGGTCAGCCGGAAGCCACGCGAGCGGCGTGAAAGACATCGGCGGGCAGGGCCGTCGGCGATCACGGCGGGCGCTAATTCGGTTGAGGTGGGTGGTGGGTCTGCGTAGCGTCGCCTGCTCACTTCGCGTCCATTGAGAGGGCTCTGCCATGCCCGCGCACGCTACGACGGTCGGTTCCGCGGAGATCTCACGGGAGGCCGGGTACCTCGACAGGGCCCGCGAGGCGCTGCGGCGCATGCGGGCCGACGTCGTCGGCACCGAGACGCCCGAGCACGTGTCCTCCGACTCCGACGAGGTCTGGTTCAACACCATGTACCGGCTGGCCCGCGCCCGGCGGCGGGAGGAGCTCACCGACCTGCCCGAGGTGCCGCTGTTCTTCGGGCGTTTGGACTACGAACCCGGCACCGTGGCCGAGAGCGACGACCGCATCTACATCGGGCGGCGGCATGTGCGCGACGAGGCCGGCACGCCGCTCGTGGTCGACTGGCGGGCGCCCGTGTCGACGCCGTTCTACCGTGCCACCACACAAGATCCGCACCGCGTGCGGCTGCGCCGCCGCTACGGCTTCTCCGACCTCGGCCAGCTCACCGCGTACGAGGACGAGCCCCTCGACCATCCAGCCGCGGAGAGCGCGTTGGTCGCCGCGGAGATCGAGCGGCCACGGTCCGGGCCGATGCGCGACATCGTGGCCACGATCCAGCCCGAGCAGGACACGCTCGTCCGGGCGCCGTTGCGGCCCAGCCTGTGCGTGCAGGGCGCACCCGGCACCGGCAAGACCGCGGTCGGCCTGCACCGGCTCGCGTACCTGCTCTACACCGAGCCGGAACGGCTCACCGGCGGGGTCACCGTGGTCGGGCCGAACCGGTCGTTCCTGTCCTATATCCGCCACGTGCTGCCGGCGCTCGGTGAGGTGTCGGTGCGGCAGAGGACCGTCGAGGAGATCTTCGAGCGGACCGTCACCGGCGCCGACCCGGCCGGGGCCGCGCGGATCAAGGGTGACGCGCGGATGGCCGACCTCTTGCGCCGCGCCCTCTGGCTGCACGTGCGCGAGCCCGCCGACGATCTGGTCTACCTGCAGGGGTCCACGCGGTACCGTGTCGACCGCGGGCGCGTCGCGCGGATCGTGGCCGACATCCGTGACTCGGGCACCCGCTACGCGCCCGGGCGGGAGGCGGTCGCGCAGCGCCTGGCCCACCTGGTCCTGGTCCAGATGGAACGACGCGGCGCGACCCCCGACGACCGCGACCATGCGGCGGTGGCCCGGTCGCGGCCCGTGAAGCAGGTGCTGGAGACCGTCTGGCCCAGGCTCACACCGGAACAGGTGCTGTTCCGGCTACTGTCCGACCGTGAGTTCCTGGCCGTCGCGGGTGAGGATCTTCTTCTGGACCGGGAGCAGGCGGAACTGCTCTGGGCGAAGCCGTACCGGTCGGCGAGGTCGGCGAAGTGGTCGGCCGCCGACGTCGTTCTGCTGGACGAGCTCGCGGGCTTGACCGACCGCACCGCGTCGCTCAGCCACCTCGTGGTCGACGAGGCGCAGGACCTCTCCCCGATGCAGTGCCGCGCCCTGGGACGCCTGTGCGCCGCCGGATCGATGACGGTGCTCGGCGACATCGCGCAGGGCACCAGCCCGTGGGCGGCCGACGACTGGGCGACCGTGCTCGGCCACCTCGGTCAGCCCGACACGGAACTGCACGTGCTCGACCGCGGGTTCCGCGTACCCGAGGAGATCATCGGGTACGCGGCCCGGCTGCTGCCCCACATCGCGCCCGGGCACCCCGCACCCACGTCGGTGCGCCGGTCGGCGGGAGCGTTGCGGGTCACCGCCACCGACGACCTCGCGGCCACCGTCGCGCGCGAGTGCAGGCGCCACCTCGACGGCGACGGCTCGGTCGGGCTGATCGCCGCCGACGACGACATCGTCGCGTTGTGCGCGGCGCTCGACGCCACCCTCCTCGGCCGCGACGAGAACGCGATGGAGACCGACCGCCTGGTGTGTGTGCCGGCGAGCCTGGCCAAGGGCCTGGAGTTCGACGTCGTGGTGCTGGCCGAGCCGGCGCGCATCGTGGCCGCCGAACCCCGTGGCCTGAACCGGTTGTACGTCGCGCTGACCCGGGCCGTGAGCGTGCTCCACGTCATCCACGCCGAACCCCTCCCGGCCGCCCTGGCCGGCGACGACCGGTCGGGGTGATCGGGAGGGGTGATCGATCGGGCGCGGTCGGGCGCTAGATCGGCTCGTCGACGACCTCGAGGTGACGGATCGACTCCGCGCCCTTGTGGTCCTTCGTCTTCGCGTACCGGTTCTCGACCAGCGTCTTCAGCTTGTGCACGGCGCCGGTGCACGCCTCGCCGACGGTCTCGGCGTGGTTGGTCACCGCGAGCGGCGCCTTCCCGGCCGGCCGCGTCTCCATCACACAGCGCATGTCGGACGGGCCGGGCCCGCCGGCCTTCTCGTCGCTGACGTGGACCTCCACGCGGTCGATCTGGCCACTGAACCGCGACAACGACGACTCGAGCTGCTCCTCGAGATGCTGGACCAGCCCATCGCTGACGGTCACGTACTTGTCGGTGTGGACCTGGATCTGCACGCGTGGACTCCTCTGTCTCGTCCGGTTCGCACCGGTTACGGTCGCGTGCGTTGCCGGATACCCACCCGGCGGAGCGGCCATGCATCACTGACGGTCACAGCGTTCAAAAGTGACAAACGCACGACAGTCCCCGCCCGGCCCTGGGGTGGGACAGTGGACGGCGTGACGACGCACCTCGGCGACCTGCTGGACACCGCGCGGCGGCAACGCCTCGTGGGGCGCCGCCGCGAGCTGGCCAGCTTCGACGACGCCGTCGCCGGACGCTCCAGCCGACGGGTGCTGTTCGTTCACGGCCAGGGCGGCATCGGCAAGACCACCCTGCTGCAGGAGTTCCGCGCCCGCGCCCGGGCGGCCGGGCGGCGCGTCGTGCAGATCGACGGCCGCGACGTCGACCCGTCGCCGCGGGGGCTGGAGGCGGCCGTCCGCCAGGCCCTCGACGGCGGCGACGAACCGGTCGAGCGGCTGCTCGCCGGCGCGGTCCTGCTCGTCGACGGCTACGAACAGCTCGCCGCGATCGACGGATGGGTGCGCGACGGGCTGATCCCGCGGCTGCGCGCCGACAGCGTCGCGGTGCTCGCCGGCCGCGAACCACCGGCCGCGCCGTGGCGGGCCGACCCGGGCTGGCGGCAGGTGGTGGCCGTGCACCGCCTCGACCCGTTCGACCCGGCCGAGAGCGAGGAGCTGCTGGTCCTCGCCGGGGTCGCGGCACCGCTGCGCCAGCGGCTCCTCCCGCTCGGCCGGGGGCACCCGCTGACCATGGCCCTGCTCGCCGACCTCGCCGTCTCCGGTGAGGTACCCGACACCCTCGCCGACGCGCCCGACCTGATCACCGCGCTCCTGGAGTCGTTCCTGGACGACGTTCCCGGCGACGCGCACCTGACCGGGCTGGTGACCTGCGCGATCGCCTGGCTGACCACCGAGGACCTCCTCGCCCGGCTGGTCGGCTCCGACGCCCCCGAGGTGTGGACCTGGCTGACCCGGCGGCCGTTCATCACCGCCGGCCCGCGCGGCCTGCTGCTCCATCACCTGGCCCGCGACGTGCTCGACGCGGAGTTCCAGCGGCGCGCGCCCGAGCGGTACCGCGCCACCCGCTGGACCATCTACGCCCACGCGGTCGACGGGCTGCGCGCCGGCAGCGACCTCGACCGGAGGCTGCACGCCCAGCAGCTGATGTGCCTGATGCGCACGAGCCCGCTCGCGCACGCGATCTCCACCCTGCGCGCGCAGGGCTCGGCGACGGTCGCCCCCGGCCACCCCGTCGACCACGACGAGGTGTGCGCGATCCTCGAACGGTTCGAGGGGCCCGTCAGCGCGGAGCTGGCCCGCGCCTGGCTCCGCGAGCAGCCCGACCAGCTCAGCGTCGTGCGGGCCGGCGACGGCATCGCGGGTCTCGCGATCAACCTGCTGTGCCCCAGCGGCTGCGCGCTCGACGACCGCGACCCGGCCGTGCGGGCCGCGCTCGACCACGTCGCCCGCCACGCGCCGCTGCGGCCCGGCGAACGGGTGTTCATCGCCCGGTACCTGGCCGCCGCCGGCGAGTACCAGCGCGGCCTGTACGCGCTGCTGGTCGCCTGCGTCTCCAGCATCATCGAGTGGCTGACCCGTCCGCTCGCGTGGGCGTTCATCGTGGTCGTCGAGGTCGACCACTGGGCTCCGTTCTTCGACTACATGGCCTTCGCCCCGGTGGCCGAGGTCGACGTCGGCGGCCTGCGGCACGTCGTCTACGGCATCGACTGGCGGCGCATCCCGGTCGAGGTCTGGTTCGACCTGATGCACGAGCGCGGCCGGTCCGGCGCGACCGGACCGCCACCGGCCGCCCTGCTGCGTCCGCCGCCCCTGGACCGCACCCGGTTCGCCGCGGCCGTCAAGGCGGCCCTGCCCGCCCTGCACCGCCCCGACCGGCTCGCCGCCAACCCGCTGATGGGCACGGCGCTGGCCGCCACCCCGGCCGGGCCCACCATCGCCCGGCTCCGGGCCACCATCGAGGCGGCCGTCACCAGCCTCGGTGACCAGCCCCGCGGTGATCAGCTGCGCGCCGTGCTGCACCGCACGTACCTGCGACCCGCACCGACCCAGGAGGCCGCGGCGGAGGTTCTCGACCTTCCGCTGAGCACCTACCGCCGGCACCTGGCCAAGGCCGTCGACCACCTCACCGACCTTCTCTGGACCGTCGAGACCGGAACCGAGAGCGGCACCGCGACCGGCGCCGCCGGGCGCACCGCGACCGGCCTGCTCACGGGACCCGGGCCCACGCGCCGACCAGGGTAGGCGTCTTCAGGATCGCGTCGTTGTCCACGCAGTCCCGCGCGATGCGGTCCTCCAGGGTGTCGATGTCGACCTCGGCCGGCGTCGCCACGCCGGTCTTCTCGATCGCGGGCAGCAGCGTCCGGACGATTCCCGCCGCCATCCGGGGACCGTCGGGGTCGCCGATCTCGCGGTACCCCTGCACCCCGAGCGTCGTCACGTCCGCGAACCCCGCCGTCCGCATGACCTGTGCCAGGCGGGCGCCGAGATGGGCGTCGAGGCCGGAGCGGCGGAACGACTCGGTGATCCAGTGCGTGACCCGCGCGCTGAGCTCGGTCGGTGGCACCGTGCCCGCCGCGCCCATCTCGTACTCCATCACCGCGACGGTCCCGCCGGGGCGCACCCGGTCGGCGAACCGGCGCAGGACCGCGTGCGGGTCCGGCAGGTAGAGCAGGACCAGCCGGCCGACGACCGCGTCGACCGTACCGGTGACCGGCACCGTGTGCAGGTCGTCGTGGACGAACGACACGTTCGTCAGGCCGCGCTGCTCCGCCCGGTGCGCGGCGAGGGCCAACGGCCGGTCGGACTGGTCGATGCCGACGACCGAGCCGGTGGGGCCGACCAGCTCGGCGACCTGCAGCGCCACGTCACCCGCGCCGGTGCCCAGGTCGAGTACCCGCATCCCCGGCTCGATGCCCGCCAGCCGCAGAATGGTTCCGGTGGCGGGTGCGAGCAGCCGCGCCTGGTGTTCCAGCCGGGCCAGTTCGGCCGGGTCGTGTCCGAGAAGATATGTCATGTCCGCGCTCCCGAATTCGGTGGTGCGCCGAGGATGGGGTGCGGCTCTGTTCACTGTCCACGTCAGTTCGTGGTCAATGCCCGCTCATTTCCGCGGGCGGACGGCGGTGACCAGGACCGTGTGCCTGCGGACCCGGAAGCTGCCCTCCGCGGCGATCCGCGCGCCGACCAGCGCGGTGACGGCCGCGACCTGTTCGGCGGTCAGCGGCTCGTCCGTCAGGCTGGCCAGGTAGGCGAGCACCGGCCCGGTGTCGGGGATCCGGAGGTCGCCCGGGTACCGCTCGGCGGTGACACCGGTGAAGTGGCGCGCCACGTACGCCGGCGCGGTCGCGGCCGTCACGTCGTTGCGGGTGCCCGACCGGCCGAGGTCCGGCCGCCCGACGGCGGGGCCGACCGCGTCGAGTTCGTGCAGGTGGTCGGACCCGTTGACGGCCACCGCCAGCCGCCCGCCGGGCCGCAGCACCCGGGCGAGCTCGCGTAGCACCGCGTCGGGATCGTCGACGTGGTAGAGCATGTGGTTGGCGACGACGGTGCCGAAGCCGCCGTCGGCGAACGGCAGCCGGCCGGCGTCGGCCCGCACCACCAGCGCGCCGGAGACCGCGCGCAGCCGCCGGCACATGGCCGGCGAGAAGTCCACGGCGTGCGTCGAAGGTGTCTCACGCTCCACAGGTTCTAGACTGCCCGCGGTGACCGCGTTCGACCGCCTCTTCGTCCGTGGACGCGACGCCGTGCTCTCGGGTGCCCACGTCCGCGACGTGCCGCCGGTGGACGGTGGCCGCTGGGGCATGTCGGTCGTCCTGGTCCCCGACCGGAGCACGCGGACGGCGCTCGCCGCCGCGACGGCCGACGCGCTCGCGGTGGCCGGCGACGACCACTGGCCCACGGGCACGCCCCACGCGGTGCACGTCACCGTGCGCGCCATCGAGCCGTACCGCACGACGCCGCCCGGCGACCTCGCGGACCGCTGTGCGCGGGCGCTCGCCCGGGCGGCCGCCGCCTCCGGTCCCGTCGGTCTCACGTTCCGCGGGCTGACCCTGACCCCGTCGGGCGTCATGGCGTGCGCGTTCCCGGCCGACGGCGCCGCCGACCACTTCGCCGACCGGCTCGCCCACGAGCTCGGCCCGGACGGCTGGTTCGAGGCCGCGTTCCGGCGCGACATCCGCTACGCCACGCTGGTGCACTTCACCGGCGACATCCGTGACCCGCACGCCCTCGTGCGGTTCGTGGCCGAACGCCGCCGCCGGCCCTTCGGCCGCGCCACGATCGGCGCGGCCGAGCTGCTGCGGTTCCGGTACGACGGCCGGCAGCCGGTCCGCCACCGGCTCGCCGCCGCGGACCTCACATCCGGAGCTGGCTGACGATCGAGCGGTCGGTGATCTGGTCGTCCTTCGCCAGCAGCAGGGCCTTGCTGAGGATCAGCGCCAGCACGCGGTCGCCCTCGAACGGGAGGAACACCGGCCCGGTCTTCTCCTCCTGCGCCTGCTTCGGCACGATGCACAGGTACTGGTCGTTCGGGCTCATCAGGATGTTCCCCGACCCGAGGTGGATCCGGTAGGTGCGCAGGTTCCCGCGCACCTCCAGGAACCGGCCGACGACCTGGGCCCGGTCGGCGATCGCGAGCCGGGGCACCAGCCGGGCGAGGAGGTCGCGGCGGGTCTCGGCGGTGCCGCTCAGCTCACCGAAGCTGTACTCGGCCCAGTAGTCGCGGAACCGGCCCCGCGGGCCACCGTCCTGCCAGGTCGGGTCGTTGCCGACGCTGGCGACGCCGACGAACAGGTCGACGTCGCGCATCACCTCGCTGAGCACCAGCGGCGGCACGTCGGCGAGCGGAACCGGGTCGTCGAGCGCGTTCTCGACGTACCGGTACTGCTCGTAGCCGCCGCCACCGGCGTGCGCCGTGTTCTCCGGCGCCCCGTGCCGGTAGAAGCGCACCTGGTCGGTGGCGAGCCGCAGGTAGGCGCCCGCCTCGGTGGTGTCCTCGCCGTACTCCTCGCCGACGCCCTCGACCCAGAACTCGGCCCGCAGCCCCCACCCGGGCAGGGTCCGCGTCGCCGGCGGGTACGTGTCGTCGACCATCAGCCGCAGCCGGTTGCTCCAGCCGCGCACGGCGGCCAGCGCGTGGAACTGGTGCTGCCGCAGGATGTGCGCGGCGAACCGGTTGGAGTACGTGCGGGTGCGCTCCTCGGCCGCGGTGAGGAGGTACACCTCGCGGTGGGCCTGCTTGAACGGCTGCGTGATCCCGTGCCGTTCCAGGAACTCCCGCCACGCCACGACCTCCTCGACCGGCCGGCCGATCGGGTGCCACAGCTCCACGGACCCGCCGTCGTCGACCGCCGAGCCGTCGAGCGTGCGCAGCGCACCGTCGACGAACGCGACCGGTGTGCCGTCGACCACCCAGATCAGCCGCCGCGCCAGCGTGCCGACCAGCGCGTGGTCGAGGTACCGCTCGCGCCAGGCCGCGAACGGCCACACCCGCTGCGCGAGGAACTGCCGGTCGAGCCGTTCGGCCTGCGCCGACAGCATCTGGTCGAGGTCCTTGACGGTCGCCTTGAGCTCTTTGAGGTCCTCGGCGTGGTCGGTGCGCACGGCCGCCGGGGGCGCTTTGACCGTGCGTCCCGTTGAATTGGACCACGTGAGCGTGGCCCTGCCTCCCTGAACCGAAACCACCGCCGTGGCCGCACGGTCGTCACCGGACCCGAACTCCACGACGCGCCGCCCCACCTCCGCGAACCCGTACGTGGGAACGGCCAGCTCCTCCACCTCGTCGCGGGACAGGTTCAGCGACCGCGCCATCGCCTCCAGCGCCGCGTCGAGCTCCTTGACCGTGCCCTTGTAGGTGACCTTCGTGATGAGCCGGGCGAGCTGCGCCAGCGCCGCGCCGGTGCCGAGGCCCGCCAGCGCCAGCACGGCCGCGTTCGCCGTCTTGGGACTGCGCGGACCGAGCCCGGCGACCTTGCGCAGCGACGTCTCCACGAGCCCGCCGAGCACCCGGGCCGTGTCGGGGTGCTCGGGCAGGTGGACCGTAAGCCAGACCAGCCCCCGCAACGCGACGGAGTTGAACAGGTCGTAGGACTCGTTGACCTCGTGCTCGTACTCGCCCCGTTCGAGGGGCCAGGTGCGCGGCCGCCCGACCAGCGACAGCCAGCGCCGCACCGTGTCGCCGGCCTGCTCGTCGGGGATGTCGGCCAGCAGCGCGACGGCCTTCTTGTTCCACGTCTCCGAGGGGCGCGCGGCCGTGGCGGTGGCCGCGTGCGCGACCAGCTTCGCCCACGCCCCACCCAGCGCCGGCAGGTCGGCGATCACCGCGTCGGCCCACGCCTCGCCGCGGTTGAGGACCGGCTCGGTGAGCGTCTTCGCATACTTCTTCAGGTCCTCGCCCTGCCACCGGGCCCCGTACGCCGTTCTCCGGATCACCGCGACCGCCTCCGGCGACAGCCGGCGTCCGTCGCCCACCACCGCTTCCGCGTAGGTGCGCAGCTGCGTCGCCGGCCAGTACGTGTGGTGCTTCGCCGCGTCCTGCAGCATGGTCTCGGCCACGTCGGGCGGCAGCCCCGCGCCGAACGTGCGGCCGACGACGGTGACCAGCGTGTGCACCGACGCCCGGTGCCCCGGCGCGGTGATGCCCGACGCCCGCTCGATGAGCGCCGCCACCAGCTCGTGCTTCCCGCTCTCGTCGAGGGCGTCGAGGGCGTCGGTGACGCGCCGGCCGTCGTGACCCCAGTGGCCGTCGTTGATGTCGGCGACATGGATCAGCTCGTCGGCCAGTGCGGGGACGTCGCGCGCCTTCGCCTTGGCGCGGACGGCCGCCACCTCGTCGGGGTACAGGAACGCCATCACCCACCGACCAGCGGAACGAGCTTGAGGAACGTCACGCGCGTCTCCATCGTGAGCCGCAGGTCGGCGTCGAGGTCCTCCACCTGACGGTCGTCGACCAGCACCACGAAACCGTTGCGCTCGAACGCCGCCATCGCCGTGGCGGCCTGCTTCTCGGGGTCGACCCGCCGCTTCGAGCGCAGCTTGTACCCGTTCAGCGTGGCCTCGGCGTCGCTGGGCTGCACCAGGCCGCGGAAGTACTCCGGCGCCCGGGCGTTGTGCTCGGCGACCTCCTGGAACACCCGACGGCGGATCAGCTCCCGCAGCGTCAGGGTCTCCTCGAAGATCTCCAGATGCCAGGTGTCGCCCCGGACTCCGGCCGTGGTCTCGTCGATGACGGTGACTGTGAACACGGCGGGAGTCTAGCGAGGGGCTACGACGAAACCCCGTCCTCGGACGAGCCGACGGTCCAGTGGACGGTGTTGTACTCGGCCAGTTCGAGCCGGTCGCGGACCGCCTCGTACACCGTGACCCCGCAGTTCGCCGGCGCCTGACCGGGCGGCCACTTCTCCGCCTGCTGGTAGTCCCACTGCTCCAACGCGAACCGGAAGCAGCGGATCGCCTGCCCGTGCGTCACCACGAGGATCCGCTTGCCGGCGCGGTCGCGGTCGAGCATGTCGAGGAACTGCTGGATGCGGCTGACCACGTCGGCCAGGCTCTCCCCGCCGGGCGGACGGGCCATGAACCCGCCGAACGTCTGCCAGTACTCGGCGAGCCACGGGAACGCCGCCGTCGCCTCGTCCTCGGTCATGTCGTAGGCGTAGCCGGAGTCGCGCTCGCGGATGAAGATGTTCATGTCGACCGGCATCCGGTCGCGTTCCTCCTTCGGGTACGCGGCGAGGATGCCCTCGGTCGTCTGGATCGTGCGCGTGTACCCCGACGTGTAGACGTGGTCGAAGACGCCGAACCGTTCCCGCACGGCGTGGCCGGTCTGCTCGGCCTGCTGGTGACCGTCGTCGGTGAGCTCGATCTTGTGGTCGGGCTGGCCGCGCAGCACGCGGCGGGCCGCGTCGTCGGCGAAGTAGACGCTGTCCTTCTTCACCTGGTTACGGGCGGACTCGGCATGACGGACGATGACCAGCAGCGCGGGGTTCGGCACGACCTGATCATAATGAGCCCGTGCTCCAGCTCGCCGAACAAGCGCTGAACACCACCGTGCGCCCGGTGCGCGACCACTCCTGGCCGCACGGCGAGGCCGAGGTGCTGGAGGTCCGCGATCCGGGCGGCGGAGCCTGGATCGTCAAGCGGGTCAAGCACAGGGAGGCGTACGACCGTGAGGTCCACGCGCTGACCCACTGGGCACCGCGCCTGGGTGCGGGCCGCGCGCCGAGCCTGCGCGCCACGCTGCCCGACCACGCCCTCCTGGTCATGAACCGCCTCCCCGGGCGGGCCGGCACCGCCTCGACCCCCGACGAGTTCCGCCAGGCCGGCCGCCTGATCCGCCTCCTCCACGACGCCGGGCCCGCACAGCCCGACCCCGACTACCCGGCCCGCGCCCGCCACAACGGCGACGGGTGGCTGCACAGGGTGCCCGGAGTGGTCGACCGCGACGACGTCGACTTCGTGCGGGCGCAGATCGCGCTGATGGCGTCGATGCCCGCGCCGCTGGCCGGTCCGATCCACAACGACAACCAGCCCCGCAACTGGCTGTCCGATGTGGACGGTACGGTCCGCCTCATCGACTTCGGCAAGTCGAAAAGGGACCTCCACCTCCGCGACGTCGAACGCATGCGCCAGGCCGAATGGCGCGCCGACCCGGCCCTCGGCGACGCCTTCCTCGACGGCTACGGCAGACCCCTCACCGACGACGAGGACCGGATGCTCGACTGCATCGGCGCCGTCGCCGCGATCACCACGATCCTGTGGGCCCGCGCCCACGGCGACCCGACCTTCGAGAACCACGGCCGCGAAACCCTGAACCGCCTCCGCGGGGCTTAGCTAGAGCCGGTCGACGACGAGCGTGTAGACGGCTTCCAGCAGGTCGTACTCGCGGGCGTTCTCGCTGTGGGCGGTGACCGTGACGGCGACCCGCCGCCGCGGGCAGACGATCGCGTTCTGCCCGTAGCTGCCGGCCATCCGGTAGGTGCCGGACGCGTCGAGCCACACGCCCAGCCCGTAGCCGTGTGCGTGCCGCGGACCCCAGTCGAGCGCGCTCGTGTCGACCGACTCGGCCGGCATCCGCCGCACGTACTCCGCCGGCACCACCTGCTGGTCGTTCCACCGGCCCTCCTGCGCCAGCAGGAGCGCGAAGCGGGCCAGCTCGCCGGTCTTCAGGAACAGGTCGCTCTCCGCGAACGGGTAGCCGAGCGGGCACGTGTGCCAGGCCGGGTTGTGCAGGTCGAGGGGTGCGAACAGGCGCGGCAGCAGGTAGGCGCGGACGTCGGCACCGGTGGCGCGGGCCAGCACCCGGCCGAGCGCGTACGGCCCCGACCCGGTGTACTGGAACCGCGTTCCCGGCTCGGCGTCGAGCGGCGCCGCGACGACGTCGTGCAGCAGGTCGGCGGCGACGATGCGGTGGACGGCGTACCACCGGTGGCTGGTGCCGCTCGTCATCGTGAGCAGGTGGCGCAGCGTCACCCGCTCGAAGCCCTCCGCGGCGAGTCCGCGCAGCTCGGGGAAGTGGTCGAGGAACCGGTCGTCGAGCGTCAGCCGGCCCTCGGCCTCGGCGAGCCCGAGCGCCACCGACGTGAAGGTCTTCGAGACCGAGTACAGGTTGACCCGGTCGTCGGAGCGGAACCGGTGCTCCAGGACCGGTTCGCCGGCCCGCTGCACGCAGATGCCGTACGCGCCCAGCTCCCGCTCCCGGTTCGCCGTCACGAAGTCGTCGAGCAGCATCAGACGAGCTCCACCGTGACGCTCGCGACGTCGCCGGCGTCGAGGCCCTCGGCCCGCCGGACAGCGCGCTTGACCGGCAGCACGTAGACCCCGCGCACGCCGTCGGGGAACACCGACGTGCGCCACGTGCTGGTGCCGATCGACACCCGGACGGGCACCGAGCCGAACCCGCGCCGTGTGCCCTCGGACAGCTCCCGGATGTCCTCGGACGCGTCGGCCGGCAGGCTCACGAACGTCCAGGTCTCGTCGCGCCGCGCGTCCCAGACCCACAGCTCGGCCTCGAAGAAGTACTCCACCCGACGAGCATGGCATCCGGGTACGACATTCGGGCCGGGGCACAATCTCCCCGTGCGACAGATCATCACCCGCGTCGGCGCGTTCGACGTCGGCGGCACCCACATCCGCGGCGTGCAGGTCGACACGGCGGGCTGGCGCGTCGTGCCGAGCACCGCCGCCGAGTTCTCGCTGCCCGCCGACGGCTCCGCCCGCGACCTGCTCGACGGGATCGCCGACTGTGTCCGGGCCGTCACCACCGACGGTCCCGTCGCGATCGCGCTGCCCGCGCCGTTCGACTACGCCACCGGCATCGCGCGGTACCACGGCGTCGCGAAGTTCGACGCGCTCAACGGCGTCGACGTCGGCGCGGGGCTGCGGGCGCGCGGCGTCACGGGTCCGATCGGGTTCACGCCCGACGCGCACGCGTTCCTGCGCGGCGAGGCGATCGCCGGCGCGGCGGCGGGATACGACCGGGCGATGGGCGTCACGCTCGGTACCGGCGTCGGATCGGCGTTCCTCGCCGACGGCGCGATGGTCGCCGACGGTCCGCTCGTGCCGCCGGAGAGCCGCATCGATCTGACCACAGTGGACGGCGCGCCCCTGGAGGAGACGGTGTCCCGGCGCGCGCTGCTGCGGGCCTGGGGCTCGCCGACCGGGGACGTCGCCGACCTCGCCCGCCTGGCCCGCGCCGGCGCCCCGGCGGAGGTCGAGGTGCTCCGGCACGCCTTCGAGGCACTCGGCCGCGCCCTCGCCCCGTGGGTGACCGGGTTCCGGCCGGGCGTCGTCGTGTTCGGCGGCGGCATGTCCGGTGCCTGGGACCTCATCGAGCCGCCCGTGCGGGCCGGGCTCGCCGCCGCCGGCGTCACGGCGGTGCCGCACCTCGTGCGGGCGGCGTCGGCGCACGACGCTCCCCTGCTCGGCGCGGCCTGGCACGCGGCGGCCGTATCATCGGCTCGGTGACGTCTCTGCGCGAGGTCGAAGCGGCGGCCCGGGAGGGCACGCTCGGCGACATGGTCGACGCCCTGCGGTCCGACCCCCTCTCCCGGTGGCTGGCGAAGGCGTTACGCGTCGACCTCGCGGCGATCGTCGCCGATCCCGCCCGGACCCTGCAGACCGTGTGGGCGCGTGGGTACTTCACGCCGGCGCTGCGCGGCACGCTCGACCGGTGGCGGGAGGAGCACGCGGGCCGGCCGTGGGCGAGGGCGCTGCGGCCACCGGCGTTCCCGCTGTCCGGTCCGCTGGAGGAGGAGTACCGCGGCGACTTCTCGGGCGCCGACGCCGTGTCGCTCACCGACGAAACGGTCACCGTGGTACGCGGGGACTCGGTGACGGTGGTCGACCGCGCGACCGGAGCCCGGCGCCCGTCGACGGCCGCCGCCGGGCCGTTCTGGACGGTCGACTTCCGCACCGGGTTCGGCCAGTGCCGCGTGGTCGACCTGAACTCCGACGCGGTGCTGCTCGACCTTCAGGTCAACGACGAGGACCGGTACGAGGCGGTCGCCGTCGCCGAGGGCGGCGCCGTGTTCGCCGGTGGCTGGTGCTACGACTACGACGGGGTCGTCGTGCGGATCGACGACGGCGCCGTGCGGTGGCGGTGGGAGAAGGCGGGCGCCCACGTCGCCGGCCTCTCGTGCACGCCCGACGGCGCCCGCGTGCTCGCATTCTCGCGCGGCCGGCTGTTCGTGCTCGACGGCGCCACCGGCACGGTCGTCCACAGTGGACACGTCGGGGCCGGTGTCGGCGCCGTCGACCCGGCCGGGACCCGGCTCGTCACCGTCGGCGACTCCGTCGCGCGGGTGTGGACCCTCGACCGGCTCGGCGACGCCGAGGGCGGACTGCCGGGCACCGGCTCGGGCTTCGCGTATGCGATGTGGTCGCCCGACGGCAGCCGGCTGCTCACCGGGTCGGCGCTGTGCGAGGGGACCGGCGGCCGGCTGGTCGCCGTGCTCCTGATGGACGGGACCGGTTACCTCGAGGGCGGCCCGCCACCGGATGCGCGGGTGGTCGGCGACACCGAGGTCGTCGAGTTCACGCCGCTGCGGGGAATGACCATGTGGGACGCGGTCAGTGGCGCGCCCGTCGCCGCCGACCCCGACCGTCGCTACTCGCTGCACCGCGACCGGCTGTGGATCGCGCCGGACGCGCGGTCGTACCTCCACGCCGACCGCGATGGCGGTGCGCGGCTCCTGCGCACCCGCGACGGCGCGGAGCTCGCCGCGTTCGGCCGCATGGCCGAGGCCGCCTGGTCACCCGACAGCTCCCGGTTCGCGGCCGCCTCCGACGGCGTCGTCCGCGTCCACGGCGCCGACGGCGCGGTGGAGCACGACCTCGGCACCGTCGACGACGTCACCGGGCTGGTGTTCTCGTGCGACGGAACGGTGCTGGTGGCCGGCGGCAAGGGAACCGGGCTGCGTCTGTGGGACACCGGCTCCGGCGCACCGCTGGGCACGGCCACCCACACCGGCCGGTACCCGTGGCGTCCGTCGCCCGACAGGCTCGCGCTCCTCCACGGCCAGCACGGGTTCCGCGCGCGGCGGCACCCGTTCCATGCGCGGCACGAGGCCGGCTTCATGGTGATCGAGCCCGACGACCCGGCGCTGCCGGTGTACCGCGTCGCCTGCGACGAGCCCCTGGTTCCCGACCCGACCGGCACCCGCTGGGCCTCCCCTACCGCGCACGTGGCCCTGGAACCGTCGCCGTGACCACCGAGCGGCTGGCCGACGCGGTCGCCGCCGCCGGTCCGCTGCTCGGCACCGCGCCGGAGGCGGTCGCGGAGGCTCTCGGGTGGCGGGCGCTGCGGGACTTCGGCGGCGACGGGGTGGTCGCCGACGCCGGGGTGGCCGACGTCCACCTCCGCGGACGGCTGGCGGTCACCGAGGTGCGGGCGACGCTCGTGTCCACACCGGACGGTCGAGCGTCCATCGTGGACGCCTTCGCCGACGCCGCGGCCGCGCTGCGCCAGCGGTTCGGGTCGCCGGCCTCCGAGCGTCCGGGCGCGTGGCCGGCGGTCACCTGGCGGCTGCCGCGCATCCGCGGGAGCGGCCTGCTGTGGCGGCGGCGCCACGCCACGCTGACCCTGTGCTACTCGCCCGACGCGCGCGGGGTCGAGCTCGCGGTCCGCTCCGACGACGAGGCCGACCGGCTCGCCGCGGCCGCCGTCGCGGCGGCGGCCCGGGCCGAGACCGCCGCCTCCCCGCCCCCGCCCGGTGGATGGGCCGACGGCGACTGGGCCCGGTTCACCGACACGCTCACCGCGGAGCTCGCCGACCTCGAGCCCGACCACGTCGTCATCCTCGCCGACCGCACCGCCTCCGACGCTTACGTACAGTTCATGCAGTTCGAGCAGTACTCGCCCCCGTACCTCACCGCGGAGACGATCAGCGACCACTTCCGCGACGACCACCGGCAGCTGACCCCCGACCAGCGCCAGCGGCTGACCGCCCTCGGCTGGGAGCCGCCCGACGGCGCGGCGAACTGGACCCGTCACCTGGAGTGGCCGGCCCGCTGGGACGGCTACCACCGCCTCGCGGACCTGACCGTCGCCACGCTGCGCGACGTGCACGGCACCCGCTCGCCCGCCGACCTCGTCCTGGGCGGCTGGGGCTACGACCACACGAGGCCGCCGCCCTTCCCCCGCCTCGGCCTGGCGACCCGGTGAACCCCGTGCTGCGCGGCGTCGCCGTCAACCCGTCGACGCCGGAACCGTTGCTGCTGCGGCTGTCCGAGCGGCCCGACCTCGCTCATTCCCTGCTGGGCCGCGCAGATCTGCCGCCGTCGGTCGTCGAGCGACTGTCCGTCGATCCCAGGGCCACCGTGCGGCGGCGGCTGGTCGCGCACAGGTCCACCATGGACCGCGTGCGCGCGGCCCTGGCGAGCGACCCCGACCCGGGGGTACGGGCCGAGGTGGCGGGCCCGACGCAGCTGTGGGGCGAGCCCCCGCTCACGACACCCGTCGCCGCGCTGCCGGCCCTCGCGGCCGACCCGGAGCCCGCCGTGCGCGCCGCCGTGGCCGGCAACCGCCTGACACCCGTGGCGCTGCGGTTGGCCCTCGCCGCCGATCCCGACCCGGAGGTGCGCCGGCGCACCGCCTTCGGTGGGCTGCCGACGGAGACCCTGCACCGGCTGGTCGGCGACCCCGACCGCGCTGTCCGCGAGGCCGCGCTCTCCCGGGCGAGGATCGACGCGCCGACGGAGACGATCCCGGCGCACCTCGCCGAGCCGTTCCTGGCCGGAGGCGGCTGGTACCGGGAGACCGCGATCGCGATGGTCGACCTGACCCCGGCGCTCATCGGGCGGTTCCGGGACGACCGGCCGGCGCTGGCCCGCAACCCCAGCCTCCCGGCCGACCTCATGCCCGGGTTCCTCGACGTCGCACCGGCTCTGGCCGAGAACCCCGCGCTTCCCGCCGCGATGCTCGAAACGCTCGTCGCCACCATGGATCCCGAGGTGCACCGCGAGCTCCTGCGGCGCACCGACCTGCCCGACGGCCTGCGTCGGCGGCTCCTCGCCGCCGACGAGGACGACGAGCCGCTGCCGACGGTCACGTCGCTGCGGCACGGGGAGGCAGGACTCGCGGAGCGACTGTCCTATCTGGACCATCCCAACCCCGCGTTCCGCCGCACCCTCGCGTTGTCCCCCGACCTGCCGCCGGCGGCGGTCCACGCGCTCGCCGCCGACCCGGACTGGCCGACCCGGCTGCTGGTCTGCGAGCGTAACGGCGACGTGGTTGCGCCGGAGGTGCTGGCGGAGGTCGCGACGACGCATCCCGGTCACAGCCGCTGGGACCTTCTCCGCAACCCGCGCCTGCCCGTCGAGGTCGCGGTGCGCCATCTCGCCGACGCGGCCGACGACCCGCTGGCCCGGCAGGCGGTCGCCACCCGGCCCGACACGCCGCCGGACGTCCTCGTGCGGCTGCTCGACGATCCCGACCCGGGGGTGGGCTTCTCGGCCGCCGCCAACCCGGGTCTGCCCGCCGACCGGTTGCGGGCGCTCCTCGACGGCGACGACCTCCTCCTGCGGGAGGCGGCCGCCGGCAACCCGGCGCTGTCGGCGGAGGAGCTGGAGCGGATCAGCGCGTCAGCTTCCGGTGGTCCCAGCTGACCACCCGCACCGGTTCGACCACGTAGGCCACCCGTTTGCGCGCGGCGTGCTCGACGTACCCGCCCACGACGTCGGCCGGCACCCCGAGCGGACCCTCGGCGACCAGCCGCCCGACGGCGGCCACGCCGGCGAGGTCCCCGATGGGGTGGGCGATCCCGTTGACCTGCACGCCGCGCAGGTCGAAGTAGTCCTCGCCGTCCTCGACGAGGCACGTGAGGCGCGGGTCGCGGGCGAGGTTGCGGGCCTTCTGCGAGGCGCGGTACGTCCAGAACGTGATCCGGCCGTCGCGCAGCGCGTAGAACATCGTGACGACGTGCGGGGTGCCGTCGCGGTTGATGGTGGCGAGGTGCGTCTTGCGGGAGGCGGCCAGCAGGTCGGCCACCTCGTCGGCGGTCATCGCGGCCCGGGCGCGCTCGTTCACGCGTCACCCGCGAGCGGCAGCGTCTCCTCGCACACGAACCCCACCGGGGGTTCGGCGCCCGCATCAGAGCGCGGGAACAGCTTGTCGAACGCGCCGTCCAGCCCGGCCGGCGTCCACGAGGCCCCGTCGTCGGTGCGGAAGCTGGCCCGCACGGTCGGCGGCGCCATCAGCGCGACCAGTCCACCGTGGACGACGAACACCTCACCGTTGATCCGTCGGGCGGCCGGGCCGGCGAGGTAGGTCACCAGCGGGGCGACGTGTTCCGGCGCGAACGGGTCGGCGCCGTCGGGTGCCGGTCCCATCAGGCCGGCGGTCATCGCGGTGCGGGCGCGGGGGCAGATCGCGTTGGCCCGCACGCCGTAGCGGCCGCAGGCACGGGCGGTCGACGCGGTCAGCGCGACGATGCCGGCCTTCGCGGCCGCGTAGTTCGCCTGGCCCGGCGGGGCGAGCAGGAACGCCTCCGACGACGTGTTGACGATCCGGCCGTGCACCGGCGCGCCGGTGATCTTGCTGCGCTCGCGCCAGTACGCGGTGGCGATCCGGGTGGTGACGAAGTGCCCGCGCAGGTGCACCCGCAGCACGAGGTCCCAGTCCTCCTCGGACAGTGAGAACACCATCCGGTCGCGGAGCACACCGGCGTTGTTGACCACGACGTCGAGCCGCCCGTACGCGTCGAGCGCCGCGGCGAGGAGCGCCTGTGCCGTGGTCCACTCGCCGATGTCGCCCGGACACAGGACGGCCTCGCCGCCGGCCGCGGCGATCTCGGCGGCGACGGCCTCGACCGCGTCGGTGCCGCAGCGGCCGGGCAGGTCGTTGAGCACCAGCCGCGCCCCGGCGGCCGCGAGCCCGAGGGCCTCCGCGCGCCCGAGGCCGGCGCCCGCGCCGGTGACCACCGCCACGGCGCCGTCGAGACCGTAGGGACCGTCCACTGTGTACTCCTCAGGTCAGTAGCCGGGACCGCTGAGGATCCCGCCGTCGGCGACGAACTCCGAACCCGTGGAGTACGACGCCTCGTCGGAGGCGAGGAACGCGACCAGCCGGGAGATCTCGACCGGCTCGGCGAACCGCGGGATCGGCATGCTGTTGATGAACTGCACCGGGTCGACGCTGCTGAACGACTGCGCGGTCTCCATGACCATGCGGGTCATGACGCCGCCCGGATGCACCGAGTTGACCCGGATTCCGACCTTCCCGAGCTCCTGCGCCGCCGCCCGCGTGACGCCCCGGATGCCGAACTTGGCGGCGCTGTAGGCCGACAGGCCGGCCGCCCCGGCGAAGCCCTCGATCGAGGAGACGTTCACGATCGACCCGCCGCCGGCGGCCGTCATCGGCGCGATCACGGCCTTGACCCCGAGCCAGCAGCCGACGAGGTTGACGTCGAGCACCCGGCGGAAGTCCGCGAGCGGCATGTCCGCGATCGTGGCGTTGGTGAGGATGCCGGCGTTGTTCACCAGGACGTCGATGCGTCCGAACGCGTCGACGGTCGCGGCGACGGCCGCGGCCCACTGCTCCTCGCTGGTGACGTCGTGGTGCACGTAGCGGCAGAGGTCGGGGCCGAGCTTGCCGGCGACGTACTCGCCCTTCTCGTCGAGCACGTCGCCGATGACCACGCGCGCGCCCTCGGCGACGAAGTGCCGGGCGTGCGCCTTGCCCATGCCGCGCGCGCCTCCGGTGATGAGTGCGACCTTCCCGTCGAGCCGGCCCATCGGACACCTCCCGGGTAGGCAACAGGTTCCAGTTCCCGAAGCGCTTGCTTGGTTATACGGGAGAACTCTAGAGTAGAACAAGTTTCAATTCTGGAGGGTGGCAGCATGCGCGCGGCGATACTCCATTCGGTCGGAGCCGACAAGTTCGAGATCCGTGACGACGTGACGGTCATCCCGCCGGCACCCGGCGAGGTCCGGATCCGGTTACGGGCGACCGGCGTGTGCCACTCCGACCTGTCCGCCCGCGACGGCGGGCTCCCCCAGCCGGTGCCGGCCGTGCTCGGCCACGAGGCCGCCGGCGACGTCGTCGAGGTCGGCGACGGGGTCGAGGACCTGGCCGTCGGCGACCGCGTGATCGCCAACTGGCTGCCCGCGTGCGGCACCTGCTCCTCGTGCGTACGCGGCGAGCCGTACCTGTGCATGGCCCACGTGATGATGGGCTACGTCCAGCCGCGCTTCATGCTCGGCGACACCCCGGTGTTCGGCATGGCCGGCGTCGGTGCGTTCGCCGAGGAGATCGTCGTTCCCCGCGTGGGCGCGGTGAAGATCGGCGACGACGTGCCCTACGAGGTGGCCGCGCTCGTCGGCTGCGGCGTGATGACCGGCGTCGGCGCCGTCATCAACACCGCGCGGGTGCGTCCCGGTGAGACGGTCGTGGTCATCGGGTGCGGCGGTGTCGGCATCGCCGCCATCCAGGGCGCCCGGCTGTCCGGGGCGTCGACGATCGTGGCGGTCGACACGGTGGAGGCCAAGCACGACATCGCCCGACGGTTCGGCGCCACCCACGCGGTGACCCCCGACGGTCTCAGCGACCTCACGACGGAGGTCACCGGCGAGGGCTACGACTGGGCCTTCGACGTGGTCGCGGTCCCGCAGACGCTGCGCACCGCGTGGTCGGCCGCGCGCCGCGGTGGCGCCGTGGTCGTCGTCGGCGCCGGCCGGGTCGAGCACCAGGTCGAGTTCAGCCCGTTCGAACTGCTCTTCGAGGGCAAGCGGATCCTGTCGTCGCTGTTCGGGTCCGCCGACGCGGTGCGCGACTTCCCGCGGCTGCTCGACCTGTGGCGGGCCGGCCGGCTCGACCTCGAGGGAATGATCACCCACCGGCTCACCCTCGACGACCTCGACGACGCGTTCGGCGCGCTCGGCCGCGGCGACGTCATCCGCCAGATCGTCGTCCACTGATCTTTCGGGAGGAGCATCGTGCGTAGATCTACCGTGCTTCTGACGGGTGGAGCCGTCGTGGTGCTCGCCTTCGCGGCGGTGCTGCGGTTCGCGATCGTCCCCGGTCTGCAGCAGTTGCCCGACGACCTCGACACCACGCTGCACTACACGGGAACCGCCGACATCCTCGACGAGGCCGCGCTGATGAAGGGCGACCTCGCCAACGGGTTCAAGACCGGCGTCCCGGTGGAGTTGGAGCAGCGGGTGCGGGTCGTCTCGGCGCACGGCGACACGGTCGTCGTCACCGACGAGACCGTGCTGACCGACCCCGACGACAACCGGCTGTCGAACACGAAGCACACGTTCGCGGTCGACCGGAGGAACCTCGCCGCCGCGCCGGCGCCCGCGGGCGTCACCGTGGAGCCGCACCAGGGCCTCACGGTCGGCTTCCCGATCCCGCCGGAGCCGACCGACTACACGTACTGGGACTACCCGACCGCGATGGGCGCCACGGCCGCGTACGTGCGTACCGAGCAGCGTGCCGGTCGCGAGACCTACGTGTACCAGATGAAGACCGCGGGACCGCTGGCCGACCCGTCCGTGGCCGGCGACCTGCCGACCGCGCTGTCGAAGCAGGTGCTGCTCGCGTTCGCGCCGTCGCTGCCGCCCGACCAGCAGGCGCAGCTGAAGCAGTACGAGGCGCTCCTGCCCGACCAGCTGCCGCTCAGCTACACCGCCGAGGGCGAGAACACGTTCTGGGTCGACATCACGACCGGCTACGTCGTCGACGTGGCCCGCAAACAGAAGATCGACGTCAGCCTCGCGCTCGGCCCCATCGTCGTCCCGCTCGCGTCGGCGTTCTCCCTCGACCTGCGGTTCGCCCCCGACACCGTGCGGACCATCACCGCCGACGCCGAATCGGCCGCGTCGGGGCTGCGGCTGATCTCGGTGATCGTGCCGATCGCGCTCGTCGTTCTCGCGATCCTGCTGGCGCTCACGCCGCTCTTCCTGGCCCGCCGCCGGCGGCGCACCGTGCGTCCACAGGAGACGGTGACCCAGCCGGTGGCCGCGCCACCGGCCGCGAGCCCTCCCCCGGCGGCCGCCGTCGGCGCCGACGAGAAGTGACCGTCGCCCATGCGCCTCGGGATCATGCTCGGCTACAGCGGCGAGGGCTTCGCGGCCGCGGTCGACGAACTGGTCGAGCATGAGCGGTCCGGTGTCGAGATCGTCGCCGTTCCGGAGGCGTACAGCTTCGACGCGGTGAGCCAGCTGGGGTTCGTCGCGGCGCGCACCACGCGGATGGAGCTCACGTCCGGCATCGTCCAGCTGTACTCGCGCACACCGACGCTCACGGCGATGACGGCCGCCGGGCTCGACTACGTGTCGGGCGGCCGTTTCTCGCTGGGGCTCGGCGCGTCGGGCCCGCAGGTGGTCGAGGGCTTCCACGGGGTGCCCTACGACGCGCCGCTGGCCCGCACGCGGGAGATCGTCGAGATCTGCCGCCAGGTGTGGCGCCGGGAACCGGTGGTCCACAGCGGACGGCACTACCGGGTGCCGCTGCCACCGGGTGCCGGCACCGGCCTGGGCAAGCCGCTGAAGCTCATCAACCACCCGGTACGGCCGCGGATCCCGGTCATCCTCGCCGCCGTCGGTCCCCGCAGCGTCGCCATGACGGCCGAGATCGCCGAGGGCTGGTGGACGCTGTTCTTCCACCCGGAGCGCGCCGCGTCCGTCTGGGCCGGGCCGCTGGCCGACGGCACCCGGCTGCGCGACCCGGCCCTGGGCCCGTTGGACGTGCTCGCCACGGTGCCGTTCGCCGTCACCGACGACCCGGGTTCGCTGCTCGACGCCCACCGCGCGATGCTGGCCCTCTACATCGGCGGGATGGGCGCGCGGGAACGCAACTTCTCCAACGAGCTGGTGCGCCGGTACGGCTACGAGCGGGAGGCCGCGCTGATCCAGGACCACTTCCTGAGCGGCCGCCGGGCCGAGGCGATGGCCGCCGTGCCGGACGACCTCGTCCGCTCGACGGCACTCGTCGGTCCGGCCGCGTACGTCAAGGACCGGCTGGCCGCCTACGCCGCCGCCGGGGTCACCACGCTGCTGGTGTCGCCGCTCGCGCCGACCCGCGAGGCGCGGCTGGCGGCGGTCCGCCAGCTCCGCGACCTCGTCTAGCGTTTACATCATCTCCTCGGTGGTCGGCACGAGCACCGTCTTCACCTCGGTGTAGGCCTCGATCGCGGTGCGCCCGCCCTCGCGGCCCAGCCCCGACTGCCGGAACCCGCCGAACTCCGCGTGCGGCTCGAGCTGGTACCCGTTGATTCCCACGGTTCCGGCGCGCAGCGCCTTCGCCATCCGCATGGAGCGCTTGACGTCGGTGGTCCACACCGTCGCCGCGAGGCCGTACTGGGTGTCGTTGGCCAGGCGCACCGCCTCGTCCTCCTCGGTGAAGGGCACGGCCACGAGCACCGGTCCGAAGATCTCCTCGCGGGCGATCGTCATGTCGTTCGTCGCGTCGGCGAAGAGGGTCGGCGTCACGAAGTTGCCGTTCGCCAGGTCGCCGTCGCCGCGTTGGCCGCCGCACACCATCCGCGCGCCCTCCTCCTGCCCCCGGGTGATGTAGCCGAGGACGCGTTCGAGCTGGCGCGGGTTGATGAGCGGTGACGCGGTGGTCGCCGGGTCGAACGGGTCCCCGTAGTTCACCATGGCCGTCATTCCCTCGGCGATGGCGAGGAACTGGTCGTAGACGTCGCGGTGCACGAGGGCCCGGGTCTGCGCGAGGCACACCTGTCCGGACAGGCCGAGCGTCACCGTGCCCATCGTGGTGGCCGCGGCCGAGTACACGTCGGCGTCGGCGAAGACCAGGGCCGGGCTCTTGCCGCCCAGTTCCAGGCTGACCCGCTTGAACCCGGTCGCGGCCGCCTCCATGACGCGACGGCCGACGGCCCGGCTGCCGGTGAACGTGATCTTGTCGACCATGGGGTGGTTGATGAGCGCGTCGCCGGTGGGTTCGCCGGGACCGGTCACCACGTTGAGGACGCCCGCGGGTACGCCCGCCTCCTCGAGCAGCCGCACCAGGCGCAGCACCGCGAACGTCGCGTACTCCGAGGGCTTGAGCACCACCGTGCACCCGGTGGCCAGCGCCGGCGCGAGCTTCTGCGCGGCCAGCAGCAGCGGCCCGTTCCACGGGATGACCGCGGCGACCACGCCGACCGGTTCGCGCAGCGTCATCGTCACGTGGTCGCCGCCCTGGAACGCCGGGAGCGTGGTGCCGCCGAGCTTGTCGATCCAGCCGGCGTGGTGGTCGAAGATGTCGGCCGCGCACTCCGCGGACATCGCGTAGATGGTGCCGAACGACAACGGGACACTGTTGTCCAGCGCCAGCAGGCGCAGCAGCTCGTCGGCGTGCTCCCGGATCAGGTCGGCGGCCCGGCGCATCACGCGGATGCGCTCCTTGGCCCGGGTGCGTGGCCACGGCCCCTCGTCGAACGCCCGGCGCGCGGCGCGCACCGCCCGGTCGACGTCGGCGACGCCGGCCACGGCGAACTCGCCGACCTCCTCGCCGGTCGCGGGATGCGCGTGGCTCCACGTCTGTCCGTCTGCGGCGGGAATCCACTGCCCGTCGACGAACAGCTGTCCGGTGGAGAGCCCGGCCGCGTCGCGGGCCGACTTGATCGAGAGGGTCATGCCGCACCATCCATCGCATCTGGAACGCGTTCTCCACAGCGTCTGCCGGGAAAGGGAGGACCGGCCTGCGGCGGGTCCAGACGACGACCGGCGGCGTTGCGGCTTCGCCCCGATACGACACCGGTATCGGGACTAAGCCGCGCCTTGCCGGGTCGCCGCCTGGACCTCCCCTCGGCTCGGCCCCCCTCTCCCAACAGACGCTAGCGGAGATTACGCCGAACTTCGATATAGTTCTAGAACAAGTTCTACTTTGGGGGTCGCATCGTGCACATCGGCTACACGCCCGGGCAGGAGCGCCTGCGGCAGGAACTGCGCGCGTACTTCGCCGACCTGATGACCCCGGAGCTGCGCGAGGCGCTCAACCCGGCGGAAGGCGAGTACGGCGAGGGAACCGCGTACCGCGACACCGTGCGGCGCCTCGGCTCCGACGGCTGGCTCACGCTGGGCTGGCCCACCGAGTTCGGCGGTGGCGGACGGTCCATGGTGGACCAGCTCATCTTCACCGACGAGGCGGCCGCCGCCGGCGTACCGGTCCCGTTCCTGACGCTCAACACGATCGGGCCGACCATCATGCGGTTCGGCACGCCCGAGCAGCAGGCGTTCTACCTGCCGCGCATCGCCGCCGGCGACATCCACTTCTCCATCGGCTACTCCGAGCCCGAGGCCGGCACCGACCTCGCGTCGCTGCGCACCCGCGCCGTGCGCGACGGCGACGGCTGGCTCATCAACGGCCAGAAGATGTGGACCAGCCTCATCCAGCACGCCGACTACGTGTGGCTCGCCTGCCGCACCGACCCCGACGCGCCGAAGCACAAGGGGCTGTCGATCCTCATCGTGCCCACCGACGCGCCCGGCTTCTCCTGGACGCCCGTGCGCACCGTCGCGGGTCCCACGACCAGCGCCACCTACTACACCGACGTGCGCGTACCGGAGTCGGCGCTCGTCGGCGCCGTCAATCAGGGCTGGCCGCTGATCACCAACCAGCTCAACCACGAACGGGTGGCGCTCACCTCCGCGGCGCCGATCCGCACCGCGCTCGCCGAGGTGCTGGAGTGGGCCCACGAGACCGGTGCCATCGAGCAGGAGTGGGTGCGGACGCACCTCGCCCGGGCGCACGCGAAGACCGAGTTCCTCACGTTGTTCAACTGGCGGCTGGCCAGCGACCCCGACGGCTCGCCCGGACCCGCCGCCGCGTCGGCCACCAAGGTGTACGGCACCGAGTTCGCCATCGAGGCCTACCGGCTGCTGATGGAGGTGCTGGGCGCAAACGCGTCGGTCCGGTACGGGTCCCGCGGCGCGCTCCTGAACGGCCGGATCGAACGCCTGCACCGCGCCGCGCTGATCCTCACGTTCGGCGGAGGGACCAACGAGGTCCAGCGCGACATCATCGCCTTCGCCGGCCTCGGCCTGCCCGCCGCCCGCCGTTAAGGAGCCACCATGGACTTCGCGTTGCCCGAGGCCTTCCACGACCTGTCCACGCTCACCCGGAGCATCCTCACCGACCGCGTCACCCCCGAGCGGCTGCGCGAGCTCGAAGCCAAGGACGAGCCGTTCGACCGTCCCCTGTGGACGGAGCTAGCGAACGCCGGCGTCCTCTCCGCCGCCCTGCCGGCGGAGGCCGGCGGCGACGGGTACGGCCTCCTGGAACAGTGCGGCGTGCTGATCGAACTGGGACGCGTGGTCGCGCCCGTCCCGTACCTCTCGTCGATCGTCACCGCCGCGTCGGCCGTGGCCCGGTTCGGCGACGCCGGCCAGGCGGCCCGCTGGGCGGTACCGGCCGCCCGGGGCGACCTCGTCCTGACGGCCGCGCTGTCGGACGAGGGCCGCGTCAGCGCCACCGGCACCCTCACCGGATCCGTTCCCGTGGTGCCGGCCGCGACGTACGCCGACCTGATCCTGGTGCCGACCGACGCCGGCGTCTTCCTCGTGGCACCTGGCGACCGGGGCGTGCACATCGAGCCGCAGCGGGTCACCGGCGGCGAGGGCGCCGGCTGGCTGGAACTGTCCGATGTGGAGGCCCCGCTGCTCGCCGGCGACGGCGTCGCCGACTGGATGCGGAACCGGGCACTCGTCGGGCTGTGCGCCCTGCAGCTGGGCGTCACCGAACGGGTCCTGGAGCTGACCGCCGGGTACGCCCGCACCCGGGTGCAGTTCGGTAGGCCGATCGGCACGTTCCAGGCGGTGGCCCAGCGGCTGGCCGACGCCTACATCGACGTCGAGGCGATCCGCCTCACGCTGTGGCAGGCGGCGTGGCGAGTGCAGGAGGGGCTGCCGTGCGCCACCGAGGTCGCGACGGCCAAGTTCTGGGCCGCCGAGGCGGGTCACCGGGTCGCGCACACGGCCGTGCACGTCCACGGCGGCGTCGGCATCGACGTGGACCACAGCGTGCACCGCTACTTCCTCGCCGCCAAGCACCACGAGCTCAGCCTCGGCGGCGCCACCGCGCAGCTGCGCCGCATCGGCGCGGAGCTGGCTAGCGGGACTCGACGTACTCCTTGAGCGCGGCGGCGTGGCGGCGGAAGCCGTCACGCACGCCTTTGAACACCACCGACTTCAGGGGCCCGCGCAGCAGTTCCTCGGTGTGGTAGCGGGTGCCGCCACCGTCGGCGGGTTCCAGCCGCTGGATCCGGGTGCCGTGGAGGAGGCCGACCCGGTGCAGCCACCCGACGTACCCGTACTCCAGCAGGGTCGGCGACTCGATCCGGGAGATCCGTTCGCGGCTCGTGTTCGCCTGCCCGTTCTTGAACCGCACGTGCAGCGTCATGGTGTCGCCGACGCGCGCGGGACGGCCGTTGGGCCGGTCGACCCGCACGATGAACGGGTTCCACCGCGGATAGTTGTCGAGGTCGAGCATCGCCGCCCACACGGCCTCGACCGGCGCGTCGATGACGGTGTCGACCTCGACGAGGGTCATGCGAGCTTCGCCAGCCGGTCGAGCGTCTCCCGGGTCTCCGCCACCAGGCCCGCCATGACGTCGGCGACCGGCCGCACCTCGTTCATCCGCCCGACGATCTGGCCCACGGGCATCGGCACGACGGTCGGGTCCCCCGACTCCATCAGGCGGCGGTGCGCCTCGCTCACCAACAGGTTCTGCAACGGCATCGGCAGCGGCGCGGGCGCGTCGGACTCTTCCCACGCGCCGGTCCACCGGTTGCGCAGCAGGCGCGCCGGCTTGCCGGAGTAGATCCGCGACCGCACCGTATCGCTGGATCCCGCCGCCAGCAACGCCTCCCGCAGCGCCGGCATGGTGGTGCCGATGACGTACTCCTCCGTTGTCAGCCAGTACGAGCCCATCCACACGCCGGCCGCGCCGAGCGCGAGCGCCGCCGCCACCTGCCGGCCGCTTCCGATCCCGCCCGCGGCGAGGACCGGCACCGCGCCGCCGACCTCGTCGACGATCTCGGGGACGAGCACCATGCTGGCGATCTCGCCGGTGTGCCCGCCCGCCTCGTAGCCCTGCGCCACCACGATGTCGACGCCGCTGGCCACCTGCGCGCGGGCGTGCGCCGCCCGCCCGGCCAGGGCCGCCACCGTCAGCCCGTGGGCGTGCGCCTGCTCGATGACGTCCGGTGGCGGCGGACCCAGCGCGTTGGCGATGAGCTTCGGCGAGTGGGTCAGCGCGACCTCGACGTGCGAGCGGGCGACCGAGTGCAGCCAGCCGAGCACCCCCTCGCCGTCGGGTGCGCCCTCGGCGGGCAGCGGGGGGACGCCCAGCTTCGTGAGCGTGCTCTCCACGAAGTCCCGGTGGCCGTCCGGGATCAGCTTGCCGAGGTCGGCCGGGGTTCCCTCGGTGGGCACCCGGTTGGGCATCACGATGTCGACGCCGTACGGCTTCCCGTCGGTGTTCGCGTCGAGCCACGTCAACGTCTCGTCGAGCTCGGCCGGATCGTTGAACCGCACGCATCCGAGCACCCCGAGCCCGCCGGCCCGGCTGATCGCCGCGGCGACGTGCTCCGACGGGGTGAACCCGACGATCGGGTGCTCGATACCGAGCAGCTCGCACAACGGGGTCCGCACCATGCCCTCCTTACGCGGCCTCGGCCGCGTGCTCCTCCGCGTACCGGTTCGCCCAGCGGTAGTCGGCCTTGCCGCTGGGGGTCCGGGTGATCCGCTCGACGATCCAGATGCTGCGCGGCACCTTGTACCCGGCGAGCTGCCCGCGCACGTGCGACTCCAGCACCTCGCGGCCCGGAGCGGCGCCCTCGCGCGGTTGCACCAGCGCGCCGACCCGTTGGCCGAGCAGCTCGTCCGGCACGCCGACGACGATCGCGTCGAAGACGTCGGGGTGCGACTTCAACGCGCCCTCGACCTCCTCCGGGAACACCTTCTCGCCGCCGGTGTTGACGCACGTGTTGCCGCGGCCGAGCAGCGTGATCGTGCCGTCCTCCTCGATGCGCGCGAAGTCGCCCGGCATCGAGTACCGCACGCCGTCGACCTCGATCAGCAGGTCGGCGGTCTTCTGCGGGTCCTTGTAGTAGCCGATCGGCACGTACCCGCCGCGGGCCAGCCGGCCGACGACGCCCGGCGCCGCCACCTTTCCGTACTCGTCGATGACCGTCGTCTGCGGGCCGGCCATCACGCGGGGGCCGCCCTCGGTCGGCTCGTCGTCGGCGGACACGAGGCTGATGCCCATGAACCCGGTCTCCGACGAGCCGATCGCGTCGGTGACCATCACGTTCGGGAACGTCTCGCAGTACTGGCCCTTGACGATCGGCGAGAACAGCGCCGCGCTGCTGGAGATGAACCCCACCGACGACGCGTCGTAGCCTCCCTTGTGGAAGGTCTCGATGAGGGGACGGGCCATCGCGTCGCCGATGAGCACCATGACGTTGACCTTGCGGCGCTCGACGGTGCGCCAGATCTCGTCGGGGTCGAACTTCGGTACCAGGATCACGGTGTCGCCGGCGAACAGCGACGCGAGCGCCGCCCACTGTGCGTTGCCGTGCATCAGCGGCGCCAGGCACAGCCGCACCAGGCCGCCTATCTCGATTCCGCGCTTGGACTGCGCCCACTCGTCCTCCACCGGGATGCCCGTGAGGAAGTCGATGCCGCCGCCGAGCACCCGCCACACGTCCTCGTGCCGCCAGATGACGCCCTTGGGGTAGCCGGTCGTCCCGCCGGTGTAGAGCATGTAGATGTCGTCGGGTGACCGGGGCCCGAAGTCGCGCTCGGGCGACGCCGCCGCCAACGCGTCCTCGTACCCCACGCCGCCGTAGCGCCCGAAGTCGGCGTCGCTCCCGTCGTCGATGACCACGACGTTGGCGAGACCGGGAACGTCGGGCAATACGGCAGCCACCCGGTCGGCGTACCGGCGGTCGTGCACCAGCGCCACGAGGTCGGCGTCGCGGAACAGATACCGTAACTCGTTCTCGACGTACCGGTAGTTGACGTTGATCGGTACCGCTCGACACTTGTACGCGGCGATCAGGGCCTCGATGTAGTGGATCGAGTTGCGCGCGTAGATGCCGACGTGGTTACCCCGGCCGACCCCGCAACCGGCCAGGTGGTGCGCTAGGCGGTTGGCCCGCTCCTCCAGCTGTCCGAAGGTCACCTCGCTGTCTTCGCAGGCGACCGCCAGACGCTGTGGGAATTGGTCAGCCGCATGCTCGAACAGATCGGCAATGTTGGCCACCATGGCCTAGAAAGTAGAACGTGTTATCGTCTCGAACAAGCCCTTCCCGAGGAGATACTTGTGGATGCCACGTCGCAGCAGCCGCACGCCCTCGTCGAGCGGCAGGGCCCGGTCCTCATCGTCACGATGAACCGTCCGGAGAAGCGCAACGCGCTCTCCGGCCCGATGATGGCGATCATGCGCGAGGCCTGGAACGAGGTCGACGCGAACCCCGACATCCGCGCGTGCGTCCTCACGGGCGCGGGCGGCGCGTTCTGCGCCGGCGCCGACCTCAGGGCGATGACCGAGTCGCATCCGGGCGACAACGCAGGCAACTTCGACCTGTCCACGATCGAGCCGTTGCTCAAGGGCCGCCGCCTCACCAAGCCGCTGATCGCCGCGGTGGAGGGGCCCGCGATCGCCGGCGGCACCGAGATCCTGCAGGCGACCGACATCCGCGTCGCCGGCGAGAGCGCCCGCTTCGGTGTCTCCGAGGCGCGGTGGGGCCTGTTCCCGCTCGGTGGTTCGGCCGTGCGGCTGCCCCGCCAGATCCCGTACACGGTCGCCGCCGACATCCTCCTCACCGGCCGGCACCTGTCCGCCGCCGAGGCGCGCGACATCGGGCTCATCGGTCACGTCGTCCCCGACGGCGAGGCCCTGTCGAAGGCGCTGGAACTCGCCGGAATGATCGCCGCCAACGGCCCCGTGGCGGTGCAGGCGATCCTGCGGACGATCCGCGAGAGCGAGGGCATGCACGAGAACGACGCGTTCAAGCTCGAGGCCCGCATCGGGATGGACGTCTTCCGCAGCGACGACGCGAAGGAAGGCCCCCGCGCGTTCATCGAGAAGCGGAAGCCGGACTTCCGGGGTCGCTGAGCCACGGTACGCTCGGGCACTTGACGATATTCCTGACCCTCTTCCTGTACATGGCCACGCTCATCGCGTATGTCGTCGCCATCTACTTCTGGGTGTCGCCCGCGCCGCCCAGGGAGAAGATCCGGCGGGCACCGGCGCCCCGGCACGACGGGGTCACGGCGGCGCAGCGCGGTGGAGCGCGGGAGGTCTTCACCGAGCCGCAGGCGGGGCGCCGCATCCTGGCCGCGGGCGCCACGCTGCTCGCCGTGGTGTTCGGGATCATCGCCCTCCGCGTCGGGGAAATACGGTGGCTGGCGCTCGCCTGGGTCGCGGGCTTTCTCCTCGCCGCGGGGTTCCTCCTGTGGACCGGCCGCACCAACCGGCTCACCATCGCGCCGGAGGGCATCCGCCTGCGCCGGCACGACGGCGAGACGTGGCTGCCGGCCGAATCCATCACCCGGATCGATCTTCTGCAGGCCCTCCACCCGGCCCGCGACGGCGGGTCCGGGACACCCACGCGGCACTACCTGCTGATCGCCGTGGCTGAACCGGCGACGATCGGTCGGCTCTCGCGCCGCCAGCGGAGGCTCCGCAGGCACCTCGGGCAGTACGGGCGCGCCACCCGGCCGGCGGTCGTCGTCGTTCCCGACGAGTACCCGGGCGGCGTCGACCAGGTCTGTGCCGCGCTGCGCCGGAGGTTGCCCCGCGTGCCGGTCCGCTACGCCGAGACCGCCGACGCCTAGACACCCGACGCCGCGTGTGGGTCGAGGGTGGCTGCCGTGCGCCGGGTCCGTCACCGGGCACGGAGGAACATCATCGGGGCGTGATGATGTTCGTGTGTGCCCGGTCGTCGTCCGCGGGGCGGGATGACCGACCCCGTGCGGGGCGGCCGGCGGAACCGACGGCGGCTAGATCGACCGCTCGCGGTCCTTCCAGTAGGCGTCGCGCAACCGTCGCTTGTAGAGCTTGCCGTTCGGGTCGCGCGGAAGCTGGTCGGTGTAGTCGATGGTGCGGGGCAGCTTGAACTTCGCCAGCCGCCCGGTGAGGAAGGCCATCAGTGACGCGGTGAGCTCCGGCCCCGGCTCGATCCCGGGCCCGGGCTGCACGACCGCCTTGATCTCCTCGCCCCACTCGTCGTGCGGGATGCCGAAGACGGCCACGTCGGCGACGTCGGGGTGGCACAGCAGTTCGCCCTCGATCTCGGCCGGGTAGATGTTGACCCCGCCGGAGATGATCATGTCGCTGCGCCGGTCGCAGAGGAACAGGTAGCCGTCGTCGTCGAGGTAGCCGATGTCGCCGACCGTGAACAGCTTGCCCACGCGGGCCGCGCGGGTCTTCGCCGCGTCGTTGTGGTACTCGAACGTGGCCTCGCCCATCTGCATGTAGACCTGGCCGGTGTCGCCGGTCGGCACGTCGTTGCCGTCGTCGTCGAGCACGCGCACCACGGAGCCGGGCCACGGCCGGCCGACGGATCCGGGACGCCGCAACCACTCCTCGGCGAAGATCGTCGTTCCGCCGCCCTCGGAGGCGGCGTAGTACTCGACGACCACCGGCCCCCACCACTCCAGCATCCGACGCTTGATCTCCGCCGGGCACGGCGCGGCACTGTGGATCATGCACCGCATCGAGGACAGGTCGTACGCCGACCGGACCTCGTCGGGCAGGGCGAGCAGCCGACGGAACTGGGTCGGCACGAGGTGGCTGTGCGTCACTCGGTGCCGCTCGACCAGGCGCAGCGTCTCCTCCGGGTCCCACCGGTCCATCAGCACGACGGGATGGCCGAGCTGCAGCGAGATCGTGGCGAAGTTCAGCACCGCCGTGTGGTACAGCGGCGAGGAGCACAGGTGCACGTTGGAGTCGTTGGGCTTCAGCCCGAAGATCCCGAAGAACCACGTGGCGTTCGGCGGCAGCACGTCGGGGTCGGCACCGGTGAGCGGGCGGCGTACGCCCTTGGGCCGCCCCGAGGTTCCCGACGTGTAGACCATCGGCGCGCCCATCGTCCGGTCGGCGGGCCGGCCGGAGGTGTCGGCGCCGAGGTCCTCGAACGGGCGGAACCCGGGCACGGCACCGATGGCGAAGCGCGCGTCGGCGGGCAGCCCGGCGGTGTCGGCCGCCTCCACGGCGGCATCGGCGAAGCGCTCGTGGGCGATGAGGACCTTCGCGCCACAGTCCTTCAGGATGTACCCGATCTCGGCGCCCACGAGGTGCCAGTTGACCGGCACGATGTACAGGCCGGTCTCCAGCGCGGCGAAGAACGCGGCCAGCAGGGCCGCGCTGTTCGGCAACTGGACCGCGAAGCAGTCGCCCGCGCGCAACCCGGCCGACCGCAGCCCCCGGCCGATGCGGTCGGCCTCGGCGGCGAGGTCGGCGTACGTCACGATCCGGCCGTCCGGTTCGACTGCCGCGGTGCGCCGCGGCTCGCTGCCGGCGATGGCCCAGAGCCCGATGGCGGTCACGCTCGTGAATGTATAACGCGTTCTAACTGCTGACAAGGAGCCGTTCACACGTCGTTGCTCCCATGAATAGAACGTGTTTCACTATCGTGTGTGGAGACAGCGCTGAGCGCCCCGCTGACCATCAGCTTCGACTACACCCGGTCCCTGGGGCCGGTGCTCAGCCGCTTCATGACCGCGCTCGCCGAACGGCGGATTCTCGGCACCCGCGGCTCCGACGGCCGCGTGCACGTGCCGCCACTGGAGTACGACCCCGTCACCCACGCGCCGCTGACCGACCTGGTCGAGGTCTCACCCGTCGGCACCGTCACGACGTGGACGTGGGTGGAGCGCCCGATCGACGGCCAGCCTCTCGACCGTCCCTTCGCCTGGGCCCTGATCCGCCTCGACGGAGCCGACACCCCGATGCTGCACGCCGTCGACGCCGACGCCAAGGAGGCGATGCGCACCGGGATGCGCGTGCGCGTGCGGTGGGCCGCCGGTCCGGTCGGCCACATCCGCGACATCGCCTGCTTCGAACCCGGCGACAGCCCGCCGGAGACGCAACCCGTGACGGCCGGGCCCATCGCGAGTGTCACCACGCCGATCCACCTCGGCTACACGCACATGGTCTCGCCCGAGGAGACGCGTTACCTGCGCGGCCTCGCCGAGGGCCGGCTCCTCGGCCAGCGCTGCCCCGTGTGCGGCAAGGTGTACGTCCCGCCGCGCGGCGCCTGCCCGGCCGACGGCGTACCCACCACCGACGAGGTGGAGCTGTCGAGCACCGGAACCGTCACCACGTTCTGCGTCGTCAACGTCCCCTTCGCCGGGCAGCGGGTGAAGCCGCCGTACGTGGCGGCGCAGGTGCTCCTCGACGGTGCCGACATCCCCATGCAGCACCTCATCCTCGGCTGCCCGGCCGACGAGGTGCGGATGGGCATGCGGGTCGAGGCGGTCTGGAAGCCGCGCGAGGAGTGGGGCACCACGCCCGAGAACATCGACCACTTCCGGCCGACCGGCGAGCCGGACGCGCCGTACCAGTCGTACGCCCACCACCTGTGAGGCACATCCATGATTGACGTGGCCGTGGTCGGCTTCGCCGAGGCTCCCTGCCAGAGGCACGCGATCAGCACCACCAACGGGGTGGAGATGCTGGTGCCGGTCTTCCAGGAGGTGCTCGCCGCCACCGGTCTGTCCAAACAGGACATCGGCTTCTGGTGCTCCGGCTCGTCGGACTACCTGGCCGGGCGGGCGTTCTCGTTCGTCTCGGCCGTCGACGCGATCGGCGCGTTCCCGCCCATCGTCGAGTCGCACGTGGAGATGGACGCCGCGTTCGCGCTCTACGAGGCGTACGCGAAGCTGCTGACCGGCGAGGCGGAGACCGCGCTCGTGTACGGGTTCGGCAAGTCCTCGGCCGGCCACCTGCGCCGCGTCCTGGCCCTGCAGCTGGACCCGTACGTGCTCGCTCCGCTGTGGCCCGACTCGGTGAGCATCGCCGCGTTGCAGGCGCGGCTGGGCATCGAGGCCGGCCTGTTCAGCGAGCGGGCGATGGCCGAGGTCGCGGTCCGCTCCCGCGCCGACGCGCGGTCGAACGACAGGGCCCAGGTCTCCGGCGAGTCCACGGTGGACGATCTGCTCGACGCCGACTACGTCGCGGACCCCCTCCGGGCACACGACTGCGCACCCGTCGGCGACGGCGCCGCAGCGGTGATCCTCGCGGCCGGCGACACCGCGCGGCGGCTCAGCCCGCGACCGGCGTGGATCGACGGCTTCGCGCACCGGGTGGAGTCGCCCGGGCTCGGCCAGCGCGACCTGACCACCTCCGCGTCGACCGCCGCCGCCGGGGTCGCCGCGGGTGCCAGCGGCATCGACGTCGCCGAGCTGCACGCGCCGTTCACGCACCAGGAACTCCTGCTGACCCGCGCGCTCGGCCTCGGCTACGGCACCCGGATCAACCCGTCCGGCGGCGCGCTGTGCGCCAACCCGATGTTCGCCGCGGGTCTGAGCCGCATCGGTCACGCCGCCACGGCGGTCACCACCGGTCGCGCCGACCGGGCGCTCGGGCACGCCACGAGCGGACCCGCACTCCAACAGAACCTCGTCTGCGTCCTGGAGGCCCGATGAGAAGGGCAGCGGTTCTCGGTACCGGGCAGACCGACCACCGGAGCAGGCGCCTCGACGTCTCGATGGCGGGCCTGTGCCGCGAGGCGATCGACCGGGCGATGGCCGACGCCGGCGTCGACTGGCCGCAGATCGACGCGGTCGTGCTCGGCAAGGCCCCGGACCTGTTCGAGGGCGTGATGATGCCCGAACTGTTCCTCGCCGACGCCATCGGCGCCACCGGCCGCCCGCTGCTGCGGGTGCACACCGCGGGCTCCGTCGGCGGATCCACCGCGGTCGTCGCGAGCAGCCTCGTGCGCGCCGGTGTCCACCGGAGGGTGCTGGCCGTCGCGTTCGAGAAGCAGTCGGAGTCGAACGCGATGTGGGCACTGTCGATCGCTCCCCCGTTCACGATGCCCGTCAACGCCGGGGCCGGCGGCTACTTCGCGCCGCACATCCGCTCCTACATCCGGCGCTCCGGCGCGCCACGGCACGTCGGCGCGATGGTCGCGGTCAAGGACCGTCGCAACGGCGCGCTGAACCCGCACGCCCACCTGCGCCAGCCCGACATCACCCTCGAGTCCGTCGACGCGTCGACGATGCTGTGGGACCCGGTGCGCTACGACGAGACGTGCCCCTCGTCCGACGGCGCCTGCGCGGTCGTCATCGGCGACCAGGAGGCGGCCGAGGCGAGCGACCGCCAGGTCGCCTGGATCCGGGCCACCGCGATGCGCACCGAGCCCACGATGTTCGCCGGCAAGGACCACGTGAGCCCGCGCGCCGGCCGGGAGGCCGCCGAGGCGCTGTGGCGCGACGCCGGCATCACCGACCCGCTCGAGCAGATCGACGCGGCCGAGATCTACGTACCGTTCTCGTGGTTCGAGCCGATGTGGTTGGAGAACCTCGGCTTCGCCGCACCCGGACAGGGCTGGAAGCTCACCGAGTCGGGCGAGACCGGCCTCGACGGCGCGCTGCCGGTCAACCCGTCGGGCGGGGTGCTGTGTTCCAACCCGATCGGCGCGTCGGGCCTGCTGCGTTTCGCCGAGGCGGCGATGCAGGTGATGGGGCGCGCCGGGGAGCACCAGGTCCGCGACGTCGACACCGCCCTCGGGCACGCCTACGGAGGCGGGTCCCAGTTCTTCTCCATGTGGGTGGTCGGAAGGAGTCCCCGATGACGAGCCGCCGCACGCTGCTCCAGGCCACCGCTCTCGGCGCCATCGCGAGCCAGGTCCCGCTCGCCGCCGTGGGAGCGGCGCCGTCCCTCGTCGGCAAGACCGCGGTGGTGGTCGGTAGCGGCTTCGGCGGCGCCGTCGCCGCCTACCGCCTCGGCCGGGCCGGCGTGCAGACGACCGTGCTGGAACGCGGACGCCGTTGGGACGTCAATGCCGCCGGCACCACGTTCTGCACGATCAGCAACCCCGACTGGCGGTGCGCCTGGTTCGCCGACCGGCCGCCGCTCGGCATCGACGTGAGCCGGACGATCCAGCGCCGGGCGGGGCTCATCGCCACCCATGCCGGCGACGGCATCAAGGTCCTCAGTGGATCCGGGGTCGGCGGCGGGTCGCTCGTCATCGGGATGTTCCTGCCCCAGCCGCGCCGCGGCGAGTGGACCCAGGTGTACCCGGCCGAGCTCAGCTACGACGAGTTCGACTCCGTCTACTGGCCCCGGGCGCGGCAGAACCTCGGCGCCGCGACGATTCCCACCGACATCCAGAACACGGCGCAGTTCAAGGGCTGCCGGGCGTGGCTGGAGTACATCGCGGAGTTCGGCCAGACGCCGGTGCCGATCCCGTTCGCGGTCAACTGGGACACGATCCGCAAGGAGATGACCGGGCAGGCGCCGAAGTGCCACTCGATCGGCGAGGGTCCGTACGGCAGCAACTCCGGCGCGAAGAACAGCGTCGACCGCAACTACCTCCAGTGGGCGGCGGCCACCGGCAACGTCACCACGCTGGCGCTGCACGAGGTCACCGAGATCCGCGAGGTGTCGGGGCAGGAGAGGTTCGAGGTCCGCTGCCGGCAGATCGACGAGTACGGCACGGTGCTGTCGACGCGGACGTTCGTCTGCGACTACCTGTTCCTCGCGGCCGGGTCGGTCTACACGACCTCGCTGCTGCTCACCTCCCGCGCCCGGGGCGGCCTGCCCAGGCTCACCAACGCGAACGTCGGCAAGGGCTGGGGGAACAACGGCGACTTCCTGGTCGCCCGGTTGAACCTGCGCAAGGACGTCGGGTCAGCACAGGGCGGGCCGGGCAACGTGAAGTTCATCGACGACCAGAACCCGTTCGCCGTCGCGTCGATGGCCTTCGAGAGCGCGCCGGTGCCCACCTGGTTGCCGAAGACGACCGCGCACCTGGTCACCAGCCTCGCGCCCGAACGCGGCGAGATCCGCTACGACGCCGCCACCGGCGCCGGCAGGGTGTACTGGCCGTACGGGGTCATGGAGACCACGTCGGAGAAGGCCGCCCGCGACCTGGTGACCCGCCTCTGGTGGAGGACCGAGGGCAGCAAGGGCCATCTCTTCAGCGGTCTGCCCGACTACGACCGCGGCACCGGCTCGGGGCTCGGGTCGGCGAACACCTGGCACCCGCTGGGCGGCATGGTGATGGGGAAGGCGACCGACTTCGGCGGCCGGGTGGTCGACTACCCGAACCTGTTCTGTGTGGACGGTTCCACCCTGCCCGGCTCGGCCTGCCTGTCGAACCCGGCGCTGACCATCACCGCCAACGCGGAGCGCATCATGGACCGGTTCGTCGCCGGCCGGGCGTGAGTGGTGGGGGGGCCGCGGCCCCCACCCCTTCAGCGGTAGGCGACCGGCAGGTCCTTGATGCCGTTGAGCCAGCCCGACCGCAGCCGCTCCACCTCGGCGGCCTTCCGGATGTCGGGCATCCGGTCGGCGATCGCGTTGAAGATGAGCTCGATCTCCAGCCGGGCGAGGTTGGCGCCGAGGCAGAAGTGCGCGCCGCTGCCGCCGAACCCGAGGTGCGGGTTGGGCGTGCGCATGATGTCGAACGTGTACGGGTCGGTGAACACGGCCTCGTCGTAGTTGGCCGACCCGTAGAAGATGGCGACCCGCTGCCCCGCCCTGATCTCCTGGCCGGCGAGCACGGTGTCGTGCTTCGCGGTGCGCTGGAACACGTTCACCGGCGTGGCCCAGCGGATGATCTCCTCCACCGCGCTCTTCGGCCGCTTCTCCTTGAACAGCTCCCACTGCTCGGGATGGTCGAGGAAGGCGAGCATCCCGTGCGAGATCGCGTTGCGGGTGGTCTCGTTGCCCGCGACCGCGAGCAGCAGCACGAAGAACCCGAACTCGTCCGACGACAGGTGCTCGCCGTCGAGCTCGGCGTTGACGAGCTTGGTGACGATGTCGTCGGTCGGCGCCTCCTTGCGCTCCTCGGCCATCGCCATGGCGTACGCGAGCAGTTCCATCGCCGCCGACAGCGGTTCGACGTCGTACTCGGGGTCGTCGTAGCCGATCATCTGGTTCGACCAGTCGAAGATCTTCTTCCGGTCGGTCTGCGGGATGCCGAGCAGCTCGGCGATCGCCTGCAGCGGCAGCTCGCACGCCACGTCGGTGACGAAGTTGCCGGTGCCGGAGTCGAGCGCCTCCGACACGATCCGCTCGGCCCTCGCGGTGAGCGCCGCGCGCAACGCGTTGATGGCGCGCGGGGTGAAGCCGCGGGAGACGATCGCCCGCACCTTGGTGTGCTGCGGCGGGTCGATGTTGAGCATCACGAGCCGCTGCATCTCGATGTTCTCGCGGTCCATGTCCGACCGGAACCGCACGATCGCCGTGTTCTCCCACGACGAGTACGTGTCGGAGTCGCGCGACACCGTCATCACGTCGGCGTGCCGGGTCACCACCCAGTACCCGTCGTCGTCGAACCCCGCGGCGCCGTGCGGCTGCGCGTTCCACCACACGGGCGCGACGCGGCGCAGTTCCGCGTACTTCTCGTGCGGCAGACCGTGAACGAGAATGTCCGGATCGGTGAAGTCGAATCCCTCCGGGATGTGCAGCTCAGCCACGGCCCCTCCTGACGGAACAGGTTCTCACGCATAGGCACTCGTCTTAGGCTAACCCGCGTGCTTCCATATAGGAACACGTTCTACTTTCTGTGAGAGGGGCGGCCACGTGGGCACACCGGTGATCGTGGAGGCGGTGCGCACTCCGATCGGCAGGCGCGGTGGCTGGCTCGCCGGTCTGCACGCGGCCGAGCTGCTCGGTGCGGCGCAGCGTGCGCTCGTCGAGCGCGCCGGCATCGATCCTGGTCTGGTGGAACAGGTCCACGGCGGCTGTGTGACCCAGGGTGGCGAGCAGTCGTCGAACGTCACGCGCACCGCGTGGCTGCACGCGGGCCTGCCGTACGGCACCGGCTGCCTCACCCTCGACGCGCAGTGCGGGTCGGCCCAACAGGCCGCGCATCTCATCGCCGGGCTCATCGCGGCCGACGCCATCACGGTCGGCGTCGCGTGCGGGGTCGAGGCGATGAGCCGGGTGCCGCTGCGGGCCAACATCGGCGTCGACGCGGGCACACCGCGACCCGCGTCGTGGAGCATCGACCTGCCCAACCAGTACGTCGCCGCCGAGCGCATCGCCACCCGGCGCGGGCTGTCACGGTCCGATGTGGACGCCTTCGGCGTCCGGTCGCAGGCGAACGCGGCGCTCGCGTGGGCGGAGGGCCGCTTCGACCGTGAGGTCGTCCCGGTGACGGCGCCGGATCCCGACGGCGGCACCACGACCGTCACCCGCGACCAGGGGCTCCGCGACACCACGATGGAGGGCCTCGCCCGGCTGCGCCCCGTGCTCGAGGACGGGCTGCACACCGCCGGCACCTCCTCGCAGATCTCCGACGGTGCCGCGGCGGTGCTCCTGATGGACGCCGACCGGGCCCGCGCGCTCGGTCTCACGCCCCGTGCCCGCATCGTCTCGCAGTGCCTCGTGGGTGCCGAGCCGTACTACCACCTCGACGGACCGGTCGCGGCGACCTCACACGTGTTGAGGACCAGCGGCATGAAGATCGACGACGTCGACCGGTTCGAGGTGAACGAGGCGTTCGCGTCGGTGGTGCTGTCGTGGATGGGCGAACACCGCCCCGACGAGTCCAGGGTGAACGTCAACGGTGGCGCGATCGCCCTCGGTCACCCCGTCGGCAGCACCGGCGCCCGCCTGCTGACGACCGCTCTGCACGAGCTCGAACGCTCCGACGGCGGCACCGCGCTCGTCACGATGTGCGCCGGCGGCGCGATGGCGACGGGCACCATCATCGAGCGGATCTGACGGCCACCCCGTCGCGACCGCCGACGGCGGCGGCGAGCAACGCGGTCAGCGCCGACGCGCAGCCGAGGAGGAACACCCCCGACAGCGCCGGTTGCCCGAGCCACTCCCACATCGGATGCCACGACGGATGCGACTCGTCGGCGTGGTGCCGCGCCATCGACGTCACCCCGAGCACCGTCGGCCCCCACCACAGGAGCATCGTGAAGCCGAGCATGACCCGCTGGAGGGCGTCGGTCCACCCACCCTGCGTGCGCCGGCTGGCCCAGCCGAACACCAGGAACGCGACGAACGCTCCGGCCAGGCCGCCGGCCGCTCCCGCCGGGTAGACGGCGATCGGCGTGACGGGCTGGAACGTCACCGAGACTCCCGGCCGGACGGACGGGTCGGTGTACATCTCCAACCGGAACGCCGTGTCGCCGCGCCGCGCCGCCACGACGACGGTCTCCGGTGGGGTGGTGGTGGTCGGGTGGACCGTCCAGCCGTGTGCCGCCAGGTTCCGCCGGGCCAGCCCGGCCAGTTCCGGCACGGACGGCACCGGTCCCCCGACGAGTTCCCCTCTCGTCTCAGCGAGCGTGTACTCACCGCCGTCGACCAGCAGCAGCCCGGGTACCAGGTCCCGGCTCAACGGCTGCCCGTACATCGTGAAGGTCGCCGGCGGGGTCACGAAGCCGGTGAACCGCAGCCCGGGAAGGATCTCGGCGGTCGTCGCGACGGCCTCCGCGGGGCCCGGTGGCGGCGGTGCGGTCTCCCACGCGGCGCGGGTGGCGAACGCGGCGCCGAACAGGCCGCCGATCGTCGCGACGAGCAGCGCCCACCCGACGACCGACCGGCTGGCCGGGCGGCCCAGCCGCGCCCGCAACCCGTGGCGGAGCAGGTCGAGCGCCTCCCGCACGGTCGGGCGGGTGCGCCCGGGCGGGGACGCGTCGAGGAGCGCGCCGAGCAGTTCGGCGCCGCGGTCACGGCGGTAGGACCGCGGATAGGTGACCAGGAGCCGGCGGTACCGGCGGGCCAGCCGGTCGGTGTCCGTGCCGGCCGGGCGCGTGCGGCCGGTCATGACGCCGGCCTCGGCCGGAGCCGCCGCAACCGGGCCTCCGCGGCGGTGGCGAGCTGGCGCAGCCGCGCGGTCTCCGCGGTGACCGCGGCGAGCCCCTCGGCGGTGAGCCGGTAGTAGCGCCGTAGCCGACCGTCGACCTCCTCCTCGCGGTCGGGCTCGATGAGGCCCTCGGCGACGAGCCGGTCGAGCGCCGTGTAGAGCGTGCCGGTGAGCAGGCGCACCCGCCCCTCCGACAGCTCGTGCACCTCCCGCGCGATGCCGTAGCCGTGCCTGGCCTCGCCCGCGAGCGTGGCGAGGATGAGGAACGTCGGTTCCCGCATGCCCTTCACGCCCCGCAAGATAGATTGATGATCAAGCTATCGTCAACCGGGAGTGCGGCCGCGTGGCAGACTGCTGGGTCGGTACCACGAACAAGGGACGGAGCTTGTCCACCACGCACGGCAACGCGGAACCCGAGCTGCGGTTCCCCTTCAGCGACCGGCGTCTCCTCGCCGTGCTGGTGACCCTGGCCACGGCCCTGTTCACCTTCGCCACCCGGCTGCGGCTCAACGAGAAGCCGTGGGGCGACGAGCCCCACTACCTCATCATGAGCATCGCCTTGAGCAAGTACCACACGTTCGACCTCACCCAGGCGTACGAGAACCGGGACTACTGGGACTTCTACCCGGAGAACATCGACAAGCACGTCTTCCGCAACGCCGACGGCGCCATGGTGCCGCTGCACAACTTCGGCGGTCCGCTGGTGTGGGCGCTGCCGTTCGACTGGTGGGGCCGGGCCGGTGCGGCGGCGGTCATCGTGCTCGCCTCGGTGCTCAACGTCATCAACATGTACTGGTTGCTGCGCGAACTCGGCATCGTGAAGGCGTACGCGGGGGTCGTCACGGCGCTGTTCATCGTCGGCACCCCGCTCTACATGTACTCCTCGATGCAGTTCATCGAGCCACTCGGCGCGTTGCTTGTCGTGTTCGCGGTGCGGGTGGTGCTGCACCCGGAGCCGTCGTGGGCCAGGGTCGCCGTCGCGTCGGCGGGGCTCGGCTACCTGCCGTGGATCCACGGCAGGTTCATCGTGTTCACCGTGATCCTCGGTGTGCTGCTGGTCGCGCGCGCCGACCACCGGTCGTGGCGCGCCTACCTTCCGGCCGTCGTGCCGATGGCGGTGCTCGTGCTGGCGCTGGAGCTGTTCAACTTCATCAGCTACGACACGCTGAGCCCGGCGCCGGGCAACTCCGCCTACGGCGACGGGCTGTTCCAGATCCCGCCGTACACCGGGCTAGCGGGGCTGTTGTTCGACCGCCAGTACGGGTTGCTGAGCCACTTTCCGCTTCTCGCGGTGGCGGTGCCGGGAATGGTGCTGGCGTTCCGGCGTCGCGTCCTGCCCAGCCATGTCGTGATCCTGGGAACCGTGGTGGTGTACGTGCTCACCGTGTCGACGTTCAAGACGTGGTGGGCCGGCTGGAGCCCACCGGGCCGGCTGCTCGTCGTCCTGACGCCGCTGTTCGCGTACTACGTGGCGGTGGTGCTGCAACGGCTGCACTCATGGATCGCCGTCACGGTGGCCGCGCTCGCCGCGCTGGGCGGCTTCCTGGTCTCGGTCACCGGCGACTACTACACGGTGGCCCGCTTCGCCACGAGCGCCGGCGTCGGAAAGGACCCCGTGCTCGAGGGCCTCACCGAGCGCCTGCATCTGGGCAACCTCACGCACCTGCTGCCCTCGGTGCGCGAGACACCTGACTCCGGCTTCTACCTCCTCTGGTACGGCGAGTTCCTGATTTTCGTGGCGATCGTGTGGCTCGCCGGCCACTTCCGCCCGGCCGACCGCATCCCCACGCGTCCCGCGTCGGCGCTGTTCCCCGTCGTGGGCGCGCTCCGCCGGCGGCTGCGTCGTTCGTCTTCCGCGGAAAGCGTTGTGGTGACGGGCGTGAGGGCGCCTCCCGTGCCCCAGTCCCACGGACAGCACGGCGGCCGCCGCTCCACTCCCCCACCCCCCGACACCCCCTGACCCCCTGACCGCCATGGGCGATCTTGGACACTTCTACATCGATTTCGATGCATAAGTGTCCAAGATCGCGAGGAGCGGGGCGGGGCCCTGGTCAGATCCAGTCGGTGTGGCGGGGCCACGCGAGCAGCGTGTCTGCGACCTCGGGCGGATCGTGGGGCGACAGGGCCGCGGTCGCGGTGTAGCGGCCCTTGTAGAACAGCAGGGGGCGCGCGTCACGCACCGGGCCGAGGTCGGTCACCAGCCCGATGACCACGCGGTGGTCGCCCGCGTCGTGCACCGCCTCGACCCGGCAGGCTGCCCACGCCAGCACCCCGTCGAGCACCGGCGCACCGGATGGGCACGGCGTCCACCCGACCCCGGCGAACTTGTCGCCGCCCCGCGTGCCGAACGTACGCGACAGGTCACGCTGGTCCTCGGCCAGCACGTTGACGCAGAAGTGGCCGGCCCGCTCGATGCTGTGCCCCGTCGCCGAGGCGTTGCCGGGGCAGAACAGCACCAGCGGCGGGTCGAGCGACAGCGCCGCGAACGCCTGGCAGGCGAAGCCCACGGGCAGGGCTGTATCGCCGGTGGTGTCCACTGTGGTCACCACGGTGACGCCGGTGCAGAAGTGACCGAACAGGCGGCGGAACCGCAGGGGGTCGACCACGCTGTGCTTCAGCATCTCAGTGCGCGGGGCCGCGCAGGAACTTGTGTCCCCACACCGTGTGTGCGGTGGTCTCGCGTGACACCCAGGTCGCGGAGTCGACCAGCAGTCCGCCGGTGCCGTATTCGATGTCGAACCCGCTCGGCGTGCGCAGGTAGAACGAGATCATGTTGTCGTTGGCGTGCCGACCGAGCGTCGACACGAGCGGCGCCTTGTTCCGCTGGCACCGGTCGAGCGCCCGCCCGACGTCGTCGATGTCGTCGACCTCGAGCATCACGTGCACGATGCCGGTCGGTGCCGGGATCGGCGCGAACGCGACGCTGTGGTGCCGCACGCCGGGTCCCATGAACCGCATCCACAGTGGACCGTCCTCGGCCGGCCGGCCGAACAGCTCGGGCGGCAGGCGCATCGTGTCGCGCAGTTGGAATCCGAGCAGCCCGCCGTAGAAGGCCAGCCCGGCCGCGTCGTCATCGGCCGACAGCACCACGTGGCCGAGGCCGCCGTCGCCGGTGACGAACCGGTTGCCGTAGTGGCTCACCGCCGGCCGGTCGTCGAGCGCGGCGCCGGTGAACAGCTCCAGCGTGTTGCCGAACGGGTCGTCGACGCGGATCAGTTCGGCCACCCGGCGCTCGGCGAGCTCCTCCGCGCTGGCCTGCTTCGTGGCGACGCCCGCGTCCTCCAACGTCTTCCCGATCCGGGCGAGCGACGCCGAGTCGGACACCTCGTACCCGCAGACGAGCAGGCAGTCCCGCTCCCCCGGGACGATCACGAGCCGGGCGGGGAAGTCGTCCATGCGCAGGTACAGCGCGTCGGGATCGGGCCCGCGTCCCAGCACCATGCCGAGCACCTTGACGGCGAACGAGCGCCACGCTTCGAGGTCCGTCGCCTCGACACGCAGGTACCCCAACGAACGGATCATCCCCGGTCCCCTCCCAAGAAGCTGATCGCCAGACGGTTGAAATCGTCGAACTTCTCGAGCTGCGCCCAGTGCCCGCAGCCGCCGAACACGTGCAGCCGGGCCTTGCGGATGAGCTTGAGCGCGACGAGCGCGCCGTCGAGCGGGTTGACCCGGTCCTCGCGGCCCCAGATCAGCAGCACCTCGTTGCGCAGCCGGTGCGCCTCGCGCCACAGCATCCCGTCTTCGAACGTCTTCGGGTCCCTGAACGTGGCGCCCATCGCCGCCATCGCCTTGAGCGCGGCGGGGTCGCTGGCGTAGGCGTAGCGCTCCTCGATCAGTTCCTCGGTGATGAGCCTCTGGTCGAAGACGAGGGTCTTCAGGAACGCGGCGAGCTTCTCGCGGCTCGGGCCGGGCGGCGCGCCGAACTCCATGAGGCGCCTGGTGCCCTCGGTCGGGTCGGCCGCGAACACGTTGAGGCTGAGGCCGCCCGGCCCCATCAGCACCAGGCGGCCGGCGCGGTCGGGATGGCGCAACGCGAGCCGCACCGCCGTTCCCCCGCCGAGCGAGTTCCCGATCAGGTCCGCCTTCTCGATGCCGAGCGAGTCGAGCACCGCGACCACCGCGTCGGCCGCGAACGTGAAGTAGTGGCTCGTGACCGGGCCGACGGCCGACCGGCCGTACCCCGGCTGGTCGATCGCGAGGGTGCGGAACCGCTCGGCGAACACGGGCACGTTGCGGCCGAAGTTGCTCCACGCAGACGCGCCCGGCCCGCCGCCGTGCAGCAGCACCAGGGGCGGGTCGCCGGAGTCGCCCGCCTCGTGGAAGTGCACCTGCCCCTCGCCGTACGGCACGGTGCGGCTGGTCGCTTCGAACACGGTCGTCATGCGAATCTCCTCACACCATCGCGTCGGCGACCGACAGCCCGAACTCGCCGCGGCCGAACATCACCAGCGCCCGCTCGGCGTCGTTGATCGCGTGCACGCGGCCCGCGTGCGCGTCGCGCCAGAACCGCTGGATCGGCGTGCCGACCGCGAGCGCGCGTCCGCCGGAGTTCTCGAACAGCCGGTCGACGGCGTCGATCGCCTGCGCGGTGCCGTGCACCTGGTCGCGCCGGATGCGCAGCCGCAGCCGCATCGGGATCTTCTCGCCGGCGGTGACGTGCCCCATCAGCTCGCGCATGTTGCCCTCCAGCGCGCGCCACGCCGCGTCGAGCTCGATCGCGGCCTCGGCGACCTTCACCTGCGAGAACGGGTCCTCCACCGCCTTCGTTCCGGCGTAGGCGGCGCGCACACGCTTGCGCTGGTAGTCGACGTGCGCCTCGTACGCGCCCTCGGCCATGCCGATGATCGGGGTGGTGATCGCGTAGGAGAAGATCGAGCCGTACGGGATCCGGTACAGCGGACCGGTGTTCAGCTCCTGCCCCGGGCACACGCACTTCGCCGTGTCGGAGAAGCTGAGCGACCGGTACGCGGGCACGAACGCGTCCTCGATCACGATGTCGTTGCTGCCGGTTCCCCGGAGCCCGATCGTGTTCCAGACGTCCTCGATCACGTAGTCGCCGATCGGCACCAGGAACGTGCGGAAGTCGGGCGGCTGGCCGTCGTCGCCCATGACGATGCCGCCGAGCAGCACCCAGGTGGCGTGGTCGCAGCCGGACGAGAAGCTCCACCGTCCACTGAGGCGGTAGCCGCCCTCGACGGCGCGCACCTTGCCGGTCGGCGCGTACGACGAGGACATGCGCGTCTCCCCGTCGGCGCCCCACACGTCCTGCTGCGCGTGGTCGGGGAACAGCCCGAGCTGCCACGGGTGCACGCCGACCACCGACGCCACCCAGCCGGTGGAGCCGCAGGCGCCCGCGATGAGGCGCACGGCCGTGTAGAAGTACATGGGATCGGCCTCGAACCCGCCGTACCTGGCGGGCTGCAGCAGCCGGAAGAACCCCGTCTCCGCCAACGACTTCACGGTCTCCGCCGACAGGGCCCGCCGGTCCTCGGTCTCCTGCGCGCGCTCGCGGAGCACAGGAAGCAGCTCACGAACCCCTGCGATCACCGCATCTGGTGAGTTCATCGGATGTCCTTCCACGACGCCTGCGTCGACGCCTATAGTAGAACACGTTCTAGTTGAGCGGGAGGGGTCTCATGAGCGACCGGGACACCGTGCGGACGATCGACCAGGGTGCGCCACCGACGCGGTACGCCCGCGGCTGGCACTGCCTCGGCCTCGCCGACACCTACCGCACCGGGGGGCCGCACGCGGTCGAGGCGTTCGGCACCAAGCTGGTCGTCTTCGCCGACTCGAAGGGCGACCTGCACGTGCTCGACGCGTTCTGCCGCCACATGGGCGGCGACCTGAGCATGGGCACCGTCAAGGGCGACCAGGTCGCCTGCCCGTTCCACGACTGGCGCTGGGGCGGCGACGGGCGCTGCGCGCAGGTGCCGTACGCGCACCGCGTCCCGCCACGGGCCCGCACGCGGTCATGGCGCACGCTGGAGGAGAACCGGCAGCTGTTCGTCTGGAACGACCCGCAGGGCGCGCCGCCGCCGGCCGACGTCGTCATCCCGCGCATCGACGGCGCGTTCTCCGGCGAGTGGAGCGACTGGACCTGGGACTCGGTGCGCATCGAGGGCGCCAACTGCCGCGAGGTCGTCGACAACGTCGTCGACATGGCGCACTTCTTCTACATCCACTTCGCGTTCCCGACCCGGTTCAAGAACGTGCTCGAAGGGCACATCGCGTCGCAGTACCTGGAGACCCGCGCGCGTCCCGACATGGTCGGCGCGTCGGCCTACACCGCGAGCACCGACATCACGCTACGCTCCGACGCGTCGTACTTCGGGCCGTCATACATGATCGACTATTTGTGGCACGACTACCACGGCATGACCGTCGAGTCCGTCCTCATCAACTGCCACTACCCGGTGACACCGACGTCGTTCGTGCTGCAGTGGGGCATCATCGTCAAGACGCTGCCCGGCCTCGACGCCGAGACGGCCGACAAGGTAGCGCGCAAGATGGCCAAGGGCATCGGCGTCGGCTTCCTGCAGGACGTGGAGATCTGGAAGCACAAGAGCCGCATCGACAACCCGCTCCTGTGCGCCGAGGACGGCCCCGTGTACCAGCTCCGCCGCTGGTACGACCAGTTCTACGTCGACGTCGACGACATCACCGAGGACATGGTGGCCCGCTACGAGTTCGAGGTCGACACCAGCCGCGCCATCGAGGCGTGGGAGGTCGAGGTCGCCGAGAACCTCGCCCGCAAGCGGGCCGCGGCAGAACAGTCATGAAGAGGCAGTCATGAGCAGACCGGAGACGCTCGCCGACCAGCGGCTGTATCTGGAGGACGGGCTGCGGCAGCTGGCCTGCCACGGCTGCGGGGCGCTGGTGCGGGTGAAGAAGACCAGCCCGCAGCACACCAGCATCCAGTGGAGCACGCGGGCGGTGCGCGAGTGCGCGGAGTTCGCCACCCGCGTCGCCCTCGGCGAGACCACGGCGCTGGTCGACGGCTGCACGACCCTGCGCGAGACCATCGAGCGGGCGGTGCGCGAAGGACGCCTGGAGGCGAAGGCCGCGAGCAGCGCATGAGCGAGCCTCGCGAGCGAATCATCAACTCAGGGCGTTGCGAATGGCTCGCGGAGCGAAGCGGAGCGATCGCATGAGCGCCCGCCAGCCGTACCACAGCGTGCCGGTCAAGGACGTCGTCGTGGAGACCGCCGACGCCGTGTCGCTGGTGCTGGCCGTGCCGCCGGAGCTGGAGGGCGCGTTCGCCTACCGGCCCGGGCAGTTCCTCACGGTCCGGGTGCCGCACGCCGACGGCGGCTCGGTGGCCCGGTGCTACTCGCTGTCGAGCACGCCCGGCATCGACGAGCACCTGAAGATCACCGTGAAGCGGGTCGTCGACGGGCACGCGTCGAACTGGATCTGCGACACCCTCACCCCCGGCGCCGTCCTCGACGTGCTGCCGCCCGCTGGCCTGTTCACTCCCTCCACAGTGGACGGTGACCTGCTCCTGCTCGCCGGCGGCAGCGGCATCACGCCCGTCATGTCGATCCTCAAGGCGGCCCTCGCGGGCGGCACCGGTCACCTCGCGCTCGTGTACGCCAACCGCGACGCCGGGTCGGTGATCTTCCGGGACGAGCTGCAGCGCCTCGAGACCCGCCACCCCGACCGGCTGCGGGTGGTGCACTGGTTCGACGCGGCGCAGGGCCCGCCCACGGCCGCCGGCCTGGGTCCCGTGCTGCGCCTGTACGCCGACCGCGACGTGTACATCTGCGGCCCGGAGGCGTTCCTGACCGTGGCCCGCGCGGCGCTGTCCGACCTGTCCGTACCCGGCCGGAGGATCCACGTGGAGCGCTTCTCGTCGTTGCTGGAGAACCCGTTCGAGCCGGTGGCCCCCGTGGAGGCCGCCGGGGGTACGGACCACACCGCCGAGGTCACCATCGACGGGCAGACCCACACGCTGCCGTGGCCGGCGAAGAAGCGGCTGCTCGACGTCATCATCGACGCCGGCCTCAACCCGCCGTACTCGTGCCGGCAGGGCATCTGCGGCGCGTGCGCGTGCCGCATCCTCGACGGCGAGGTCGAGCTGGTGAACAACGAGGTGCTCGAGGAGGAGGACTTCGCCGACGGCTACACGCTGGCGTGCCAGGCGCTCCCGGTCACCGGCACCGTGACCGTCACCTACTCTCCCGAGTGAGCTCGAGCGCGATGTCGATCAGCTGGTCCTCCTGGCCGCCGACGAGCCGCCGCTGCCCGGCCCGCACGAGGATCTCCGCGCCCGACACCTTGTACCGCTCGGCGACCGTGTACGCGTGCTTGAGGAAGCTGGAGTACACGCCCGCGTAGCCCATGATGAGCGCCATCCGGTCGAGGAGGCACTCGTCGGGCATGGTCGGGCGCACCACGTCCTCCGCGGCGTCGACGATCGCGAAGAAGTCGACCCCCGTGCGGATGCCGAGCTTGTCGCACACGCCGACGAACGCCTCCACCGGCGTGTTGCCGGCGCCGGCGCCGAACCGCCGGGTGCTGCCGTCGATCTGCGTCGCGCCGGCGCGGGCGGCCAGCACCGAGTTGGCGACGCCGAGGCCGAGGTTCTCGTGGCCGTGGAAGCCGACCTGCGCGTCGTCGCCGAGCTCCGCGACGAGCGCCGCGACCCGGTCGCCGACCTCGTCGAGCACCAGCGCGCCCGCGGAGTCGACCACGTAGACGCACTGGCAGCCGGCGTCGGCCATGACACGCGCCTGCTTCGCCAACGCCTCCGGCGGCGACGAGTGCGCCATCATGAGGAACCCCACGGTCTCCAGGCCGCGTTCGCGGGCGAGGCCGAAGTGCTGCACGGAGATGTCGGCCTCGGTGCAGTGGGTGGCGATGCGGCACACCGCGGCGCCGTTGTCGGCGGCGGCGAGGATGTCGTCCTTCACACCCACACCGGGCAGCATGAGGAAGGCGATCCTGGACGCGCGTGCGGTCGCCACGGCGACCTTGATGAGCTCCTGTTCGGGCGTGTGGCTGAACCCGTAGGTGAACGAGGAGCCGCCGAGGCCGTCTCCGTGGGTCACCTCGATCACCGGGACCCCGGCGGCGTCGAGCGCCGCGACGACGGCCCCGACCTCGGCGGCGGTGAACTGGTGGCGCTTGGCGTGCGAGCCGTCGCGCAGCGACGAGTCGGTGATGCGCACGTCGAGGTCGGCGGAGAAGCGGCGGGGAAGCATGGGAGTCTCCTAGAGGGCGCGGGCCAGATCCTCGCCTACCCGGGTGGCGGCAGCGGTCATGATGTCGAGGTTGCCGGCGAAGCTCGGCAGGAAGTCGCCGGCGCCGGTCACCTCCACGAAGATGCCGACCCGCAGGCGGTCGCCGACGATGTCGAACTGCGGCTCGCTCGTCAGCCGGTACCCGGGCACGTACCGGGCGACGTCGGCGGCCATGCCGACCACCGAGGCCGCGATCGCGTCGGTGTCGGCGCCGGGGTCGACGGCGCAGAAGACAGTGTCGCGCATGGCCATCGGCGGGTCGGCCGGGTTCAGCACGATGATCGCCTTGCCGCGGCCGGCGCCGCCGAGGTCCTCGATGCCGCGGGCGGTGGTGCGGGTGAACTCGTCGATGTTCGCGCGCGTGCCGGGCCCGGCCGAGCGCGAGGCCACCGACGCGACGATCTCGGCGTAGCTCACCGGTGTCACCCGCGACACCGCGTACACCATCGGGATCGTCGCCTGCCCGCCGCACGTGATGAGGTTGACGTTCGGCGCTCCGAGATGCTCGTGGAGGTTGACGAACGGCACCACCGCCGGGCCGACGGCCGCCGGGGTGAGGTCGACGGTCCGGATGCCCGCCTCCGCGTAGCGCGGCGCGTTCGCGCGGTGCACCGACGCCGACGTCGCCTCGAACACGAGGTCGGGCAGCGGATCCTGGGCCAGCAGCCAGTCGACACCGTCCACTGTGGTCGCCAGCCCCAGGTCGGCGGCGCGGCGCAGGCCCGGGCTCGCCGGGTCGATGCCCACCATCCACCGCGGCTCGACCACCTCCGAGCGCAGCAGCTTGTGCAGCAGGTCGGTGCCGATGTTCCCCGACCCGACGATCGCCGCCGTCACCATGAGCACCCCTCACACGAAGCTGATGGACACGTCGCCCAGACCGGTGAACGACGCGGTGAACGCGTCGCCGGGCCGCGCGTCGACCGCACGGGCGCACGCGCCCGGCAGGATCACGTGGCCGGCGCGCAGCCGCACCCCGAACCGGGCCACCGTGCGGGCCAGCCACGCGACCGCGGTGGCCGGATGCCCGAGCACCGCGTCGGACCGGCCGCGCGCCACCTCCTCGTCGCCGCGCCGCAGCACGGCGTCGATCGCGCGGACGTCCACAGCGGACGGTGGGACGCGCGCGGCGCCGAGCACGAACCCGGCCGACGACGCGTTGTCGGCGATGGTGTCGGCGAGGCGGATCCGCCAGTCGACGATCCGGCTGTCGATGAGCTCGATCGCCGGCGCGAACGCCTCGGTGGCTTTCAGGACGTCCTCCTCGGTGCAGCCGTCGCCGGGCAGGTCGCGGCCGAGGACGAACCCCACCTCGACCTCGACGCGCGGGTAGCAGTACCGCGCCGCCTCGACCGGAACGCGTTCGTCCACCCGCATGTCGGCCAGCAGGTGCCCGTAGTCGGGCTCGTCGACGCCCATCATCTGCTGCATCGCCAGCGACGACAGCCCCACCTTGTGGCCGACCACGGGTCCGGTCCGGCGGCGGATGTTGTGGAGCTGGATGCGGTACGCGTCGGCCGCGTCGAGCTTCGGGTATTCGTCGGTGATGGGCCGGACCGGCGTGCGGTCGCGCTCGGCGGCCCACAGCCGGTCGGCCACTGTGGACAGTTCAGTGTCCGTGAGCATCCGGGGCTCCCAGCTGACGCCCGGCCCGGCGGCCGGAGAACACGCAGTCGGCGAGCGACAGCCCGCTGACGTAGGAGTTCGAGCACACGCCCACCGCGTTGCGCCCGGCGGCGTAGAGCCCGCGGATCACGGTGCCGTCGGCGCGACGCACCTGCCCGGTCTCCTCGTCGACCATCAGCCCACCGAGGGTGAGCATCGGCGCCGGCTGGGCCATCCGGTTGCGGATGGAGCAGTCGATGAGCGAGTACGGCGGGTGTTCCAGCGCCCGCACGAACTCCGGCGCCTTGCCCGCCGGGTCGGGCTCACCGGCAGCCGCCGCCCCGTTGTACGCCTTCACGGTGAGCGCGAGCGCGTCGGCGTCGACGCCGACCTTCGCGGCGACCGCGCTCAGCGTCGGCGCGCTCACCCGGTCGACCGACAGCAGTGACCACGCCTGCAGCCGTTGGAACCACAGGGTCTGTGCGCGGATCTGCCGCCGCGCCTCGGCCAGGACGGTGCTGTCGACCAGCAGCCACGCCTTCGCGCCGTCGCTGTGCAGCACGGCGTCGCCGATCGTCGCGCCGTAGCGGGACTCGTCGCAGATCCGCCGCCCCGCCCGGTCGACCAGCACGCCGTGCAGCAGCGCCGCCGGCGGCGTGATGAACCGCCAGATCGTCAGCCGGTCGAGCCGGGCCGTCGCGGCGCCGGCGTCGACGCCGAGCCGGATGCCGCTGCCGTCGTCGCCCGGCGTTCCCAGCGGCAGGCCACCCCGGTACAGCGGCGCGTGCTCGCGCAGCATCGCGCGGTTGAACACGAACCCGCCGGCCGCGAGCACCACTCCCCGGGTGGCGGAAACCCTGATGGGACGGGCGTAGCGGCGCTCGATCGACGCGACCCGCTTGTGCAGCAGGCGGCCGAGGGCCGGCACGTACAGGCCCGGCTTCACCGAGTACCGGTGCAGCACGCGGTGCGCCAGGCGGGCCCACGCCGGCGCGTCGCGCAACGTGCTGGCCTCCACCCCGGTCACGCGGCCGGTGCCGTCGGTGAGCACCCGCACCGCGCTCGTCTGCGTGAGCACCCGCACCCCGCGCTCCCGGGCGGCGGCCGCGAGCCGCGCGTAGAACAGCTTCCCGGACGTGCCGTGGCCCCGGGTGCGGTGCCCGCGGGCGGCCGGCGGGGCGACGTCACGGAAGGACAGTTCGCTGCCCGAGGCGTACAGGTAGTGGCGGTTCGTGGGGTACGAGGTCTTGTACGGGCACAGGCTCGGCTCGAACGGCACGCCACGCTCGGCCAGCCACGCGATCATGTCGACGCTGCCGGCGCTGAACCGGCGCAGCGTCTCCTCCGACACGGCGTCGCCGACCTCCTGCCGGAGGTAGTCGCGCATCGCCTCCGGGGTGTCGTGAACCCCGGCCGCCTCCTGGACCGCCGTTCCGCCGCCGGCATAGACCACGCCGCCCGACATCGCGCTCGCGCCACCGCCGGCGAACCGGTCGAGCACGAGCACGTCGGCGCCCGCCTCGCGGGCCTCGATGGCGGTGCAGGCACCCGCGGCGCCGAACCCGACGACGATGACATCCGCGGTGACGTCGGCAACATCCGTACGTTCGCTCAGGTCCTTGTCCACGTGCCCTCCATCCATTGATAGCGGCACCCGGAAAACTATAACCTGTTCTAGTGAGGGAGAACGAGAGCGACTTCGATGTCGTCGTGGTGGGGAGCGGTGCCGCCGGCATGACAGCCGCCCTCACCGCCGCGCACCACGGGCTCAGCGTCGTGGTGGTCGAGAAGGCCGACACGTTCGGCGGCTCGACCGCCCGCTCCGGCGGCGGCGTGTGGATCCCCGGCAACGAGGTGCTGCGTAGGGCCGGCGTCACCGACAGCGCCGAGGAGGCCGAGACGTACCTCGCCCACGTGGTCGGCTCCGACGTGCCCACCGCGAGGCAGCGCGCGTTCCTGTCGCACGGTCCCGCGATGCTCTCGTTCGTGCTCGCCCACTCACCGGTGCGTTTCGCGTGGGTGCCCGGATACGCCGACTACTACCCCGAGGCGCCCGGCGGCCTCCCCGCCGGCCGCTCCATCGAACCCCGGCCGCTCGACGCGCGCGTGCTCGGCGCCGAGCTGCGCCATCTCGCACCGCCGTACCTCGCGGTGCAGAGCAAGGTGACCGTCACCGCCCGCGACTACCGCTGGCTGAGCCTCGGCATGCGCCACCCGCGGGCCGCGATCGCCAGCGTGCGCGTCGCCGGCCGGCTGCTCCGGTCGAAGGCGTTGCGGCGGCGCACTCTCGGCCTCGGTCAGGCGCTCGCGGCCGGGCTGCGCGCCGGTCTCGCCGACGCGGGCGTCCCGGTCTGGTTGGGCACCCCGATGAGCGGCCTCGAACTCGACGGCGACCGGGTGGTCGGCATCCGCGTCGACGGGCGCGTCATCAGGGCCCGGCGCGGGGTGCTGCTCGCCACCGGCGGGTTCGAGCACAACGGGGCGATGCGCCGGAAGTACCAGAGGGCGCCGATCGGTACGGAGTGGACGGTCGGTGCGCCCGGCAACGTCGGCGACGGCATCACCGCCGGCGAGGACGTCGGTGCCGCGCTCGACCTGATGGACGACGCCTGGTGGGGCCCGTCGGTTCCGTTGCCCCGCGGGCCGTTCTTCCTGCTGGCCGAGCGGAGCCTGCCCGGCTGCGTGCTGGTCAACGGCGCCGGCCGGCGCTACGTCAACGAGGCGGCCCCGTACGTCGACGTCGTGCACGCCATGTACGACAACCACTCCGACGAGGTGCCGCACGTGCCGTCGTGGCTCGTCTTCGACCAGCGTTACCGCGACCGGTACCTGTTCGCCGGCAAGTCTCCACGCCAGGCGTTGCCGCGAAGCTGGTACGAATCCGGAATCCTCCAGCGCGCGTCATCTCTCGAAGGTCTTGCCGGGAAGACCCGGCTGCCGGCGACGGCCCTGACCGAGACGGTGACGCGGTTCAACCGGTACGCGGAGACCGGCCACGACGAGGACTTCGCCAAGGGTGACTCGGCCTACGACCGCTACTACGGTGACCCGCGCAACCGCCCGAACCCGTGCCTCGGCGCGCTCGTGAATCCGCCGTTCTACGCGGTGCGGATCGTGCCCGGCGATCTGGGTACCAAGGGCGGGCTGCGCACCGACGAACGCGCGCGGGTGCTGCGCGCCGACGGCATCCCGATCCCCGGGCTGTACGCGGCCGGCAACGCGAGCGCGGCGGTGATGGGGCACAGCTACGCCGGTGCGGGCGCGACGATCGGGCCCGCGATGACGTTCGGATACGTTGCGGCGCTCGACCTCGCGACCGTCGAGGTCACGGCCGGCTGAGGCGCTACCCGCTCAACAGCAGCCCGCTCGTGGGGACGCCGGTGCCGGCGGTCACGAGCACGGGTCCGTCGCCGTCGACCTGGTTCACCGCGGTGCCGCGCACCTGCCGCACCGCCTCGGCGATGCCGTTCATGCCGTGGATGTAGGCCTCGCCGAGCTGTCCGCCGTGGGTGTTCAGCGGCAGCGGGTCGTCGGCGAGGAAGTGCCGCGCCTCGCCCGGTCCGCAGAACCCCAGCTCCTCCAGCTGCATCAGCACGTACGGCGTGAAATGGTCGTACAGCACGGCGGTGCGGATGTCGGCGGGCCTGAACCCCGACTGGCGCCACAGCTCGCGGCCGACGACGCCCATCTCCGGCAGACCGGTCAGCTCGTCGCGGTAGTAGCTGTTCATGATGAACTGGTCGGCGCCGCTGCCCTGTGCGGCGGCGCGCACCACCGCCGGTTCCTGCCGCAGGTCGGCGGCGCGTTCGACGCTGGTCACCACGAGCGCCACCGCGCCGTCGCTCTCCTGGCAGCAGTCCAGCAGCCGCAACGGTTCCGCGATCCACCGCGACGCCTGGTGGTCGTCGATGGTGATCGGCCGCTGGTAGAACCACGCGTGCGGGTTGGTCGCCGCGTGCCTGCGGGCGATCACGCTCACGCGGCCGAAGTCGGCGCTCGTCGCGCCGTACCCGTGCTGGTACCGGCGGGCGACCATCGCGACGGTCGCGGCCGGGGTTCCCAGCCCCATCGGGTAATGCCAGCTGTTGTCGACTCCCGACGTGGTCGGCGCGCTGGCGGCGAGCCGCGACACCTGCCCGAACCGGTGGCCGGAGCGCTCGTTGAGCGCGCGGTAGCAGACCACGACGTCGGCCACTCCGCCGGCGACCGCGAGCACGGCCTGCTGCACGGTGGCGCACGCCGCCCCGCCGCCGTAGCCGATGTGGCTGAAGAACCGCAGATCGCCGACGCCGAGCTCGCGGGCGACGGCCACCTGGGCGTTGCTGTCCATGGTGAATGTCACCATGCCGTCCACATCGGACGGTTCGAGTCCGGCGTCGGCCAGGGCCGCCTTCACCGCTTCGACGGCCAGCCGGAGCTCGCTGCGGCCGGAGTCCTTGGAGAACTCGGTCGCCCCGATGCCGACGACCGCGGCCCGTCCCCCGATCACGACGCCCTCCCGACGCGGACGGTGCCGGTCACGTGGTTGCCCAGGCTGTTGCTGCCGACCACCTCGACCACCGTCACACCGTCCTCTTCGGACACCACCGAGCCGGTGAGCGTCAGCGTCTCGTAGGCGTAGCAGGGCACGCCGAGCCGGATCGCGATGCCGAGGATCCGCGCGTCCGGGCCGGCCCAGTCGGTGACGTACCGCTGCACCAGGCCGGTGGTGGTGAGGATGTTGAGGAAGATGTCCTTCGAACCGCGCTGGACGGCCTTGTCGCGGTCGTGGTGCACGTCCTGGTAGTCCCGGGTCGCGAGCGCGGTGCTGATGATGAACGTCGGGCTGATGTCGAGGACGAGCGGCGGCAGGCTCGTCATGCCAGCCGCCACGCCGGCAAGGTGAGGTCGTCGTCGACCTTCACGAACTCCACCCGCACCGGCGCGCCGATCCGGACCTCGTCGGGCTCGACGCCGCGGACCTCACCGACCATGCGCACCCCTTCGGTCAACGCCACCAACGCGACGACGATCGGCAGCTCCCGCCCCGGAACCGGCGGATGCCGGTGCACCACGTAGCTGTAGATCTCCCCGGTTCCGGCGGCCACCACGTAGCCGGGTTCCAGCGCGCCGCACGTGGGGCAGGCCGGGCCGGGCGGGTGCCGCAGCTCGCCACACGCCCGGCAACGCTGGATCCGCAGCTCGTTGAGGGCCGTGCCGTCCCAGAAGAACTTCGTGTCGCGGCTGACGACCGGCCGGATCACGTCGCCGGCCGGTTTCGCGACCGGCGCCTGCCCGGACGGCCGGAACTTCAGGACCCGGAACAGCATCGTCCCGACCGCTTCGGTACCGGAGTACCAGGTGCTCTCGGTGGTGACGAAGTAGCCCTCGCCCAACGCGGTCCGCTTGGGGCCGACGACGTCGCTCAGCCGGGTGCGGACCTCGATCACCTCGCCCTGGCGCAGGTACCGGTGGTAGGACTGCTCGCTGTTGGTCGCGACGATCGACGTGTAGCCGGCGTCGTCGAGCGCGGCCAGCATCTCCGCGAACGGGTCGGTCACCCCGGTGGGCCGGCGCAGCCCCGGCATCGTCCACACCTGGATCATCGCGGGCGGGGCGAGCCCGTCGCGCTCGTACACCGGGTTGGTGTCGCCCATCGCGTCGAGCCAGTGGTGGATCATCGGCAGGTTCACCGGGTCGCGGGCGACCCTCGGCGCGCTGTCGCCGGTCGCGGCGATCCGACGCGCCGCCTCCTCGATGTCCACAGTAGACACCTCCGTCATCGGGGCACCCTCGGCAGGCCGAGGCCGGACGTCGCGATCAGCTCGCGCAGGACCTCGTTGACGCCGCCGCCGAACGTCAGCACCAGGTTGCGCTTCACCTGGACGTCGAGCCACGTCGCCAGGTCGGCGGTCACCGGGTCGGCCGGGTCGCCGTGCCGGCCGACGACGTCCGACAGCTCCTGGCCCAGCCGCTGCAGGCGTTCCGAGCCGAAGACCTTCGTCGCCGACGCGTCGGCGATCTCGACGGTGTCGGTCGCGGCCACCTGCCAGTTCAGCAGCTCGTTGACGCGCAGGCACGCGTACGTCCGCGCGAGCGCCCTGCGCATGTCGGGCTCGCCGAGCAGGTCGCTGTTTGCGGCCCAGGCGTGCACCCGGTCGTACAGCACGGCGATCCGGCCGGCCGGGCCGAGCATCACCCGCTCGTGGTTGAGCTGCGTGGTGACCAGCCGCCAGCCCGCGTTCTCGGCACCGACCCGCATGCCGACCGGCACCCGCACGCCGCTGTAGTACGTCGCGTTGACGTGGTGCGCGCCGTCACACGTGATGATCGGCGTCCACGAGTAGCCAGGGTCGGTGGTGTCGACGATGAGGATCGAGATGCCCTTGTGCTTCGGCGCCTCCGGGTCGGTGCGGCAGGCCAGCCACACGTAGTCGGCGTCGTGCGCGCCGGTCGTGAACGTCTTCTGACCGTCCACTATGTACCCGTCACCCTGTCGCACGGCGGCGGTGCGCAGCGCGGCGAGGTCGGTGCCGGCGCCCGGCTCGGTGTACCCGATCGCGAAGTGCACCTCGCCGGCGAGGATGCGGGGCAGGAAGAACTCCTTCTGCTCCGGGGTGCCGTGGGCCTGCAGCGTCGGTCCGACGGTCTGCAGCGTCACCGCCGGCAGCGGCACGTCGGCGCGGGCCGCCTCGTTGACGAAGATCTGCTGCTCGACCTGGCCGAGGCCGCGGCCGCCGTACTCGACCGGCCAGCCGACGCCGAGCCAGCCGTCACGGCCCATCCGCCGCACCACGTCGCGGTAGACCTCGCCGTGCCGCTCGCGCAGCATGACCCGTCGCTCCTCGTCGGACAGCAGACCGGTGAAGTACGCGCGCAGCTCCGCCTGCAGGGCGCGCTGCCCGTCGGTCAGGTCGATGAACACAGCCGCTCCAACCTGTACTCGCCGCCGCCGAGCGACCGGACGAGGTCCCGGACCATCGACGAGTACCGGTGCAACGGGTACGTGACGTCGAGGCCGAGGCCGCCGTGGAGGTGGTGGCACGTCCGCACCGCGCCGGGCGCCTCGGCGGCGAACCAGTAGGCGGCGACGTCGACGTCGCGGCTGTCGGCCGCGTCGTTGGCGAGCCCCCAGCACGCCGCGAGCGCGGCCAACCGTACGGTGCGCGCCGCCACGTACACGTCGGCGATCTGCTGCGCCACGGCCTGGAACGCGGCCAGCGGCCGCCCGAACTGTTCCCGCGACCCGACGTGCGCCGCGGTCAGCGCCAGCGCGCCGGCGAGCGCCCCCGCGCCGAGCGCGCAGGTGCCCGCGACCGCGTACCCGTCGGGCGTCGCGCCGGCGTCGAGCGTTCCGACCACCGGAGTGTCCACGAAGGACACCGTGTACTCCGGCATCGCGCCCGCCGCCGGCGTCCGGGTGAGCGACGCCCGGCCCGGGTCGACCACGGCGACGGCGGATCCGCCACCGGCCAGGCCGACGGGAACGAGCATCCGGTGCGCCTGCTCGGCGTAGGGCACGCCCACGGCCGTCCCGTCGACGCGGTTCCCGTCACACACGGCCCGCGCGCGGACCGCGGCCGTGAGCACGGACCCCGACGCGATACCCGACAGCACGTCGTCCTGCAGCGACGCGCTCCCCCACCGCGCGACCGGCAGCACGCCGAACGCCAGCGTGGCCAGCGCCGGCAACGGCACCGCCCGCCGCCCGATCTCGGCCAGCAGCACGGACACCTCGACCATGCCGAGCCCGTCGCCGCCGAGCCGTTGGGGCACCGCGATCGACAGCAGGCCGGCCTGGCCGAGCGCCTTCCAGGCCCGGTCGGGCGAGTCGGCGCTCGTGCTGTCGAGCACCTCGGCGGCGAGGTCGGCGACCGCCTGCTGCCGCTCGTCGGGTGTGAACCGCATTCAGCGCTCCTCCCGCGGCAGGCCCAGCACCCGCTCCGCCGCGACGGTCGACAGGATCTGGGTGGTGCCACCGGCGATGCTCAGGCACCGGGTCAGCAGGAACTGGTACACCGGATCGGTCGCGTCGCCGTCGGCGGCCGCTCCGTCGGGTCCCAACGACACCAACGCGGCCTCCGCGACCGCCTGACGGTGCGCGACCCCGACGAGCTTCGCGACCGCCGAGCCGGCGGCGTCGATGTCGCCGTCGCGGCGGCGCAATGACGAGCGCAGGTCGAGCCGCGACACCGCGAGCCCGCTCGCGACGAGCGCGCCGAGGCGGTCGAGCTCGACGGGACCGGGGTCGTCGACGAGCCCGATGAGCGCCTCCACGTCCTCGCCGAGCGCCGACCCGCGACCCATCGCCACCCGCTCGTGCGCGAGCGTCGATCGCGCCAGCCGCCAGCCGTCGCCGGGGTCGCCGACCACGCAGTCGTCGGGCACGAACACGTCGTCGAGGAACACCTCGTTGAAGAACGACCGCCCCGTGATCTCGCGCAGGGGACGGATGTCGATGTCCGGATCCCGCATCGCCACGAGGAAGTAGGTGAGGCCCTTGTGCTTCGGCGCCGCGAAGTCGGTACGCGCCAGGCAGATCGCCCAGTCGGCCTGCCCGGCGAGCGACGTCCACACCTTCTGCCCGGTCAGCCGCCAGCCGCCGTCGACGCGCACGGCCCGCGTCCGCAGGCCCGCCAGGTCGGACCCGGCCTCGGGCTCGCTGAACAGCTGGCACCACACGATGTCGCCGCGCCGCGACGGCTCCACGAACCGCTCGCGCTGCGCGTCGGTACCGAACCGCTCGATCGTCGGCACGGCCCATCCGGCGATGGCCCGGTTCGGCGGTTCCGGTTCGTCGTCGGCCTTTTCCGCGACCGCGTGCTTGTCCGGGACCGCGTGCGCCCGGCCGGCCGCCCGGCGCTGGCCGGCGAGCACGAGGTCGGCGGCGCGCTGCCGCCACACCGTGCTCCCGCCGAGCAGCTGCCGGAGCGCCAGTGCCCGCCGCAGGTACAGGTGCGCGTCGTGCTCCCAGGTGAACCCGATGCCGCCGAGCACCTGCACGCAGTCCTTGGCGTTGTCGACGGCCGCGTCGAGCGCGGTGGCCGCCGCGGCCGCGGCCGCCAACGGGAGCTCCGCGGGATCCTCGTCGTGGGCGCACGCCGCGTCCCACGCCGCGGCGGCGGCCGACTCCGCCCGGCACAACATGCCGGCGCACAGATGCTTGACCGCCTGGAACGAGCCGATCGGCCGGCCGAACTGGTGCCGGACCTTCGCGTACTCCGTCGCCGTCCGCAGGCACCACCCGGCGACGGCGGCGGCCTCCACGGCGTGGAGCATCGCGGCCGTGTCGCGGACCCGGTGGCCGTCCAGCGGGACGACGCTGTCCGCACCGACCACGACGTCGAGGTGCACATCGCCGAGCGACCGGGAGAAGTCGACCGGCGGGCGCGGCTCGACCCGCACGCCGGGATGCGACGCGTCGAGCAGGAACCACGTGGATCCGTCCGACACCAGCAGATGCGTGGTGCTGCCCGCGTCGAGCACCGGACCGACGCGGCCGCTGAGCCGGACCGCACCGCCCTCCGCGGTCGTCGTCGCTACTGCCGTTGTCGCACTGACGACGCTCGATCCAGTGCGGGATTCGGGCGGAGAACCGCTCTGGATAGAGCGTCGCCTATCAAAGGCCGGCGCGGACGCGGGGCCGGGGGCGGCGGAAGCCGTACCGGGTGGTGCGGGTGGCGGGAGCACCACCGCCAGTGACGCGCCGCCCGAGGCGATCGCCGGCAGCAGGTCCTTCACCGCCGGAACGTCGGCGTGCGGGGCGAGCAGGAGCCCACCGAGCACAGTGGACATCACCGGACCGGGAACCAGTGCACCGGCGACCGACTCCACCGCGGCGGCGACGTCGAGCGCCGACCCCCCGGCGCCGCCGGCGTGCTCCGGTACCGCGATCGAGAGGACCCCGAGCCCCACCAGATCGGCCCAGTGGCGCTCCCAGGGACGCCCGTTCGGCTGACCCGGTTCCTGCTCCCGCACGGTCGCCACGGTTGCGGCCCGCGCAGCCCAGGCCCCGATCGACTCCTGAAGGGCCACCTGCTCCGCGGCGATCACGACCGGCACGCGAAAAGTAGAACACGTTTCAGTGGACTCGCGCCAGAGCGGGACAGCCGTCCGCTGGATGGCGGGTTGCCGGCACGACGTTAGAATGGGCAGTTCATCGAACAGAAACACGCACCCGGAACCATAGAGCGCGACCGGCTCGAGTCGACGCCACGAGAGGACCCGATGGCAGCGCCTAAAACACGTACCAGTACGGGCGGGCTGAAGCAGCTGAAGGACCCGACCGATGCCGAACAGGGATCGGCCGCCCAGCGCGAACGCCGTCGCCGCATCCTCGACGCCACGCTGGCCCTCGCGTCCAAGGGCGGGTACGACGCGGTGCAGATGCGCACGGTGGCCGAGAAGGCCGACGTGGCCCTGGGAACGCTGTACCGGTACTTCCCGTCGAAGATCCACCTGCTGGTGTCGGCGCTGGCCCGCGAGTTCGAGCGCACGCTCGAGAAGCTCGACCGCATGAACATCCCGGGCGACTCCTCGTACGAGCGCACGCTGTTCGTGCTCGGCAAGGTGACCCGCACGATGCAGCGCGAACCGCAGCTCACCGAGGCGATGACCCGCGCGTTCATGTTCGCCGACCCGTCGGCCGCGGCCGAGGTCAACACGGTGGCGCGCCTGATGGAGGACATGTTCGTCCGCGCCATGCACGAGGGCGAGGCGTCGGCCGACGACCGGGCCGTGGCACGGGTCATCGGCGACGTGTGGCTGTCCAACCTGGTGGCGTGGGTCACCCGCCGGGCGTCGGCGAACGACGTCCTCAACCATCTGGAACTGGCGGCGCGCCTCCTGATGCGTTAGGACGGTGGTGGGGGCCGCATGTTGCTCCGCGGAGTAGAGCGTCGAGCTCCGCTGCGCAACATGCGGCCCCCACCACCTCGCGTCCGCCGTGAGCGGGCGTCAGCTCAGCAGTGCGACGAACTTCGCGAGCGAGTCCTTTGCGGCGGAGCCGGCCTGCTTTTCCACCATTCCGGCCATCGGGCCGGCCAGCGCGGGGCCGTTGAACTCCATCTCCAGGGTGATCCGGGAGCCGGTCTCCGAGGGTTCGATCGTGGTGCGGTTGCTGGCCTTCACGTTCATCGGACCGTCGCCCGCCAGCTCCAGCCTGCCGGGCGCCTCGGCGGCGACCACGCGCCACGCGATCTCGGCCGGCATGCCCATCAGCTTCACCTTCTGCTTGTAGGTGTCGCCGGCCTTGGGGTCGGACGGAACGTCGGTGGTGAACCCTTCGTGCATGGTGAGCCACTCGCCGTACCGCGACAGGTTGCTCGCGAGCTCCCACGCGCGCTCCGGCGGGACGGCGGCTTCCTGGGACACGCTGACCTTCGGCATTACGAACCTCCTTGAAAGAGCTCAGGCCCTGCTTGATCAAGAGCTGGCGATGTCGCGGGCGGCCACGTACCCGAAGGTCATCGCGGGCCCGAGGGTGGAGCCCGCTCCCGCGTAGCCGTAGCCCATCACGGCGGAGCTGGCGTTGCCGGCGGCGTACAGGCCGGGGATCACGGTGTTGTCCCCGCGCAGGACGCGGGCCCGCGCGTCGGTACGGAGGCCGCCGTTCGTGCCGAGGTCACCCGGCACGATCTTCATCGCGTAGTACGGCGGCAGCACGAGCTCGGCGAGGCACGGGCTCGGCGAGTTGGTCGGGTCGGCGAAGTAGGCGTCGTAGCGGCTGTCGCCACGGCGGAAGTCGGTGTCGCGCCCGGCGCGGGCCATCGCGTTGAAGCGGGTGACGGTCGCCCGCAACGCGGCCGGCGGCACCCCGATCTTCGCCGCGAGCCCCTCGATGGTCCAGTCCCTGACGAGCGCACCGGACCGGTACCACTCCTCCGGGTACGGCAGCGCCGGCGACAGGTCCTTGAAGAGGTACCGGTTCCGGTAACGCTGGTCGGTGACCATCCACGCGGGGAAGTGGTTCCCCTCGTACATGACGTGCACGACGTCGCCGTACGGCGCGGCCTCGTTGACGAACCGCCGCCCCGTCGCGTCGACGAAGATGTTGCCCGGCAGGGTGCGCTCGGACAGGCAGAAGTAGGGGCCCTCGGGCAGCGGGATCATCGGACCCCACCACGCGCTGTCCATCAGGTCGAGCTCGGCACCGGCGCGCTGCCCCGCCTCGATGCCGTCGCCGGTGTTGGCGGCCGCGCCGACCGTCCACCCGGAACCGATCGGCGCCTGCTGGTACTGCTTGCGCATCGCCTCGTTGTGCTCGAACCCGCCCGAGCCGACGATGACCCCGCGCCGCGCCCGGATCAGCAGTTCCTGACCGTTCTGCACCGCCTTCACCCCGGTGACCCGGCCACCCTCGACCACCAGGTCGACCAGCGGCGTGTTCAGCCACACCGGCACGCCGGCGGCGAGAAGACCCGCGCGCAGCCCACCGGCGAGCGCCTGTCCCATCGTGATGGGCTTCCTGCCCTGCAGCGTCAGCGCCAGGTAACGGCTGACCATCTCGGTCGCCGTGGCGAGACCCTTGGGGTGACGGGCGATGAGCGCGAGCCACTTGTAGTCGATGGTGTAGACGACCGTTCCCGGCGGCGACGGGATGTACGACGGGTTCAGGTTCGCGTACTCCGCGCCGAGGATGTTGGCGTCGAGCGCCTGCGGCTCGACCGACCGGCCGTTCGGCATGCCGCCGGGAAGCTCCGGATAGTAGTCGGAGTAGCCCTCCATCCACGCGAACCGCAGCGGGCTGTTGCGCAGCAGGAACGCGATCATGGCCGGGCCGTTGGTGAGGTACGCCTGGATCCGGGCCGCCGGCACGTCGTCGCCGACCACTCTCGACATGTACTCGCTGGCCTTCGCGGGCGTGTCCGGCACCCCCGCCGCGAGGATCACCTCGTTGTTCGGGACCCAGATGCCGGCGCCCGACCGGGCGGCCGAGCCCCCGAAGACCGCCGCCTTCTCGATGACCACGGTGCGCAGCCCACGCTTGGCGGCCGTGAGCGCGCCGGCCATCCCGGCCGCACCCGCACCGACCACCACCACATCGAACTCGGGCATCCGACCCCCTTCGAGCGAGGCGCAAGACTAGAACAGGTTATACCGACGGATCCGCGCTTGACTATGGCACTTGATGGGCCAGGAATAGAACGTGATACCGTTGCGCGGAGGTCCACATGATCTGGCGCAGCTACCACCCCACACACGGAAGCACCGGCAACGGCGCACACGACGAAGCGCTGCACGACCGGCGCACCGCCATCGACGAGCTGGGTGCCGCGCTGCGCGAGCTGGTCGAGCGGGCCACCGTCACCGAGGTCGACGCCGAGACGATCCGCCGGGTCGCAGACGACGTCCGCCGCGTCACCGGTCCCCTCGCCGACCGCCCGCGCGGTCGCACGCAGCTGCCCACCGCCGACGACCTCCTCGGCGGCATCCGCATGTACAACCCGGTGTCCGGTACCGGCAGCGCGCTCGCGCCACCGGTGCGGGCCGAGATCGTCGACGGGGTGGTGGTCGGCGCGTGCACGCTCGGGTTGGCCTACGAGGGTCCGCCAATGTACGCACACGGCGGCATCAGCGCGCTGCTGCTCGACCACATGCTCGGCTACGCCACCACCGCGTCGGGCCACCCCGGCATGACGGTCAGGCTCGACACCGTCTACCGGGCGCCCGTCCCGCTGCAGACCCCGCTGCACCTGACCGGCCGCGTCACCGACGTCAACGGCCGCAAGGTCACCGCACACGGCATCATCGCCACCGCCGCCGACCCGGACGCCATCCTGGTCGAGGCGACCGGCACGTTCGTCGCGGTGCCACCCGAGAAGGCGAAGGCGCTCTTCGGCACGATGCGCCGCTAGGCCATGCCGGATCACCGCCGCTCGCATTCAGCGATCAGAGCCGGGGGAATCCGAGGCAGAATTTCGGCTTTGCCCGGCCGCCGGCCGCCGGCCGCACGGCCATCAGCGGCACGGTGCGGTCTGCGACGTAACGAAGTATTACCGCCCGCAGAAGTCTTGCGAGGGTTGACGGGTCACGCCCTGACCGCCCGGTCGGCAAGATCCATGGTGGTGGCGACTTTCTGCTGTTTCGCCCGCGCCAGAACCGCGAAAAGTCGCCATCACGGTCCAGCACTAGCTAAATCTAGTGCGGCGGCGGGGGCGGCATCGTCTCCAGGGTGGGTGGGTCGTCGGGCCAGACGAGGAGCACCCGGCACGGCGCATGGTCGACGACGAACCGGGTGTGCGGGCCCAGGCTCTTCGGACCCAGCCGGCCACGGTCGCCGTCGCGGGCGAGGATCAGCAGGTCGGCCTCGGCGCACGCGGCGACCACCTCGCGTTCGGGGCGGCCCTGGCGGGTGACGCGCGTGGCGGCGCGTCCCAGCCTCGCCGTCGCGTCGTCGAGCAGCGCGTTCCGGGCGGCCTCGAGCAGCGCGGCAGCCGACCCGTCGGCGGGCAGGCCCCGGCCGAGGAGACCGGCGCGGGCGCCGTCGACGGCACGTTCGGTGTCCGGACCGGTGACGTGCAGCAGCACGACCTCCGACGCCGGCAGCATCCGGGCGGCGTCGACACACGACGGCCACGTGGCCTCGGCCACCCACACGACGATCCTCATCCGACTCATTGTGGACGAACCCCGAACACCTGCAGGCCCACCCACAACGCACCGACCGCGACGAGCAGGCACGCGGGCACGGTCAGCGCGCCGAGACGCAGGAAGTCGCGGGTCCCCGGCGGATGGTCACGCGTGTGCAGCACCTGCCGCCACAGCAGCGTGGCCAGCGAACCGACGTAGGTGAGGTTCGGGCCCACGTTCACCCCCACCAGCATCGCCAGCACCAGCTCGGGCGAGTGGGCCACCAGCGGCACCAGCATCAGCGTCGCCGGCAGGTTGTTGACGAGGTTGGCCAGCACGGCGGCGAGCACCGCCACGGCCAGCATGGCGACGAGGCCGCCGCCGTCGGGCACGAACCGCCCCACGAACGACCCGACCGGCCCGGTGCGCACCGCGAGCACGACGACACCCAACGCGAACACGAACGCGCAGAACGGCAGGTTCGCCGCACGCACCAGGTCCACCACACCGCCCTCCCCGCGGCGGAACAGCGGAACCGCCAGGGCCAGCGCGCCCACCGCCGCCACCACGGCCGGCGGTACACCGACGGGTTCGGCCACCGCCAGTCCCACGAGGGTCATCGCCAGAACGGCCAGCGCGAACATTGGCGGCCGCTGCGGATCCGGCGGCGGCGGCTCGGGGGCCGACGCGGCCAGGTCGGCCGCGAACGCCCGGCGCAGCACGAGGTACTCGACCGCGACGACCGCGGCCCACGGCAGCGCCATGACCAGAGCGAACCGCACGAAGCTGAGGCCGCTGGCGTGGAAGGCCAACAGGTTCGTGAGGTTCGAGACCGGCAGCAGCAGCGACGCCGAGTTCGCCAGGTGACCGCACGCGTACACGTGCGGACCCGGGCGCATCCCGGTGCGGGTGGCGGTCGCCAGCACCACCGGGGTCAGCAGTACCACCGTCGCGTCGAGGCTCAGGGCCGCCGTGACCACCGCCGCGAGCACGAACACCAGGCGCAGCAGCCGGACGGGCGAGCCGTGGCTGGCCGCGCCGATGAGCGTCCCGGCGTACTGGAACACGCGGTGCCGGTCCGCCAGATGGGCGAGCACGAGCACGGCGGCCAGGAACCCCACGGTCGGCGCGAGCGCGGCGACCTCGCCGCGGACCTCGCGCCACGACACGAGCCCGAACACGACGACCACCGCGGCGCCCGGCACGGCCGCGACCGCCTCCGGCAGCCCACGCGGACGGGCCACCGCGAACCCGAGCACCCCGGCGAGAACGAGCAGCTCGAGCGCGACGTGCACGATCAGCCACGGTACCCACTTGCGGCGCCGGCCATACTGGGCGGCGATGGGGATCTGGAAGGACGCGTTCGTCGCGCCGCGGCAGGCGACGGCGCCCGACGCCGAGGCGTTGGGGCGGCTCGTGCTGGACCTCGCGCGCAGCCGCATCGTGCGGACGCCGTGGACGCTCGTCGCCGGTCGCGTGGACGTCAACGAGACCCTGCTGTGGAGCGACGGCGCCGTGTGGCAGGCCGTCGCCGGCGACCCGCTGACCGACGCCCGCGTGCTGGCGAAGGGCGACGAGGTGCTCGACGTGCTGCCGGCCCTGGCGCGGGCGCCGGTCGGCGACGAGGACGTGGCGGTGATCTTCGCCAGCCTCGACTTCGACAACCCGCGGATCCTGGAGCACTACTGGTACGAGGACGCGCGTACCGTGCTGGTCTGTTACGGCTTGTCGCGTCCGCAGGCCCGGTGGCTGGTCATGAACCAGCTGATGGACGAACCCGGCGGTCCGACCCAGCAGGCGGGCGTGTGCATCGTCCACACCTTCAAGTTCGGCGAACACGACCCGTGCCCGGCCATCGACGAGGTCGCCAGGCGCCACTTCGGGCCGGACCTCGTGCACGGGCTCACCCTGCACTGAGCCGGGCCGCGTCTCCACGGTCGCTGGCCTCGGCCGGCTCGCATAGGGTCGACGTGTGCTGATCCGCCACTTCCACGAGAACGACTGGCCCGCTGTGTGGGCGATTCTCCGGGAGGTGGTCGGCGCCCGGGAGACTATTCCGTACGACCCGGCCATGAGCGAGTCGCAGGGCCGGTCGGTCTGGGCGGAGGCGCCGCCGGGCCGCGTCGTGGTCGCGGTCACCGCGGAGGGCACCGTCGTCGGGACCGCGAAGATGGGACCCAACCGGAGCGGACCCGGTGCGCACGTGAGCACCGCCACGTTCCTCGTGGCCGCCGACCACCGGGGACGGGGCGTCGGCACCGCGCTGTGCCGCCACGCGCTCGACTGGGCCCGGCGCGACGGGTACGCCGCCATGCAGTTCAACGCCGTGGTGGAGACGAACCGGTCGGCGGTCGAGCTGTACCGGCGGCTCGGGTTCGACGTCGTCGGCACGGTACCGCGCGCGTTCGAGCACCCGACGCTGGGCCGCGTGGGCCTGCACGTCATGTACCACGAGTTCGCCTGACCGTCCGGTCGACGGGGTGCCCGTGTCGCCGGGCGTCAGGGAACGCGGGTCAGCGGCGGGTGGCCAGGCGGAGGTCGCGGACGTGTTCGACCAGGGCCACCAGCACGTCCCGGGCCGAGTTCCGCTCCCGGGCGTCGCACAGGAGGATCGGCACCATCGGGTCGAGGTCGAGGGCCCGGCGCACGGCGTCGGAGGTGTGGATCTGCCGACCGTCGAAGCAGTTGACGGCCACGAGGAACGGCAGGCCCAGCTCCTCGAAGTAGTCCAGGGACGGGAAGCAGTCGGCGAGCCGGCGGGTGTCGGCCAGCACCACCGCGCCGAGGGCGCCGATCGCCAGGTCCTCCCAAAGGTACCAGAAGCGCTTCTGGCCCGGCGTGCCGAACAGGTACACCACCAGGCGTTCGTTGATCGTGATGCGGCCGAAGTCGAGTGCGACCGTGGTGGTCGTCTTCTCCTCCACGCCGGCCACGTCGTCGACGCCCACGCCGGCGTCGGTGAGCTGCTCCTCGGTGCGCAGCGGCATGATCTCGCTCACCGCACCGACCATCGTCGTCTTGCCGACCCCGAACCCGCCCGCCACGAGGATCTTCAACGCGACGGGAGCGGGCCGCCGCCGCTCAGAGCTCCCGTAGGACATGGATGACCGCCTCCAGGGTCGCGGTGTCGTCGGCGTCGCCGGCCGGCTCGTGGACGCTGATCAGCCCGTCGTCCACGAGGTCGCCGAGCATGATACGCACCACGCTCAGCGCGAGATCGAGGCGCGCCGCCAGTTCGACGACCGACGTCGGCGCGGCCGCCATCGCGAGGATGCGCCGGTGCTCCGGCGTCCGGTAGCGCGTCGGGTCGGGCTCGGCACCGGTGGCCACCACGTAGGCGACCAGGTTCAGCCCGGCCGACGGGCGGACCCGGCCACCGGTGAGCGTGTACGGGCGTACCAGGGGGCCGGCGTCACCGTCGAGCCATCTGTGGGACCGGTCAACCATGGACACCCGGCCGGGTCGGTGTCGACAGGTACGGACCCACGCGCGCGACGAGCATCGCCATCTCGTAGGCGATGACACCGATGTCGGCGTCGGCGTCGGAGATGACCGCCAGGCAGGCACCCTGACCGGCGGCGGTGACGAACAGGAAACCCGACTCCATCTCCACGATGGTCTGGCGCACCGACCGGCCCCCACCGAACCGACGCGCCGACCCGCGGCCGAGGCTCTGGTACCCGGCCGCGATCGCGGCGAGGTGCTCGGCGTCCTCGCGCCCCAGGCCGGCCGAGCATCCGGTGAGCAGCCCGTCGGCCGACATCACGGCGGCGTGCCGAGTCGACGGGACCCGGTTGACGAGGTCGTCGAGCAGCCAGTCCAGCGTCGCGCGACTGGTCGTGTCGGACATCAGGTCTCCTGCTCGGGTTCTGCCGCGGCGTCGCGCCGTCCACGGGTGGAGGCGCTCTGGAACGCCGACATCATGGCGCGGGTCTGTTCGGGTGATCGCCGCGCGACCGGCTCGTCGGTGGCGTCGGCGGCCGGTTGCGGTGCCGACCGGCGGACGCGCCGGGGCAGGCCGTCCTCGGTCAGCTCGGCCAGCGGTTCGGTAGGGCCGCCGACGGGCCGGTCGAGCGGCGTTGGCCCGCGAAGCTGGTCGAGTGGCTCCGGCCCCGACGCCGGTTTCACAATCTCCGGCGGCGGAGCGGGCAGCGCCGCGACGGCCTCGACCCCGACGGAGACGGCCACCGGTTCCGTGACCACGAGATCCGGCGGGACCAGCACCACGGCCGTGACCCCGCCGAACGGCGACTGGCGCAGCGTGACCTGCGCGCCCAGCCGGGCGGCGAGCAGTGCCACGACGAACAGGCCGAGGCGGGCGCTGTTGGTCGGGTCGAACTCGGGTGGCTGGCGCAGGCGGGCGTTGGCGTCGGCGAGCTCCGGTTCGCTCATGCCGAGGCCGCGGTCCTCGACCTCGACCGCGAACCCGTTCGGCACCAGCTGGCCCACGACGTTGACCTTCGTGTGCGGCGGCGAGAACGAGGTGGCGTTCTCGATCAGCTCGGCCAGCAGGTGGATGAGGTCGGTCACCGCGCGGCCGCTCAACGACGCCTCGGGGATCGTGCGGATCTCGACGCGCGTGTAGTCCTCGACCTCGGACACCGCGCCGCGCACCACGTCGACCAGCGGCACCGGCTCGCGCCAGCCGCGCCCGGGCGCGGCACCGGCCAGGATCACCAGGTCCTCCGCGTGGCGGCGCATGCGGGTGGCCATGTGGTCGATGCGGAACAGGTCCTCCAGCTCCTGCGGGTCGGTGGTGCGCCGCTCCATCCGGTCGAGCAGGGTCAGCTGCCGGTGCAGCAGCGTCTGGCTGCGCCGGGCGATGTTCAGGAAGACCTCGTTGAGACCGCGCCGCACCTGCGCCTCCTGCACGGCCGACTCCACCGCCGTGCGCTGCGCCGCGCTGAACGCGCGCCCGACCTCGCCGATCTCGTCGGTACCGAACTCCAGCTCGGGCGCCTCGGCGGCCAGGTCGACCGGCTCGCCGTGGCGCAGCCGCCGCACGACGCCGGGCAGGCGCACCAGGGCGTGGTCGAGTGCGGCGCTGCGCAGGCCGCGCAGCCTGCGGATCAGCGAGCTGCCCACGCGCAGCGTGATCGCGATCGTGAGGACGATCGCGACGAGACCGACGACAGCGGCCAGCCCGAACCGCCAGTACCACAGCGTGCTGACCGTGTCGACGCGCTCGGCGAGCCACCCGTTCAGGTCGGCCTCGAACGCCCGCATCCGCCGGTCGGCCGGCCCGCGGACCGCGGACCACTCGGCCGGCGTGGGAGCGGTCGCCCGGTTCTCCAGCGTCTCCAGGGCGACCAGCTCGGTGGAGGAGGCGAGCTCGGAGAAGCCGGTGCGCGCCGCGCCGTCGAGCTCGGTCGAGGCCTCGGCCAGCAGCTGGCGGCGGGCACCCGTGGCGCGGTTGAACTGGGACTGCTCGGCGGCGGTGAACCGGCCGAGCGTGAGGATCGCGTCCTGCCGCGCGAGCTGCTCACGGGCCGCGGCGACGTGGACCGACGCGCGCAGCAGCCGGGTCGCCTCGGGGTCGTCGAGCTCCATGAGCGGCTGGTACACGCGGAACACCGCGTCGACGAGCCGGTCGTAGTCGGCCAGCGCGGCGACGCGTTCCGGCAGCGTGGTGTCGACGGTGGCCCGGGTCGCGCCGAGGGAGTCGAACGCGGTGACGCTCTCCGCGACGCGCGTCGCGGCCCGGTCGGAGACCCCGTCGGCGTTCGTCGCCCGGCGGCCGTAGTCGGCGACGGCGGCGTCGGTGCGGGTCCGCTGCTCGCGCAGGCCCGCCGGCGCGTCGCCGCGCCCGGCGATGGTCGCGGCCGAGAGCTGACGCTCGCGCTGCAGTTCGGTGACGACCGTGGCACCCGGGTCGAGGACGCCGGTGCGCGCCTCCTCCGCGTTGAGCAGGTTCACCGAGGCGATGCCGCTGGCCATCATGCCGATGAGCCAGTACGTGACGAACATGAACATCGGCGGGAGGACGAGCGCGACGATCCGCGACCTGATGGACCAGTTCCGGCGCCTCATGCTCACCTCTTCGGGATGCGCACGGCCAGCATCGACCGACGTCATTGGGTGACGTGTGCTCCGGGCATGATAGGCGACCCTATCGATGCGCGTTGACCCTGGCCGCTCTCGCGATGGCCAGGCCGGCCGCGAACAGACCGGCGAGAACGAACACGGCCGCGTACTCGGCGACCGGTACGCGCGGCAGCTCCGTGAGCCGGTCGGTGCCGAACCAGGCCACCACCGCGCACACCGACAGCACGTAGGCGAGGCCGGTGGTCCACTTCGCCCAGCGGGGCCAGCCGAGCCCGTGCATCTGCGTGACGACGAAGATGGTGGCGAAGCCCCAGCCGAACTGGAACCACAGCTGCTTCGGGCTGTTCAGGGCGACCAGGAACCCGTGGAAGAGCACCAGCACCTCGAGCACGACCGTCCAGCGCCGGTCGACGTGCGCGCGGGTCAGGAACAGGCTGCCCTGCACCAGGATCAGGAACATGTAGAGGAACCCGACGAGGTGGCCGGTGGTCGTCTCCATCGGGTGGAACCAGAACGTGTAGACGGCCGCCCAGGCGAAGTAGTAGCCGTGGTACTTCCGGGCCCAGTCCCTCGTCGCCTTCCCGCCGGGCGTGGGCACGGTGCGGCCGAAGAACAGGCCGCGCCGGTCCTCCTCCATCAGCAGCACCCAGACCAGCAGCACGATGACCGACCACTGGGACGTCCAGATCGGCACGTCCTGTGCCAGCCCGTCGTACCCGGCCTGCGTCTGTACATAGTGGACGGCGACGAAGAACCCGTTCCAGGCCAGGGCGAGCACGTTCACCCGGTGCAGGCCCGGGGTGTACCGCCCGACGCGCTGCTGGCCGTACCGGATCAGGGCCCAGAAGCCGACCTGGTGCAGGGCGTAGAGCGTCCAGGCACCGACCATGACGGTGGTCGACCTGCCGGGGCGCTGCCAGCGGTACCAGTGCGAGCCGGCGTCGGGCAGGAGGTCGGGGCGGTTCAGCCAGAGGGTGCTGGCGGCGACGAGAGCGGTGATCGCGCCGCCGGCGACGATCCCACCGAGGAGCGCCTGTGTGGCCGTGACCCGCCGCATCGCCCGATCGTATCGATGAACGTCGCCGCCCGGTGGGCGTCGACCGCGGCGATGTCGGCGCCGCGACTACGCCGTGGCGCGGCGGATGAGCCCGTACCCGCCCGCCGCGAACGCGGCGGCCACCAGGACCGGCCAGCCGACGAGCAGCGCCGTGTGCGACTGGTCGAGCAGCCAGCGGCCGATCTCGTGCCACTGCCGGGTCCACGTGATCAGCGCCGCGGCCAGCCCGAGCGCCGTGATCGCCAGGGTGATGCCGGTGAGGACGCCCGTGCTGCCCCAGCGCAGGTACACCGTGCCGAGCAGGATCCCGAGGTGGGTCACGACCAGCATGGGTACCGCGTACCCGACCGGGAGCAGCACCGGGTCGACGTCGTCCATGAACGGCAGGTCGAAGAAGCGCATCCCGACCCCCCAGTGGCCGGTGGCCTGTTCCACGGCGCGCAGCAGGCAGAGCACCAGCGCGTAGACCACCGACTGGACGACCGCGAGCAGCGACCAGGCCAGGTAGAACTCCCGGCGGGTCACGCTCATGCCCAGCGCGTACGGGAAGATCTGGGTGACCGAGGTGGTGGCCATCCCGATCGCGATGGCGTACAGGCTGGCCACGCCGCCGGTGTTCGCCACGCCGTCGCCCGGGTCGCGGTTCGCCATGACGCTCAGCAGGTTGATGCCGAACACGACGGCCGTCATGCCCCACGTCCAGCCCGCCATGTGCGGCCAGGCCGGTAGCTGGAGACGGGCCACCCGACGGATGCGGTTCATCGGGCGGCCTCCCGGTCCGCGGGCGCCGAAGCCGGCGGCGCTGTTGTCTTCGGTGGTGCGGTCAGGCGGACCACGAGTTGCTGCAACGACAGCGGCTCCAGCTTCACGTCCAGCGCCTGCGCGAGCGCCGTCGCGTGCGGTCCGAGCCCACCGAGGATGGTCGACCGGACCTGGCCGCTCAACCGCTCGCGGTGCAGCTCGGTGCGTCCGGCCGCGAACCCGTCCACGGCCTCGGCCCGACCGGTGGCCGCCACCGCCCGCCCGCGCAGGTCGTCGGCGTCCTCGTCGAGCAGCAGCCGGCCACGGTCGATGAGCAGCACCCGCTCGACCAGATCGCTCACCTCGTCGATGAGGTGGGTCGACAGCACCACGGTGCGGGGATGCCCCGCGTAGTCGGCGAGCAGGCGGTCGTAGAACAGCTGCCGGGCGGCCGGGTCGAGCCCGAGGTACGGCTCGTCGAAGAGCGTCAGGGGCGCCCGTGCGGCCAGCCCGACGGTCACGCCGAGGGCCGACAGCATGCCCCGCGAGAGCTTGCGGACCAGCCGCCCGGCCGGTAGCTGGAAGTCCGCGGCGAGGCCGCGCGCGAACACGTCGTCCCAGTTCGCGAACAGCCGGCGGGCGGTGCCGAAGACGTGGCGCACGGTGTAGAAGTGGGGGTAACGCTGGCTCTCCCGGACGAAACATACCTTCGACAGGACGGCCGGGTTCTCCACCGGTGGCGCGTCGAAGACCGACACGTTCCCCGACGACGCGAACGCCTGCCCGGTGAGGATCTGCATCAGGGTGGTCTTGCCCGCCCCGTTGCGCCCGAGCAGGCCGTAGATCGTGTTCTCGGCCACCGTGAAGCTCACGCCGTCGAGCGCCATGACGTCACCAAAGCGCTTGGTCACCCCGTGTGCGGTTACCACCGCCGTCATCCCAGGTCCCTCCCGACATCCGCACCGAATGAATCGATCATCTTCATCAGCTCCTCGTGGCCGATGCCGAGCTTGCGCGCCTCGGCGAGCAGGGGTTCCACGTACTGTTCGGTGAACCGTTCCCGTCGCCGCTCCCGCAGCCTGGCCCGGGCGCCACCCGCGACGAACATGCCGATGCCGCGTCGCTTGTAGAGCGTTCCCTCCGACACGAGCTGGTTGACGCCCTTGAGCGCGGTGGCCGGGTTGATCCGGTGGAAGGCGGCGAGCTCGGTGGTGGACGGGACCTGTGCCTCCTCCGCCAGCGACCCGTCGATGATCGAGTTCTCGATCAGCTCGGCGATCTGAAGGAAGATCGGTCGGTCGTCGTCCATCGTCTGCTTAGCCGCCCAACTGGTTAGCTACAGGTGTAACTAACCATGCAACCAAACGCTGCGGCTGTCAAGCCGGCGGATGGGGTCAGTAGCGGTCGGCGAGCCAGGCGCCGAGCCCGCCCAGGTGGGTGGCCAGGGACTCGGGCTCGATCACGTCGAAGTCGAGGTTCAGGTAGGTCAGCCAGCGCGCGGCCCAGTCGAGGTCGTCGGTGCCGAACCTCAGCTCGCACGTGTCGCCGTCGTCCACGACGGTGGCGGTGGTCGGGTCGACCAGGTCGCGGACCAGGTCGGCGGAGGTGTGGACCCGGACGCGCACCCGGTGGCGCCACGGGCCGTGGGCCAGCTTCTCCGCCACGAACGCGACCGCGTCGGGTGGCGGGTCGGGCACGTCCAGCCGGACGCCCAGGGGCTGCGCCGACTCGACCCGGTCGACCCCGTACGCCAGCCACCGGTCGGCGCCGCGGGGGCACGCGACCAGGTACCAGCGCCGCCGCACCGCCACCACCCGGTGCGGCTGCACCTCGACCGGCTTCAGGGCACCGGTCCCGTTGCGGCGGTGCCGGATCCGCACCGCCTCGCCGGCCCGGCACGCGAGGGCCAGGGCGACCAGCACGTCGCGGCCGGCCCGCCGCGGGTGGGCGTCCGGTAGCGACTGGACCTCGCCGAGCGCGCTCAGGCGGGTCCGCCATTTCGCCGGCACGACGCGGGTGAGCTTCGCGAACGCGGTGACCGCCGCGGCCTCCAGACCGTCGACCGCGACCGCCGTACGCAGCCCGACCGCGACGGCGGCCACCTCGTCGGCGTCGAGGAGCAGCGGCGGCATCTCGCGGCCGGGCCCGAGCCGGTAGCCGCCGGCGCGGCCGGCTTCGCCCTCGATGTGGTAGCCGAGGTCGCGCAGCTGGGCGATGTCACGGCGGGTGGTCCGCTCGGTGACGCCGAGGCGCTCGGACAGGGAGACCGCGGAGATGCCCGGGTGCGCCTGCAGGAGCGCGAGGACCTCGAGCCGGCGGGAAACGGCGCTCATCCCCATACCCTGACAGAAACTGTCCGGGTTGGCTGCCACGCTCGGCGGTATGAAGACACTGCTGCGTCCCGAAGGACTCGTCCAGTCGCCCGCGTTCACCCACGTCGCGATCGTGCCGCCGGGTATGACCACGGTGTACGTGGGCGGCCAGAACTCCGTCACCGCCGACGGCACGCTGGTCGGCGAGGGCGACATCGCCGCGCAGACCCGGAAGACGATGGAGAACGTGCGCACCGCGCTGGCGGCCGCCGGTGCCACCGTCCATGATCTGGTGGTGGTGAACGTGCTGATGGTCGACGGCGAGGACATCGCCGCGGCCTACCCGGTCGCGGCCGAGGGCCTGGAGGGCGCGGCGCCGCTGGTCGCGGCCGCGTTCGTGGCGCGGTTGGGCGTGCCGGGTGCGCTCGTCGAGGTCAGTGCCGTCGCGGCGGTGCCGGCGTCATGAGACCGGCGGAGGTGGGACGGACGAAGGACGCCGGCTGGCAGATCGGTGTCTCGAAGACGCTCGACCACTCCGTCGAGGAGGTGTGGGACTTCCTCACCTCCTCCGCCGGCACGGCGATCTGGCTGGGCGAGGGCGTCACGGTGTCGCCCGAGCCCGGCGAGGGCTACGAGACCACGGCGGGCGTGCGTGGCGAGACCCGCAGCTTCACGCGGCACCGCCGGATCCGGCTCACCTGGCGGCCGCCGGACTGGCGGCACGACACGACGCTGCAGCTGAGCGTCACGCCGGCCGGCGAGGGTCGGGCGCGGCTGGGCGTGCACCAGGAGCGCCTGGCCGACGCGGCGGAACGGGAACTGCAGCGCAAGCACTGGCAGGGCGTGGTGAACGCGATCGTCGACGCCCTGGCCCGGTAGCGCCCGGTCAGGACGCGGGCTAGCCCAGCAGCCGGAGCACGTTCATCGTGGTCAGCTGGGCGTCGGCGAAGGCGTCGGCCCGGGGCAGCGGGTAGGTCTCGAGCGTCTGGAACCGGCCCTCGGGTACGTGACCCCGGCCGGGGTCGCCGACCAGCACGACGGCGCCCCGCGCGGCCATGCGGTCCAGGAACGCCAGCATGCGCCCGGCCAGCGCGTCGTCGTAGAACACGTCACCGGCGAGCACGACCTGCGCGTCGGCGCCGCACCCGTCGTCTCCGTCGAGGAGGTCGGCGTGGCACTCGGTGACCGCCACGTCGTTGGCCTTCGCGTTGAGCGTGATCGCCGCGATCGCGTACGGGTCGACGTCGTTGGCGACGACCTTCGTGGCTCCGGCCAGCCCGGCCGCGATGGCCACCAGGCCCGACCCGGCGGCCAGGTCGAGCACCCGCCGGCCGGCGACGGTCTCCGGGTGGTCGAGCACGTACCGGGCGACGGCGCGGCCGCCGGCCCACGCGGAGGCCCAGTAGGGCGGCGCGAGCCGCGCGTCGGCCCGGGCCTCCATCCTGGCCCACCACACGGTGGGGTCCTCGGCGAGGTGCAGCCGCACCTCCGGCACGAACGGAACCTCGACGAGGTGCAGCCGGTCGAGGCCGGAGCCCCGGGTGGCCACCTCCCGCTCGAGATCGAGATATGCCTGCGCCGCATGGGTCGTCACTGATCAATTGTGACGGACGCGCTCCGTGAGCGCGGGGTGGACACCCGGTTTACCCCGGGATCACCTGATGGCGGGGGAGATGAGCAAACGCCTGATTCGACGGGTCGGCACCGGTACGGTCCCGGGCAACCGATCTGCCGGTCCGGCCCGTCGAGGAGCATATGGAGAACGCGCCGGCCCGTATCACCGGCCTGCTGCTCGCCCTCGTGCTGCTCGCCACGCTCGGACCGGCCACGGCCCGGCAGACGGTGCGGGTCATCGGCCGCCTCGCGCTCGAACCGCCCGCGGCGGCCGTGCGTCCGCCGGACCCGGCCGGGCCGGCGCATCCGGGGGTGCCCGCCGAGGTGATGAGCCGGGTGCCGCGGTTCGACCCGCCGCCGGCGGCCGTCCCGGTGCCGCTCGCCGCCGGTCCGCGCGCGGCGTGGCTGGCCCGGGTCCCGACCGACCAGCCGGTGGCGTTCATCACCATCGACGACGGGTGGGTGCGGCTGCCCGAGGCGGTCGCGCTGGTGAAGGCCGCCGGGGTCCCGGTGACGCTGTTCCTGACCGTCAACGCCATCCGGGGCGACCCGGCCTACTTCACCGGGTTCCCCGGCGCCGGCATCCAGGCGCACACGGTGAGCCATCCGCGGCTGAAGGGGATGCCGTACGCCTTCCAGCGGCGGGAGGTCTGCGGGTCGGCCGACCAGCTCGGCGCGATCTACGGCCGGCGGCCGACGCTGTTCCGGGCGCCGTTCGGCGAGCACGACGCCACCACGCTGCAGGTCATGCGCGACTGCGGGATGCTCGCCGCCCTGTTCTGGAAGGAGACCGTCAACGACGGCGTGGTCCGGTTCCAGGAGGGTGCGACCGTGCGGCGCGGCGACATCATCCTCATGCACTTCCGGCCGCGGTTCGTCGACGACTTCATCGCGGCCCTGCAGGCGATCAAGGCGGCCGGCCTCACCCCGGCCCTGCTGGAGAACTACCTGCCCGGCGCCGGTTGAGGCAGCCCGCCGGTGCGGGGGTCCCGGGCGGTCAGGCAGTAGAGCCGGCCGGTGGGGTCGGCCATCGTGGTCCACATCGGGAACGTCGCGACGGTCCGCGCGCCCGCCGCCGTGTGCGCGGCCGCGAGGCGCTCGCGGTCGTCGCTGGAGAAGTCGACGTGACCGGTGACGCGCGCGCCGTCGCTGTCCAGCCGTTGGAACAGGATGCGGACCGGCATGCCGGCGGGGCGGACGAGGAACCCGAACTCCGGGCGCGACCCGGTGCGCGCCTCCCAGCCGGTGACCGCCGCCCAGAACGCGCGCTCGGCGTCGAGCAGGTGCGGCGGCACGTCGAGGCACAGCTGGTCGAGCCGGCTCTGTCCCGCGCCGTCGAGGTCCGGCGGCTCGGGGACCGTGGCCTCGCCGGTCCAGGGCACGAAGCAGAACGGGAACCCGCCGGGGCTGTCGAGGACGATCACCTCGCCGGCCTCGCGGAACCGCTCCCGCGCGCCGAGGTCCACCGCGCGGGCGGCGGCATTGTCGAGCGCGTCCGGGTCGACGTGCAGGTCGAGGTGGCAGCCGCCGGCCTCCGACCGCACCCGCTGGACGCGGAGGTACGCGTCTCCGTGCGGCGGCAGCAGCGTGGCGAACTCGCCGTCGGGCCCGCGGCGGGTGGACAGCGCGGTGCCGGTGACGCGGGCCCAGAACGGCTCGGCGGTGTCCGGGTCGTGCGCGAGGTCGAGGAACACCGTGAGCCACCGGATCTTCATGCCGTGAACCTATCCCGGCTCCGGTTAGCATGTCCCGCGGCGGGCGTAGCGCAGAGGTCGTCGCGCCGGGACTCATCTTCCCGGAGGACGCCGGTTCGAATCCGGCCGTCCCGCCCGGTAGGGGGTCCGATGCGGCGGTACGACCTGGGTGTCGACGTGGTGCACGCGGCCACCGTGCGGCGGTACGCGGGCGACTGGCGCGGCGCGTGCCGCGTCACCCGCGTCGACCTCGACCTCACTCTCGAACGGCTCGACGGCGTGCCGGCGTTCGAGGACGACATGCGCCACCTGGCGCCGGAGGTGCTGCGGTGGCACCTGCTCCGCGGCGACCTGGAGCCGCTGGTGCACCGGCAGCTGGAGCTGGCCCGGTACGGGAAGCTCTCCCTGGTGGTGCGGGCGCCGCGCCAGTCCGGTGCGCCGGTGCCGCTCGTGCTGCTGGTCGTCGACGGGTCCGTCTACCACCCGCCGCGCCTGCCCCGCTGCGTGTGGGACGTGCGGCACCTCGACGGCCTCCGCGACGCGGCCCCTCCCTACACCTGGTACCTCGACCCGCTGAACACCGGCGACCTGGCCCCGTCGGCACTGCCGCCCCTGGTACGCACGGCGGTGTTCTCCGACCGGCCGCGCGGGCCGTACCTCCCCGCCCCCGGGGTGAGCGTGCCGGAGCGGTTCCACGTGCAGTGCCACCGCGCCCGGCACTACGTCGGCTGGCGCGACGGCGAGCTCCGGCTGCTGTCGCACGGCGACGCCGACCGGGAACGCGTGCTCCACGCGCTCGGTGCGCGCCGGTTCGGCTGCTTCGAGGTCGAGCACGCCTGGGAGCGGCGCGCCGGCCGGCTGCCGCGCAGGATGCGCGCTGTCGCGCGTCACCTCTACCTGGCGACGGCCTACGGTGACGCCGCCGAGGTGGCCCGGCTGCTCGACGCGGGCGTCGACCCGCGCGGCGTGCGCGGGCCGCAGGGTCAGTCACTGCTGCATGTCGCGGACGGCCTCGACCCGGCGGTGGTGCGGCGGCTGCTCGACGCCGGCCTCGACCCCGACCTGCGGGACAACGACGGGCGCCGGACCGCGCTGCGGCGCTAGCGGTGGTGCGGCCCCGACGGACGCCGGCCCACTCTGCGACGCCGGACCGTTCTGCGACGCCGGCGGGGGCCCGGCCCCGACGGACGCCGCGGGTGCCGCGGCGTCCGCCCCCGTTGCGGGGCCGGCCCCCACGCCCGGATCCGCCGGGATGTCCTGGGCGTGCGCGCCCAACGCGTCGAGCACCGCGCGCAGCAGGTCGGCCGGACGGCGGGCGGTATGTGGCGGGGTGAAGCCCCGGACGGTCACGCAGAACTCGTTGTCGGACGCGTCGGCCGACGACTCCTGCGTCCACCGCACGGACAGGCCGCCGCCGGGCGTGCTGACCACGCCCTCGGTGACCACGAACCGCGGGCGGCCCGGCGCGGTGCCGGTCTCGAACTCGCGCTCACCGAGGTAGGTGGCGACGGCGGCCGACTCGAACCGCTCCCGGTCGGCGCCGTTGAGCGCCAGCCCGTCGGCGAGCCGCTGCACCGTGCCCGGGCGGGGCGTGCGGACGCTGCCGCCCTCCAGGTTGCGGATGCTGCGGGCGGTGAGCCCGGCCCGCCGGGCGAGGTCCTCCTGGGACATCGCACGGCGGCGCCGATGGCTGTACAGCAACTGGGAAAACATGCGGACACCCCCCGGGACCGATGTTCAGATGCAACTCTGTCGATCCAAGCGGACGGTGCCTGCGGAGACCTTGCAGAATCCTGAACGGCCCCTGTTTGTGTCGTACCGGCTCTCTAGGATCGGTGCTGTCATGAAGGCGTTGGGGGGATACATGTCTGTTCCGTCGGTCGATCCGGTAGTCGACGCGAGGCACGCCGAGCCGTACCCGAGCGAGGCCGAGTACGGCGCGGCCGTCGTCGCGATCCGGGGCGCCGCCGAGGCGTACTATGCCGGCACCGACCTGGTGATCGACGACGCCGAGTACGACGCGCTCGTCGCGCGGGTCGCCGCCACCGAGGCCGCGCGGCCGGAGTGGACGGTCGAGGCGTCGCCGACGGTCACGGTGGCCGCCGGCGCGGCCGGTGGCGACGTGCCGCACAGCACGCCGATGCTCAGCCTCGACAACGTGTTCGACGACGACGGGCTGCGCGCCTGGGCGGTCCGGCTGGAGAAGCTGGTGGGGGGAGCCACCGGCGGGTACACGGTCGAGCCGAAGATCGACGGGATGGCGGTCTCCGCCCGGTACGTCGACGGGCGGCTCGACCGGCTCGTCACCCGCGGCGACGGCCTGGCCGGCGAGGACGTCACGCCGCAGGCGCGGCTGGTCGCCGGTCTGCCGGCCACGCTGGCCGAGCCGGTCACCGTCGAGGTGCGCGGCGAGGTGTTCATGACCGAGGCCAACTTCAAGCGGGCGAACGAGCTGCGCACCGGGCACGGCGAGCCGCCGTTCGCCAACCCGCGCAGCGGTGCCGCCGGCACGCTCCGGGCGCAGGACCGCAAGTACGAGGCGCCGTTGAGCTTCTTCGCCTACAGCGTCCAGGATCTGCCGGCCGCCGAGAACGGCGGAAACGGTGGATCTGTCGCCGAGAGAGGCGACACGCACAGCGGCGCGATGGCCCGGGTCACGGCGCTGGGACTGGCGACGACCGGCGGGTCGACCGCCGGCATGGCCCGCTGCGCGACGATCGACGAGGTGGTCGAGGCGGTGCGCTCGCTCGGTGCCCGCCGGGGCGAGCTGGGGTTCGCCGTCGACGGCGCGGTGGTCAAGGCCGACCGGGCCGACGACCGCAACCGGGCGGGCTCGTCGAGCCGGGCTCCCCGGTGGGCGATCGCGTTCAAGTTCCCGGCCGACACCCGCACCACGGTCCTGCTGGGCATCGAGGTGCAGGTCGGGCGCACCGGGGTCATCACTCCGGTCGCGGTGCTGGCGCCGGTGCAGGTCGGCGGCGTCGTGGTCACCTCGGCGACGCTGCACAACTTCGACGACCTGGTGCGCCGCGACGTGCGGGTCGGCGACACGGTGTTCGTGCGGCGGGCCGGCGACGTCATTCCCGAGATCACCGGTGCGCAGCACGACCTGCGTCCCGGCGACGCGGTCGCGTTCGAGCCACCCGACGTGTGCCCGCGCTGCGGCGGCGACATCGACCGGTCCCAGAAGCGCTGGCGCTGCGTGCGCGGCCGGGCCTGCGGCGCGGCCGAGGCGCTGCAGTACTTCGCCGCCCGCGACAGCATGGACATCGAGGGGCTCGGCGACACCATCATCCGCAACCTGGTCGCCCGCGCCCTCGTCGTCGACCCGGCCGACCTGTACGACCTCGACGTCGAGACGCTGTCGCAGCTCGACCGGCTCGGTCGCACGTCGGCCACCAAGCTCGTCGACAACATCCGCGCCAGCAAGGAGAAGCCGCTGTCCCGCGTGCTCACCGGCCTCGGCGTGCGGATGACCGGCCGGTCGATGTCCCGCCGTCTGGCCAGGCACTTCGCCACGATGCGGAACCTGCTCGACGCCGACGTCGAGGCGCTGCAACGGGTCGAGGGCGTCGGACCGGAACGCGCCACGGTCATCGCCGCCGAGCTGGTCGACCTCGCGCCGGTCATCGCGAAGCTCACCGAGCGCGGCGTGAACATGGTCGAGCCGGGTGCCACTCCCCCGTCAGCATCCCCGTCGGCGTCCCCCGCGGAGCCGGCCGCCGGCGGGGCGCTCCCCCTGCAGCGGGCCGACGGTACGCCGATGACCGTGGTCGTCACCGGTTCGGTGCCGGGCCTGACCCGCAACGAGGGCAACGAGGCCGTCGAGGAGCTGGGCGGAAAGTCGTCCGGTTCGGTGTCGAAGAAGACCGACCTCGTCGTCGTCGGCGACGGCGCCGGGTCCAAGGCCGCCAAGGCGGAGGAACTCGGCGTGCGCATCCTGCCGTCGGAGGAGTTCGCGAAGCTGCTCGCCGCCCACCGGGCCGGCGACACCGAGGCGGTCACCGCGATCCTCGGCTGAGGCCGGGCTGCGCTGAGGCGGGGCTGCGCTGAGGCCGGGCTCGGGGCTGGCGTGCCGCTGCCGCGAACCTGTGGGGTCCGCGGCAGCGGGTTCGCGTCGGCGTCGACGCGTCAGCGGGCCAGGGCGTGGCCGTCCTTGTCGGAGAACTTGCCGATCAGGATCATGATCAGGTCGATGAGGACCCAGATGCCGAAAAAGCCGCCGATGGTCAGGATCTGCACGATGGCGGTGCCGACCTTGCCGACGTAGAAGCGGTGCGCGCCGAGCATGCCGACGAACAGGCAGAGCAGCAGCGCGACGATCCAGGACTTCTGGCCGGTCTGGGTGGCGGTCGTGGTCATGATGGTCCCCTTTGGACAATGCGGTTTCGTTTGTGTGCAGGCGTTTCCCGCCGGCTGACGCGAATGCGACAGCACCGATCGGCAAACCGGCGCAGGTTATGAACAACCACCACACGATCGCCACACGGTTCAGCCGACCGGACGAGTTGCCGACACTCCGCCGGTCGCTACTATCCCGCGGTGGTTCCGTTAATCGGCGGTGGTTCGTCCCGTCGCGGCCGGCACGCATCGATACCGACGTTCACGACGAAGAGCCTGTTGACCAGGCGCCGCCTTGTCGCGGCCACGTCGGTCCTCTGGTTGCTGGCCGCCGGGATCGTGGCCGGGCAGCCCGCCTCGGCCGAGGAGTTCTGCCCGCACAACGCGATCGTCTGCGAGAACCAGAACAACGCGGGCGTCGACGACACCGAGTGGGACGACATCCACGGCGCCGGCGACTCCGACATCCAGGGGTTCACGACCGACATCAGCGTCAACCGGGGCGGCACCGTCGAGTTCAAGGTGTCGACGGTCGCCACGGCGTACCGCGTCGACATCTACCGCATCGGCTGGTACGGCGGGAAGGGCGCGCGCAAGGTGCACACGCTCGAACCCGATCCGGCGCTCGCGCAGGACCAGGACGACTGCGTCACCGACCCCGACACCGAGATCTACGACTGCGGCACCTGGCGCGTCTCCGCGACCTGGTCGGTACCGGCGACCGCCGTGTCCGGGGTGTACGTGGCGAAACTGGTACGCACCGACGGCGAGTCCGGCACCAGCCACATGATCTTCGTCGTGCGCGACGACACGAGCACGTCGGACCTGTTCTTCCAGACGTCCGACGCGACGTGGCAGGCGTACAACGACTTCGGCGGCTCCAACTTCTACTGGGGCGGGCCGCAGGGCCGGGCGCTGAAGGTGAGCTACAACCGGCCGTTCGCCACCCGGCGGGTCGAGAACGGCCGCGACTGGTTCTTCAGCAACGAGTACCCGATGATCCGGTTCCTCGAGCGCAACGGCTACGACATCAGCTACACCACCGACGTCGACTCCGACCGGCGCGGCAACCTCATCCGCAACCACCGGACCTTCCTCTCGGTGGGGCACGACGAGTACTGGTCGGCGCAGCAGCGGTCGCACGTGGAGGCCGCCCGCGACGCGGGCGTCAACCTGGCGTTCTTCACCGGCAACGAGGTGTACTGGAAGACCAGGTGGGAGTCCAGTGTGGACGGTGCGGGCACGCCGTACCGCACGCTGGTCTGCTACAAGGAGACCTGGGCCGACCGCAAGCTCGACGAGAGCACCACCGAGTGGACCGGCACCTGGCGCGACCCGCGATTCAGCCCGCCCTCCGACGGCGGCCGGCCGGAGAATGCGCTGGTCGGCAACCTCTACATGTCCAACAACACCGACCTCGCGATCCAGGTGCCGGCCCAGCAGGGCCGCAACCGGTTCTGGCGCAACACGTCCGTCGCCGCACAGAACGATGGCGACACCGCGACGCTCGCGCCGCACACCGTCGGGTACGAGTCCAACGAGGACCACGACAACGGCTTCCGGCCACCGGGGCTGTTCCGGCTGTCGACCACCACCGGTCCGACCCCGGAGTACCTGCAGGACTTCGGCCGGTTCACCGACACCGGCACCACCACCCACCATGTCACGATGTACCGGGCCACGAGCGGTGCCCTGGTGTTCGGCGCCGGCACGATCCAGTGGGCGTGGGGACTCGACGACATCCACGACGGCATCCGGTCGGCGCCCGACGAGGCGATGCAGCAGGCGACCGTGAACCTGCTCGCCGACATGGGCGCGCAGCCGACCACGTTGATGTCCGGCCTCGACCCGGCCACCATGTCGACCGACTTCACCGCGCCGAGCGTCACGGTCACGTCGCCGGCGAACGGGACGTCGGTCGCCAACGGCGCGGCGGTCACGGTCTCCGGAACCGCGGTCGACGCCGGCAGCGGCGAGGTCGCGGGCGTCGAGGTCTCCACCGACGGCGGCACCACGTGGCACCCGGCCACCGGCACGTCGGCGTGGAGCTACACGTTCCACAGCAACGGTCCGGGCAGCCAGGTCGTGAAGGTGCGCGCGGTCGACGACAGCGGGAACCTCGGGCAGACGCCGGCGACGCTCGGCCTCACGCTCACCGGTCCGAGCACGCTGTTCGGGCAGCGGGTGCCGGCTCATCCGGCCACCGACGACTCCGGCGCGGTGACGCTCGGCGTGAAGGTCGTGCCGCAGACCGACGGCACCATCACCGGCGTGCGGTTCTACAAGGGCACCGGCAACGGCGGCACGCACACCGGCCAGGTGTGGTCGGCCGACGGCCAGCTCCTGCGGACCGGCACGTTCACCGACGAGTCCGCGAGCGGGTGGCAGACGCTGCAGTTCAGCCAGCCGCTGCCGGTCACGGCGGGCACCACCTACGTCGCGTCCTACCTCGCGCCGAACGGCCACTACGCCGCCGACGAGCGGTTCTTCAGCAGCCTCGACCACGTCGCGGCGCCGCTGGTCGCCCCGCGCGGGCGCACCTCGGGCGGCAACGGCCTGTTCCGCCCCGGTGCCGGCTTCCCCGTCGAGGCCTCGTCCCGGGACGTCAACTACTACGTCGACGTGATGTTCGTCGACGGTGGCGCGGCGCCGTCGGTGCTGACCACCTCGCCGGTGGCCGGCGCCACCGGCGTCGCGGTCGATGCCCGTCCCGGTGCGCTCTTCTCGCGACCGGTCGCGGCCGCGAGCGTCCAGTTCACGGTGACCGACGGGAGCGGCGCTCCGGTGAGCGGCGCCACCGGGTACGACGCGCCCACCCGCACCGCGACGTTCACCCCGGCGGTGGCCCTGGCGTACGGCGAGCAGTACACCGCGACCGTGACGGCCACCGGCGCCACCGGCACGCCGATGGATGCGCCGGCGACGTGGACGTTCACCACGTCCCAGTACGAACAGGTGTCGACGCTGTTCGGCTCCGGCGACGCGCCGGCGGTGACGTCGTCGGGTGACACCGAGGCGATCACGCTCGGCGTGCGGTTCACCCCGACCGTCGACGGGGAGATCGTCGGCGTGCGCTTCTGGCGCGGCGCCGGCAACACCGGCCCGCACACGGGAACGCTGTACTCGGCCGACGGCGACGAACTGGCGAGGGCGACGTTCCCGGCCGCCAGCGGAACCGGTTGGCAGAGCGTGGAGTTCGGAGGGCCGGTCGAGGTGACCGCGGGCACGACGTACGTGGTCGCCTACTACGCGCCGAACGGCAACTACGCGGTCAGCTCGGGCTTCTTCGGCACCGGCTGGACCAACGGCGACGGCACGCTGACGGCGCCGGCCGGCTCCAACGGCGTCTACCGTTACGGCTCCGACGGGTTCCCCACCGGCACCTACAACTCCACGAACTACTGGGTCGACGCGATGTTCGTGCCCGACGGCCCGCCGCCGGGTCCGCCGACGCCGCCGAGCCCGCCGCCCGGGTCCCAGCTGATCTTCGGGCCGGGCGACACCCCGGCGGCGACCAACTGGGACGACACCGACGCGGTCGAGCTCGGCGTGCGGTTCAGCTCGACCGTGGCCGGCACCGTCGCCGGCGTGCGCTTCCACAAGGGCAGCCAGAACACCGGCAGCCACACGGGATCGCTGTGGTCGCCGACCGGGGAACGCATGGCGACCGGCACCTTCGTCGAGAGCGCCGACGGCTGGCAGACGCTGCTGTTCGCGACGCCGGTGGCGATCGACCCGGGCGTGACGTACACCGTCTCGTACCACACGACGGTCGGGCGGTACTCGCTCACGGCCGGCGGCTTCGCCGAGCCGGTGACCCGCGGTCCGCTCACGGCGACGGGCTCGGTGTACCGCTACGGCTCCGGCGGCGAGGCCCCCACGACGGCGTCAACCGGCAACTACTGGGTCGACGTGGTCCTCCTGGAGACGTGACGGAACACGAGGTACGCGGCGCCGGCGGCGATCAGCCACGGCGCCGCGACGACCACCGGGTCGATGGCCTGGTGCACGACGTCGGTGCGGTGGTGCCGCAGCCGACGGCCCGTAGAACGCGGCACCCACCGCCCAGCAGAGCGCGACGACGGCGGCGCCGCCCACGATTCCGACACCTGCCAGCCGTCCCACCCGGCAACGGTATGCCGCTCGCGCGGGTCAGTGGTGGGTGGCGTACTCGTGGTCGGCGTGGCCGGCGGGCTCCAGCTGGAACGTCGAGTGCTCGACGTCGAAGTGGCCGGCCAGGCAGGCCTGCAGCTCGTCGAGGAGCTGGGGGGCGTGTCCGTCGTGGAAGCAGGAGGCGTCGACCACGACGTGGGCGGTCAGCACCGGTAGGCCCGAGGTGACCGTGTGCACGTGCAGGTCGTGGACGCCCTGCACGTGGTCCAGGCCGGTGATGTGGGCGCGGATCTCGGCCAGGTCGACGCCGGCCGGTGCCGCCTCGAGCAGGATGTGCGCCGCCTCGCGGAGCAGCTTCACCGCGCGCGGGGCGACGATCAGGCCGATGAGCACCGACACGATCGCGTCGGCCCGGGTGAAGCCGGTCAGCGCGATCACCGCGGCCGCCACGAGGACGCCGACCGATGTGAGGGTGTCGGTGGCGACCTCGAGGAACGCGCCGCGCAGGTTGAGGCTGGCCGTCCGGGCCCGGTACAGCAGGGCGACGCCCACCAGGTTGCCGACCAGGCCGACGACGCCGAACACCGCCATCCCGCCGGCCTCGACCTCGGCCGGCTCGACCATCCGCCGCACGCCCTCGACCAGGATGTAGACGCCCATCCCGGCGAGCACCAGCCCGTTGACGGCCGCCGCGAGGATCTCGGCTCGGGCCCAGCCGAACGTGCGGTGTCCCGACGCAGGCCGCGCGGCGAGCAGCGCCGCACCGAGGGCCAGCGCGACCCCGCCGGCGTCGGCGAGCACGTGCCCGGCGTCGGCCAGCAGCGCGAGGCTGCCCGTGACCCACGCGCCGACGACCTCCACGGCGAAGATCACCGCCGACACGCAGACGACGAGCGCCAGCACGCGGCGGTGCCGCCCGGTGGCGGTCACCCCGTGGTCATGCCCGTGACCCATCAGGTCCCCCCAGTAGTGCACACATGCGCATAATACTATGTGTCGCGCGTGCGGCGCCCAGAGGTCGCCTTACTGGAATCAGTCCAGAACCGTCGGTGCGGGCGCCGCGTCCCAGCCTCAACCGTGCGCGGGCGCCGCGGAGCGCGACCACGCCCCCAGCCTCCGCTCGGCCGCCAACGCGGCCGCCACCAGCGCGACCGCCGCGCCCCCGACGGCCAGAACCCCCATGACGCCACCGACAGTGGGGGCGAGGACGCTCGCGACGAGCAGCGCGCCCATGTGCAACGACTGGTCGATCAGGTACGGGCCCTCCCGCCAGCCGTGGCAGCGCTTCGCGCGGATCAGCCGGCGCACGATCCACCGCCGGTCGATGACCGCGTGGGTGCTGGACGACACCAGCAGGGCGGCACCGATCCCGGCGATCCCGAGCGGCGCGACGAAGCAGACCAGCCCGAGGGCGACCGCCTGCGTACCGGTGTAGCTCGCGACGTGACGCAGGCACGCCGACCAGCCGGTCCACGGTGGCACGCCGGCGGCCAGCTCCTCGGCGCTCGGCGCGGCCTTGGTGGTCGCGGCCCAGTCGGACTGCACCACGTGGTCACCGACCTGGTGCGAGGCGTACAGCGCGGCGAACGTGATGGCGGCCGTGGCTGCGGTCGACATTTGTGCTCCTCGGATCGGTGGCCTGAGCGCAGTTGACCACAGATCCTGACGGCAGATGGCATCGTGCGGTGGGAACGTCGGATGGTTGACGTCACCGCATTCCAGGGCTACCTCCGACTTGCGCGGCGGCGGTCGACGTGCCGTCGACCGTCACGACGGCCGCCGCTACCGGACCCGGCGCAGCGCGGCGACGACCTCGTCGACCTGGTCGGGCCGGTGCACGCCCGACTCCTTGTACAGCAGGGACCCGCCGTAGATCGCCGTCAACGTGGGCAGCTGGGAGATCTCCAGGGGGCCGGTGAGCCCCTTTACCGCGTCGACGTCGACCTTGCCGAACACCACGTCGGGGTGGCGCGGCGCGGCCCGCTCGAAGATGGGGTGGAACTGGCGCGACAACGGACACCGGTCGGCCCAGAAGTTGACGACGAGCCGCCCGCCCTGCCCCACCAGCCGATGGAACTCGTCATACGTCAGATCGACCGCGCCGACGGACGACCCCCGGCCGAAAACCCCACCCCGTAGCTCCACCACGGATCGACGGTACCAACTGGAGGCCGCATCCGTGACCTACCGGGACGTGTGCCGCAGGATCGCCTCGACCACGACGTCCCACACCGGTTCCGGCGGGTACTCGTGGCCGACCTTCGGCAGCGGCAGCAGGGTGGCGCCCGGGATCTCGCGGGCCAGCGCCTCACCGTGGGCGAGCGGGAACAGCGGGTCGTCGGTGCCGTGGAGGACCAGCGTCGGCGCGGTGATCCCACCCAGCCGGCCGCGGACCGGTTCGCCGCCCTCGAGGATCCAGTGGTTGGTCTGGCTCGCCGCGATGTCGGTGGTGCGGTCGTAGATCCGGCCGACGAGCGCGCGGACGCGCGGTTCGTCGACGCCGTACCCGCCGGAGAACGGGTGGAAGCTGGCGACGATGTGCTCGACGACCGCGGCCCGGTCGGCCCAGTCGGGTTCGGGTGCGGGGTTGGAGAACGCGGCCGCGACGCGCGGCTCGGGTGCCGGCAGGTCGGGCCGGTCGGGGCCACCCGGTCCGCCGGGTGACGTCGACATGAGCGTCAGCGTGGCGACGAGGTCGGGGTGGTCGACCGCGAGGTGCTGGGACATCCCGGCGCCCATCGACAGGCCCACGAGGTGCACCGGGGCGAGGCCCAGCGCGTCGACCAGCCCGACCACGTCGGCGACGAGGTCGGGGCCGCCGTAGTTCGGCTTCCCGGCCGGCGAGGCGGTGCTGCGCCCCGTGTCACGCAGGTCGTACCGCACGACCCGGCGTCCTCCGGCGGCCAGCCGTTCGCAGAAGGCGTCCTCCCACCAGTCCATGGAGCTGGCCGCGCCGCCGATGAGCAGCACGGCGGGGTCGGTGGGCGCGCCGAACTCCTGCACGCACAGGTCGACCCCGTTCCCGGAAACCATCTTCTCCGGATGCATGGCCAGCCCTTCTATCGATTTGATAGTTCAAGCTATCATCTCGATAGTCGGTTCGGTCAAGTGCTGAGGAGACCCCGTGACGGCGGAGCGGCGGTACGGCGAGGCATGCCCGGTGGCCCACGCGCTGGACGTGATCGGTGACCGGTGGGCGCTGCTCGTGGTCCGGGAGCTGCGGCTCGGGCCGAGGCGGTACAGCGACCTCCAGACGGCCCTGCCCGGCGCGGGCCCCAACGTGCTGACCCGGCGGCTGCGCGACCTGGAGGCCGGCGGCGTGCTGACCCGCCGCACGCTGCCGCCGCCGGCCGCCGCGCAGGTCTACGAGCTGACCCCGTGGGGCGCCGACCTCGAACCGGTGTTCCGCGCGCTGGCGCGCTGGGGCGTCGGGTCGCCGGTCCCCCGCGAGGGCCGCCTCACCGCCGACTCGGTGATGCTCGGGCTGCGCACGTTCTTCGACGCCGACCGGGTGCCGCGGCCGTGGACGGCCCTCTTCGAGTTCCGCCTCGACCGGCACGTGTTCCGCCTGCGCGTGGAGAACGGCCGGCTCACCGAGCTCGCCCGCGGCCCCGCCGACACGCCCGATGTCGTCGTGGCCGGGCCCCAGGCTCAGGTCCAGGCCGTCCTCGACGGCGCTCCGCCATGGGACCGCGTGAGCGTGACCGGCGACCCCGCCCTCCTCGACCGCCTGCTACGCGCGAGCCGCCCGACCTCCTCGGGTGCTCCGGCCCCGGCCGACCTCACTCCCGGCCCTGGAGGACCGTCCGGAACGTGACCGACACCCGCCTTCCCCGCTGGACACGCCCGCCACCCGGAGCCGGGTCGCTCCGGCGCGCCGCGATCGCGTGCCGCCACTCGTAGCGCGACGGCCCGGTCATCACGCTGAGGCTGCCCGGCCCGAGCCGGACACCGACCCGCTGCGCGCCGGTGGGCCCGGTGAAGTCCATGACGCAGGCCGACCCGAGGCTGACCGCCGCCACGGCCGGGCCGAAGCAGGGCACGCAGTCGATGTGCGCGCTGATGCCCTGGCCCGGCTCGTACTCGTTGACGATGACCTGGTCGGCCGGCTCGTCGGTGTGGCCCTCGGCGTGCAGGCGCTCGGCCAACTCGCGTGCCCAGCCGGGCACCGGGGTCGCCTCCCGTCCGCCGGCGACCGAACGGCGGCCGTAGTCGTACCGGTGACCGTAGTGCTGCACCCGCCGGCGCAGCTCGGACGACCACGGCGCGGCGTCGATGGTCGCGAGCAGACCGCGCTGGGCGGCCTCGTCGAGCCAGTCCGGTTGGTAGCGCAGGCCGGGAACCTCCGTCGTCATGGGGCCAACCAATCACACCGGTACGACAGATGTGTCGCCTCCGGCGTCCCGACGGCCTCCTCGATCTCCAGGGCCGGCCCCGGTTCCCCGTCGAACAGGGCGGTGTCGAACAGGGCGGTGCCCGACCCGAGCAGCAGCGGCACGACGTGCAGCCGCAGCCGGTTCACCAGCCCGGCGCGCAACGCCTGTCGGATGACCGACGCGCCGCCCATGATGTGCACGTTCCTGCCGCCCGCGGCCGTGACGGCCGCGCCGATCGCGGCCCGCACCCCGCCGGTGACGAACGTGAACGTGGTGCCGCCCCGGGTCACCGGCTCGTGGGGACGGTGCGTCACCACGAACACCGGCATCCCGAAGAAGCCGTTCTCCGACGCCCATCCGTCGGTGTCGTCGTACACCCGCCGACCGGTGACGACCGCGCCGGAGGCGGCGAACGTCGCCGCGCTGAGCCGTCGTCCCTCGTCGTGACCGAGCCAGGCGTGCAGCCGTTCACCGCCGCGCCCGTAGCCCGGGTGGGTGTCCAGGTCAGGGCCGGTGACGTAGCCGTCGACCGACATCGAGATGTCCGCTTCCACAGTTGCCATACCCGGGTAGACGCGGCCGCGGCCGGAACTCACCGGTGATTCTGAAGATCTTCTTCCGTCGTTACCGGTATGAACGTTGGTGTGGACTTCACGGACCTGACCCGCCGGCACCACCGTGAGCTGCACGTCCACTGTTACCGGATGCTCGGCTCCTACGAGGCCGCAGAGGACCACGTGCAGGAGGTGTTCCTGCGGGCCTGGCGTGCCCGCGACTCGTTCGAATCCCGGTCGAGCACGCGCACGTGGCTGTACCGGATCGCCACCAACGCCTGCCTCGACACGCTGCGCCGGTCGACCCCGCGCCCGCAGCCGTACCCGGACCACCTCCTCGACGGGCACCCGGGCCCGGAGGCCGTCGCCGTCGGCCGCGAGACGATCTCGCTGGCGTTCCTCGCCGCGATCCAGCTGCTGCCGCCCCGCCAGCGCGCCGCGCTCATCCTGCGCGACGTGCTCGACTGGTCGGCCCGCGAGGTCGCCGACCTCCTCGACACGACCGTCACCGCCGCCAACAGCGCCCTGCAACGCGCCCGCGGGACGCTCCGCGCCCGCTGGCCGGCGGGCCGCGGCGACTGGGCGCCGGCCGAGGCCCCGGACGCCACCCAACGGAACCTGCTGGAGCGCTACATCGCCGCCCACGAGCGGGCCGACCCGGCAGCGCTGGTGGCCCTGCTACGCGAGGACGTCCGGCTGACCATCGAACCGGAGGTCGGCGAGTGGACCGGCCGCGCGGCGGTCGCCGGCGCCCTCCACGAGGGAATGACCACCCCCGGCGCGTGGCGGATGCTCCCGACGTCGGCGAACCGGCAACCGGCGGTCGCCGGGTACGTCCGCGCCGCCGGCGACACGGTGTTCCGCCCGTTCGTGCTGAGCGTCCTGAGCCCGGGCAGGGACGGCGACCTGGCCGCGATGGACGTGTTCCACGTCCCGGCGCTGTTCCCCGCATTCGGCCTGCCGCCCGGCCTTACCTAGCGAGCAGCTCCGCGGCCCGGGCGGTCATCGTCTCCACCACCGTCGCGGCGGGTTCGATCGTGCCGACGAGGCCGACGCCCTGCCCGGCGAGCAGGGCCATCTCCTCGAGGTCGCCCGTGGTCGCGTCGCGCATCGGGACGAGGTTGGAGAACCGGCGCATCTCGACGTCCACGCCGCCCAGGGTGGTGTGCCCGATCACGGGCTGGTCGGGTCCGATGTCGGCGAGGCGGTCGTGCCACTCGGTCACCACGCGGTTGCGCAGCACCCGGGTCGGGTTGAAGCGGGGGTTCTCCGGGCCGAAGATGCCGGTCAGGGCCGTCGCGGTCGCCGAGGCGGTTACCAGCCGCTCCTTGTAGCCGTCGTGGGCCTGCGACTCGGTGGTGGCGACGAACCGCGTGCCGACCCACGCGCCGTCGGCGCCCAGCATCAGCGCGGCGGCCAGTCCGCGACCGTCGGCGATGCCGCCCGACGCCAGCACCTGCGTCGGCGCCACGGCGTCGACGACCAGCGGCACGAGCACGAACGTCGGCAGGGTCGCGAAGTTGTGGCCGCCCGCCTCCTGTCCCTGCGCCACGATCACGTCGACGCCGTCGTCGGCGGCGCGGCGCGCGTCCACTGTGGACCCCACCTGCTCGAAGACCCGCACACCGGCCGCGTGCAGGCGGTCGATCCACGCCCGGGACGGGTGCCCCCAGTGGAACGAGACCACGGGAACGCCGGCCTCGCAGGCGACCGCGACGTGGTCCACCGTGGCCAGTGGCGTGATCAGGTTGACGTTGAACGGCTTCGCCGTCCGGGCGCGGACGGCCGCGATCAGCGCGGCCAGGGCCGGCGGCGGCATCAGCCCGACGCCCACGGCGCCAAGCCCGCCCGCCTCGCTGACCGCGACGGCGAGATCTGGCGTCATTCCGACGAAGGCCATGCCGGCCTGGGCGACCGGCGTGGTGAGACCGTACGCTTCGGTGAACCGCGTGTGCAGCGTCGTCGATGTCATGGCGGCACGGTGGCAGACCGCGCCGGTGCGGGTGTCGCATCCGGCGCACGGCGCCTCGCACCGCGTGCAACCGTCGGCCACCCGACAGGGGCGACAATGACCCGCACCTGGTCCACAGTGGACACCCAACCGCGGGAACAGTTCGCCTACTGGCGCGAGCTGATCTGCGAGGCCTTCCTCGACCTCAGCCCCGAGTCGCCGCAGCGCGACCGGTTCCGCGGGACGGTCACCCAGTGGCCGTCGGGGATCGCGCGCATCGGGTCGCAGCCGCAGCGGGTGCGGCGCACCGGCCGCGACATCGAGCGGGCGCCGCGCGCCGGCTACTACGCCAACCTGCAGGTGCGCGGCAGCAGCGTGATGCGCCAGGCCGGCCGCACCGCCGTGCTCGCGCCCGGCGACCTCGCCGTGGTCTACACCGACGAGCCGTTCGAGTTCGAGTTCGGCTCCGACTTCACCCAGCTGTCGCTGTTCGTACCCGGCCGGCTGCTGCACACCCGGCGCACCGCCACCCGCGTGGGCACCGCCGTCGGCGTGGGTGCCGCGGTGCGGCACGCGATGACCGCCCTCGCCGGATCGTCGGTGGCTCCCGGGTCCGCCACCCGGCTCGCCGCGCTGACCGCCGGTCTCCTCCAGGTCGCGACCAGCGCTGACGCGGTCACCACCGCCGACACCGCCGCGACCGGCCGCGACCACCGCGCGGCGCTGACCGACATCGCGGAGCATCTCGCCGACGACGACCTGTCGCCGGCCGCGACCGCCCGCCGGTTGGGGATCTCGGTGCGCTCGCTGCACGGGCTGTTCGCCGGCCGCGAACGCTCCTACGCCGGCACCGTCCGCCGGATGCGGCTGGAGCTGGCGCTGCGCACGCTGCGCGACCCCGGGCTGGGCCACCTGCGGGTGGTCGACATCGCCGCCGAGGCGGGGTTCGGCGACGTCGCGAGCTTCCACCGTGCGTTCCGCCGCGAGTTCGGCCGCACGCCGGCGAGCGTCCGCCTCACGCCTCGGTGACCACCACGCAGCAGCGTCCCGGAGCCGGCGCGAGCCGCGCCCGACGACGGTCCACTGTGGACCGCAGCCCGGTGAGCACGCCGTCGATCAGGTCGAGGTTCATGCCGCACACCAGCTCGGTGTGCGTCTGCGCGAGCCCGCCGAACGGGCAGTTGGCCAGCGTGACGCCGGCGTCGTCGGCGCGCGGTTCGTAGCCGTTCTCGGCGAGCACCTCGGCGAGGTCGGTGGCCCGCTCCCCCAACGCCGTGCCGAACGCGCGGGCGGCCGAACCGAGCGCCTCGGTCACCGGGGTCCCGCCGCTCTGTGCCGCCGCGATCGCCTCGACCATGATCCGTGAGGCCAGGTCGTAGCGCCGTTCCGGCAGGCTCACCGCCACGTCGCGCGCCGCCCGCCGGTAGAGCTTGGTGGGACGGCCGGCGCCGGGACCGCCGCGACCCGGTGGCCGCCGGTACTCGACGTCGAGCAGCCCGTCGGACTCCAGCTTGTCCAGGTGGAACTTGGCGACGTGGTGGGCCACGCCGACGCCGGCGGCGGCCTGGTCGCGGCTGACCGCGTCGGGCTGCCCCACGACGAACCGGTACAGCGACCGGCGGACCGGTTCACCGAGCGCGGCCACCCGCGCGACCTGCGTGTCGAAGTCCTCTGGAGTCACGGCACCCCTCCTCTAACAGACAGAGTAGTTGACGAAAGAATCCCACCCTTCTAACGTACAGATTGACTTCTCCTAGAAGGAGGGACAGCTCGAATGACAGCCGTAGACAACCGCGAACGCCTGCGCACCGATCCCGTCTTCCAGGCGTTCTGGCTGCTCCGCATCGGGTTCACGGTGGCGCCGGTGCTGTTCGGTCTCGACAAGTTCTTCAACCTGCTCACCGACTGGCCCGGCTACCTGGCCCCGACCATCGACGACCTCGTTCCCGGCACCGCCCAGCAGGCGATGTACGCCGTCGGGGTCGTCGAGATCGTGGCCGGCATCGTGGTGCTGCTGATGCCCCGCTTCGGCGGCTACCTGGTGGCGGCCTGGCTCGCGGGCATCATCCTCAACCTGCTCCTGATCCCCGACTACTACGACATCGCCCTGCGCGACTTCGGCCTGCTGCTGGCCGCCCTGACCCTCGCGCGCCTGGCCACGGCCGTACCGGCCCGCAGAACCTGATTCCGTGGTGGGGAGGCGGCACGTCGCCGGTGCGGCGGCGGCGTGCCGCCGGTGCGGCGGCGCTCACGGTGCCCCCTCTCCGCCGATCTTGCAGTTGTGGCCTCCATCAAAAC
>NZ_BOPH01000085.1 GCF_016863655.1 Virgisporangium ochraceum
CGACGATCAAGGCGACCGGCACAGACCCGGTGGGCAGATTTGCGGTGACGGGCAGTGGCGGCGGGGGTCCGTCCGGGCTGAAATGTCGGCTTTGCCCACGCCTGCGTGCAGCTGCGACTCGGGACACCAGCGCCGCACGCACCGCCGCGCCGGTCGGCGGCCCGTCGCCGGCCGGGGCCAGCCCGGTCAGTCCGTGAGCTGCACCGGGTTCACCAGATCGGCCGTGACGCTCAACAGCGTGAACGCCGCGAACAGCACCACCGCCACCAGCACCACCGGCGCCAGCCGGTAGTAGTCCACCGGACCGGGATCCGGCCGGCGCAACCGCGCGTAGACCCACGAGCGCACCCGCTCGAACCACGAGATCGCGATGTGACCACCGTCGGCCGGCAGCACCGGTAACAGGTTGAACATGCCCAGGAAGAAGTTCAGCGACGCCAGCATGAACAGGAACGACTGGTAGTCGCCACGGTCGGCGAGCTTGCCACCGATGTGGCTGGCGCCGACCATGCTCACCGGGGTCTCCGGGTCACGCTCGTCCCCCGTGATCGACGCCCACAGCGCCGGAACCTTCGACGGCAGCGACACCAGCGCCTCGAACGTCCCCTCGAACAGCGCACCGGCCTGCCGCCCGGCGAGCCCGACCGCGTCGACCGGGCCGGCGGTGCTGGTCGGCACAGCGGGCGTGACCCCGAGCAGCCCGACGCCCTCGACCACCGGCAGCGCCACCGACACCGTGCGGGAGACGCCGGCCCGCTCGTACGTCAGCGCGACGTCGCGGCCCCCGGCCGCGCGGACCGTCGACGTGAACGCGTCCCAGCCGCGGACCGGGCGGCCGTCGATCGAGGTGATCACGTCGCCGGGCTGCAGGCCGGCCGTGACGGCCGCGCTCGCGGGCGACACCGTGTCGATCCGCACCGGCTGGCTCTGCAGGAGGCGCTCGTCGGGCAGCGGCGAGAACGCGAACAACCCCCACAGGATGAGGAACCCGAGCGTGAAGTGGATCGCCACCCCGGCACCCATGACGACCGTGCGCTTCCACACCGGGAAGCGCCACATCGCGCGCTTCTCGTCCTCCGGCGGCACCTCGTCGAGCCGCGTCATGCCGACGATCTTCACGAACGCGCCGACCGGGATCGCCTTGACGCCGTACTCGACGCCGCGGCGGGTCACCGAGAACAGCGTCGGACCGAACCCGACGAAGAACCGCGTGACCTTCATGCCGAACGCACGCGCGGCGGCGGCGTGCCCGATCTCGTGCAGGGTCAGCGACAACAGGATGCCGAGGGCGAAGAGCGCCACGCCGATGCCATAGGCCACGGATCGAGACTACCTACAGCCCACGCCCAGCTTCCGTGGCCACGGTCGGGTTCCTGACGACGGAAGGACCGATCCTGCGTCCATGTGGAACCAGCTCCGCGGCGGCGTCGACACCGCCGAGCGCGCCACGATGTCGGCCCTGATCACCAGCAACGAGGCCCTGAAGGTCTTCCCGGCCGCCGAGCTGACCCGGACGTTCGACTTCTACGCCGGCCCGCTCCAGTCGAACGTCCAGTTCGGCAAGCTCGAGGCGACCCAGACCATCGCCAATGCTGTTCGACGGTTCGCCCCTGCTGCCGTCGGCCGTCCGGGTCGGTGCCGGGCTGACCGCGACCGGCCGCGACGCGGATCGACGAGGGCCGGGTGCTGCTGGCGGTGTCGAGGTCGCCGTCGTCGACCTGGTCGCGGCGCCGCTCGCCCGCGTGCTGGCCGAGGCGGTGCGGGTCACCGGGCAGGCGCCGGCCACGACGGTGCTGACCCACCCGGCGGCCTGGGCCACGACGCGCCGGGCGGTGCTCGCCGAGGCGGCCGGGCGGGCCGGGCTCGGCGGGCCCGTGCTGCTGCCCGAACCGGTCGCGGCCGGCATGTACCACCGCGGCGCCGGTTGGCTCCAAGCCCCGACGGCGTCGGTCACCAGGTACATGCTGCAGACGGAGTGGCGCAAGTACGAGCCCGTCGACGAGGTCAGCACCGGCACCTGCTGACGCGTGCTCCTTGCATCGAGTGGGCTCGCCGAACGTCCGGGCACGGAAGTTGGTGGCGTACCGGACCTCCCCGGCGCGGCAGGCCCCTCTCCCGGCACGGCGGCCCTTCCCGGGTGCGATGGCCTTTGCGTTGCGCACCGCACATCGCCTTGAGCATCCTAGGAGGCTAGGTTGGTCGCCCCGGCTGGCGGGGCGGACGCTCGTCGGGCGGGCGGGCTCGCGGAATCGGCGACCGAGACAGGCGCAACCGCGCAGGTGCGGCCGGGGCAGGCGCAACCGGGGCAGGCGCTTGGCTGTTCGCGCGCTCCGCGCAGGACGCGCGCTGGGCGCGGTCGTAAGTGGCGTCGCGCTCGGAATGGGCCGGCGGGAGCCCGTCCCTGCTGCGGGCCGCTTCCCCGGCTGCCGGGCGAGATGGGCGATCGCCCGGCGGGTGATTTCCTCGGCGGGGGTGCGAAGCTGGGCCGCGCCGTGCTTTTCCGGTGGGCGTCTCATCTGGTTCTGCAAATGCGGGCGGCCGGGACGCATGGTCCCGGCCGCCCTTGGTGCGGGGTTCTGCTAGCCGGTCGGGAAGAGGCGGCCGTAGTCGGCGTAGGCCATGGCCACGTCGGACTGGGCCCAGAACCGGTGGTAGTTGAACGTCGGAGCGGGACCACCGTCGAGGTAGGCCTGGATCTTCGGCCAGGCCGGGTCGTTCTTGTAGAAGGAACGGATGTCGACGAAGGTCTTGCCCGGGGCGATCACGTCACCGTTGGGCATCTCGCCGGTCCAGCCCGGAGGCAGGTACAGGCCCTGGCCGGTGCCGGCGTTGTACACGTCGTCGAAGCGGCGGTAGTCCTCGCGGGTCTCCGTCGTCGAGACGCCCTGCGCGTCGGCGTTGGCGTTCAACGCGTCGAGCAGGCCCTTGGCGGTGGTCTTGGCCGCGGCGTTGCCGCTCTTGGCCGCGTACCAGGTCAGGGTGCGGGCGTAGGCGCCGGCCACGCCGACGTCACGACCGGTCGCGGTGACCGTGACGCGCAGGTTGGAGTTGGCGGCCGGGCTGGACGGGTTCCAGGTGGCCGGAGCACCGCTCCACTGCAGGTCGGACGGGATCGCGAAGTTCCCGCCGGTGCCGATCGTCGTGTTGGCGATCGCCCACGGCACCCACTTGTCGAGGATCGCCTTGGCCTTGGCGTTGCCGGTCTCGTAGTAGAGCTCGGCGACGCGCTGCAGCGACCACACCTGCATACCGAACCACTGGTTGGAGCCCGGGTCGTGGTAGACGGGGTGGTCGTCGTAGTACATGCCGTAGAACGTCGGCGTACCCGCCGGCGGCTGGGCGTAGGCCCCGTCCCAGCTGTTCGTCGCGCCACCGGCGATCGCGCCGTCGGCCGACTGCAGCCACTGGTAGAACTCGAGCTGACGGTTCATCGAGCTCGTCCAGTCGGTGACCGCGGTGGGGCTCTTCATGTTGCCCGACAGCTCCGGCGTGTTCACCAGCGCCCAGGCCGCGAACGGGTTCTGGTACCCGAAGTGGTTGTGGCTCGAGCCGATGCGCCACGACCAGCCGGCCGCGGGGTCGGTGGCGCCGCCCCACGCGTAGTACCAGCTGAGCAGGTAGTGCATCGAGTTCTTGCCGCTGCCGGCGGGGCAGGTCGTCGGACCGACGCAGTTGCCGATCCGCTTGAAGTACTTGTCGAACATGGCGTAACGGAGGTAGTCACCCATCTTGGCCGCCTTGGCGACGGTGGCCGAGACGTCCGCCTGCTTGTTCTGCTCCTTGGCCCACTTCAGCGCCCAGTAGGCGGCCTGAATCGCGCGGGCGTCGGCGTCGGGGGCGTTGGTGTACTTCCACTGCTTCGCCGGCGCGCCGGAGTCCCTGATGGAGATGTCCAGGAAGCCGTTCGGTCCACCGTGGACGAACGTGTCACAGGAGGGCTGCGGCACGGTCTCCCACACCGACTCCTGCGGACCCCGCTGGAACGTGTTGATGTACGCCGGACGCGTGGTGCCGTCGCCGCACCGGCCGAAGCCGTAGGTGTTGTCGACGTCGAGCAGCCAGTGCATGCCGTAGATCTGGCCGGTGCCGTAGGCCGACTGCAGTTCGCCGCGCAGCGGGTCCTGGCCCACCGGAACGCTCGACTGCAGCGCCGACGGGTACTGGCTGGGCAGGTTGTACTCGGCCGCGTACTGCGGGGTGCCGTTCACTCCGGCCGTGGGCTGGTCGGCCTGCGACGGGATGATGTACTTCTCCATCACGGTCCACGAGTTGTTGAACGGGGCCCAGTTCTGGGTGACCCGTCCGTACTGCGCCTCGAGCCAGATCCAGTAGCTGAACGCCTCGGAGGTGGTCTCGTGGCCGTGGTCGGGCGCCTCGACGATCAGCGTCTCGATCGAGTGGTACGGCACGCCCTCCGGACTGAAGTAACCGGAGTTCTTGATCTTGCCGTACTGGGCGAGGAACCGGGTGATGTACTCGTTGTCGCCGCCCGGCACGTCCTTGTCGACCTCGGTCGCGGTGACGGCGAGCGTCGGGTAGCCGCTGGCGGTGGCCGAGATGGTGGCCGTGCTGCTCGTCGTGTCGGAGTCGTTGGCCGCGCTGAAGGTGACGTTGACGCCCGTGCTCCAGTTCGTCGGCGTCAGCGTGATCGACCCCGGCGAGACGGTGATGTCGGGGTCACCGGTGCGGGTCAGCGGAATCGTGACGCTGCCGCTCGGCGCCGCGCTCAGCTTGTAGTTGACCGTCGCTGAGCCGCCCTCGGGAACGCTGATCGACGGCGGGGTCGCGATGATCGTCGGACCGTTCGACGGTGCCACCGTGAAGCTGCGCTCGGCGGTGGCCGTGCCGGTCGCGTTGTCGTACGCCTTCGCCTGGACGGTGTAGCTGCCGGCCGGCAGGTCCTCCATCGTGTAGCCGTACGGCGAGCTGGTGTCGGTGTTGATCAGCAGGCCGTTGCGGTAGAACTCGACCTTGCTCACGGTTCCGTCGGGGTCGCTCGCCGTCGCGCTCAGCGCGACGTCGGCGGGCGCCACGTAGGGACCGGGAAGCGCGGCCAGGCTGACCGACGGCGACTGGTTGTTACCGGGGCTGCCACAGGTGACGCCGTTGAGCGTGAACGAGGTGGGCTTCGGGTTCTGCCCGGTGTGCGAGCCGTTGAAGCCGAAGGTCACCGAGCCGCCCGACGGCACGTTGCCGTTCCAGGCCTCGTTGGTGGCGGTGACGTTCTGTCCGCTCTGCGTGATCTTCGACGACCAGTAGTTGGTGACCCGCTGGCCGGAGTTCGCGTACGTCCAGCCGAGGTTCCAGCCGGTGAGCGCGTCACCCCGGTTGTTGATCGTGACGTTGGCCGTGAAGCCGTTGTTCCAGTCGGTGGAGGCATAGGTGACGTCGCACTGGACAGCCGCGTAGGCGGTGGTGGGGATGCTGACCAGGCCGGTCGTGACCAGCACGCCGGCGGCGGCGAAGGTCGTCCAGCGTCTAGTTCGGGGAAACTTCATGCGTTGCTGACTCCTCGCGAGAACGCCCTCGGGTCGCCGCGGGACCGCTGCGGCGCTGGGGTGTGGAGGGCGGGAACGGGGGTCGCGGGGTCGGCTCCCTGCTCGCGATGACGGCAGTCTGCCATGGGAGCGCTTCCAGCGCCAGTCGTCTATGCCCACCGCATTTGTGCAGGCCGCTGACCTGGAAAGATCTAAATCTGTCGTCGGCCGTTCACAAACTCGAAAAGAACAGCTACAGTTCGGTCACCCACATTTGGGAGCGCTCCCACAGCGCAGGTCCGGAAGGAGGCGCACCCACCGCAGTTCCCGCGTGGTTCGGCTCCCGCGCGCAGCCCCACCCAGTTCCCACATGCTCCCGGCGGGGACGAGCACTTACTCGTCCCCGTCGGTGAATCCCCCCGCTACGGGTTGCGTAGCCGGCGGCTCGTGCCCAGCACGCAGGCGGCCGCCACGATCAGCATCGGGTGCGAGTACCCGCGGTACGGGCTCGGCGGAATCGACGAGTACGGCTCGGTCACGCTCGCCAGGTAGCGGTTCGCCAGCTCCGTCAGCAGGATGTACCGGATCAGCGGCCGGTGGGCCGGCGCCTTGTCGAGGGTGCGTACCGACTCGAGCAGCGTGGTCCCGATCTCGTGGAGCACCCTCGCCAGCACCGGATCCGCCCGGGCGTCGTCGATGATGCGCTGGCCGTACTCGGCGCGCAGCTCGGTGAGCGTCAGGCCCCTCTGGGCACGGCCGTAGCGGAAGCGGTCGACATAGTGCGGACGGCGTGCGAACAGTCGCATCAGCAGCGCCGAACCGATCATGGGTCGAAGGGTACGGCACCCTCTCAACGAAGCTCGACGATCTCCGGCGCGGGCAGGCGCGGGGTCCCGGTCGTCGTGGTCTCGTCGTGGGCGACGCCGAGGCGCACCACCAGGTACGGGTAGCCGACGTGCGACACCAGCTGCCGCAGCAGCAGCCGCGTGCTCGCGATCTCCGCCGGCGAGCTCTCCGGCAGCAGCGTCAGCCCGTTGTCGACCGCGTCGAGCCAGGCGGCCGACAGCGCCTCCCCGGCCCGCAGCCAGTCGACCGGCCGGTCACCGGTCCCGTAGATGACCGCGTGCACGGCGCGCTCGTCGTGCCCGGTCGGGACGGTGAGGGTCCCGTCGACGCCGAAGTCGCGACCCGGAACCGTCGTCTCCGGGGCCGAGCGCGGGATGGCCGCGTCCGGTACCCCGGTGCCCGCCTCCCGCGCTCCGCCGACCCAGCCGGCGAGCTCGGCCCGTTGCCGGTCGTCGGAGCCCTCGGCACGCAGCGCGCGGTCGACCGCGACCGCCAGCTCGACCACCTGCTTCGGCTGCAGCACGTGGATCCGCAGCCCGGTTCCGGTCACCGCGTCGGTCACGGCCGCGAGGGCGTCCGGGGGGACCGGCACAGGCGCGACCGGCCGGCGGTCGGTGTGCCGGCGCGGCACGGCGGCCACGCGGCGGACCGCGTGCGGGTCGGGCTCACCGGGTCCGGTCACCCGGACGCTGGCCACCGCTCCCTCGGGCGCGCCGGTCCGCTCGACCTCGGCGTGCCAGCCCTCGGCCGCGAGCGCGACCACGGCGTGGTGCAGGGCCGCACCGCAGCTCACGAGCATCATGTGACCCTCGGGGTCGAGCTCGCGGAGCTGCCGTGACGGCTCGGTGTGCAGGTCGAGCCGGTCACCGTCGACGACGAACCGCCAGGGCTGGGTGTTGTGGATCGACGGTGCCCGTCCGGCCACCGTCACCGCTCCGGTCAGTGCCCGCGTGACGTCGCTCATGGTGTGGTCCTCTCTCCGTCCGTACGCCTCCAGCCTGCTCCCCCCGCGGACCGCGCGGTAGAGGCCAAGGTCCCGCCGGGGCCCGGGGCGGGTCGGGACCTTCGGCCCGGCCCGCCCGGCCCGCCCGGCCCGCCCGGCGTCAACCCGTGAGACCGGCGGCGGCCAGGCGCCCGGGCAGCGTGCGCAACGCGTCCACCGGTTCGGCGCTGAAGACGAAACGGAGGTGACGCGCGGCGACCGCGTCGCCCCAGCCGCCCATCGCCGTGGCCGCGACCGCCCCCTCCCGCAGCAGCGCGGCCGACACCCGCGCCGGTTCGAGGCCGAGCGTGACGGTGTCGATCAGCAGCGACCACCCGCCGCCGGGGCGTACCACGGGCAGGCCGGCCGTCGCGGCGAGGATGGTGTCGCGCCGGCGTTCGAGCTCGGCGGCGCACGCCGCGACGTGACCGTGGTCGCCGCGCAGCACCGCGGTCGCGGCGGCGCGGGCGATGCCGACGGGCGTCGTGGTGTTGTAGACGTGGACCCAGCCGACCGCGTCGACAAGTGACCGGGGACCGGCGACCCAGCCGACCCGCCACCCGATCATCCGGAACTCCTTGGACAGCGAGCCGACGACGAGCGTGCGCTCGGCCATCCCCTCGTAGCGCACGGGATGCAGCGGCTCGCGGCCGTCGAACAGGATCCGTTCCATCGCCGCGTCGTAGATGAGGATCAGGTCGTTCGTGACGCACACCTCGCTGACGGCGCGCCATTCGTCGTCGGTGAGGACGGCGCCGCTGGGCATCGACGGGCTCATCATGACGACGGCGCGCGCCGTCCTGGCCCTGTCCCGCAGGGCATCGAGGTCGAGCCGCCACTCGTCGTCCTCGACCCGGTAGGGCACGAACGTCGGCACGCCGCCGGCGAGGCGCACGCGGTTCACCAGTCCGGCGTAGGCGGGATCGGTGAGGATCACCTCGTCGCCGGGGTCGACCGTCGCGAGGAGACAGTCGAGCACGCCCTCGGTGCCGCCGCTGGTGACGACGATCCGGTCGGCCGGGTCGTACCGCTCGCCGCAGCGGTCGACGAGGAGGTCGCTGATGGCCGCGCGCAGGTCCTCGTCGCCGGTGAACGGCAGCCACGAGTTCGCCCTCGGCGTGGTGAGCGCTTCCGCGGTGACCGGCACCGCCTCCGGCGGCAGGGGCAGGTCGGTGTCGAGGTTCTCCAGGCGCAGCACCGGCCACCGCGTGCTGGCGCGGACCACGTCGCGCGCCACCCGGTCGATGCCGAAGCCGTGCACGCCCGCCATCCGCGCTGCGGGCCTGACTCGTGTGGTAGCCATGGTTGGCTACTATAGTAGGCATGACGCCGTCGCCACAGTCGCTCATCGCCACCAACCTCCGCGATCTGCGGACCCGTCGCGGCATGTCGGTGGTGACGCTGGCGGCGCGCAGCGGCGTGAGCCGGGCCGCCCTCACGAAGCTGGAGGCGGGCCAGGGCAACCCGACCATCGACACGCTGTACGCGTTGGCGAACGCGCTCGACGCGGCGCTCGGCGACCTCATCGGCGCGCCGGCGGCCGACGTCCCCGTGGTCGAGGTGGTGCGCGCCGGCGAGGGCGCGCGGGTCGAGGGTGCGGTGGCGGCCCGGTTGCTCGACCGGGTCTACGGTCACCGTCTCGCCGAGATCTACGACGCGACGTTCAGCACCCGCACCCGGCACGCCGACCCGCATCCCGCGGGCGTCGTCGAGTCGATCCTGGTGACCGCGGGCCGCCTACGCACCGGCCCGGCGGCCGCGCCGGTCGACCTCGGGGCCGGCGACTTCGTCCGCTTCGCGGGCGACGTGCCGCACGTGTACCGCGCGCTGGGCGGCCGGGCGCAGGGCGTCATCGTGATGAGCCACCCGTGAGGCGTGCTCAGACGACGGTCTGCCGGATCGGGTAGCGGTACAGGAGCCCCTCGTTGGCCCGGATGCCGCCGACCACGCCGAACGCGATGCCCGCGCCCCACACACCGACCCAGATCACGCCGAGGAACCAGTTGGTGATGTCGGGCAGGAACAGGCCGCACATCCGCACGATCGACAGCAGCACCAGCGCGCCGCTGACGAAGAGCTGGAAGTTGAGCGCGGCGGCCGCGTGCGTGCGGACGGTACCCGGCGCCCGCCCCTTGACCAGGAGCACGACGAGCGCCGGCAACAGGCCCAGCACGGCACCGAAGTGCGCGACCAGCACCCACCGCTTCTCGGCGGTGTCGCGGTACCCGGTCCGCGGCCCGGAGTCCGGAAACTGCGTCATGCCATGGACGATATCCGACGTGTGTCACCGGCCCTGGGGCGGTCAGTCGGTGGCGCCGGGGGTGACGAGGCCGTGCTCGTAGGCGAACACGACCGCCTGGACCCGGTCGCGCAGGTCGAGGTTGGTCGACACCCTCGTCAGGTGGGTCTTCACCGTGGCCTCGGACAGGTGCAGCTCCGCCGCCAGCTCCGCGTTGCTCGGGCCCCGCGCCACCAGGCGCAGGACCTCGGCCTCGCGTTCGGTCAGGCGTTCGGTGGCCCGGGCCGCGGCGGAGCGGCCCTGCGGGGTGCGCGGGAAGCGGTGGATCACGCGGCGGGTCACCGCGGGCGCGAGCAGGACGTCGCCAACGGCCGCGACTTCTGGTGGTTCTCGGTCGTCGCGGTGCCGGCGAACCTGGCCTGGCCCGTCGGGTCGGTGCTGCTCGCGGTGACGGTCCACCGGACGCGGGCGGCCCTACCCCGCCCGCTCTTGACATTGACCGGCGTTACTACGAAGCTGCGAGGAAAGCGCTTACCTAAGGGGTATCCGTGGCACACTTCGCACGCCGGGCCGGCATCGGCGCGATCGTCACCGCGCTGGTGCTGGCCCTTCCGGCCGCGCCGGCGCACGCCGGCACGCCGCAGGCACCGGGCACGGCGAGCCGGCCCGTGCTCTCCGTCGCGGAGGCGGCGCGGTTCACCCCGGCCACGTACCTCGAGCGGTCCGGGCCGTACGCGGCGCCGGTCGCGGACCCGTGGCGGCCCGGACCCGTGCGCCCCGGCCGGCCCGACGTCGTGGTGCGCCCCGGCGACAGCGTCCAGGAGGCCGTCGACACCGTCCACCGCCTCGGCGGCGACCGCCGGCGGTACATCCTCGTGACGCCCGGCACCTACCCCGGCACCGTGTTCATCCCGGCCGGCGGCCCGCCGCTCACTCTCCACGGCGTCGGCGACGTCCGCATCGAGCACAGCCTCGACGGCGCCGCGAGCCCCGCCGACTGGGCCGCCGCGGTGAACCCCGACGGCCGCTACGCCGAGGGCGACCCGGCCTGGGCCATGTACCGCTCGTGCGCCACCCGCACGCAGGCGACCGTCGGCCTGTGCGCGTCGGTGGTCTGGTCGGAGAGCCCGGGGCTGGAACTGGCCGGCCTGACGATCGTCAACACGCTGCCCGACCTGGCCGGCACCCACCAGGCCGTCGCGCTGCGCACCGACGCCGACCGCACGCTCGTCGAGCGGGTGCGGCTCGTCAGCCGGCAGGACACGTTCCACACCAACGCCGCCGACGCCACCCGCATCGCGCGGGTCGTCGTGCGCGACAGCTACGTCGAGGGCGACACCGACTTCGTCTTCGGACGCGCGACAGCGGTGTTCGAACGCGTCCACTTCCACGTCGTGTCCACCCGCAAGCCGACCGACGGCGTGGTGTTCTCGCCGAGCACCAACCCGGCGCACCCGTTCGGTTTCCTGGTGCGGCACAGCCTCCTCACCACCGACGCGGGCTACGACGGCGCGCCGACCGCCAACCTCGGCCGCGCCTGGGACCAGAGCGCCGGCTCCACCGGCTACCTGCCCGGCGTGTCGCCCAACGGTCAACTCGTGATCCGCGAGAGCGCGATCGACGGCGGCTTCGACCCGGTCGCGCCGTGGGCGCCGGCCGCCACCACCGGACGTCCGTTCGCCGGCAACGTGACCGACGGCCGCGACCTCGACGACCCGGCGTTCAACCGCCTCTGGGAGTACCGCACGGTGTAGTGCTAAGCCCGTAGGGCAGCATGGGAGTCGATGGAACCCGAGATCGTCGACGAGGTCCTGCCCGACGCCACGCCCACCCGCGACCCGGTGACGAGGCTCGCCCGCTGGCTCACCGAGATCTTCGCGCCGCCGGTGCTCGTCGCCGTGCTGCCGATCGTCATCGGGGTGCACGCGGGCCGCACCGTCGGGTCGGGCCTGGCGTGGGGGCTGTTCGCGAGCCTGTTCGTCGGCGTGATCCCGTACGCGATCGTGCTGTACGGCGTGCTGCGCGGCCGCTTGAGCGACCGGCACATCGGCGTGCGCGAGCAGCGCACGAAGCCGCTCGCGCTGGGCCTGGTGTCGGTGCTCGTCGGCATCGTGCTGCTCGCGGCGCTCGGCGCGCCCCGGGCGGTGACCGCGCTCGTCGTCGCCATGTTCGTCGGCGGGCTCGTCGCCACCGTCATCAACCACTTCTGGAAGCTGAGCGTGCACGCCAGCGTCGCGGCCGGCACGACGCTGGTCCTCACGCTCGCGTTCGGGCCGGCGCTGCTCGCGACCGCGGTGATGGTCGCGGCCGTCGGGTGGTCGCGCGTGCGGCTGCGGGACCACACCACGTGGCAGGTCGTCGCCGGGACCGTCGTCGGCGCCGTCGTGTCGGGTCTGGCCTTCGGCCTCCTGCGGTAGCGGCACCGGTAGTTTCGTAAAGTTTCGGCACTCGTCGATGCGGCTCCACGCTGTATTGACATATTCCGATGCCTCAATCAAGACTGGGCGCACCACCATCCGGGAGCGCTCCCACCCCCACGTGTCCCCGAAAGTTTCGCCCGGTGGCGCTCCCTCGAAAGGAGTTGCCCGATGCACCCCCGACTCCGGACCATCGCGCTCGCGGTGGCCGTACTCCTCGCCGGAGGCACTGCCGTCGCCTCCGTGCTCGACGCGACGACCAGCCCCGCCGACGCGGCCGCCGTCCTGGCGTCCACAGTGGAGAACGAGGGCGCCACGTGCGCCGTACCCGCGCTGCCCGACGCGGGATCCCTGCCCACCAACGCCCGTCTCCCCGACCCGTTCCGCCGGCTCGACAACTCCCGCATCACCACGACCGGCGACTGGCGCTGCCGTCGCGAGGAGATCAAGCGCCTGGCCGAGAAGTTCGTGTACGGCGAGAAGCCTGCGAAGCCGCAGTCCGTCACCGGCACGGTGTCGAGCAGCGGCATCACCGTGAACGTCAGCCACAACGGCCGCAGTTCCAGCTTCTCGGCGAGCGTGCAGCTGCCGAGCGGCACCGGGCCGTTCCCCGCGGTCGTGGTGCTCGGCGGTTTCGGCGCCGACACCGCCGCGATCCGGGCGGCCGGCGCGGCCGTCATCAGCTACGACCCGTACGCGGTCGGCCGCGAGGGCACGCCGCGCACCAACAAGCAGGGCGCCTTCTACAGCATCTACGGCAACACCAGCCCGACCGGCCTGCTGATGGCGTGGGCGTGGGGCGTCAGCCGCATCATCGACGTGCTCGAAGGGAACCAGACGGTCCTGCGGGCCGACGCCACCGGCGTCACCGGCTGCTCGCGGTTCGGCAAGGGCGCGTTCGTGGTCGGCGCGTTCGACCAGCGGATCGCGTTGACGATGCCGATCGAGTCGGGCACCGCCGGTGTGCCGATCCTCCGCGGCGTTCCGGGCGAGGGCGCGCAGAGCCTCAGCAGCGCCTACGGCGAGCAGCCCTGGTTCGGCGATGCGTTCGGCTCGTTCACCGGCAGCCCGAACCGGCTTCCGGTCGACACGCACGAGATGGTCGCGATGGTCGCGCCGCGTGGGCTGTTCGTCATGGACAACCCGCACATCGCCAACCTCGGGCCGCGCAGCGCGAGCGTCGCGGCGCTCGGTGGCGCCGAGGTCTACCGGGCGCTCGGCGCCGGCGACAACATCACGTACTGGTCCGACGTGCAGGACGGCTCGCACTGCGCCAACCGGCCGGAGTGGCGCACGCCGTTGCAGCAGAACATCCAGAAGCACCTGCTGAGGACGGGCAACGCACCGGGCGCGATGCGCATCTCCAGCCGCGCGCAGGGCAACCTGGCCGAGTGGCGCGACTGGACGACCCCGAGCCTGGGCCAGTCGCCGAGCAACCCGCCCTCGTCCCAACCGCCGTCGTCCCAACCGCCGTCGTCCCAACCGCCGTCGTCCCAGCCGCCTTCGTCAGGGCCGCCGTCGTCGTCGGGGCCGCCGCCGGTCGGTGGGTGCGCCGCGTCGGTGTCGGTCAACGCGTGGACCGGCGGTTTCGTCGCCACGGTCCGGGTGACCGCGGGAGCGTCGCCCGTCGACGGCTGGACCGTCGCGATGACGCTGCCCGCCGGAGCGACGATCACGAACAGCTGGAACACGACACGCGGCGGCACCACCGGCGCGGTGACGCTGTCGAACGTCTCCTACAACGGCCGCCTGGGAGCCGGCCAGAGCACCGAGTTCGGCTTCCAGGGCACGGGCAGCCCCGGCAACCCGGCGCCCACCTGCACCGCGAGCTGAGAAGACCGCACCCCAACGACGCAGCCCGGCCGACGGACCGCCACTCCGCCGGCCGGGCTGCGTACCCGTATGCGGTGACGTCGGTGCAACCCGGAGGCCGCGCCGCTGGTCCTTCTGCGGAACCCGGGGCACCGACGACCGTGAGGGAGAGCGTGTGGATGCCGACGACGATCCGGAAGACGTGGTGCGCCAGGCCTACCGCGTCCACTACCACCGGCTGGTGGCGCAGGTGTTCGGGCTGATCGGCGACCTGGCCGAGGCCGAGGACGCGGTACAGGACGCGTTCGCGCGGGTGCTGGCCAGACCGGGGTCGTTCCTCGGGGCCGAGGACCCGGAGCGGTGGCTTCGGGTGGTGGCGCTCAACGTCGCCCGTACCCGGTACCGCCGCCGATGGGTGTTCGACAAGCTGGTCCGCGCGGGCCGTGTCGACGTGACGCCGGCCGCGGTGCCCGGCCTGTCGACCGACCGCGTCGAACTACTCGCGGCGCTGCGCCGGTTGGCGCCCGCGACCCGCGAGGCGGTGGTGCTGCACCACCTCGCCGACCTGCCGGTGATCGAGGTGGCCGCCACGCTGGGCGTCCCGGTGGGAACGGTCAAGGCGCGACTCGCGCGCGGCCGTACCGCGCTCGCCCGGTTCATGACCGACACCCCGACCGTCGATGACGCCACCGAGGAGGTGCGCCGTGCCTGAGGGACACTTCGCGCTGCTGCGCGAGTACGCCGACGATGTCGCCCGCCAGCCCGACTTCGACACGATCCGCCGGCGCGCGGTCCGCGTCCGCCGGCGCCGCCGCCACACCGTGTCGTCCGTCGTGGCCGGGGTCACCGCGCTGGTCGTGGCCGCGGTCGGCCTGTCGGTGGGACCGGACGGGGGCGGCCGGAAGGCGGGACCCGCACCGACACCGACCACCTCGCCGGGCTTCGACCCGGATGCCGGGTGGCCCCGGTGGACCGCTGTCGTGGCCGCGCGGGCCGACGAGCTCTACACCGTCGTCGAACGCTGCCGCGCCTGCGGGTCCGAACTGCTCGTGTCCGCCGACGGCGGCCGCACCTGGACGCCGCGCGCGACCCCACCGCGGCCCGACGACCGCGGCACCGAGCCCCGCACGGTCGCGCTCACGCCGTTGGCGCCCGGGGTCCTGATGTGGTCGGAGGCGGTGACGGTGAACCTGCCGGACCTTCTCTCGTCAGGCTCGCCGGGTGCCTCGATCCCGCCGGGCGTCGAGCGGAACTGGGTCACGCTCGACGGCGGACGCACGTGGCGCCGGCCGACGATCGCGGAGCAGCCGGTGGCCGCGGTGCCGGCCGGCACCCGTCCCGTCGACTGCGCCGCCCTGCGGGAGGAGAAGCCGTGCCCGTTCTACGCGGTCGACCCGGCCACCGGGCGGTTCGCGCGGCTCGCCAACCAGCCCACCGGTTTCCGTTACGAGGGCTGGTGGTCGGCGCAGACCGACGTACCGGTCGGCGGCCACCTGTGGATCCCCGGGCTCGACCCGGCGACGCTGAAGCCGGCCGTCGCGTCGAGCACCGACGGGGGCGCCACGTGGACCACGCACGTGTTCGCCGGTGGGGTATCCGCGGACGACGACGGCCGGGGCGTCGCGGGCAAGTACCTGCCGACGGTGGCCGCCGGCACCGGAACCACGGCGCACGCGCTGATCTACTCCGCCGACGACCGGCTCGCCCCGTACCGCACGACCGACGGCGGGCGAACGTGGGAACCGGTGCCCGGCGGGGTGCTGCCCGACGTGCCCGACGCGGGGTTCGTGACCGCCGACGGCGCGCACGTGGTCAAGTGCGGGGACGACTTCCGGGCCAGCCGCGACGGCGGTCCGTACGCACCGGTGACGCTGGCCGGCTACCCGGCCGCGCTGCGGATGCTGACCCAGGTGACCTCGCGGCAGGCCACCGGCCGGTACGTGGTGACGTCGGGCGACCTCGTGTACGTCTCCGACGACGGGTGGAGCTGGCGCGGTCTCACGTTCCCCGCGTGAAGGCGGTCTCACGTTCCGCGTGAAGGCGGGAGCCGGGTCGGGCGACCGACCCGGCTCCCCGGTGCGTCAGACCACGCAGCCGTTGGCGTTCTTCGTGCCGGAGAACGTGTAGAGGTCGATCCAGTTGCTCGTGGCCGTGTAGGCGTCGAGCCCCCGGACGTGCAGCCCGTACGTGTGACCGGAGTTCGGCACCACGTACGTGCTCAGGCAGGTCCTGGCGTTGGTGAAGTTGGGCAGCTCCCGGGCACGCACCGCGGCGGCGTTGGCGCAGCTGATCCCGGTCGCCTCGTTGCAGAACAGGCCGTCGTACTGCCCGACGACGATGTAGACCGGCACCCGCACGTTGCCCATCACGGCGGGGTCGCGGGCCGCGCCGATGGTCAACCGTTCGGTGACGGTGGACAGCGACTTGATCGACTCGTCCTGGGCGGGCATCGCCGTCTCCACACCCGGCACGTGCAGCATCAGGTCGTCACGGATGCCCGCAACCGTGGTGAGGTAGCCGGCGGGCAGCCCCGATCCGGCGAACTTCGGGTCGGCCGTCGCCGTTTGCAGCGAGTTGGCGAACAATGTCAGGATCGGCGCGTTTCCGGCGGTGAGGAATCCGCCGAGAACGAGATAGTCCGGCACCGTTCCGGCCACGGTCGAGGTGCCCGCGAGGTATTGCATGATCGCGGCACCGAAGGAATGTCCGACGCCGACCACCGTGGTGAATGCGCGGCCGCCGATCGTGCCGGCGCGCAGTTTCTGGGTCAGCTGTCCGACGACGTAGGCGTGCGACTGCAGGGTGAGCAGGTCGGGTGCCGGTTTGGCGCTCAGACCGGTGCCTAACCGGTCGATGGCGAACGTCGAATATCCGCGGCTCGTGGCCGCGTAGACGTACGAGTACGAGTTCGGCGAATGCGACAGGTTGAACACGTTCTGGTCGTAGGTCATGCCGGGGACGAGCAGCTGCACGGTCTTCGACCCGCGGACGCCGTCTGTGCGCAGGCACAGCCGTCCGACCAGGTTGTACACGGTCGGGTCGGTGGCCGACAGCGTCACCGGAACGGTCTGCTGGGAGCAGGTCGCCCAACCCGGATCCCCCGCCTGCGCCCCGGACGGCGCGACGACACATGCGAATACCGTCGCGAGAAGCGCAGAAACCAGCAATCGAGCGAATTTAGACATAGTTGTCCAGTTCCATGAATGAATGGATAGGGCCATCGAATGGTAGGGCCCATCGCGTTTTCATGGGTCCGCGTGACGCAAATCGGGACGCGTGACGACACAACGGTTTCGCCGTCGCCGGCAACAATCCGAACTACTGTTAAGTACCGTGAAAAATGCGCAGCACAACGACCGCCACTAATTAATGGCCATGTATGTCGGGGCGATTTCCCTCGATTGTCGGATTCAGCGCGCTTGCGGCAGTATGAAGCCCCGCTTGGCCCCGGTGACCGACGGCGGCGGCACCACCGGACCGATGTCGCCGTCGGGTGCCTCGTCGAGGTCGACCATCACCGGCGCGTGGTCGCTGGGCCCGGTCCCCTTGCGGGCGTGGCGGTCGATCCACGCCGCCCGCACGCGGTCGCTCACCGGTGCGCTCGCGAGCACGAGGTCGATCCGCATGCCGAGGTCCTTGTGGAACATGCCGGCCCGGTAGTCCCAGTAGGAGAAGACCCGCTCGGTGGGCCAGCGGTCGCGGACCACGTCACGCAGGCCCAGCGCCTGCAGGTCGGCCAGGGCCTGCCGTTCCGGCGGCGTCACGTGGGTCTGCCCGACGTACGCCTTCGGGTCGAACACGTCGGCGTCGGCCGGCGCGATGTTCATGTCGCCGCAGACCACGGCCGCCTCCGGACCGGCCGCCACCACCGCGCGCAGCGCGGCCAGCCAGACCAGCTTGTACCGGTAGTGGTCGGAGTCGGGCTCGCGTCCGTTCGGCACGTACAGCGAGTGGACCCGGACCCCGCCGCACGTCGCGGCGACCGCGCGGGCCTCCTGGTCGGACGCGGCGTCGGGGAAGCCCGGCGCGCCCTCGACGCCGTACACGACGTCGTCGAGCCCGACCCGGGAGATGATCGCGACGCCGTTCCACTGCGCCTGTCCCATGTGGGCGTACTCGTAGCCGCGCGCGGTGAGCTCGGCCTCCAGCAGCTTCGCGAACGCGGCGTCGGTGAGCTTGGTCTCCTGGACGCACAGCACGTCGGGTCTACGCTCGTCGATCCACGGCAGGAAGCGGGGCAGGCGCTGCTTCACGGAGTTCACGTTCCAGGTGGCGATCCGCACCCGCCCCACGCTACCCGCGCCGGCACCGGTCGACCCTCAGCCGCGGCGCACCGCGTACCGCAGGTGGGTGACCAGCGACGTCTGGCGCGCGCCGACCTGGTCGAGGGCCGTCCGACCGACCCCCTCGAAGAGCCGCTCGCCCGCGCCGAGCAGCACCGGCGCGACGTGCAGGCGCAGCTCGTCGAGCAGGTCCGCGGCCAGGAACTGGTTCACCGTCGAGGCGCCGCCGGCGACGGAGACGTTCCGCTCCCCCGCCGCCTCGCGGGCGCGCCCCAGCGCCTCGTCGATCCCGCCGGTGACGAAGTGGAACGTGGTGCCGCCGTCCATCGGCAGCGGCGCGCGCTCGTGGTGGGTCAGCACGAACACCGGCCCGTGGTACGGCGGCTCCTCGCCCCACCACCCACGCCAGTCGCCCTCCCACTCGCCACGCACCGGTCCGAACATGTTGCGGCCCATGATGAACGCGCCCGCGTCGGTGATCTCGGCGAGCTCGTCGGCGTTCTCCTCGGCGGCGTCGAACATCCAGGTGTGCAGCACGCGTTCGGCGCCCACGCCGAGCGGGTGCTCCAGGCTCTGGTTCAGGCCGGCGACGTAGCCGTCCAGCGACGCTGCGATGTTGCAGACGACCTTGCTCATGACGGTGGTCCTCTCTCTCGGTGCCTGTCAGCCGTCGGTCGGAGCCGACCGGCCCGCCTTGACGCGCGTCCGGAAAAATCTTGAAACGATAGGGTGACGCGCATGGCGGACCTGTACGAGCTCGTGCTGGCGCTCGACCTCGGCTCCGGCCTGGGCGCCGACGAGCTGGCCGAGCTGCGGTGGCACGTCGGCCGGGGCGAGCGGCCGGAGCGGCTGGTGCTCGGCACCGACGCCTACCTGGAGACGTTCCCGCTCGGCGACCCGGAGGACCCGGGCTGCGAGTGGGAGACCGCGGAGCCCGCGGCCGCGTTCGCCGTCACGGGCGCGGCGTCGCGGATCGGCGGTGCGCTCGTCGCCGCACTCGTACCGCGCGACCAGCCGGCCGGGTGGGCGCTGACGGTGCGCCAGGAGCTGCATCCCGACCAGTTCTACGAGCTGCGCACGATGCTCGGGTGGCTGGGCCGGTGGGCGGCGCGCGACGGGTACGCCGGGCATCTGCGCTTCCACGAGAGCCACGACGTCACACCCCTGGTTGTCCACAATGGACAGATTACGCCGCCGGCCGACGTCGTCGACCACACTCCGCTGTGGCAGGGCGGTTGACTCAGGTGCCGTAGCAGCGCACGCCGTCGTTCTCGGTGCGCTTCAGGTGCCCGGTGCCGACGAGCACGTCGAGGTGCGCGGCCGTCTCGGTCACCGCGAGGCAGCGGCTCAACAGGTCGAGCTCGTCGAAGGCGCGCCCGCGCCGGGTCCAGCGCAGCCGCTGGGCCACCTCGTAGGCGGTCGTTCCCCCGTCGGCCACCGCGTCGGCGGTGTCGCGCAGCCGGTTGTCGTGGTGCTCGATGAGCTCGTCGACGCGGGCGTGCACGCTCGCGCCGACGTGGCCGTGCGCCGGCAGCAACCGGCGGTCGGGCAGGGCGCGCACCAGCCGCAGCGAGTCGAGGTAGTCGCGCAGCGGCGACTCGGCCGCCGCGGGCTCGAACCCGATCGACGGCGTGATCCGGGGCAGCACGTGGTCACCGCAGAACATCACGTCGCGGGCGGCGTCGACGAACACGAGATGTCCCCGCGTGTGGCCGGGTGTCGGGTGCGCCTCCCACGTCGCGGTGCCGAGCTCGATGGTCGACGGCGCGTCGAGCCAGTCGTCGGGGTCGTGCCACTCGCTCGTGTCGTGGTAGACGGGTACCTCCGACAGCTCCTTGACGAGCGGCGTCGCGCCGCCGAGCGCGAGCTGGTCGCGCAGCCCGCCGGGCCGGTCGGGCGTTGCCGTCTGGACGACGCGCAGGGACGCCCGTTCGCCCGCTCCGAGCCCCACGCGGATCGACGGGTACTCCTCGCGCAGCTTCACCGACATCGTGTAGTGGTCGCGGTGCACGTGCGTCACGAGGATGCGGCTGATCCGGTCGGGCCCGGCGTCGAGGGCGCGCAGCGCCCGACCCAGCACGTCGCGGGCCTCGGCCACGAACCAGCCGGAGTCGACGAGCACGAGGGAGTCACCGTCGCGGACCGCGTACACGTTCACCGCGCGCAGCCCGTCGTTCGGCATGGGTAGCGGGATGCGGTAGAGGCCGGGCTGCTGCTCGTACACGCCCGCCTCGGTCCAGTCGCGCTCCGGGTCGTCGGGCGTGACCCGCAGGCGTTGCTCCATCACGGCAGTGAACAGCAGCCCGGCAGCCCCCGCCAGACGATTGTGTGCAGTGTCTCCTTCCGGGGGACGCCCTGCGACGGGTGGCTCACCCGTCCGGCGCCCGCTCCGGTGTCAGGCGGAACACGCGCAGCTCGCGCCCGGCGCGGCGGTCGTAGCTGTCGTAGGCCGGCCACACCGCGGCCAGGAGCGCCCACATCCGCTCGCGCTCGGCGCCGGAGCACAGGCTGGCCCGCACGGGTACCCGCGTCCCGTCGACGTCGACGACCGCGGCCGGGTCGGCGAGCAGGTTCGCCGACCACGCCGGGTGCCCGGCCTGCCCCCAGTTCGACCCGACGACCACGTAGCTGCCGCCGTCCGTGGCGTACAGCAGCGGCTGCTCGCGGGGCAGCCCGCTCTTCCGGCCGGTGGTGGTCAGCAGCAGCGCCGGCGTGGTGCGGTCGCCGGACAGCGACCAGCGGCCCTTCGTGCGCCGGCGCAGCCACCGGTCGAGGGGCGTGACCCGGCGACCGACCCAGGCGAACCACCGCTGGTGCCCGAGCCGTCGCAGCAGGCCCGCATAGCGGTCGCGTACCGGCACGGCGCGAGCATAGCGCCGGCACCGGGTCAGGCAGCGGTCAGGCAGCGGTCAGCGGCAGCCGGACGATGATCTCGCCGTCGGCGTCGACGTCGCCGGTCGGCACGAAGCCGAGCCGTTCGTAGAAGCCGGCCGGGCCGTCGCCGCCCGGCACGTAGCTGGTGAGGAGCTCGGTGGCTCCCTCGGCGCGCACGAGCGCGGCGACCTGCCGCACCACCTGCGCGCCGTACCCGTGCCCCTGGTGGTCGCGGTCGACGAGCAGCTTCCACAGGAACCACGGCCCGATGATGTGCGGCGGCCGCGGCGTGACGTTCCAGCTGAGCATCACGAAACCCACCGGCGTGTCGTCGGCGTAGACGGCGCGGTACCAGGCGTTCGCCTCCGGGTACGCGGCGGCGTCGTCGAGCGACGCGCGGACGGAGCCGACGAACCGGTCCTGCCCCGGCGCGAGCCGCAGGGCGAGGACCGCGTCGCGGTTGTCGTCGGTGAGCTCCCGCAGCGTCACGGCCACGCCGCGAGCATAGTGCCGTCGGGCCGCGGCGGTGCCGCCATGGCGGATCCGCGACAGCCTCGCGCTATGCGGGCTCGGGCACGCCGCCCGGCTCGCCGGGGCCGCGGCCCGGTTCGTGGGGCGCGGGCGGGAGCGTGTCGGGCGTGTCCGGCAGCAGCTCGCCGGGGTCGTCCGGAACGGGCTCGTTCGGGTCGATGGGCGGGTACACCTCGGGATCGGGATCCGGCTGAACCATGGGATTTCTATTGCCCACCCGCGCCGGTGGGCAACCGTCCGCCGGTCCGCTCCGCCCCGAACCCGGGCCCTGGCGCCGCACGGTGTTCAGACGGCGCGGTACAGGTTGCGCATCGCGAGGATCGAGGACCGGACCTCCTGCAGCAGCTCGGTCGTACTCAGCGGCCGGCCCCATTCCCGCGTCGTCGCCGCGTCGTAGCCGACGGTCTCGATGCCGCAGCCGTAGCGGGTGGCGAGCAGGCGCACGGCGTCGCAGTGCTGGTGCCGCACGTAGGGATCGTTCGTGACCACGAGCAGCCGGTCGGTCGCCGCCGGCGTGCCGATGTGCTCGGCCCACCCGAGGAGCGTGTCGGCCGTGTTCGCCCGCATCCCCGGCCGGCTCGACGCGGCGGCCAGCACGTGCACCTCCCCGATGCCGGGCCGGCCGACATCCCAGGTGCGGTGCCACCACCCGTCGCCGCCGCGTTCGCCGGTCGCCGCGGGCAGGTCCAGGAACTTCCGCAGCCCCACCAGCATCATGTCTGCCTCGGTCTCGACCGGGTCGAGCCCGAGCCGGAGGCCCTCGCGGTACTCGCGGTCGTCGCGGTAGCGCAGGCTGCCGAGCCCGGCGAGGGTCCGGGTGCGGACGTCGGAGGCGAGCAGCCGGGCGGCGTACTCCGTGCGGCCCAGCGACACCCGGATGCCGCCGCCGAGCACGACGACGTGGTCGTAGGCCGGGTGCGCGGGCCCGGGGCGGCCGCCGAGGCCCAACGCGTCGATGAGGACCCGCAGGCGCGCGTCGAGGTCGGTGTCGTAGTAGACGCGCGCGGTGTCGAAGCGTTCCTTGACCCCGCCGCGGAAGTCCCACGCGTGTGAGAACTCCGCCACGTGGTCGAGCACGGCGTCGAACGGTCCATGCGGCACCACACCACCGAAGTGCTTCACCAGTTCGGCCAGCTCCGGCGACGTCACCCAGCTTTCCACCGACGCGGCGACCGCGCGCGGATCGGGACCACCGGGCTCACAGGGCGGCAGCGCGATCGGCTGTGTCACCCGCGCTGGCACCTCCTCGCCGCATCCCGGGACCGAAGACTACAAGACGGTACGGTGGGGTAGCACAGGGGTGGAGGTGCGAGGCGATGATGGCGCGGCCGTGGCGGGGCCGGCGTCCGCAGGTGATCGGCCTGCCGGCGCTGGTGCTGCTGGCCTCCCTGCTCGTCGTCGCCGCCACGGCCCTGTCCATGGCCGTGGCCGCGCTGGCGCCCGTGCCGGTCGGCGGCTCAGCGGGTCCCGTTCTCGGCGCCGCGACGTCCGGTCCGAGCGCGACCACGGGCCGCACCGACGTGCGCGTCCTGGCGGTGCGGACCGGCACCGGCTCCGTCGAACTCGACCTCCTCAGTGGACACTCCGCGCCGTACCGGTCGGCCGAGGCCGTTACCGGATGGCCCGTTCCGGCGTTTGCGTCCGGACCGGTCGCCGACGGCGACGCGCGGCAGCATCGGGGCCGCGCACCACCGCCCGCACGGTGATGTCGCTCACCCGCGAGCCGGCCCGCCAGGGTCGGTGACCGGGCCACGTTGCCGTGCCCGCACCGCCCCGTGTGAGGAGTTTCTCTGTGTCCAGCGCCCTTTCCGAGCGCGCTCTACCACCACGTGCCGTCGCGGCCGCGCCGCGGGAGCGGTTCCTGTACCTGGACGTGCTGCGGGCGGCCGCGCTCGTCCGGGTCGTCGTGTACCACGTGCTGGGCTTCGCCTGGATACCGATCGTGTTCCCGGCGATGGGCGTCATGTTCGCGGTCGCCGGGTCGCTGATGGCCCGTTCGTTGGACCGCTCGGGCGCGCGGGTGATCCGGTCGCGTGTGCGTCGCCTGCTGCCCGCGTTGTGGGGCCTCGGCGCGGTCGCGGTGCCGGTGATGCTGCTGCAGGGCTGGACCGACGCGCCGGCGTCGAAGCTCGGCTGGGGCGAGCTCGTGTGGTGGCTGGTGCCGCTGCACACCCCGCCGGGTGGCGGCCGTTGGGGCTGGAGCTTCACGGTGATGCTGTGGTACCTGGTCACGTACCTGTGGCTGGTGCTGCTGTCGCCGGTCCTGCTGATGGTCTACCGCCGGTGGCCGCGCCTGTCGCTGGCGGTCGCGATCGGTGTGCCGGTCGCGGTGGACCTCGGCGTCCTGACGCCCGGTGGCTACTTCACCGACGCGATGTGGAACGTCAGCACGTACGTGTGCTGCTGGCTGCTCGGCTTCGCGCACCAGGACGGCTGGCTGCGGCGGCTGACCGACCGGCAGTTCTTCGTCGCGGCGACGACCCTCGCGGTCGCCGGCGCGGGCGTGGTGCTGTGGTACGGGCTGCGGACGGGCACGTTCGACCTCAACCACGTGCCGGTGGGGCGCAGCCTGTGGTCGGCGGCGTTCGTGCTCGTGGTGCTGCGCTTCGAGCCGCGGATGGCGTGGCTGCGCGCGCGGCGCTGGGCCACGACCGCGGTGGCGGCGGTGAACCGCCGTGCCGTGACCATCTACCTGTGGCACCTGCCCGGTGGCATCGTCGCGTTGCTCGTCGTGCAGCGGCTGGGGCTCAGCGGCGCCACGTGGTGGGTCGCGCTGCTGGCCGCCGTGGGCGTGATGACCGCCGTCGCGGTGCTGGTGTTCGGCTGGATCGAGGACCTGTCCGCCGGCCGTCCGGCACAGCTTCTGCCGTGGACGCGGCGCCGGCCGGCACCCGTCTGCGCCGACGCGGTCGCCGGACAGGACTCCCCCGCACCGGTCTCCCCCGCGCCGGCCGGCATCACCACCACCGGGTCGCCGGCGCCGGTCGCTGTCGCGGCGGGGAACCGGCCGTGGGGCGCGCCGCTCGTGCTCGGGCTCGTGGCGGTCCTCGCCCTCGGGCTGACCGGGGTGGCCGTCGCCAGTCCGGGGCCGCCGACCGCGTCGCCGCAACGGCAGCCGCAGGCGCAGGAGACCCGCTACATCAGCGACCTGCCGTACACCGCGATCGCCAATGGCCTCGGTCCGGTGGAGCGCGACAGCACCAACGGCGGCGACGAGCCCGAGGACGGCGCGCCGATCGAGGTCGACGGCATCGGGTACGAGCACGGGCTCGGCGTGTACCCGTTCAGCCGGATCCGCGTCGCGCGGCCGGCGGAGTGCCACCGGTTCGTGGCCGTCGTGGCCGCTGTCGCGCCCGCCGGCAACGCGGACCCGGCCCGCATCGGGTTCACGGTGTGGGGCGACGACCGTCCGCTGTACCGGTCCGGGCCGATGACGCCGCGGGACGGCGGACGGCACGTGACGCTCGAGCTCCGGGACGTCGAGCGGATCGAGCTCGTGGTCACCACACGCCGCGACGGCGGCCTACCGGCGACCGCGGTGTGGGCCGACGCCCAGTTCCAGTGCTGACCCGGGGCCCCTGACCCGGCGGCCTTGACCCCGGCGCGCGGTGCGGGCAGACTGGCCGAGGAAAGCGCTTTCCTCTCCAGCCGCCGATCCGGAGCAGCGCCCCACCATGACCGAACCCCCATACCGCGCGGCGATCGTCGGCACCGGCGCGATCGCCGGCGCCCACGCCACCGCCCTGCGCGACCACGCCGACCGGGTCCGGCTCACCGCGGTGGTCGACCTCGACGCCGAGCGGGCGCGCGCGTTCGCCGACCGCTGGGACGTCCCGACGGTCGCACCCGACCTCGCCGCGCTGCTCGCCGGCGGCGACGTGAAGCTCGTGCACCTGTGCACCCCGCCGGCGACGCACCTGCCGCTGGCCCTGGAATGCCTGCGCGCCGGCGTCACGGTGGTCGTCGAGAAGCCGCCGACGCTGTCCCTGGCCGAGCTCGACACGATGGCCGACGCCGCCCGGCGCGGCGGCGCGCACGTGGCCACGGTGTTCCAGCACCGCTTCGGGCCCGGCGCCGCGCGGTTGCGGGCGATGGTCGCGGCCGGCGAGCTGGGACGCCCGATGGTCGCCACCTGCGAGACCCTCTGGTACCGCGACGACGCGTACTACGCCGTTCCCTGGCGCGGCACCTGGGAGACCGAGGGCGGCGGACCCACGATGGGCCACGGCATCCACCAGTTCGATCTGCTGCTGTCGGTGCTCGGGCCGTGGGAGCAGGTCACCGCGGTGGCGGCCCGGCGTTCGCGTCCGGTGCGGACCGAGGACGTGTCGATGGCGCTCGTCACCTTCGCCGACGGCACTCTCGCGACCGTGGTGAACTCCGTGGTCTCGCCGCGGCAGACGTCGCGGCTACGGTTCGACCTCGAGTACGCGACCGTGGAGCTGACGCACCTGTACGGCTACACGCTCGACGACTGGACGCTCACGCCGCTGCCCGGTCACGAACACCTGTCCTCGGCGTGGGCCGAACGCTCGGAGACCACGGTGACCGGCGGGCACACCGCGCAGCTCGCCGCCGTGCTCGACGCGCTCGGCGCGGGCACGGCACCCCCGGTGACGCTCGCCGACACCCGGCGGACGATGGAGCTCGCCGCCGCCATCTACGCCTCCGCGTTCACCGGCGCGCCCGTCCACAGTGGACAGATCATGGCCGGCAGCCCGTTCGCCCGCCGGATGAACGGTGCCGGCGCGCCGTGGGAGTCGGTCGGGGCATGACGGTGCTGCGGATGGACCACGTACCTGTACCCGGTCGGCACGCTCGCCGGTGACCCGGTGGCGACGTTCCGCCCGCACGACCACGTGTGGCACAAGGGCATCAGCCTGGCGCTGCCGTGCGTCACCGAGAACCGCGCCGTCACCGCGACCGTCGCCGACGGTCTCAGCTGGGTGCTCATGTTCGAGACCGCGCTCACCAACGTCAGCGGTGCGCCGCTGGCGTTCGGGTCGCCCACGACGACGGGGCGGGCCGCGCTGGCGGCTCCCCCGCTCCTTCCGGCAGTGTTGTCGTCATGAGCGGTCCCACGTTTCCCGGCGGCACGTCGGTGACCCGCCTGTCCGTCTACTCCGGACAGTGCGCCGACGGTCTCGCCGGCGGCACCCCGCACCTGCACACCGCGTCGACCGAGGCGTACGTGGTCACCGGCGGCAGCGGCGTGCTGCACACGCTCGACATGTCGGGCTTCCGGGAGACGCCGCTGCGCGCCGGCTCGGCGGTCTGGTTCAGCCCCGGCGTGGTCCACCGCGCGGTGAACCACGGCGGGCTGGAGGTGGTCGTGGTGATGTCGAACGCGGGCCTGCCCGAGGCCGGCGACGCGGTGATGACGTTCCCGCCGGAGGTCGTCGCCGATCCCGTCCGCTACCGGGCGGCCGCGACGCTGCCCGACGGCGACCCGGAGGAGGCCGTGCGACGGCGGCGCGACCTCGCCGTCGAGGGGTTCCAGCAGCTCGTCTCCGGCGGCGGGGCGACGCTGCTGCGCTTCTACGACCACGCCACCGCGCTCGTGCGGCCGTCGGTCGAGCGGTGGCGCGAGCTGTGGACCGGCACCGTCGCGGCCGACACCCGGCACACCGACGCGATCCTCGAGGCGCTGGCCCGCGGCGACGGGAGCCACCTGCGGGTGGCAGGTGTCCGGGAGTCGCCGCAGAGCACCCGGGCGGGCTGGGGAATGTGCGGTCGCCTGCACACCCACGACGTGCGCGGCTGAGCAGCAGCCGCGCGGCGTGCTCCGGCCCGCGCTACCAGCGGCGCGCGGCGTGCTCCGGCAGGTCCCTCGCGGCCCGTTCGGCGCCGACGGCGGAGCCGAACCGCGAGCACGACCAGCTGTAGGCGTCGTCGACCAGGACGAGCGTCGTCCAGCCGCCGCCGAGACAGAACGGGCCGGCCGCCAGGTCCCGCACCAGCCGGTGCCACAGCCCCGGGTCCTCGTGCCGCAGCAGGTCGGCCGCGTCGGCGACGACCACGTACTCGCGCCGGTTCACCGCCCGGTCGCCGAGGTGGTCGAGCAGGTCGGCCCAGCCACGGCTGGCGGCGTACGGCAACTGCATCGCGGCGACGAACTGCTCCACCGTCCGGGCCGCCGTGGTGCAGGCCGCGCCGAGCACGAGCCGGCAGGTGACCCGGTCGTCGTCGATCTCCCAGTCGAGCCGGTCGAGCAGCGGCTGCAGGTGGTCGGGGGCGAGCTCGAGGGCCAGCACGTCACCGCGTCCGCCGATCACCCGTACGGCGACCGCCGCCAGGTCGGCCGGCAGGTCGGTGGGCAGCTCGGTGTCCGTCACATCGACCGATCCTACCGTTCGCACTGCTGGCCGGCCTCGCGATGGCCGCGGACCTGATCGCCGTGCCGACGCCCGCGACGGCCGCCGCCAAGTCCGTCTACATCCCCGCGCGGTGGACGCTGCGACGGCGGCGGTGGCGAGGCCGACGTCAACCCGTCGTGGCTGCGGGTCGTGCTGCGGTCGACCGGAACGAGCTCGGTCGGGCGGCTGGAGGTCAGGGCGTTCACGCCGTCCGCGTGAGGTGGGAAGGGGCGCGGTCCCGCGCTCCCTTGTCACGCCTGACGCGTGAGGTGCTGCCACGGGATCGTCGCCGCGAAGCGGGTCAGCTGCTCGATGGTCAGAACGGTCGGAAGTCCGTGAAGGCGGGCTCCGACGGCTCCGGCATCCGGTACGCCACGCAGCGCGGCACCAGGTCGGCGGACGGGTCGTCGCCGGCACGCCGCGTGCTGCCGCCGGCGAAGGCGTCGGAAACCCTTTCCCAGCCGAGGTTCCGCTCGAAGTAGCGGGCCGCGGTGGACACCGACGGCGCCCACTGGTCGTCGAGGACGACGAGCCCGCCCGGGCGCACGAGCTTGCGCAGGAAGTAGAGATCGACGAACACCTCGTGGAACCGGTGGCTGCCGTCGACGAACGCCGCGTCGGCGACGATCCCCTCGGATACCAGGCGCGGCAACGCGATCGACGACCACTCGCGGACGAGCTCGGCGATCGCGTCGAGGCCGGCCTCGCACAGCGCCGCCCACCCGGCGTCGGAGAAGGCGCTGTCCTGGAACGGGTCGACGATCACGTGCCGCGCGGTTCCCTGTGCCGCCAACGCCTCGCCGATCGCCAGCGCGGAACTGCCGTAGGCGAGCCCGATCTCCACCACCGTGGTGGCGCCCGCGGCGACCAGGAGGTCGCGCAGCAGATCGCAGTCGCCGTCGGGCAGCGTCACCGTCCGGAAGTCGGTCGCGCTGCGTGTCCACTGTGGACCATCGCGCCGTAGCCGTTGCCGTACCCCACGAACCCGTTCCCGATCGGTCACCCGGGTGAGTGTATGGGCGAGGGGTTGGAGCGACCCACCCGGGACGCGGCGTCACGCAGCACCCGGGGCACCAGCCGCCGGTGGACCGCGGAGCACGGCGGCCACACCAGCCGGCCCGGGAGCCGGCGGTAGTGCAGGAGCGTGGTCAGCGAGACCTCCCCGTCGACCACCCGCACGAGCAGGTTGGCGGCCAGGAACCAGGACTGCGCGTCGAGGCGGATCCAGTCCCCGCCCCGTCCGCCGATCCGCCAGCCGGCCACGGTGGACGGCGAGCGGCCACGGTGCAGCCGCAGGCCGAGGATGCCGCGCCAGATGAACACCTCCCCGGCGGAGGGCACGTCACCGAACATGGCCCGCGCCCAGCGTTCCGGGCCGGCGTCGACGCCTGGCGTCATGGCGAACCGGTCGGCGTAGTCGATCCGCGGCAGCGAGCTGAGCACGCGCTCGGTGCGACCGACCGTGGTCCTGGTGACCATCGGAGCCTCCGTTCTCGTATACGGTAGCGTATAGAAGCAGGCTAGACCGTTTATACGGTTCCGTATATAGATGTGAGGCGAGGCACACCGTGGCCGTGACCCGTACCCCGCGCAGCAGGTGGATCGAGGAGGGTCTCCTCGTGCTGGCGAGCGGTGGCCCCGACGCCGTGCGCGTCGAGGTGCTGGCGAAGCGGCTCGGCGTCACGAAGGGCGGCTTCTACGGCTCCTTCGCCGACCGCGACGCGCTGCTCGAGGCGATGCTCGACACCTGGGAGCGGGAGAGCACCGACGAGGTGCTGGCCCGCGTCGAGCGGGAGGGCGGCGACCCGCGCACCCGGATCCGGCGCGCCGGCGCGCTCACGTTCTCCAACCACCGGCTCCTGCCGATCGACCTCGCGGTGCGCGACTGGGCCCGCCGCGACGAGGCGGTCGCCGCGCGCCTGCGCCGGGTCGACAACCGGCGCATGGGACTGCTGCGCGAGACGATCGGCACCTTCTGCGCCGACCCCGACGAGGTCGAGGCGCGCAGCCTGATCGCGTTCTGCGTCGCGATCGGCGAGCACTTCCTCGTCGCCGACCACGGCGACCGCACCCGCGCCGAGGTCCTCACGCGCGTCACCGCTCTGATCCTCGACGCCTGATGCGCGTCCGCGGTTGCCGGCATCGACGAGAATGAGTGCCGACGAGACGAGGGCTGACCATGGACGCACCGCAGTACGGCTGGACCGTTCCGCCTGGCTACCCACTACCGGAACTGGTCGACCGGATCCCTGACGACCAACCGCTGGTGCTGCGGCACCGCGCCAGCCGGTTCCTGGCGGTGTTCGGCTCGCTCTACGTGGGTCTGCCGCTGTCGCTGTTCCTGTGCATGTACACGGCGTTCTTCACGATGCTCGACCAGGACCTCGACGACATCGGCTGGTTGGGCTTCATGCCCGGCGCGATCGTGGTGGCCGGTGGGCTCTTCCAGCTCGGGATCATGCTCGTGGCCGGTCTGTCGGGCGGACCGGTGCTCGCCGCCAACACCGACGGGGTGTGGGTCCGGGCGCGGAAGTGGCCGGCGCGGTCGGTCTTCCTGCCGTGGCCGGCGGTCGCCCACGTCTACGCCCGCCGGTGGCTGTGGGACCGCCCCGTCTGCGTCCTCGCGCACGACACCCGCGCCGGTGCCGACGCGGGAGTCTGGGCCCGCATCGACATGGGCGCGCAGAAGGCCATGTTCGGCAGCCGGCTGACCGCGTCGACGTTCTACTGTGGACGGCGCGCCGACGACGTGCTCGCCGAGCTGCACCGCCTCTCCGGCGGCCGGGTACGGATCGGGTGAGCGATCAGCGCGGCGGCACCCGGTCACGCGCCACGGCGTCCTCGAGGGCGTCGGCGAACGCGTCCGGTTCACGCGAGCGGACGTAGGCCTGCACGGCGTCGTAGAAGCCCTCCTGGAACTCCGGGCGCATCGCCTGCCCGTGCGTCACCGACATGAGCACCGGCAGGGTCCACAGGTCCGCCGACGCGGCGCGCTGGTACGCGGGCAGCGACGACACGTCGGCGTCGCGCACCACCGGCACCGAGCCCTTCGCGCGGCTGAACGCGGTCTGCACCTCCGGCCGGCCGATGACGCCGAGGAAGGCCATCGCGTTGCGGGCGTTGGCGGCCCGCGTCGCGGCGACGAACACGTCGACCACGGCGAGGAAGGCGCCACCGGTGCCGGGGAACGGAACGGCGCCGAAGTCCGCGCCCTCCCGGCCGCCGCCGGCGACGAGCTCTCCGTACGCGGAGTCGTTCATGGACCCGAACGCGCAGCCGCCGCTCGCCAGCTTCCCCATCGCCGCGTCCCACGTGAGGCCGCCCGCCTGCGGATCGGCGTACCCGAGAAGCTCGCCGAACGACTGCAACGCCGACCGGACGCGGGTGCCGCGCCAGTCGAGGGTGTCGCCGGTCAGGTCGCGCCACCCGTCGACGCCGACGGAACCCAGCAGGACGTTCTCGAACAGCTCGACGGTGGTGAACGGGTCGCGGGCGCCGAGGCACAGCGGGGTGACGCCGGCGTCCCTCAGCCGGCGCAGGTCGCTGTGGAAGGTGGCGAGGTCGTACCCCGGCGCGGGCGGTGCCACCCCGGCCTTCGCGAGCACGGAGACGTTGAAGTACAACACGTTCGAGCGGTGCGCGCCGGTCGGCACCCCGTACGGCCGGCCGTCGCGCAGCAGCGACCGCAGGATCGTGGGATGCATCGACGCGCTGTCGACCACCGACGGGACCGCGCGCACCACGCCGCGGTCGGCGTAGCCGCGCACGGCGCGGCCGGCGAACGTCTGCCAGACGTCGGGCGGGTCGTCGCCGCGCAGCCGCCGCGCCAGCGCGACGACCGCCTGCGACCCGGCCCCGCCGGCCACCGCCGCGTTGACCGGGTCGACGCCCGGGTTCTCCCGGCGGAACGCGTCGAGGAGGACGTCGAGCGCGGTCGCCTCCGAGCCGGAGGTCCACCACGACACCACCTCGAGGTCGCTCGTCGCCTTCGTCGCGCTCGTCGGGTCGTCGCCGGAACACCCGCCCGCGACGGCGAGCACCAGCGCGACCGCGAGCAGCCGCCTCATGACGCCACCCGCCCGGTGCGCAGCGCGTAGAGCGCGTACCCGCCGACCACCGCGAAGCAGGCCGCCGGCACCACGAACGAGACCGCCGCGCTCGTCTCGTCGACGAGCTTGCCCTGGACGAGCGGCATGATGGCACCTCCGACGATCGCCATCACCAGACCCGCGGCGCCGAACTTGGTCGCCGGACCGAGACCGGCCAGCGCGACGCCGTAGATCGTCGGGAACATGAGCGACAGGCAGAACGACAGCGCGACCACCGCGACCACGCCGGCGAGGTTCGGGCTCGCCATCGCGAACGCGCACAGCCCGACGGCCACGAACGCGAGCACCGCGAGCACCCGCGTCGCGGGGACACGGCCGATCAGCCACGTCATGAAGAACCGCGAGAAGAGGAACACCAGGAGGCTGATCTGGAGGTAGAAGCCGCCCTGTTCCAGGCTTCCGCCGAGCGCCTGCTGCACGTACTGGATGACGAACGTCCATACGCAGACCTGCGCGGCGACGTTGGCGAACTGGGCGACGACGCCGTACCGGTAGCGCCCGCTGTGCCACAGCACCCGGAACAGGCTGCCCTCGTGCGGACCCGTGTCGGGGAACTCCTCGACGATCGGCGGCGCCTTCTGGGTGGCGATGACCACCGCGATGACCACCAGCAGAACGGACAGCCCCAGGTACGGTCCCATCACCGCGCCGAGTTCGGCCGCGCGGATCTCGTGCAGCTCCTCCGGGGTCAGCGACGAGATGTCCACCGGGTCGGCGAGCTTGGGGAAGATGAGCGTCGCCGCGAGCAGGACGCCGAGGTTGGTGCCCACCGGGTTGAACGCCTGGGCGAAGTTGAGCCGCCGGGTCGCGGTCTCCTCCGGGCCGAGCGACATGACGTACGGGTTCGCCGAGGTCTCCAGCATCGAGCAGCCGGCCGCCATCGCGAACAGCGCCACCAGGAACGCCTCGTACGTCATGATCTTGCTGGCGGGGTAGAAGCTGAACGCGCCCAGCGCGGCGAGGCCCAGCCCGGCGAGGATGCCGACCTTGTAGCCGAACCGCTGGTTGAGGAACGCGGCCGGCAGCGCGAGCAGGAAGTACGCACCGAAGTAGGCCAGCTGCACCAGCGAGGCCTGGAACGTGCTCATCTCGAAGATGCGCTTGAAGCCGGCGACCATCGGGGTGGTCAGGTCCTGCGCCACGCCCCACGCGGTGAAGCACCCGATCAGCGCCACGAACAGCACGACCATCCCACGGCCGAGCAGAGGCGGGCGCGACTCCCGTTCGACGACCGGCTCCGGGGCGAGGCTCGTCATCGAGTCCCCTTCCGCAACGGCACTCCGCAGTCAGAGTGTCACCCCATGCAACCACGCAGCACGGATAGCCGCACGTCGATCACCCGCCCCCCGGCCGCCCTCCCCGCCCCTCTCCCTCGCCGATCTTGCAGTCGTGGCCCCCGATAAAAGCGACGAATCACGATATAGGTGCGGCCACAAGTGCAAGATCGGCGCGGCTGGCGCGCCGGGGCGGCGCGGGGGCGGGGGGGCGGGGGGCGGGGGCGGGTTAGGAGACGGCCTTCAGCCGGGTGCGTAGGCCCTGGCGCCAGGTGGCGGCCAGGTCCTCGATGGGGAGGTCGAGCACGTCGCACAGGCAGGCGACGGTGCCGAACGCCGGCGTCGGGAGGCGGCCGGTCTCGATCTTGCGTAGGGTCTCCGGGGAGATGCCCGCCGCGTGGGCGATGTCGTCCAACGCGCGGTCACCCCGTGCGTCGCGCAGGCGCAGACCGAGCTGCCTGCCGGCCTCGAGCTGCTCGGGCGTGAGCGGGTTGCGGACCACCCGACCACCTTAGGCCCGGTATTTGTATACCACCAGGCGTGGTATTAAAATACCGGCGTGATCGAGTTGAAGTCGCCCCGCGAGATCGAGCGGATGCGCGTCACGGGAGCGTTCGTGGCGGAGGTCCTCACCAAGGTCGGAGCGCTCGCCGACGTCGGGGTCAACCTGCTCGACCTCGAGCAGCACGCGCGAGACCTCATCCGCGAGCGCGGCGCCGAGTCGTGCTACTGGGACTACGCGCCGTCGTTCGGCAACGGGCCGTTCCGCAATGTGATCTGCCTGTCGGTCAACGACGCGGTGCTGCACGGGCTCCCCCACGACTACACGCTGCGCGACGGCGACGTCCTCAGCCTCGACATCGCCGTCGGCATCGACGGCTGGGTCGCCGACTCGGCCCGCACCGTGATCGTCGGCACCCCCGCCGAGGAGGACGTGCGGCTCGTCCGGGCCACCGAGGAGGCGCTCGTCGCCGGCATCGCACAGGCACACGTCGGCAACCGGTTGGGCGACATCTCGGCGGCGATCGCCGCCGTGGCCAAGAGCTACGGGTACCCGGTGAACACCGAGTTCGGCGGGCACGGGCTCGGGCGCACCATGCACGAGGACCCGCACGTGTCCAACAACGGCCGCCCCGGCCGCGGGCTCAGGCTCCTGGCGGGCATGACCCTCGCGCTCGAACCGTGGTTCGCCCGCACCACCGACAAGATCGTCTTCGACCCCGACGGCTGGACCATCCGCTCGGCCGACGGGTCGCGCACGGCGCACTCCGAGCACACCGTCGCGATCACCGACGACGGTCCGCAGGTGCTCACCGCGCGGCCGTAACGGGAACCGGAGAGCCGACGCGGGCGCGCTGGGTCAGCACGACGCACACCAGCACCACCAGCGCCGCACCCACCGAAGCGGCGCTGACCGACTCCCGCAGCAGGACGAAGGACCAGGCCAGCGTCAGCACCGGTTGGGCGAGCTGGATCTGGCCCACCTTGGCGATGCCGCCCCGCGCGAGGCCGGCGTACCAGGCGAAGAAGCCCAGGAACATGGACACCGCGCCGAGGTACGCGAACGCGGTCCAACCGCCGACGCCCGTGTGCGGCGGACGCGCGACCGCCGCGACCAGCGTGACCGGGACGGTGACCGGCACCGACAACAGCAGCGCCCAGCTGATCGTGCGGGCGCCCCCGAGTTCGCGCGACAGCACGCCGCCCTCGGCGTACCCGAGCGCGCACAACGCGACGGCCACGAGCAGGTACAGGTCGGCGACCGACAGTCCACCGTGGACGGTGCCGCTCGCCACGAGGAACCCGAGCACCGCCACCAGCCCGCCGCCGCTGGCCGCCCAGAACAGCAGCGGCGGGCGCTCGCCGGCGCGCAGCACCGCGCACACCGCGGTCATCGCGGGCAGCACGGCGATGACGACGGCGCCGTGCGCGGAGGTCTGCGTGGTGAGCGCGAGCGAGGTGAACAGCGGGAAGCCGACGACGACCCCGAGTGCGACGACCGCCAGCCGCCACCACTGGCCGCCGGCGGGCCGGCGGGCGCGCACGAGGAGCAGGTAGGCCGCGGACAGCGCCGCGGCGACGACCGCGCGGCCGAAGGCGACGAACCACGGGTCGAGGTCGGCGACCGCGACGCGCGTGAACGGCAGCGACAGGCTGAACGCGAAGACACCCAGCGCTCCCAGGCCCGCACCCAGGCCGAGCCCGGCCGTTATCGCGGTGGGTTCGGTAGCGCTACTCTGATCACTCATGAATGACGGTAACGCAACGGACCGCGTTATCCAAGATCTCCGGCAGCTGGTGACCACCGCCGCACCCGGCACCCGGCTGCCGTCCGTGCGCGACCTCACCGCGCGTCACCGGGCCTCGCCGGTGACCGTCGCGGAGGCGGTCCGGCGGCTGGTGGCGCAGGGTCTGGTGGAGACGCGGTCCGGCCGCGGCACGTTCGTGGCCGACCGGCCCGACCGGTCGCGACCGCCCGACCCGAGCTGGCAGACGGTCGCCCTCGGCCCGCGTCCGGCGGGCGAGGAGGAGCTGCGGGCGTTACTGGCGTTACCCCCGCCGGGCGCGATCCCACTGTCCGGCGGGTACCTCGACGAGGACCTGCAACCGATCGCCGCGCTCGGCGCCGCGCTGGGCCGGGCCGCGCGGCAGCCGGCGGCGTGGCAGCGCGGTCCGGCGGAGGGACGGGCGGACCTGCGCGCCTGGTTCGCCCGCGAGTCCGGCGCCGGCCTGCACGCCGACGACGTGGTGATCTGTCCCGGTGGCCAGTCCGGGCTGTCGTCGGCGCTGCGCGCGCTCGGCGGGCCCGGCGACCCGCTGCTCGTCGAGTCGCCCACGTACCTGGGCGCGCTCGCCGCCGCGCGGGCGGCCCGGCTGCGGGTGGTGCCGGTGCCCGCCGACGCCGACGGCGTGCGGCCCGACCAGCTCGCCGCCGCGTTCGCCCGCACCGGCGCGCGGCTGTTCTACTGCCAGCCGCTGCACGCCAACCCGCACGGGGCGACGCTCGCGGGTCCGCGCCGGGCCGAGGTGGTCGCGGCGGTGCGGGCCGCCGGCGCGTTCCTGATCGAGGACGACTACGCGCGCGACCTGACCATCGACGGCGACCCGCCGCCACCGCTGGCCGCCGACGATCCCGACGGGCACGTGGTCTACATCCGGTCGCTCACCAAGTCGGCCGCGCCGGGGCTGCGGATCGCGGCGATCGGTGCCCGCGGCCCCGCCGGCGCCCGGCTGCGGACGGTCCGGCTGCTCGACGACCTGTTCGTCGCCGGTCCGCTGCAGCAGGCGACGGTGGAGTTCGTGACCGCGCCGGCGTGGGCGCGGCACCGCCGGTCGCTGCGCACCGCGCTGCGGGCCCGGCGGACGGCGCTGCTGACCGCGCTGCGCACCCACCTGCCCGACCTCGTGCCGGCGACGGTCCCGCGCGGCGGCATGCACCTGTGGACGCGGCTGCCCGACGGCGTCGACGACGTCGCGCTCGCCGCGGCGGCCGCGGCCGAGGGGGTCGTCGTGGTGCCCGGGCGCCCCTGGTACGCCGCCGAGCCACCGGCGCCGCACCTGCGCCTCACATACGCTGCCGCACCGCCCGACCTGATGGACGAGGCGGTGCGGCGGCTGGCCCGGGCCTGCCGGGGCTCACTCTGACGGGCGTCCCGCGCCGTGCTTACTCGGAGGCGCGTCCCGCGCCGTGCTTACTCGGAGGCGCGTCCCGCGCCGGGGCACGGGCCGTCACCGCCGTCGGTGGTGTGGGGCGGGGTGGGCGTGCCGACCGGCGCGTCCACCCGTGCCCCGCACTCCGGGCACCTGCTGACGATGTCGTTCATGCAGCGCACATACCCACCGGTCAGCAGCGCCACACCGTCGGGACGCCACCGTCGGTGAGACCGGCCAGGCGGGTGCCGTCCCGGGAGGTGGCGACGACGCCGCCGGTCGTTCCCGGCAGTTCGGCGATCGTCCCGTCGCGCCAGCGGGCCGGGTAGCGGTGACCGTCGCGCTGGGCGCTGCCGGCCACCGCGCCGGTCGCGTCCACCCCCGATGCGCTCAGGCCGGTCACCTCGACCACGGCACCCGTCGACAGCTGCCAGCGGACCCACCGCGGCTCGCCGCCACCACCCTGCTTGTCGCCGCTCTTGCGGGTGGCCTCCAGCGTCCCGACGTGGCCGTACGCGTAGTCGCCGGCGACCCCGAACACCTTGCCCTTCGTCGAACCCGCGGGCGTGGGCAGCGCCCGGCCGGCGCCGCCGGTCCCCCACGCGTACGGGGTGGCGCCGTCGTCGAGCGTGCCGTACACGGTTCCGTCGTCACCGACCGCGTAGGCCGCGGCCCACCGGGTCGTCGACGCGAGCACCGTCACCTCGCCGGAGGCCGACCACCGCACGGCCTTGCTGTCGCCGTCCGGCCACCACGCCTCGCCGACGGCGGTCCCGTCCGCCCCGACACCCTGCGCGACACCGCCCGAGGCGCCGGACGGCAGCGCGAGCTCGGCGAACCCGCCGGCGCGGATGGCGAACGGCCGCGTCAGCTCTCCGCGTCGGGCGAGGCCCACGACCACACCGCTGTCGTTCACCGCGTGCGGCGTCGCGGTGACCCCGGCCGGTACCGTCAGGTCGGCCGGCGGCCCGTCCGTCCACACGACGGGCCTGCTGGTGGCCTCGTGCGCGCCGGCCACGAACCGTCCGTTCGGCGAGATGGCCCTCGCCTCGATCGCGGTTCCCGGCAACGGCTCCGCGGCGCAGGTCCGTGCCGACGAGCCGCCGGCGGCCGGCCGGTCGACGGGTGGCGGCGGTGCGGCGCTGTCACCGGTCACCGTGACGACGCCCGCCGCGGCGAGCCCGGCGACGCCCGCGAGAACGCCCGCCGCGAGGCCGCGTCGCGTGCGCTCGCGGCGGCGGCCCGCCCTCATCGCGCGGTCGATGTCTACAGTGGACGGTGGGAGCTCGGCCTCCAGGACGCGGAGCACCCCCGCCGTTCGTTCCTCGGTCATCGCATTCTCCTGTCCAACAGTCCTTCCAGGGGCCGGTCACCCAGTGCCCTGCGCAGTGCGGCCAGCCCGTCGGAGGTCTGGCTCTTCACCGTTCCCGGCGCGCAGCCGAGGATCCCGGCCACCTCCGCGACCGGGAGGTCGCAGAGGAAACGCAGCACCAGCACGGCCTGCTGCCGCCGGGGCAGCCGGCGCAGCGCCGACCGCACCGCGATCCGTTCGTCGTGCGGCTGCGCCGCGGGTGCCGCCCGGTCGGGCGGCTCGTCCATCAGCCGCACCCGCGACCAGAGCCGGCGCCGCTCGGCCAGGAACACGCGGACGAGCACCGTGTGCACGTACGCGTCGACGTTCCCGGCATTGCGGACCTGGCGCCAGCGCAGGTACAGCCGCTCGACCGTGGCCTGGACGATGTCATCGGCCCGGTCGAAGTCTCCGCAGAGCAGGTAGGCCACCCGCCGCATCCGGCCCAGATGGGCGGACACGTACTCCACGTACTCCCGTTCGAGTTCGGCACGCACCGGTCAGCTCACCTCTCCACGCGATCCCACCAGGACGATGCGTCCGGGGTCCCGCGCGGTTGGGTGCGACCTGTCAGGATCTGGCGAGCGCCTGTTCGGCGATCTCCTGGCGCGACCGGCACGACAGCTTCGCCAGGATGTGCGAGACGTGCGTCTGCACCGTGTTCCGCGACAGGAACAGCTCCGCCGCGATGTCCGGGTTCGACAGGCCCGCGGCGACCAGGCGCACCACGGTCACCTCGGTCGGGGTGAGCGACTCCCAGCCACGCGCCGGACGGCCGCGCGCACCGCGGGCGCCGCGCCGCACCCCCAGCGGACGGAGCCGGGCGTCGGCCCGGCGCAGGTCCCACCGCGCGTCGAGGGCGGTGTAGCCGTCGACGGCCGCGGCGAACACGGCCCGGGACGCGGCCAGGTCGCGGCGCCCGGCGAGCAGCACCGCGGCGTTCTCCAGCGCGGTGGCCGCCAGCAACCGGTTGCCGTGCGCGGCGAACGCGTCGGCGGCCGCCCGCACCCGCACCGGGTCACCCTCGACGAGGCCGCGGCAGTGGTCCGCGGCGGCGACCGCGGCCGGCAACGGCTCGCGCTCCGCCTCGGCCGCGCAGGCACCGGCGATGGCCTCGGCGGCGGCGCGGTCGCCGACGGCGAGCGCCAGCCGCACCGCCTCGGGCATCCACAGCGTCAGGTCGGGCGAGGACAGCCCACCCGCGGGGTCGAACAGGTCCCGCAACGCGGCCAGCGCCTTGTCGGGCGCGCCGTCGCGCTCGGCGGCCAGGGCCCGCGCCACGAGCAGCTTGTCGGCGCTGCGCAACGAATCGGCGGGCAGGGCGGCGGCGTGGTCGAGGTACCCGGCGAGCGCGTCGCGGTCGTCGCGGTGCAGCGCGATCATCGCGCCGATGCCGAGGAGCATGACGCGCGTGCCCATGTACACCGTGCAGAGGTCGCCGGCGGCCTCGAGCTCGGCGAGCGCGTCGTCCCACCGCCCGTCGAGGAAGCGGGACTCGGCCACGACCCCGCGCAGCGACGCGAGCCGCTGCGGCGTGCCGGTGCGCTCGGCGTGCAGGATCGCCTCGCCCATCCCCCGCTCGGCGTCGTCCTTGCGGCCCAGGTTCAGCAGCGCGACGGACCGGTTGGCGAGCAGCACCAGGCGCAGGTCGGCGGTGTCCGGCTCGTCACCGACCGCGGCGATCGCACGCTCCAGTGTGGACAGTGCGGTCTCGTGGTCGCGCTGGAACTCCGCGACCGCCGTGCCGCGCACCGACAACGCCCAGCCGACAGCCACCCGGTCGCCGATGCGCTGGCCGGCCTCCTCGGCCCGGTCGGCGGCCGCGAGCGCCTCCCCGTACCGGCCGAGCTGCTTGAGCACGGTGCCCGACAGGGCCAGCAGCCGCGCCCGCGACCGTTCGTCGACCACGTCGGCGGCACCGATCACCTCCAGCGCCCGGTCGAGCTGGCCGAGCAGCTGCAGGTTGTACGCCAGGGCCACGGTCGCCCGGCCGACGATCGCCGGGTCGCGGGTGCTCGCGAGCAGCTGCACCGCGAGCGCCACCACCTCGTCGGGCCGGCCGAGCCGGTCGTGCGCCTCGGCCAGGTGCAGGTCGAGCCGGGGCCGCCGCGGGTCGGCCGCGTCGAGGTCGGCGCGCACGCGCGTCAGCAGGTCGACGGCGGCCTCCGGCGCGCGGTGGGTCAGCGTCGGCGCGGCGCGGGTCAGCCAGTCGACGATCCAGTCGCCGCCGCTGGCGGGCGGCGTGGCGAGGACCTGTTCGGCGACGGTCTCCACGGGTTCGCCGGCGGCGGCGAGCGCCTGTGCCGCCTCACGGTGCAGGGCGTGCCGCAGCGCGGTCGGCATCGACCCGTACAGCCACCGGTGGATCAGCCCGTGCCGGAACGCCAGCGCCGCGCCGCGCTCGGCCAGCACCCCGGCGGCGAGCGCCTCCTCGACGACGTCGGTGAGCGCCAGCACCGGCCGGCCGACGAGCAGGCTCAGGTGGTCGAGGCGGAACTCCGGGCCGAGGATGCTCGCGGTGCGCAGCACGCGCGTGGCGGCCTCGGACAGGAAGCCGACGCGGGCTCCGATCGCCGCGGCGAGCGAGGCCGGCGCCCCCGTGTCGTGGGCCAGTTCGAGCGTCCCGCCGTCGCGGCGGACCCGGCCGTCACGGGCCAGCGCGTCGACCAGTTCCCTGATGTACAACGGGTTTCCGCCGGCCTGGTCGACCAGGTGCCGCAGCCGTGGGCCCGGCCGGCCGTCGGCGAGCCGTTCCACCAACGCGTCGACGTGCTCGCCGGCCAGCGGGTCCAGGCGGATCTCCGCCGCGCCGGCGACCGCGAGGTCGCGCCGCAACCGGTCGACCTCGGCGCGACGCGGCACCGGCCGGCAGGCGGCCACCAGCAGCAGCGGCAGCTGCGAGACGGTGCGGGCCAGCCGGGCCCAGACCGCGAGGCTGGTCTCGTCGGCCCACTGCAGGTCGTCGACGACGAGCACGACCGGGCCGGCCGCGCACAGCCGGTCGACGAGCACCAGCACCATCTCGACGGCCGCCGCGACCGACGCGCCGTCGCCCCACAGCCGCGCCGCCACCTCGGCCCGGGCGGGGTCGGCCCCGACCGGGTCGATGCGCAACGCGTCGACCAGGACCCGCAGGGGGAACAGCGGGCTGTGCTCGTCGGCCCGCGCGTGGAACAACTGGACCTCGTCGGGGGTCAACGCCGCGTCGAGCAACGCGCTCTTCCCGATGCCGGGTTCGCCCTCGACCCAGACCGCATGACCCCGACCGGCGACGACCTCGCGCAGGTACCCCCGTAACCGCTGCAGCTCGGCGTCCCGCCCGACGAGGGTGACCCCGTGCTCGCGCCGCATTACCGGGCACCTCCGTCCGTAGCCTGGTGCGCAGGCCACAGTACCCGGATGATCTTCCCGCGCAGGTCGGAGCGAGTGTCCGAAACCCGGCGTATCTGTCAGGGTCCGCCGAGGGCGATCACGGCGCGACGCAGCGTGGTCTCGTCGACCGGTGGCGGCGGACCGGCCACGCGGGCGATGTGTCCGGCCAGCGCGCGCTCGATGCGGCGGGCCGTGTCACGCCACAGCCACGTTCCGTCGGTGCGGACCATCGGCGGCCGCGCGGGGTCGGGCCAGGGTCCGTCGTAGGCCAGGTCGATGAGGACCGGGGTGCCGGCCCGCAGATAGTCGCGCTGTACCGGGGACGGGCGGACGCCGCCGGGCCGGTCGTGGGCGACGCGCAGCCGTACCGGGGCCGGCCGGGTCCACAGCAGGGCGGCGTGGTCGAGCGCCATCCGCAGGTGCAGCGGCAGCTCGTCCTCGTGCCGGTAGACGCGCACGAGGGGACCGGCGAGGCGCTGCTGGAACCAGCCGGTGACCTCGGGCAGCCGGTAGGCCGCGGTGAGCGGGTCCACGGCGGGTGCCGCGTCGGCGAGCCGCACGAGGTAGCCGCGCGAGCCCCAGGTCGGCCGCGGCGGGCGGCGCCAGGAGCGCCAGACCGCCGTCGCGTCGCGGAGCTGGCGGACGAGGTCCACCGCCTCGCGGTCGACGGGATCGAGGCCGCTGCCGTGCGGACGGGCGTCGGTGAGGTCCAGCGCGGAGCCCGGGAGGTCCGACCCGCCCGGTCCGGTGGGGTGGTACTGGAGGTCCGGCAGCGTGCCGGCCCCGTCGACGGGTACCGCGTCGGGTGCGGCTCCGGCCCGGTGCAGCGCGTCGGTGAGCAGCCCGGCGAGGTCGTCCGGCGCGGTGATGCCCTCCGACAGGACCGCGAAGGCCACCGCGGCGACGGCGTCGTCGACCAGGCCGTCGGCGAGCCACGTGCGGGCCGCGGTCACCACGTCGTCGGGAAGCAGACAGTCGGCCCACAGCAGGAGCCGGTGTGCGGACCGCACGCAGCCGTGCGGGTTCAGGGTGGCGTGCACGCTCAGCCCTCCAACCGGGCCCGCAGCGCCCGCCTGGCGTAGAACGAGCGCGACTTCACGGTCCCGACGGGGATGCCCAACCTGCCGGCGACCTGAGCCGGCGTCCGCCCGTGGAGGTACAGGCGCACCAGGACGTCGCGGTGCTCGGGCAGCAGGTCGCGCAGCGCGTCCCGGAGGGACTGCTCGGCGAGCGCCATGCCGATCGGGTCGTGCACGACGGGCACGCCGCTGAGGTCGTCCATGAAGGTCTCCGGTGGTCGCGCCCGGCGGGCCCGGAGGTGGTCGACGACCAGTCGCCGCGCGACCGTGTACAGCCACGGCAGTGCGGTGTCGGCGTCGAGGTCGGCCCGCCCGGTCGCGTGCCGCCAGGCCCGCAGGAAGGTCTCCTGGACGAGGTCCTCCGCGAGGCCCACGTCACCGAACGTCAGCTTCACCAGGTAGGTGTGCAGGCCCTGCCGGTAGCGGTCGTGGATCGTCCGTAACGGGTCCGAGGCGACCGGGTGCTCCGCCAGCACGGTCATATGCCCTCCATAGGTCGTTGTTCGACCTTGAGGCTGACGGTCAGTGACGGCCGAAACATCGCTGAGCCCAGTGATAACTGACCGGTATCTCCTGGTCAGGGCCGTCGCGGACGGTCGGCGCGGCCGTTACGGCATGTGCGACTACAGTGGAGCATCGACAGTCTTCATGGGGGGCCGCACCGATGTATCCGAACTATGGAAACCAGCAGGGCCCGTACGGTCAGGACCCGTACGGCCAGCCCGCGTACGGACAGCCGCCGACGTCCGGTCCCGCGTACGGACAGCCACCGACGTCGGGTCCGGCGTACGGGCAGCAGCCTCCGCCGTACGGCGGTCAGCCCGGTTACGGAGCGCCACCCCCGTTCGAGCAGCCCGGCTACGGACAGCAGCCCCCGCCGTACGGCCAGCAGCCGCCGCCCTACGGCTACGGACAGCAACCTCCGCCGTACGGCCAGCCCGGTCCCGGATACGGCGGCTACCCCGGCGCGCCCGCGCCGCGCCCGCGCAGCAAGCTCGGCTGGATCCTCGGTGGCGCGGGCCTGGTGCTGGTGCTGTTCGTGGTCGGCATCATCGTGGCCGTCAACCTCATCGGCGGACCGAGCGGCGACAACACGCCGGAGGGCGCGGTCGACCGGTGGCTCGCCGCGGTCAAGGACGAGGACCTCGACGGCGTGAAGGAGAACAGCTGCGCCAAGGACGTCGAGGCCTACAACCGCGACCCCTCCCGCACCGACGACTTCACCAATTCCCAGGGCAACAAGCTGGAGAGCTGGGACATCGGCACCGCGAACGTCACCGGCGACACCGGCAAGGTCTCGGTCACGATCAAGGGCGAGAAGTCCGACGGGAGCTCGGCGAGCGACACCGGCCAGATCCCCGTGCAGCGCGAGAGCGGCGACTGGAAGGTCTGCTGGAGCAGCCTCGTCACGACGGGCACGGGCAACTGACCGGCGGCCAGCTCAAGCCAAAAGCTTGAGCTGGCCTCTCAGATCAAGGCTTCACCGACGACCGATCCGCCGCGACCATGGATGCCATGGGAAACGCGCGCTACTGCATCGTCGGGGCCGGCGCCGCGGGGCTGGCCGCAGTGAAGGTCCTGCGTGACCATGGGCTCGACGTCGACTGCTTCGAACGCACCGACCGCGTGGGTGGCCACTGGCACACCGACTACGAGTCGCTGCACCTCATCACGTCGCGCGACGTGTCGGGCTTCGCCGGGTTTCCGATGCCGGCCGACTACCCGGTGTACCCGAGCCGCGACCAGATGCGCGACTACCTGGAGAGCTTCGCCAAGCACTTCGGGCTCTACGAGCACATCACGTTCGAGACGTCCGTCGAGAGCATGACGCCCCGGGAGGGCGGCTGGACGGTGCGCACCGACGACGGGCAGGTGCGCGGGTACGACGCGGTGCTGGTCGCGAACGGGCACCTCACCGACCCGTACGTCCCGGCCGTGGCGGCGCACTTCACCGGCCGGTCGCTGCACTCGCACGACTACATGAACGTCGGCGACGTCGAGGGCGATCGGGTGCTCGTGGTCGGCGTCGGCAACTCGGGCTGCGACCTCGTCGTCGACGCCGCGAACGCCCGGCTCGAAGCGCACATCTCGATCCGGCGCGGCCAGGTGTTCCAGCCGAAGGCCATCTTCGGCAGGCCCCGGGCGGAGCTCACCTGGATGGCGAAGCTGCACCCGGTGCTCCAGGAGCGGCTCACCCGGGCACTGGTGCGGATCGTCGTCGGTCCGGTGGAGGTCTACCGCGGCCTCCCGGTGCCGGCCACGCGCAACCTGAACCGGCAGAAGCCGGTGGTCAACAACCTGCTGCTGTACTGGATCCACCACGGCCGCATCACGCCGCGGCCCGGCATCGAGAGCATCACCGGGAAGACCGTGTTGTTCGCCGACGGCACCAGCACCGAGTTCGACACGATCATCTGGGCCACCGGGTTCAGGACGTCGGTGCCGTTCCTCGACCCGTCGGTGCTGCGGTACGAGAGGCACCAGCCGCTGCGGGTCGGCGGGCTCACCGTGCCGGTCGGAACGGAGCGGCTGTACTTCATCGGCATGGCGGCTCCGCGGGGTCCGCAGCTGCCGGTGTACTCGGCGCAGGCCGAGCTGGTGGTGCGGTTCCTGCGGCTGCACGAGCGGCGGCCGTCGTTCCCGCTCTCGGCGCACCTCGCGGCGACGCAGCGGCCCGACACCCGCATCGACATCGTGCGCCACGAGTGGCAGAAGCAGATGGACCGGACGCACCGGGCCGTGCGACGGCTCTCTCCTCATGAGCGGTCGGCCATGAGCGGTCGAGCGTGAGCGGTCGACGATGAGCGACCGGCCCACGGTGCAGCAGCTGGTGTACTTCCTCGCGGCGGTCGAGCACCGGTCGTTCGCGGCCGCCGCCGAGCACCTGTACATCGCCCAGCCCAGCCTGTCGGCGGCGGTCCGCCAGCTGGAGCGGACGCTCGGCGTCGTGCTGTTCACCCGCACCAACCGCAGCCTGCAGCTCACCGACGCCGGCCGGCTGCTCGTCCCGTGGGCGGAGAAGGTGGTCACCGACGTCGACGACCTGACGGCGGCGGTCCGCGACGTCCGCGAGCTCGCCGGGGGCACCGTCGCGTTCGGCACGTTCAGCAGCGCCCACCTGTACCTGCTGCCCGCGGTCACCGCGGAGTTCCACCGGCGCTACCCCGGGGTGCGGATCCGGGTGCTGGGGCTCAACTCGGCCGAGGTGGCCGACGCGGTGCGGGCGGGCGACCTGGAGGCCGGGCTGGTGCAGCTGCCGATCGACGACCGGGGGCTGTGGGTCAGCGCGCCGGTGCTCACCGACAGCGTGGTCTACGTCAGCGCCGACCCTGAGCGCACGCGTGAGCCGGTCGACGTCGGGCGGTTGGCGGCGGCGCCGCTGATCCTGTCGGAGGCGCGCTGGGCCAGAGACGACCCGCTGCGCCGCGCGCTCACCGAGCGGGCCCAGCGGGCCGGCGTCACGCTGCGGCCCACGTTCGAGGTCGAGTTCCAGACGGCGGCGGTCGAGATGGCCGCGCACGGGGTGGGCGACTCGCTGGTCTCCTACCTGGTCACCCGCTGGAAGGGGTACCCGGCCGGCCTGCACTGGGCACCGCTCGACCCGGTGTTCGACGAGCACTTCGCGCTGGTCACCCGGCAGAGCGGCGCACTGTCCCCGGCCACGCGTGCCTTCATGACGCTGGCCGAACACCACATCCGCGCGCTGCAGGACGTCGCGGACGCAGGGAGGCAACCGACATGAACACCGTCATAGTCAGCGGGTCGGCGAGCGGCATGGGTCAGGCCACCGCGCGTCACTTCGCGAAGCGGGGCTGGTCGGTCATCGGGGTCGACCGGTCGGAGTCCGACGACACGACAGTGGTCGCCGACGTCACCGACCGGGCCGGCCTCGACGCCGGCATCCGGGCGGCGCTGAACCATCAGGAGCGGGGCCATCAGGAGCGGGGCCATCAGGAGCGGGGTGGGGGCACGCTGAAGGCGGTGGTGAGCGCGGCCGGCATCTACCCGCCCACCACGCTGGCCGACTACACCGACGAGACGTACCGGCGCGTCTTCGACGTCAACGTGCTCGGCACGCTGAACCTCTGCGCCGTCACGGCTCCGCTGCTGAAGGCCGCCGGTGGCGGCGGCATCGTGACGTTCGCGTCGGTCGACGCGCTCGCCGTGTCGCCGGGTCAGCTGGTGTACAGCGCGTCGAAGGCGGCCGTGCTCTCGTTGACCCGCTCGCTCGCGATCGAGCTGGCGCCCGACGGCATCACGGTCAACGGCGTCGCTCCCGGGTGGGTCGACACCCCGGGCAACGCGGCGACCGGGCGGATGGCCGGTGTCGCGGCCACGATCCCGCTGCGCCGGGTCGCCGACCCGGCCGAGATCGCCCACTGGGTCTACCAGCTGGCGCAGGGGACGTACGTCACCGGCGAGACGCTCGTGGTCAGCGGGGGCAGCGTCATGCGGTGACCTCGTGCCCACGGCACCCGCGACACCGCCCACGGCACCTGACACACTGCGGAGGTGCTGGAGATACGGGGGCTGAGCCGCTGGTTCGGCGGGCACCGGGTTCTGTCCACAGTGGACCTCGACCTCGCGGCGGGCGCGGCGACGGCGGTGGTTGGCCCGAACGGCTCCGGCAAGACGACGCTGCTGCGGTGCGTGGCCGGGCTCGACCGGCCCGACGAGGGCGAGGTCCGGCTCGACGGGCTGGTGATCGACGAGACCGACCCGCGCGTGCGGTCGGCGGTCGCCGGGGTGCTCGACGACGTCGACTTCTTCCCCGACCTGTCCGTGGTCGAGCACCTGGAGCTCCTCGCGTACGCGCACGGGGCGCCCGACCCGGCGACGGCCGGCGAGGTCCTCGACGCGCTGGGCCTGCGGGCCGCCCGCGACCAGCTTCCGGCCACGCTGTCCAGCGGCCAGCGTCGCCGGCTGGCGCTCGCGTCGTGCTTCGTGCGTCCGCGGCGACTGCTGCTGCTCGACGAGCCCGAACAGCGGCTCGACACCGCGGGCCGGGCCTGGCTCGCCGACCGGCTGCGGGCCGAGAAGGCGGCCGGTCACGCCGTGCTGCTCGCGTCGCACGACCCGGTGCTCGTGGCCGCCGTCGCCGACGACACGCTGGCCCTCGGGGAATGACCGTCCCCACCGCACGCCCGTCCGCCCGCCAGGTCAGGCGCCGGCTGCGCCGCGCCCGGTCCACCCACCGCGACACCACGGTGGCCGCCGTCCTGACCGACGTCTACGTGGTCGCGCTGGCGGTGGCCATCTACGGCGCGCTGGCGGTGACGGCCATCCGGCGTCACCTGCGCCTGCCCGAGGCCGGCTCGCCGGCGGAGGCGGGGGTCCGGGGCTGGCTGCTGGTGGCGGTGGCGCTGGTGCTCGGCGGGTTGGCCTGGCACGGGGTCCGCGAGCTGGGTCCCCTGTACGTGACGTCGGCGGCCCGCTACTGGGCGGTGGGCACCCCGGTCGACCGGGCGTCCTGGTTGCGCCCGGCGCTGGGGTGGGCCGCGGTCGTCGGCGCGGGGTGCGGGGCGCTGGCCGGCGCGCTGGCGGTGCTGGTCGGCGACGCGGGTGCGGGGCTGGTCGTCGCGGGCGCGGGCCTCGGAACGGCAATACCGGCGGCCGCCGTCGTGGCACAGGCCGCGGGTCGGGGCGCGGCTCGGGGCGCGGGTCGGGGCGCGGCTCGGGGCGCGGCTCGGGGCGCGGCTCGGGGCGCCGGACGGGGCGCGCCCGGGCGGGCGGCCTCCGCGGTCGCCGCCGGGAGTGGGGTCGCCGTCGCGCTGGCCGTGGTGGGGCTCGACGCCCGCGGGATCGCCGTGCCGGCGCCGGGGGTGCCGGCGGCCTGGGTAGCGGTGCTCGCAACGCTCCTCGCGGTGGCGGCCCTCGTCGCCGCGGGCCGCCGGCTCGGGCGGTTCGACGCCGCGGCACTCGCCGGCGGGGCGCAGCTCGCCGACGCCGCCACGGTCTCGCTGGTGCTCCTGCAACCCGCGATGTTCAGCGACATCGTCGAGATCCGCCGCTGGCGCCGGGTCGGCAGTGTCCACAGTGGACCGCTCGGGCCACCGCCCGCGCCGCTGGCCTCTCGCGACCGGCTCCGTCGCCTGTGGACGCTCGTGCGCGCCGACCTGCGGCGCCAGCGGCGTCGCCCGGCCGGCCCGGTGGCGTGGGCCGGCCTGCTCGTGGTCCCGTACGCGATGGCCCTCGTCGCGCCGGGCGGGGTCGCGCCGGCCCGGGTCGTGGCCGGCTACCTGGCGACCGAGCGGCTGTGCGCCGGCCTGCGGACGGTGTGCCGGTCGGCGGCGCTGCGCCGGCTTCTGGGCGGATCCGACGCGGTGCTGCGGGCGGCCCACCTCGCGGTCCCCGGACTGGCGCTGGCCGTGTGGTGGCCGCTGACGCTTCCCGCCCCGTTGTCCGCCACCGGGGGCGCCGGCTGGATCGAGCCGGTGCTGGCGGTGGGGGTCCTCGCGGCGGCGTACCGGTCGGCCACCCGCCGGCCCACGCGCTACGACGGGCCGGCCGTCGACACGCCCTTCGGCATCATCCAGCCCGACCTGGTCACGCAGGTCGTGCGCGGCCCCGATCTGGTCGCAACGCTCGCGCTGGCCGCGTTCATGCTGACCGGGTCGCCGTGAGCGTGCGCCGGAGAGCTCACCACCTTCCCGGACCGACGCCGGTCCTCTATCGTTACAACACCCCCGATATCGTTACAACACTCCCGAGGCCGGGCTAAGGAGCGACACAGCGGTGACCCACGCAGTCATCAACCTCGACCTTCCCGGACCGACGATCAGCCGGCACCTCTACGGCCACTTCGCCGAGCACCTCGGCCGGTGCGTCTACGGCGGTTTCTGGGTCGGCGAGGACTCGCCGCTGCCGAACGTCGGCGGCATCAGGAGCGACGTCGTCGAGGCGCTGCGCGCGATCCGCATCCCGAACCTGCGGTGGCCCGGCGGCTGCTTCGCCGACGAGTACCACTGGCGCGACGGCGTCGGCCCGCGCGGGCAGCGTCCGCGCATGGTGAACACGCACTGGGGCAACGTCGAGGAGAACAACCACTTCGGGACCCACGAGTTCATGCACCTGTGCGAACTGCTCGGCGCCGACGCGTACGTCAACGGGAACGTCGGGTCGGGCACGGTGCGGGAGATGTCCGACTGGGTCGAGTACCTCACCCGCGCCGGCGACTCCCCCATGGTGGCGCTGCGTAAGGCGAACGGGCGCGACGAGCCGTGGCGGGTGCCGTTCTGGGGCATCGGCAACGAGGCGTGGGGCTGCGGCGGCAACCTGACGGCCGAGGCGTACACCGACCTCGCGCGCCAGTTCGGCACGTTCGTCCGCGACCACGGCGACAACAGGGTGTACCGCATCGCCGCCGGCGGGCACACCGACGAGTACGGCTGGACCGAGGCCCTCATGAAGGCCCGCGGCCCGTACCAGGCGGTGTCGCTCCACTACTACACGACGTTCCCCGGCGACGGGCGCGGCGGCGCGACCACGTTCACCACCGAGCACTACTACGACACGATGCGCCGGGCGCAACGCATCGAGGAGCTGATCCGCGGCCACGAGACGGTGATGGACCGGTACGACCCGCAGGTCGACATCGGCCTCGTCGTCGACGAGTGGGGCACCTGGTGGGACGTGGAGGACGGCACCAACCCCGGTTTCCTGTACCAGCAGAACACGATGCGCGACGCGCTCGTCGCGTCGGTGCACTTCGACGCCTTCCACCGCCACGCGCGGCGCGTGGTGATGGCCAACATCGCGCAGACCGTGAACGTGCTGCAGGCGATGCTGCTCACCGAAGCCGAGACCGGCACGCTCATCCGGACGCCGACGTACCACGTGTTCGAGATGAACGTCGGTCACCACGACGCGCGCGCTCTCGCGGTCCACTTCCGCGACGGCGTCCCGAACCGGGACGGCCTCGACCTCGTGTCCGCCTCGGCGTCCACACAGAACGACACGGCCCTGGTCTCGTTGACCAACCTCGACGCCGAGGCGCCCCGTACCGTGCTGCTCGACCTGCGCGGGCGCGAGGTCAGCGCGCATCGCGCGCGGGTGCTCACGGGGTCCCATCTCCAGGCGCACAACACCGCCGACGCGCCCGACGCCGTCGCACCGACCGAGCACCCGGCGGTGCGCGCGCATCCGCGCGGCCTGGAGGTGGATCTGCCGCCGCACTCCTACGTGACCGTCCACCTCGACCTGGGGGCCCGGTAGGGTTCCCGGATGCCAGAGGATCTGCTGCCCGGCACGCGCCGCGCGCTGCTGCACCGCTTGGCCACCGCGCAGGCCGAGGGCCGCGCGCCGACGATGGCGGCGGGCGTGGTGCGGGCCGGGGAACCGCGGTGGTCCGCGGGGCGCGGCGACACCGACGACCGGCTCGCCTACCGGATCGGCTCGATCACGAAGACCTTCACCGCGGTGCTCGTGCTGCGCCTGCGCGACGAGGGCCGGCTGGAGCTGCGTGACCCGGTGGGCCGGCACCTGCCGGAGGTCGCGCCGCCCGACGTGACGGTGGCGCAGCTCCTCGCGCACACCGCCGGGCTCGTCGCGGAGCCGCCGGGGGCATGGTGGGAACGGACGCCGGGCACGCTGCGGCCCGACCTGCCGTCGCTGCTCGGTGACGGTCCCGTCGTGCACGACGCCGGGCGGCGGTTCCACTACTCCAATCCGGGCTACGGTCTGCTCGGCGGGCTCGTGGAACGGTTGCGCGGCGTGCCGTGGGACGAGGCGCTGCGCGGTGAGATCCTCGAGCCGCTCGGCATGGCCGACACCGGCTCGGCGCCGCCGGCCCGCCACGCGGACGGGTGGGCCGTGCACCCCTTCGCCGACGTGCTGCTGCCCGAACCGGCCGAGGACTACGGTCCGATGGCGCCGGCCGGCCAGCTCTGGTCGACCGTCGCCGACCTGTGCCGCTGGGCCACATTCCTGCTCGACGGCGACGAGCGGATCCTCGCCCGCGCCACCCTCGACGAGATGCGCCGCCCCGCCGCGCCACCCGAGGCCACCGACCCGAACGGCGGCTACGGCCTGGGGATCCAGCTCCTGCGTCACGGCGGCCGCGACCTCACCGGCCACGGCGGTTCCGTGCCCGGCTTCCTCGCGTCGCTGTGGGTCTGCCCGGCCGACGACGTCGGCGCGGTGGTGCTGTGCAACACCACCACCGGGGTCGCGATCAGCACGCTCGCCGCCGAACTGGTCGGCATCGTCGCCGAGCGCGAGCCGCGGATCCCGGCGGTGTGGCGGGCGGCGTCCGACCCTGATCTGGTCGAGCTCGCCGGACCCTGGTACTGGGGCCCGTCGCCCGTGGCGCTGCGGGTCCGCGCGGGGCGCGAGCTCGAACTGACCGCGCTCAGTGGACGCGCGCGGGCGACCCGCCTACGCCCCGAGCCCGACGGCACGTGGACCGCCCTCGACGGCTACTACGCCGGCGAGCGCCTACGGGTGGTCCGCGACGCGTCGGGCGACGTGACGCACCTCGACCTCGGCACGTTCGTCTTCACCCGCGCGCCGTACGACCCCGCCGCCCCGATCCCCGGCGGCGTCGACCCGCAGGGTTGGCGCTAGGAGTTGAGCGCGTCGGGCAGCGGTCGTGAGTGGACGACGTCGAGTCGGGAGACGGCCCGGGTCAACGCCACGTAGAGGCGGTTCGCGCCGCGCGGCTGCGCCTCCAGGATCTCGGCCGGCTCCACCACCACGACGTGGTCGAACTCCAGGCCCTTGGCCAGCGCGGCCGGCACGGCGGTCACCCTGGTCGCGGCGGTCGCGCTCACGCGGTCGCCGATCGCGGCCATGACGGCGTCGAGGCGTGGCGCGGTCGCGACGACCGCTATCGATCCGTCGTGGTCCAGAGCAGAGGTGACGCACGTGAGCGTGGCCCTCGCGAGGTCGGTGGCCCGGCGCACACGCAGGGTGCCGTCGGACCGTACAGAGTGGACGGTCGGCACCTCGACCCCCAGTGCCGGCAGGAGGCGGTTGGCGAACGCGAGCACCGCGGCCGGCACCCGGAAGCCGGTGGTGAGCCCGACCACGGGTGCCGCCGGCTTGCCGAGGTGCGCGAGCTGCGCCGGCCAGTCGGTCGCCGCCCACGGGGTGGTGCCCTGCGCGAGGTCGCCGAGCACGGTGATCGACCCGTGGCGGCTGCGGCGGGCGAGCGCGCGGCACTGCATGGGTGACAGGTCCTGCGCCTCGTCGACGACGAGGTGTCCGACCTCGTCGGGATGGTCGAGCAGGCCGGCGACCTCGTCGTGCAGCACGAGGTCGGCGGCCGACCAGCGGGCCGACCGCACGCTGCGGGGCGGCTTCGCCCACCGGATCGCCTGCCGTTGCGCGGCGGTGAGCGCGTCGTCGGTGGGATCGGACAGCACGGCGTGCAGCACCTCCTCCGGCTTCACCTTGGGCCAGGCCGCGTCCAGGGCCTCGGTGACCGTGCGGCGGCGGCCGAGCCACTGCAGCACCGACGCGTTCGGCGACTCGCCGCGCGCCTCCAGCTGCCGCTGCAGCAGGGCCACGATCCGCGCCCGGAGGCGTTCGCGGCCGGTCAGGTACGGCAGGTCGGCCGCGAGCACGGTGCGCACCTCCCGCGCGACGGCGCCGCTGGACACGCGCAGCACGTACGAACCGTCGTAGACCACGACCGGGGCGGCGGGCCCGCCGACGCGGGCGTACAGCGCGCGGCGCAGCACCCCGGCCATCCGCTCGTCGTGCTTGACGGCGGCCGCCTCCGCACTGTCGACAGTGGACGGTTCGCGCGCGGTGAGCACCTCGTCGAGGGTGTGCTGGCGCACGTCGATCTCGCCGAGGGCCGGCAGCACCGCGGCGATGTGGCCCAGGAACGTGGGGTTGGGACCGACGACGAGCACGCCGGTGCGCCGCAGCTGCCCGCGGTGCGCGTACAGCAGGTACGCGGCGCGGTGCAGTCCCACGGCGGTCTTGCCGGTACCGGGCCCACCCTGCACGCACAGCGAGTCGGCGACGTCGGCGCGGACGAGCTCGTCCTGCTCCGGCTGGATCGTCGCGATGATGTCGCGCATCGGGCCTACGCGGGGGCGCTCGATCTCCCGCTTGAGAAGCGCGCTGCCGATGCCGGTCTCCTCGCCACGGTCGAGGTGCTCGTCCTCGAACCCGGTCAGCCGCACCGGCGGCCGCGGCGACCACCCGAACCGGCGCCGGACCGACACGCCCATCCGGTCGCGCGCGCTGGCCCGGTAGAACCTGGCCGAGACCGGCGCCCGCCAGTCGATGACGAGCGTCTCCCCCGCCTCGTCGGTGATCCGGCGCCGGCCGATGTGGTAGCTCTGTCCACTGTGGTCACCGGCGCCGGAGCCCGCGCCGGTGCCGAACCGCAGCTGCCCGAAGTAGAGCGGGCTGTCGGGCTCCTCGGCCAGCTCCTTGGCGTAGCTCTTGAGCATCCGGCCGAGCACCTCGGCGGTGTACCGGTCACCGGCGACGCGGTCGCCGGTCGCGACGCGCATGCGGGCGTGGTCGAGCATCCAGGCGAGGGCGCGCCGGGTGCGGTCGAGGTAGGCCTGCTCCTGCTCCTGCTCCATCACGGCGAAAGTGTAACCCGGTATCAAAATTAACCTGGTATTATTTTGACGTGACCGGCCTCCGCGAGCGCAAACGTCGACGCACCCACGACACGGTCTCCGCGATCGCGATCGCGATGTTCCTCGAGCACGGCTACGACCGGGTGTCCGTCGCCGACATCGCGGCCGCGGCCGACATCTCGAAGCCGACGCTGTTCCGGTACTTCCGGTCGAAGGAGGACCTCGTCCTGCACCGGGTCGCCGACCACGCGGGCGAGGCCGGGCGGGTGGTGCGCGCGAGGCCACCGGGTGCGTCGCCACTGGGGGCGCTGCGCGCGCACGTCCTCGACGGGCTGTCGCGGCGCGACCCGGTCACCGGGCTGAACGACCACCCCGCGGTGCTCTCGTTCCACGACCTGGTGTTCTCGACGCCGAGCCTGTCGGCGCGGGTCAACGCCCAGGTGGCAAGCGACACGGCGGAGCTCGCGGCGGCGCTGGCCGAGACGGCGGCGCTGGCCGAGACGGCGGCGCCGACCGGGACGGCGGCCGCCGACGACCTGACCGCGCGGCTGGCCGCCGCCCAGATCGTCGCGGTGCAGCACGTGCTCGCGCGGGAGAACTGGCGCCGCCTCAGTGCCGGCGCCACGGCCGACGACCTGTACCCGGAGGCGGTCGCCGCCGCCGAGCGGGCCTTCTCCCTCCTGGAGTCCGGGTTGGGCGGGTCCTGAACGCTGGTATCGTCGCCCGCGCCGCAAGGGGACGGGGGACGGACGATGCAGGCGACTGAGGCTCCACGTGCGGTGGCCGCGGCTCTGAGGACCGCGTCGTCGCTCGGGCTGCCGGCCGACGACGCGGTCGTGCTGCACGACTCGAACAAACTCACGTTGCGGCTGCTGCCGTGCGACACCGTGGCCCGCGTGGCGCCGGAGGACCAGCACGTCGCCGGGTTCGAGCTCGACCTGGCCCAGCGGCTCGCCGCGGCCGGCAGCCCGGTGGCCGGACCCGATCCGCGGGTGGACCCGCGCGTGTACGAGGCCGACGGCTACGCGGTCACCCTGTGGACCTGGCACGAGCCGGCACCGGCCGGCGCGATCCCGCCGGCCGACGTCGCCGGGGCGCTGGAGCGGCTGCACGCCGGGATGCGGACGGTCGACGTCCCGGCGCCGCACTTCACCGACCGCGTCGCCGCGGCGCAGCGGCTCGCGGCGAACCGCGACCTGACGCCGGACCTCGGCGACGCCGACCGCGAGCTGCTCGCCGACACGTTGCGCGGCCGCGTCCGCTCGATCCGCGAGCGCGGGCCCGCCGAGCAGCTGCTGCACGGTGAGCCGCACCCGGGCAACCTGCTCACCACGCGCGACGGCCTGCTGTTCGTCGACTTCGAGACGTGCTGCCGCGGTCCGGTCGAGTTCGACCTCGCCCATGCGCCCGACGAGGTCGCCGACCACTACCCGGGCCTCGACCCCGGCCTGCTCCACGACTGCCGCCTGCTCATGCTGGCGATGATCACCATGTGGCGGTGGGACCGCAACGACCAGCTCCCCGACGGGCGCCGGCTGGCCGCCGAGTGGCTCGCCCAGATCCGGGATGCCCAGATCCGGGATGCCCAGATCCGGGATGCCCAGATCCGGGACGTTACGTGACCGTCACCGTCACCGTGGCGGTGGTGGGCCTGTCGGTGCGCTCGACCTGACCGGTCACCTCGAACGTGCCCGGAGCCGCGTACCGCGTTGCCGGAGCTGGCCGAGCTCGGCTGGGAGGCGCCGGCATCGAACGGCGCGTCGGCCTGCGCTCGATCACCGGGATGCGGCTGTTCGCGGCCACTGATCTGGAGCCGCTCACCGGCCTGCCCCGGCTGGAGGTCCTGGAGCTGGACCGGGCCCCGGAGGGCACCGACTGGACGCCCCTGCTGGCGCGGCGGTCCCCGAGCCGACCGGCGACGCCGACGGCTGCTACGACGCCGCCACCGGCTCAGCTCGATGTACGGCGAGCAGGGCCGGAACAAGGAGGCGCTGGCCGCGTCGCGGCAGGCGCTGGACCAGGCGCGCCGGTCGTCGCGCCCGGACCGGCTCGGATCCGCACACGACCAGCCGCGGCTGCACGGGGCGCTGCTCCAGCGGATGGCCACCACCTGCGGCGCGCTCGGCCACTACCACGACGCGTACACCACCGACGCGGAGGCGCTCGGCATCGTCCGGACCCTGGCCGCGTCGGACCGGCACGAACGGGCGGGCCCCGCGGCCCTGCTCGCCAACACCGGCGTCGCCCTGAAGTCGCTGGGCCGGTCCGAGGGAGCGCTGGCCCACACGGCCGGGGCTGTGGAGGTCCACCGGCACCGCGACGCCGCCGCGACGCCGCCGCGCCGCCCGCGACGTGCTCGGCCGGCCGGGCTGATCCTCACATGACTCCCAGGTCAGCGTTGACATGGAATGAGATTTCACGTTCTCTGTGCCGGGTGAAGCTGATGACGGTCTACGCACATCCGGCCGACACCATCACCAACTGTGGCGGCACCCTCGCCCGGCACGCCGATGCCGGTGACGAGATCGTCGCGCTGATCCTCACGCACGGCGGGCGCATCCACGCCAACCGGTACGCCGAGGAGTGGCGCAAGGACAACCCCGACGAGGCGATCGCCGCGGCCGGGCTCGACGACATCGTCGAGTTCAAGAAGGCCGAACTGCGGCGCGCCGCCGACATCGTCGGGATCAGCAGGGTCGTCACGCTCGACCACGACGACAGCAGCGCCGCGCTCCAGGACTCCCTGGTCGACGAGGTGGCCGCGCAGATCGCCGCGGAGCGTCCCGACGTGATCATCTGCGACTACCCGCAGAACCCCGTGGTGGCGGGCAACACGCACACGGTGGCGACCACCACGGCGCTGGCCGCGCTCGGGCGGGCCGGCACCTACCTGCGCAACCTCGACGGGCAGTCGGAGTACCACGTGAAGCAGGTGTTCCTGACCTCGCTGCCGGTCTACCCGGTCGACGGGCTGAGCCTGTTCGGCGTGCGCAACGACGTCTTCGTCGACATCACGCCGGTCGTCGGCCGGAAGATCGCGGCGATGGACTGCTTCGACAGCCAGGGCTACTCCGGGCTGTTCGCGCGCAAGCTCATCGAGTCGGCCAACGGCGAGGCCGGCCGGGCGGCCGGGGTCAACTTCGCCGAGGGCTACTACCGGCTCTACAACGAGACCCACGGCACGCTCCCGGTGACACCGGCCGCGATGGAGGTCGACCCGCTCACCCGTCACGTGTCCTACAGCCGGATCGACCTCCGCCGCGAGTACCCGGTCTAAGCGGGATCCTTTGCCAGGGCGGCCTTGATGTGTGCCGACCACGCGTCGGCGACGACCTCGACGCGGCCGGCCTCGAGGCCGTCGAGCGCGATCCGCACGATCTCCGCCGGGTCGGACTTCTCGCCCTCGTAGCCGGCCATCATGTCGGTGTCGGCGGCGCCGAGATGCAGTCCCGTGACGAGCGTTCCCTGCGCGGCGAGCTCGATCCGCACGCCGTTGGTGAGGCTCCACTCGGCGGCCTTCGCGGCGGCGTAGGCGTTGGCGCCGTCGTAGGAGAACCACGACATCGCCGACAGCACGTTGAGGATGGCGCCGCCACCGTTGCGGGCCAGCACGGGCGCGAACGCGCGCACCATCGCGAGGGTCCCGTAGAAATGGGTGTCGAGCTCGCGCCGGATCTGCGCGAGGTCGCCGGTGACGAGGTTGGTGCCGGTGGAGATGCCGGCGTTGTTGACGAGCAGCGTGACGTCGTCCGCCTCGACCGCGGCGGCCGCCACCTGCGCCGGGTCGGTGATGTCGAGGGTGAGGCCGTCGACGGTGCCGCCGCGCCGGGCGGTCGCGTAGACCTTCTTGGCGCCGCGTTCGCGCAGCTGCTGGACGAAGTGGCGGCCGAGGCCGCGGTTGGCGCCCGTGACCAGCGCCACGGATCCCGAGATCTGCATGCGGCTACGCTAAAACCTCACGTCGGCGTGAGGGGCAAGGCGAGTGGCCGGGGTCACCGGCAGTGGGGGGAGCGGAATGCGGATCGGCGAGCTTTCCGCGAAGACGGGCGTCTCGGTGCGCGCCCTGCGCTACTACGAGGAGCAGGACCTGCTCGTCCCGGAGCGCAGCGCCAGCGGCCAGCGCCACTACCCCGGGCCGGCCGTCGACCGCGTCGGACTCATCCAGATGCTGTACGCGGCCGGCCTGTCGAGCCGCACGATCCTCGACCTGCTCCCGTGCGTCGACGCGAAGGAGAACACGCCGCACTCGCGGGCACTGCTGCGGTCGGAGCGCGACCGCATCGACGCACAGATCGACCGGCTGGTCGAGGCCCGCAACCGCCTCGACGCGGTCATCGCGGCCAGCGAAGGCGCGTCGAGCGGCTGCACGCCGGTCGATGCACACTGACGCGTGGTCGGCCCGGTGGAACAGCGACCGGCTGGTCACCGGCGTGCTCGCCTGGGTGGCGGATCCCCGGCGCGACCCCGACCGGCTGCACGCGCTGCTGCGCGGCGCCGACCCGCGAGCACTCGTCTGGCTGGAGACCGTGTACCGCCGCCGACACGGCACCGTCCACGCGGTGTCCGGACCGCCGGAGCCCGCTGTCGCCGCGCTCATGACCATCGACCGGAACGGATACCTGCGCGAGGCCGGGGTGCGCCACCTCGCCGGGTCGACCGAGCCGTACGCCCTGCCGTTCCTGCTGCTGCGCCTGAACGACCCGGTCGAGGCCGTCCGCAACCGGGCGATCGCCGCGGTCGATGCCCGGGTCGCCACCGCCGATCCGGTGCCGCTGGTGCGGCTCGTCCCGGTGTTGCGCGGGTTGGGGACCCGGCTGCGCGCCGCCCCGGTGGTGCGGCGCATCGACGAGATGCTGCTGGGCACGGGACGCGCGCAGTTGTGGACCGGTGCGCGCGGCGACGATCCCGCGGTGCGCGACGGATGCCTGCGGATGCTCGCCACCGTCGAGCCCGCGGAGGCGGTCGAGGAGGCCATGCGCACCCCGGGACCGGCGCGCGTCCCCGACCCGGCGTCGCGGATGTGGGCGCTCGCCGTCACCACGCACGCCGACCCCGACCTGCAGCGGCGGCTCCTGCCGCTGTTCGAGCGCGACCCCAGCCCGCGCGTGCGGTGGCGGGCGCTGCGCGCCCGTGCCCGGCTGCCCCACAGCGAACCGCACCTGCGCCGTGCGCGGCTCGACCCCGACGCGCGGGTGCGTTACCTCGCCCGGGTGTCGCTGCGCGCGCTCGGGGAGACCGGTTCGGCGGACGTCTACCGGTCCACGCTCGACGATCCCGCGTCGGGTCGCGACGACCTCGTCGGCGCCCTGGCCGGCCTGGCCGACATGGGCGGGAGCGCCGACGCGGCGCGGGTCACGCCGTACCTGGACCACCGGACGGCGCGGGTGCGCGGCGAGGCGTGGCGCGCACTGGCCGCGCTCGACCCGGACGCGTTCGCGGCGCGGGCGGGCCAGCTGCGGGCGGACCCCAGCGGCAAGGTGCGCCGCCTAGGGTGATCCCATGGAGGCACTGACGGCCGCGGCCGGAACGCTCGGGAAACCGCTGACGATCGCGACGCGGCTGCGGGGCAGCGACCGCAGCACGGTCGTCCGGGCCACTGTGGACGGTGGGCCCGACACCGTCATCGTCAAGGCGCACCGGCCGGAGTACGCCGCCGACGGGCGGCGGGAGGCGGCCGCGCTGGCCGCCCTGCGCGGCCGCGGGCTGCCGGTGCCGGAGCTACTGGCCACTGTGGACGATCCGGCGCTCGTGGTGCTCGCCGACGCCGGCGACGGCCCGAACCTCGCCGACGCGCTGCTCGGCGACGACGCCGCCACGGCCACCGCACGCCTGCACGCGTGGGCCGACGCGCTGGCCGCCCTCCACGCCGCGGCGGTGTCCACTGTGGATGGTCCGCCCGCCGAGCTGGCGGACCACATGCCGGACCTGCTGGCCGACGCCGCCGACCGCCTCGTCACGCACCTGCCGGCGCTGGGCGTCACCCCGGCGGAGCCGGCCCTGGCCGACCTGCGTGCCGCCGCCGGACGGTTCACCACCCGGGTCGACGCGCTCACGCCGTCGGACGCGTGTCCCGACAACAACGTCATGACCCGCGACGGCATGGTCCTGATCGACTTCGAGGAGGCGTGCGTCCGCCACGTCGCGTGGGACGCGGCGTACCTGCTGCTGCCCTGGCCGTCGTGCTGGTGCTCCTGGGGACTGCCCGACGGGGTCGCCCGGACCGCTCTGGGCCGGTGGCGGGAGACGCTGGCCCGCCACATCCCGGCGGTGGCCGGCACCGACTTCGACCGCGACCTCGACGTCGCGGTGGTCGCCTGGGCGGTCATGTCCAGCGCGTGGTTCCTCCGCGGAGCCCTCGACGAGGAGCACGAGCCGCCCGCCGGCACCCCTCCGCGTGGTCCGACCCGTCGCGCCGTCATCCGGCACCGCCTGCGCCTGGTGACGGCCCGCCGCGAGGTCTCACCCGCCCTGGCCGCCCTGGCCGACGAGATGCTGGCCGCCACCGCCGACCGCTGGGGCGACCACCACCTCGCCGTCGCGCCCGCCTATCGCGGGACCCGCTGACCCGCGGCCCGCGCCCACCCGGCGGCACGCGGCGCACACCCGGGCCGCGCACGGGAAAGGCCGTCCACACCAGCCCGGCCGGGGTGACCACCACGCGCACCGTGACCCGTTCGACGGTGCCCTGAACCAGCCAGAAGTCGTTGTCCTGCAAGGCAAGCACGGTCTGCGGGCACCGCGCGACCCGCTCGACGGCGTCGATGACCAGGTCGTCGCTCCACCACGGTGGGAACTCGCTCTTGCCGGGCACGCCGGTCCCGGAGAGGTGCCCGCCTCCGCGGCCGTCACCGTCTCCGTCGAGGATGTGGATCCGCCGCGCCGGGATGACCGTGATGGTCGCCGGGTCGGGGGCGAGGGGATGGCAGAGCGGGAAGGCGATGATCGCGTCCCATGCCGAGCGGGGCCACACGTGGCCGCCCTCCAGTCACCCCCCGCTCAGGGCGTCCGGCTGACCGGACGGCGCTCGCACGCACCCTACCAGCGGCCCCCCGAGGTCAGCTGCCTCCGCGTGGGTCGCTCACCGCGTCGGTGGTTCCGGCGGGGCCGGGACCCGGTAGGCCGAACCTCGCCAGCGCGACCGTCAGCTCCCGCACCCCTGGATGCGTCGCATGCCGGCCGACGTCGCGGCGCAGGTTGCGGATGCGCTCGACCACGCGGGCCGAGTTCACCTGACCGGCGTGGCCGAGGAGCGCCTGCCCGACCTCGACGGCCTGCTCGGGCTCGTCGGCGATGAAGAGCGCGCTGCACAGGCCGATCTCGTTGAGAACGGTGCTGCGCAGCTTCTGCGGACCGAGGTCGGCGATCGCGTCGGTGGTCCAGCGCACCGCTCCCCTGGCGTGCGTGGCGTCGTGGCGGGCCATGTCGCGGTGGACGCGTCCGTACTGGGCCAGCAGCTCGCCCCGGTCGTAGAAGGCCATCCACGCCGGCTCGTCGGCCGGGTCGATGCGTTCGAACGCGTCGGTGGCGCTCGCCAGTCTCCGCGCGGCCGCGTCGTGGTCGCCGAGGTCGGCCAGCGAGGACGCCTCGAGCCCGTCGAGCATCGCCGTGATCGCCGGCGTGCTGTGGGCGCCGAGGTGGTCGCGGGCCAGGCGCAGCGCGTCGACGGCGTCGCGGTTGTGCCGCAGGTACTGGAACTGCCGCGCCTGGCAGTACCGCACCCGCGCCACGAGCCGCAGGTCGCCGCCGGCCGCCGCGGTGCGCTCGGCCGCCAGCAGGTGCCGTTGCGCGTCGGCGTGCCGGCCCGCGTCGAACGCGGTCCAGCCGGCCAGTTGCCGGACCTCGGCCACCGCCGTGAGGAGCGGTTCGCGCACGGCGGCGACGTCGCCGTGGTTCAGCAGCGTGGTGACCACGTGAGCGAAGCGGTTCACGTCGCGGCGGATCGCACCTCCTCCGACCTCGTAGTCGAGCGACCTGTACAACGCGGTGACCGCCCTGATCCGCGCCACGTCGGCCGCACCGACGCGACGGGCCGCTGACGCCGGTCCCGTCGCCTTGGCCAGACCGGACGCGGCCGCGACGGCCGCGATGCCCATGAGCAGCGCGCCACGCCGCTCGATGCCCCTCTTCGGGCCGGACGTGCCGCCCTCGCCGCCGAGCCGGTGGAGACCGCGCTCCATGGCGACGATCTCGTCGTAGCGGCGGACCAGCTGGCCCTCGGCCCGCAGCAGTTCGTCACATCGCACCCAGAACCCCCTGGACACCCGTTGATGACCGCTCTCGGCGTTGGCCACCGTGCTGCGGCCGTACATCGTCATCGGTGCGAACGCGTGCTGCGTGAGGCCGGACGACCTGCGCAGGCACGCCAACTGACGCCCGAGCGACCGCCACGCGTCGTGGACCACATCAGAAACCACCGGTCCTCCTCGACCGACCGATCCCCTCGTCTATACGTTTATAGACGAGTGAGGACGTTTTGGGTAGCCGCGCCCTCTCGGAGGGGCCCCTATAACCTCGTGGGATGAACGACCTCGTCGTCTACGGCGCCACCGGGTTCGTCGGTGCGCTGGTCGCGCGTCACCTGGCCGCCCACGCTCCCGCCGGTACCCGCATCGCGTTGGCCGGCCGCTCGGCCGCGAAGCTGGAGAAGACCCGGGCCGACCTCGGGGTCGACTGGCCGGTCGTCGTCGCCGACGCGGCGGACGCCGACGCGATGGCCGCGATGGCCGCGGACGCGCGGGTGGTGGTCACGACGGTCGGGCCGTACGCGAAGTACGGCCGCGCGCTGGCGCACGCCTGCGCCGCGGCCGGCACCGACTACGTCGACCTGACCGGCGAGGTGCTGTTCGTCCGCGACAGCATCGACGCGAACCACGGGCTCGCGGCCGGCACCGGTGCCCGGATCGTCCACTCGTGCGGTTTCGACTCGGTGCCGTCGGACCTCGGGGTGCACGTGCTGCACTCGCTGGTCCAGGAAAATGGTGACGGCGAGCTGACCGACACCACCCTCGTGGTCACCAGCATCAAGGCCGGGGTGAGCGGCGGCACCATCGACTCGATGCGCCACCAGCTCGACGCGATGACGAAGGACAGGCGGCTGCGCCGCATCGCCGCCGGTCCCTACTCCTTGAGCCCCGACCGGGCCGCCGAGCCCGACCTCGGCCGCCAGAGCGACAGCGACACCATCCCCGCGAACGAGGTCGTGCCGGGCCTGAAGGGGCGCCTGGCCCCGTTCGTCATGGCGTCGTACAACACGCGGATCGTGCGTCGCAGCAACGCCCTGCGCGGCTGGGCGTACGGCCGCCGCTTCCGCTACCGCGAGGCGATGCGCGCCGACTGGCCGGGCCAGGCCCTCGCGACCAAGGTGGGCCTGGGCGCGCTGGTCGTCGGGATGGCGCTGCCACCGACCAGGTTCGTGCTCGACCGGCTCCTCCCGAAGCCCGGTTCGGGACCGAGCGAGCGGGTCCAGCGCGAGGGCCACTTCACCGTGGACCTCTTCACGACCACGACCACCGGCGCCCGCTACACCGCCCGGATGCGGGCGAAGGGCGATCCGGGCTACGCGGCCACCGCGGTCATGCTGGGCGAGTCGGCGCTCGCCCTTCTCCTGGACCGGGACGCGCTGCCCCGGGTCGCCGGCGGCGTCCTGACACCGGCGACCGCCATCGGCGACGCTCTGGTGGAGCGGCTGCGAGCCGCGGGGTTCGAGATCACGGCCCGCCGGATCTGACCCGTCTTCGCCTTACGGCCTGGCCTTTGCCCTTCTTTACGGCCGGTTGCCTTCGTTACGGCTGGCGGCCGAGGTAGCGCAGCAGCGCGGCGACCTCGTCCTCGCCCTCGGCGGCCGGAAGCGCCGCCGCGTACGCGCCGTACGCCCGCAACGGCTCGACGATCGCCCGCGCCACCGTCAGCAACGGACCGGCCATCTCCGGCGTGAGCGGCGACGCCTGCCCGGTGGCGGTGGCGATGTCCCAGGCGTGCACCCCCGCGTCGAGGGCGCACGCGCCCGCGGCCAGCCAGGCCGGCATCGCCCCCTGGGGCAGCGGCGTGGGCACCTGCTCCGCGTCGACCGCGATGGTCTCGTATGCGGCCGCCGAGGCGGCCAGGGCGGCGGCGAGGTAGGCGGAGTGCTCCCCGTCGATGCGTCCCGACGGCGAGAACGGGTCCTCGGTGGGCCACGGCCCACCGGTGATCGCGGCGGCGTAGCCCACCTGGTCGCCGGCCGCGTGCTGAAGCACCTGGGTGACGGTCCACTTCTCGCAGGGCGTGGGCAGGTCCCACCCGTCCACCCCGACGCCGGCGACGGCCGTCCGCAGCGCGGTGTGCGAGTCCGCCAGCAGGTTCTTCCCGTCGACGTTCTTCGAGTCCATGGGAGGCTCTCCCTCAAAGTGGAACGGAATGCTTCGTTCCGCTTTACAGTAGCAGAGCGGAACGATCCGTTCCAGTGCTAATCTTCGGACATGACGAACGCGCGGTCCCGCCACCGAGGAACCCCGGAAGCGGCTCCCCCACGGCGGCGCAGCCGCACCGCTCCGGACGAGCGTGTCGCACCGACCGAGAGCCCGACCCCGGCCGACCGCGCCGCCACGGCCGGCCGCGCCGCCACGGCCGACCGCGCCGCAGCCGGATCCCGCCGCGCCGTCGCCGACGACCGCGTGGCCCCGGACGGCATTCCCCCACCGGCGCACGGCGCCCCAGGGTCGACCGACCGGCCCGGGCCGGCGCCGCTCGCCGGACGGCGTGCCCAGGCCGCGCGCAACGACGCCGTCATCCTCGCCGCGGCCCGCGACGTCTTCCTCGACGACCCGAAGGCGCCCGTCGCCGCTGTCGCCGAGCGGGCGGGCGTCGGGATGAGCGCGCTCTACCGCCGCTACCCCGGCAAGGAGGACCTGCTCCGCCAGCTCTGCCACGACGGTCTCCGCCGGTTCAACGCCGAAGCCGAGTCGGCCGCGGCGGAACCCGACGGATGGGCGGCGCTCACCACGTTCCTCCGCGCGGTCGTCGACGCCGACGTGCACTCGCTCACCGTCCACCTCGCGGGGACGTTCACCTCGACACCGGAGATGCGGGCCGACGCCCAGCGGTCGGGCGTGCTGGTCGCCGAGCTGGTGCGCCGGGCGCACGAGAGCGGCACCCTGCGCCCCGACGTCGTGGCCGAGGACGTCGGGCTGCTCCTGGAGGGCTGCGCCTCCATCCGGGTCCCCGACCCGGAGCGCACGAAACAGCTACGCCGCCGCCACCTGCGACTGCTCCTCGACGGCCTGTCAGCCGGACAAGCAGGGCGGGCCGGGCGCGAAGACACCCTGCCCGGCCCACCACCGGCCGCCGACGAGCTCAACTGGCGCTGGCGCCGCCCGCCGGCGTCCTGACACGCCGTTGCTCAGCAGGCCCAGCGCACCGGCACCGTCCTCGTCTCCGTCGCCGTCCCGGTCGACTCCTCTCCGACGATCACCTTCCCGTCCGGCGTACCCGCGGTCGCCGAGCTGTGGTCGCGCTGCGCGTTCAGGGCGGGCAGCGGCTCCGGCGCCCCGCCCGGTCGCCACACCACCGCCGACCGGTACGGGCGCTGCGGCTTCACCTCGGTGGTCGTTCCGGCCATCGCACCGTCGACGGTGACCACCGCGGGTTCGACCCCCGGCACCTCCTCGACCCGCCCGTCGCCGGCCAGGTTCCAGCGCACCGACCACTTGCGGGTCATCAGTCCCGCGCCCGCCTTCCCGCTCGGGTCGGGGTCGAGGGTCCCGTCGAGCTTGACGGTGGCGACGCCGTAGGCCCACGTGCCGGCCAGGCCCAGCACGGTGCCGCCCGTGGCCGTGGTGAGGTTCGGCAGCTGCCGGCCGGCGCCGTCGGGCGTCCACAGGAACGGATGTCCGTCGGTGCCCGCGCCCGCGGCCGTGCCGTCGGCGGCGACGTCGTAAGCGCCGGCGAGATGCGAGGTGACCAGCGTGCGCACGCTACCGGGCTGCCCCGCCGGCCAGACGACCGCGGTGTTCCGGTCGTTCTCCCCGTACGCGACGCCGACGATGTCGCCGCGCTCGTTGATCCCCTCGGCGCTCATCTCCTGGCCGTTCAGCGCGGGCAGCGTCGTCACGGTCCCGTTTCTGTAGACCCACGCGACCTGGCGGTGGTCGCGCGACACCGTGCCCACGACGGTGCCGGCCGAGTTCACGCCGGACGGCGCCGCGGCGAACCCGGGCACCCCGAGATCGCGCAGCCGCTCGCCGTCCCACAGCAGCGCCGAGCCGTTCGCGCCGGTCTCCTCCGAACCGGGGACGTAGCCGGCCACGTAGCGTCCGCCGGGGTCGATGGCCGTCGTCGAGGCGCTCACACCGTTGGGGACCGGCAGCGCGCGCACCGAACACGCCACCGCGGCCGGGCCTCCCGTGCTCGCGGCGCTTCCCGTGCTCGCGGCGACCTGGGGAGCCGGCGCGTCCGTCCTCGCGCCCACCCGGTCGAGCGCGACGAGCGTGCCCGCCACCACGGCCAATCCGGTCACCGCGGCGACCACGCCGACCACGGTGCGCCGCACCCGCACCCGTCGCCGGCCGGTCGCCACCGCGCGGTCGACATCGACGTCGAGCGGCGGCACGGCGCGGTCGCGCAGCTCGGCCAGCAGCGTGGTGGCGTACCGGGTATCAGGATCCATCGTCGTCGCTCCCTCGGGACGTTCCGGCGGCGACCGGCTCGTCGAGCAGCCGCCGTAGGGTCGTGAGCCCGCGCGAGGTCTGGCTCTTCACGGTGCCCGGCGTGGTGTCGAGCAGCGCGGCGACCTCGTCGACCGGCAGGTCGTAGAGGAAGCGCAGCACCAGCACCGCCCGTTGCCGGGGTGGCACC